>NZ_JBNJLK010000001.1:0-678744 GCF_051195255.1 Falsirhodobacter sp. 1013 | reverse complement strand
GAATGTCCACAGTCCATGGCAACCTCACCAGCCGCCGCTTCCCGTCCCAAAGCGTCTCCGCTTCGGTGAGGCGGTATCTACGGAGACTCGGCAGAACCCGCAAGAGGAAAAATGCGAAAATCGTGCGACAGGCTGAAGAAACTGTCTGAACACAAGATATGGTATCTGAAGCAGCCAAGAACACTATGTAGTAGCTTAAGGCCAGCGCAGGGTGCGGTGCGTCACCCGCAGAGCCAGCAGAATCGCTATGGCGGCGAAGTAGATCAGGGCCTCCCCAATCCAGACCTTTCCCACCAGAAGGTAATGCAACGCGCCGGCCAGTGCGGCCACGTAGACGAGACGGTGCAGCTTCTGCCACCGGCCCCGCAACCAGCGGATGGAGCGGTTGTTGGAGGTGACGGCCAGCGGCACCAGAAGGATCAGCGCCAGCATCCCGATCGTGATGTAAGGCCGCCGCAGGATGTCGCCCCACGCCTGCGCCCAGTTCAGCTGGATATCCAGAAGCAGCCAGGCCGACAGGTGCAGTGCCGCATAGAAGAACGCGACCAGCCCGATCGCCCGCCGGTAACGGATCAGGTTGAGACCGGTCGCCCAGCGCAGGGGGCTGATCGCAAGCCCCGCCACGATCCACTGAAGGGCGCGCAGGCCCAGATCATGCTCCACCGTCCGCACGGGATCGACGCCCAGATCGCCCAGCACCCCCCGCAGGATCAGCCAGGCCAGCGGCAGCAGCCCCAGCAGATAGACCGCCCAGGACGGAACATGGCGCAAGGCGGTCTGAAGGGCCTGCACTCAGTAATCCCTCGACAGGTCCTGACCGGCATAGAGGCTGGCCACCTGATCGCCGTACCCGTTGAACATGATCGTGTCCTGACGGCTGTTGAACAGGCCGCCCCCGATCCGCCGTTCCGTCGCCTGCGACCAGCGCGGATGGCTGACCGTGGGGTTCACGTTCGCATAGAAGCCGTATTCGCGGTGATTGGTCTGCTTCCACGTCGTGTCCGGCTGATCGGCCACCAGGCTGATGCGCACCACGCTCTTGATCGACTTGAAGCCGTACTTCCACGGAACGACCAACCGGATCGGCGCGCCGTTCTGCTTCGGCAGCTCCTCCCCGTACAGGCCCGTGGCCATCAGGGTCAGCGGGTGCATCGCCTCGTCCAGCCGCAGGCCTTCGCGATAGGGCCAGTCCAGGAAGCCCTGACGCTGGCCCGGCATCTCGGACGGGCGCTGCAAGGTCTGGAAGGCGACGTAACGGGCGCCGGACTTCACGCCGACCTTGTTCAGAAGGTGCGACAGCTGGAAGCCGTTCCACGGGATGACCATCGACCACGCCTCCACGCAGCGCAGTCGATAGATCCGCTCCTCGATCGGGCCCATCTTCAGGACGTCGGCCAGATCGTACATGCCGGGTCGGTCCACCAGACCGTCGATCTGGACCGACCACGGATCCACGGTCAGCGCCCCCGCGCTCCGCGCGGGGTCGGTCTTGTCCAACCCGAACTCGTAGAAGTTGTTGTAGTTGGTGATCTCCTCGAACGTGTTCTGCTTTTCCGAGGTGGAGTATCCGGCCGCGAACGCGCGCGGGGCCATCAGCGTGGCCGCACCCGCCGCCATGATCTGCCGGCGGTTCAGGAACTGGGCCTTCGGGGTCACATCGGACCATTTCAGATCATTGCGAAACATGGGCGTCCTCCCTTTTGACTGATGTTGGCCGGAATCCGCCCAACGCCAAGGAAATTCGCGTCACGAATGCGTATGGGCGCGGATCGCTCCGCGCCCATACTGCTCAGTGCACCACCGCGTCCTGCGGCCGGTCCCTGCGCGAGGACGACACGCGATCGCCGATGATCAGGCCATCGGGACCGGCGGTGCCGTGGATCGTGGCCCCGTCGACCACATCCCCCGCCAGGATCATCTCGGCCAGCGGGTCCTGGATGTGGCGCTGGATCACGCGCTTCAGCGGGCGGGCGCCGAAGACGGGATCATACCCTTCATCCGCCAGCCAGTCCTTGGCGGCCGCGTCCAGATCCAGCACGATCTTGCGCTGCGCAAGGCGCTGTTCCAGCCGGCGCAGCTGGATGTCCACGATCCCCGACATGTCGGCGCGGCCCAGACGGTCGAAGATGATCGTCTCGTCCAGACGGTTCAGGAACTCGGGCCGGAAATGCCCGCGCACCGCCTCCATCACCGCCGCCCGCGCCCCGGCCGGATCGCCACCGTCCGGCAGAACGCTCAGCGCATGGGCCCCGAGGTTGGAGGTCAGCACGATCAGCGTCTGCTTGAAGTCCACTCGCCGGCCCTGACCGTCGGTCAACTGGCCGTCGTCCAGCACCTGAAGCAGGACGTTGAAGACGTCGGGATGGGCCTTCTCCACCTCGTCGAACAGCACCACCTGATAGGGACGCCGCCGCACGGCCTCGGTCAGGACCCCGCCCTCGTCATAACCGACATAGCCGGGGGGCGCGCCGATCAGGCGGCTCACGGCGTGCTTCTCCATGAACTCCGACATGTCGATGCGGACCATCGCCTGATCGTCGTTGAACAGGTACTCGGCCACGGCCTTCGTCAGTTCCGTCTTTCCGACGCCGGTCGGCCCAAGGAACAGGAAGCTGCCCAAGGGACGGTTTTCGTCGTTCAGGCCGGCGCGCGCACGGCGCACGGCATTGGCAACGGCGGTCACCGCCTGACGCTGGCCGACCACGCGACGGCCCAGCTCGTCCTCCATCTTCAGGAGTTTCTCACGCTCCCCTTCCAGCATCTTGCTGGTCGGGATGCCGGTCCAGCGCTCCACCACCTCGGCGATCTGCTCGGGGCGGACGGCTTCCTCCACCATCAGCCCGTCACCTGCCTCAGCCTCGGCCAGTTGCTTTTCCAGCCCCGGGATGGTGCCGTATTGCAGCTCCCCCGCCTTGGCGAAGTTGCCCTCGCGCTTGGCGACGTCCAGTTCGGCCCGCGCCCGGTCCAGCTGTTCCTGGGTGTTGCGCGAGGCTTGCAGTTTGTCCCGTTCGGCCTGCCACTTGGCGGTCATGGTCGCCGCGCGGTCGCGCAGGTCGCCCAGGTCCTTCTCCAGCCGCTCCAGCCGGTCCTTGCTGGCGGTGTCGTCCTCTTTCCGCAGCGCCTCCTGCTCGATCTGCATCTGCAGGATCTGGCGGTCCAAAGCGTCCAGTTCCTCGGGCTTGGAATCCACCTCCATCCTCAGACGGCTGGCGGCCTCGTCCACAAGGTCGATGGCCTTGTCGGGCAGGAAGCGGTCAGTGATGTAGCGGTGCGACAACTGCGCCGCCGCCACAAGGGCCGAGTCGCTGATCCGCACCCCGTGGTGCAGCTCGTACTTCTCCTTGATCCCGCGGAGGATGGAGATGGTGTCCTCCACCGTCGGCTCCTCCACCATCACGGGCTGGAACCTGCGGGCAAGGGCCGCGTCCTTTTCGACATATTTGCGGTATTCGTCCAGCGTGGTGGCGCCGACGCAATGCAACTCCCCCCGCGCCAGCGCAGGCTTGATCAGGTTGGCGGCGTCCATCGCGCCATCGGCTTTGCCTGCACCGACCAGCGTGTGCATCTCGTCGATGAACAGGATAATTTCGCCGGCGGCGGTCTCGATCTCCTTCAGGATGGCCTTCAGACGCTCCTCGAACTCACCCCGGTATTTCGCGCCGGCGATCAGGGCGCCCATGTCCAGCGCCATCAGGCGCTTGTTGCGCAAAGATTCCGGAACGTCGCCGTCCACGATCCGCAGGGCGAGGCCTTCGGCGATCGCGGTCTTGCCCACGCCCGGCTCCCCGATCAGGACGGGGTTGTTCTTGGTGCGACGGCTCAGCACCTGCATGGTGCGGCGGATCTCGTCGTCGCGGCCGATGATGGGGTCGATCTTTCCCTGCTCGGCGGCTTCGGTCAGATCGCGGGCATATTTCTTCAGCGCGTCGAAGCTGTCCTCGGCGCTGGCGCTGTCGGCCGTCCGGCCTTTGCGAATGTCGTTGATCGCGCTGTTCAGGGTCTGGGCCGATACGCCCCCGGCCACCAGCGCTTCCTTGGCCTTGGAGGCCACGAGAACCAGCGCCGTCAGCACCCGTTCCACCGGAACGAAACTGTCACCGGCCTTCTTGGCCACCTTCTCCGCCTCGTCCAGAACGCGGACAAGGGCGGGGTCCATGAAGGGCTGGGCGTCGCCCGACACCTTCGGCAGCTTGGCGATGGACGCCTCGACCGCTTCGGCCACGCGGGCCGGTTCGCCGCCCGCACGCGCGATCAGGTTGGAGGCCAGCCCCTGATCGTCATCCAGCAGCGCTTTCAGCAGATGTTCCGGCGCAAGCCGCTGATGGCTTTCCCGCATCGCGATGGTTTGTGCCGCCTGAAGGAAACCACGCGACCGTTCCGTGAACTTTTCCAAATTCATCGGTTCTTCTCCTTTCACAAAGCCCCCGCTCCTCGGCGCCCGGATACGGCGCGCCCTGTGGCGGGTCTCTGTCAGGAAAATGCGCAGTGCCTGTAACGGTTTCAAGATGCTCCCACCGCTCACCACAGCGTGAGTGCAACAGTTTCACGGATGGGGAACAAAAGTCAAAAAAGGTGGTTGACACCCTGAAATGACCAAGGACACTGCCATGCGTATTTTGTCTGCCGAGATCGAACATGCCCGCTATGCCCGTGATTTCGGTCAAGTCGAGGCGATGGTCACCCTTCTTGTGAAGGAAGAGGGACGTCCCGTGCCCTTCGAAGTCCACATTCGCACCGCAGAACCCTCGAACGGAGAGAACCTGCGCCAGCGGCTACTGGACAGCGCGAAGTCGCTTTATGCGGCCCGCGTCACGGCGCCGCGCTTCGACACGGCCGCTTAACGCTTCTTCGGAACGACCAGGGTCGGCGGGCGCAATCCTTCCGCCGCCTTGAAGAGGGAGAAGGTCTGGTTGACGTAGTTGACCACCCCCGAGATCTTCTCCAGATACCCCGACAGCTCGTCAGTGCGTTCGACCTCCACGACCTGAACCGGGCGGTCGGGGCCTTCCCCTTCGAACTGGACATAGAACAGCGGCTCCCCCCGCTTCACGACGATGTCCCTTGCCGTGTCATGCCACTCGAACGCCCACATCAGCGGGCGCGGCCAGACATCGATGGGGAAGCGCCCGCCAAAGATGGTTCCCGGCAGGGGATCGGCCCGGTAATGGGCGAAGGTGCCGATCTGGCTCAGATACACCGGCTCGTCGGCGATGAAGCAGTAGGGCAGGTTCAACTGCACCGTCGGACGGTCCGGAAAACGCCATTCGTTTTGGTTGACCATGGTCAGCAGCTCGTTCAGCTTGGCCGGTCGGACAGGGCTGGCCGCACCCAGCCGGTTGACCAGATGCGCCTTGCCCTTGTCATCGCGCCCGAACCCCAGATGCAGGTCATAGGGGCATTTCACCACGAAATAGCGGCTTTCCATCTGGACCACCGCCGGGCAGCGCGCGGCGGATTTGGCGTGCCCGCGGTTCGGCGGCCGCTGCACAAGCCGTTCGGGCGGATCGAACAGCACCGCCCCCTTGTCCGAGGTCAGAAACCACCCCACAGTGATCGGGCCAGCGCGGGGGCCCTCGGGCCGGTCATGGGTAATCGTGATCTGCATGCCTTCGCCTTTTTTCCCATGGACCATCAGGACCGCCGCCCTGTCAACGCTTTCGGCGTTGACAGGGATCGCGGATCGGCCCATCCCCTCGCCCGTCCCAAGCCCAGAGGTGTCTCCATGTCCGACGATCGTCTTATCGTAGCGCTTGATGTGCCCAATGTCGTTCAGGGCCTGGCTTTGGCCGACCAGCTGGGCGACACGGTGTCGTTCTACAAAATCGGTCTGGGCATGCTGACGGGCGGCGGTTTTGCCTTGGCGAACGAGCTGAAGCACGACCGCGGCAAGCGCGTGTTCCTCGACATGAAGCTGTTCGACATCGGGGCCACGGTGGAAGCGGCGGTGCGTGGCATCGCCCAGCACGGGCTGGACTTCCTGACCGTGCATGGTGATCCGCAGGTGGTGTGCGCCGCCGCCGAGGGGAAGGCCGGAACGGACACGAAGATCCTGGCCGTCACCATCCTGACCTCGCTGGACCGTGCGGATCTGGACGCCAACATGATCCAGGCGGGTGATCTGGCGAAGATCACGGTCGAACGCGCGGCGCGGGCGCTGTCGGCCGGGGCGGACGGCGTCATCGCCAGCCCGCAAGAAGCGGCCGCCATTCGCGCCCTTCCCGAAGCGGCCGGAAAGCTGATCGTCACCCCAGGCGTGCGTCCGGCCGATGCGGCCCTGGGCGATCAGAAGCGCGTGGCCACACCGGGCGACGCCATCCGGAACGGTGCGAACCACATCGTCGTAGGCCGTCCGATCTGGCAGGCGCCCGATCCGCGCGCCGCCGCCCTTGCGGTTCTGGCCAACCTGCGCGCATGAAAAAAGGCGGTCCTTTTGGACCGCCCTTCCGTTTCAAATCTTCGCCGATCAGGGCGCGGTCGTCGTGGTGCCACCCGTGGTGCCTGCGTTCGGGGCGGGGGTGATGGTGCTTTCCGGGGCCGTCGTGGTGGCGGCAGGGGCTTCCTGCATGGCCGACGGTGCGGTCGTCGTCGCATCGTCGCCGCCCGAGAAGGCGAACCACAGGATCGCCAGCAAGGCGATGACAGCGGCCACGATCAGGAAGATCGAGCTGCCGGAACGTTCTGCCCGAACGGTCTTCGGTTGGGCGCGGTCAAGGTCACGGTCGTTGCGATAATCAGCCATGAAGTCTCTCCTTGGTCTGTCTGACATGAGAACGTCACATCCTTGTGTTTGTTCCCCGTCCGCAGCAGGATTCGTGAGGGATCTGTCAGATCACTCTTGCAGGCCAACCTTTCCGCGCACCCCGCCCGTCTGCCCGCGATCGCGCAGAAGGTGGTCCAGCAGAACGCAGGCCATCATCGCCTCGGCCACCGGAATGGCGCGGATGCCGACGCAGGGATCGTGGCGTCCCTTGGTGACCAGATCCACCTCCTCGCCCGCCAGGTTCACCGTCTGGCGTGGAGTCAGGATCGACGATGTCGGCTTCACCGCAAAGCGCACCACCACGTCCTGCCCGGTGGAGATTCCGCCCAGGATGCCGCCAGCATGGTTCGACAGGAACTGTGCGCCGTTCGCGCCCATCCGCATCTCGTCCGCGTTTTCACGCCCTGTCAGGGCGGCGGCGGCCATGCCCTCGCCGATCTCCACCGCCTTGACGGCGTTGATGGACATCATCGCGGCGGCCAGATCCGTGTCCAGCTTGCCATAGATCGGCGCACCCAAGCCCGCCGGAACGCCCGAGGCCACGACCTCGATCACCGCGCCCACGGAATCATGCGCCTTGCGCAGATCATCCAGATATCCTGCCCACTGTTCGGCCATGACGGGATCGGGGCACCAGAAGGGGTTGTTCTCCACCTCGGCCAGATCGGCACGGGTCCGGTCGATGGCGTGCGGGCCCATCTGCACCATGAAACCGGTGATCTTCAAATCCGGCGCCAGCGCCGCCAGTGCCGCGCGTGCCACGCCACCCGCCGCCACCCGCGCCGCCGTTTCGCGGGCCGAGGATCGGCCGCCGCCCCGATAATCCCGCACCCCGTATTTCAGGTGATAGGCCAGATCGGCATGACCGGGGCGGAAGCTGTTGGCGATGTCGCCGTAATCCTTGGACCGCTGATCCGTGTTCTCGATCATCAACTGGATCGGGGTGCCGGTCGACACGCCCTCGAACACACCGGACAGGATCTTCACCTCGTCCGCCTCGCGCCGCTGGGTGGTGAAGCGGCTGGTGCCCGGCTTGCGGCGGTCCAGCCAGTGCTGGATTTCCGACGCCTCGATCTTCACGCCAGGGGGGCAGCCGTCCACGGTGGCGCCCAGCGCGGGGCCGTGGCTTTCGCCCCAGGTGGTGACGCGGAACAGGTGGCCGAAGGTGTTGAAGCTCATGTCGGATCTCCTTGCCTTCGCAGCCATAAGACAAAGGCGCCCGCCCGAAAACCCGTTTCACGCTGGACAGGGCACCTGCCGGCTTCTAGATCGAAAGGAACCTCGGGGTGCCTTCGGGCTGAGATGCGATGCGAACCCGTCGAACCTGAACCGGATCACGCCGGCGGAGGGAAGGTGCAGCGCAAGCCCTCTTTCTGCCGGATCGGAGGAACCATGCGCCTTCTGCTTCTGACCGCCTTTCTGCCCGCCGCGGCCTTTGCCCAGACGCCCACGCTGGAGGTCATGACCTATGACAGCTTTGTCAGCGAATGGGGCCCCGGCCCGCAGATCGAGCAGGCCTTCGAGGCGGAGTGCGGATGCAACGTCGTCTTCACCGCGCCCGGCGACGCGGCCGCCATGCTGGCCCGGCTGAAGCTGGAAGGCGCGCGGGGAAACACGGACGTGGTCGTCGGCCTCGACGCCAACCTTCTGGCCGAGGCGCAGGCGACCAGCCTCTTCGCGCCACATGGAGAGGTTCCGGCGGTCGATCTGCCGGTGGACTGGACGGACACCACCTTCATGCCCTTCGACTGGGGCTGGTTCGGCTTCGTGATGAACGCGGACGCCCCGCAGCCCCACAGTTTCGAGGAGCTGGCGGAGTCGAACCTGAAGGTGGTGATTCAGGATCCCCGTTCCTCCACCCCCGGCCTTGGGCTGGTGATGTGGGTGAAGGCGGCCTATGGCGACAAGGCGGGCGCGATGTGGGACCGACTGGCCGACAACATCCTGACCGTCACCCCCGGCTGGTCCGAATCCTACGGCCTTTTCACCTCCGGCGAAGCGGACGCGGTGCTGAGCTACACCACCTCCCCCGCCTATCACATCATGGCGGAGGAGGACGACACAAAGACCGCGCCCATCTTCCGCGACGGGCATTACCTTCAAGTGGAGGTGGCGGCTCGTCTCGCGTCCTCCGACCAGCCTGATCTTGCGGACAGCTTCCTCGCCTTCCTGCTGTCGGACGCGGCGCAACAGACCATCGCCACGACCAACTGGATGTATCCCGCCCGCCCGGTGGAGCTGCCCGAGGCATTCACCGCCTTGCCCCGCCCCGACAAGACGCTGTTCCTGCCGCCGGCCGAGGCGGCGGCCGAACGTGACGCCGCGATGGCCGAATGGCAGGCCGCGCTGTCCCGCTGACGGTCGGGCTGACCGTCCTTCTTCTGACCTTCGGGCCGCTGGCGATGGTGGCCGCGCAGGCGCAGGGCGGCTGGGGCGCCGACTGGCCCGCCGTGCGCTTCACCGTGCTTCAGGCGGCGCTGTCGGCCGGGATTTCGGTCGCGCTGGCGGTGCCGGTGGCGCGGGCGCTGGCACGACGACGTTTTCCGGGCCGAGGCGCGCTGATCGCGCTGCTGGGCGCGCCCTTTCTTCTGCCGGTGATCGTGGCGGTTCTGGGGCTGCTGGCCGTCTTCGGCCGTGCCGGGCTGGTCAACCAGGCGCTGGGCACGGTGGGCCTGTCGATCCCGATCTATGGTCTACACGGCGTTGTGCTGGCGCATGTGTTCCTGAACATGCCGCTGGCCGTCCGCCTGATCCTGCAAGGCTGGCAGGCCATTCCGGCGGAACGGATGCGTCTGGCCCTGTCCCTCGGCTTCGGGCCGGGTGACATCGCCCGCCATCTGGAACGCCCGATGCTGCGGGCGGTGCTGCCCGGCACGCTGGCCGTGATCTTCGCGATCTGCCTGACCAGCTTTGCCGTAGCGCTGACCCTTGGCGGCGGCCCCCGCGCCACCACGGTGGAGCTTGCGATCTACCAGTCCCTGCGCTTCCAGTTTGACCTTGGTCGCGCCGCCAGCCTCGCTCTTTTGCAATTTGCCCTGTGCGCGGCCGCCGTGCTGCTGGCCGGGCTGTTCGCCACGCCTTCGGGGTTTGGCAAGGGGCTGGACCGGGTAATCCCCTTCGCGCCCAAGGGCTGGCACCGGATCGCGGACACCGTCCTGCTGACACTGGCAACGCTGTTTCTGGCGGTGCCGCTGGCGATGGTGGCGTGGCGAGGGGTGGCGGGTATGGGGGATCTGCCCCCCTCGGTCTGGGGGGCGGCGGTCCGGTCGGTCGGCATTGCTCTGGGCGCGAGCGCTTTGACACTGGGCGCCGCCCTGACACTGGCTTTGTCACCGGCGCGCTGGGTGGGGGTCGTGGCGACCCTGCCGCTGGCCGCTTCCTCCCTTGTCATGGGCACAGGGCTGTTCCTCGCGCTTTGGCCCCTCCTGCCGCCGGAACGGGTGGCCCTTCCGGTCACGCTGCTGGTGAACGCCACGCTTGCCCTGCCCTTTGCCTTTCGCATCCTGCGGCCCGCCGCGCAGACCGTTCAGGCCGGTTACGGTCGGCTGGCCGACACCCTTGGCCTGCGCGGGATGGCCCGGCTGCGCTGGCTGATCCTGCCCCGGATGCGCGCGCCCCTTGGCTTTGCCGGTGGGGTGTCCGCCGCGCTGTCGATGGGCGATCTGGGGGTGATCGCGCTTTTCGCCGCGCCAAACGGGCCGACACTGCCCCTTCTGGTCCAGCAGCTGATGGGCGCCTACCGGATGGAGCAGGCGGCGGGGGCCGCGCTGCTGCTGGTGATCCTGTCCTTTGCCCTGTTCTTCATCTTCGATTGGGGGGGGCGCCATGGCTCTGACCTTTGAGGCGGCGGCGATCCGTCTGGACGATTTCCACCTGACCGCCGACTGGCAGGCAGAGGCGGGGGAAAGGATCGCCCTGATCGGCCCTTCGGGGGCGGGCAAATCGACGCTGCTGATGGCGCTGGCGGGCTTCGTGCCGCTGGCCGCAGGCGCGATCCGCTGGAACGGGCGGGACCTGACGTCGCTGCCGCCGGCCGAACGACCGGTGGCGACACTGTTTCAGGAACAGAACCTGTTCCCGCACCTGACCGTGGCCCAGAACCTTGGCCTTGGCCTGTCCCCGCGCCTGCGTCTGGACAAGGCCCAGACCGCACGATTGGCCGAGGTGCTGGAGCGTGTCGGGCTGGCCGGGATGGAAACCCGCCGCCCCGCACAGTTATCGGGCGGCCAGCAGGGGCGCGCGGCGCTGGCGCGGGCGCTGCTTCAGGGCCGGCCCATCCTGACGCTGGACGAACCCTTCGCCGCGCTGGGGCCGAAACTGAAGGCCGACATGCTGGATCTGGTGACGGAGGTGACGACCGGCATCACCGTCCTGATGGTCACCCATGATCCCGCCGACGCGCGCCGCTTTGCCCGCCGCACGGTGGTGGTGGCGGACGGCGTGGCGCATCCGCCCGCCCCGACGCAGGCGCTGCTGGACGATCCGCCGCCCGCCTTGCGCGACTATCTGGGCTGACGCCGCCAGATCTCTCGGTTCGTCAGGTACAGAAGGCCTGCCAGAACCAGAAGAAGTCCCACGGCCACGAAGCCCGCCCGCTTGCGCGCCACCAGCTTCGGTTCGGCCGCCCACATCAGGAAGGCGGACACGTCCTGCGACATCCGCTCCACCGTGGCCTCCGACCCGTCGCGATAGGTCACTACGCCGTCCACCAGCGGCGGTGGCATGACGATGGGGCCGGCGGCGCGGTTGCCATAAAACCCCTCGGCTTCCGTCCCGTCATAGCCCGTCAGCACGTCATGGATGAAGCGCGGGCCGCCGTCCTGCGCCTTGGCGAGCAGGCTCAGATCCGGCGCCTCGGGCAGGGCGGAGGCGGGAAACCGGTCGGGCGGGGCCAGGCCCAGAAGGTCGGCATAAGCCCGCACCTGGTCGGGCGGCAGGGCCGGGCCGTCCGGATCGCCAAGCGTGCGGATCGCCACCTGACGCAGCCCGTGGCAGGCGGAACACACCTCGGTATAGACCTGAAGGCCGCGCTGAAGCTGGGCCGGATCATAGGTGCCGAAGGGGCCGTCGAAGGAAAAGGCCGCCGCCGGTCCGGCCATCAGCACGGACAGGGCCAGGACGCGGATCATTCGGCCGCCTCGATCGTCGCAGGCAGGGATTCCACCTTTTCGAAACGCGGCAGAAGGGGCAGCGCGATCAGGAAGATCGCGAACCAGATCGCCGTTCCGGTCAGCGACAGCGCCGCCACTACCGATGTCGCAGGCTGCGCCCCACACCACATCAGCAGCAGGAAATCCGCGACCAGCAGGGCGAACACGCCCCGGAACCACGGCCGATACCGCCCCGACCGGGCAGGCGAGCGGTCGAGCCACGGCAGCGCCAGCAGCACCGCCATCGCACCGAACATGGCCAGCGCCCCCATCAGCGTCGCATCCACCTGCCCGAAGGTGACGAAGGACACCGCCTGCACCAGCCACAGATCGGCCGTGAAGGCGCGCAGGATGGCGTAGAAGGGCAGGAAGTACCATTCAGGCTGGATGTGGTCCGGCGTGACCAGCGGGTTGGCAGGCACGTAATTCTCGGCATGGCCCAGAAGGTTCGGGGCCAAGGCCGTCAGCGCGAAGAACGCCGCCAGAACCACGGCCAGCGCCAGAAGGTCCTTCACCACGAAATACGGCCAGAAGGGCAAGGTGTCGCGGGCGAAGCCCTCGGGATCCCGCCGCGGCTCCACTCCCGAAGGGTTGCTGTTGCCGGTGCTGTGGAACGACCAAATGTGCAGAAGCGCCAGCGCCACCGCCACGAAAGGCAGCATGAAGTGCAGCACGAAGAACCGGTTCAGCGTGGCATTGCCCACCGACGGCCCGCCCAGCACCCAGGCGTGCAGGCTGTCGCCGATCCACGGCACCGCCGCGAACAGGCCGGTGATGACGGTGGCGGCCCAATAGCTCATCTGTCCCCAGGGCAGGACATAGCCGGTGAAGGCCGTGGTCATCAGCAGGACGAACATCGTCATCCCGATCAGCCACGTCACCTCGCGCGGGGGCTTGTGGCTGCCATAGAAGATGCCGCGTGCGATGTGCAGATAGATCGCGAAGAAGAACAGCGAGGCGCCGTTTGCGTGCAGATAGCGCAGGAAGAAGCCGCCGTTCACGTCGCGCATGATGCGTTCCACGCTGTCGAAGGCAAGATCGACCTGCGGCGTGTAATGCATGGCCAGCACAAGGCCGGTCACGACCTGAAGCAGCAGGCAGAACAGCAGCACCATCCCCCAGACCCACATCCAGTTCAGGTTGCGGGGCGTTGGGGCCGTCATCGTCTTGTGCAGGACGGCGGGGAGCGGCAGGCGCGCGTTCAGCCAGCGGGCGAAACGGGTGCGGGGGACATAGCTCATCCCTCCGCCCCCAGGCGAAGGGTGGTCGCGTCCACGAAGGCGGCCACGGGAATGTGCAGGTTTTCGGTCGCGGGCCCGCGCCGGATGCGGCCGGCGGTGTCGTAATGCGATCCGTGGCAGGGGCAGAACCAGCCGCCGTAATCCCCGGCCTCGTTCCCCAGGGGCACGCAGCCCAGATGGGTGCAGACGCCCAGCATCACCAGCCATTCCCCGGCCGGATCCAGGCTGCGATGATCGTCGCTCGCCTCGGCATCGGGGGGAAGATTGGCGTTTTCAGCGGTCGGGTCGGGAAGGTCGGACAGCGGGACGGCGCGCGCGGCGGCGATCTCCTCGGCCGTGCGGCGGCGGATGAAGACGGGCTTGCCCTGCCATTGCACGGTGATCTGCTGGCCCGGTTCCACCGCCGACACGTCAACGGTGAGAGAGGACAGGGCGCGGGTGTCCGCCGCGGGGTTCGCCTGGTCGATCAGGGGCAAAACCGCCGCCCCCGTGGCCACGCAGCCCGCACAGCCTGTCGCATAGAACAGGAACTCGCGGCGGCTGCCGCCGGTGTCGTCCGTCTTGGCCAAGGGAAACCTTCGGTTCAGATCCGGCCTTCAGCCATAGCCAAAGGCCGTGACAGGGTCCAGCGTCAGTGGACCGCCTTCTTCGCGCGGCGGCGGCGGGCCACCATGTTCAGCACCTCCACCAGGGCCGAGAAGGCCATCGCGGCGTAGATGTAGCCCTTGGGGACGTGGAAGCCCAAGCCCTCGGCGATCAGCGTCGTGCCGATCATCATCAGGAAGGACAGCGCCAGCATGACGATCGTCGGGTTATGTTCGATGAAACGCGCCAGCGGGTTGGCCGCCAGAAGCATCACCGTCACCGCCACAAGAACGGCGATCACCATCACCTCCACATGCGGGGTCATGCCCACGGCCGTGATGATGCTGTCGATGGAGAAGACGAGGTCCAGCATCAGGATCTGCACGATGGCGCTGCCGAAGGTCATCCCGGCGGCCCCGATCATGGTGTCCTTGTGATCCACCGGATCCATCGAATGGTGGATTTCCTTCGTGGCCTTCCACACGAGGAACAGGCCGCCCCCGATCAGGATCATGTCCTTCCACGAAATCTCGTTGCCCAGCACCGTGAAGACCGGCTGCGTCAGCTGCACGATCCACGAGATCGTGGCCAGCAGGCCAAGGCGCAGGATCAGGGCCAGACCGATGCCGATGCGCCGAGCTTTTTCGCGATGCTGCTCGGGCAGCTTGTTGGTCAGGATCGAGATGAAGAGGAGGTTGTCGATGCCCAGCACCACCTCCATCACGATGAGGGTGGCCAACGCGACCCAAACGGTCGGATCAGCGAAAACGGCAAAGAAGTCCACGCGAAAGCTCCTGCATAGTGGTGTTCACGGGAATGTGGGGATGAAGCCCGCTCACGGCGCTGTGACGGGGTGTCGCAGCTACAGCCGGCGGATCTTCACGCGCGCCATCAGTCCGGCATCCACCTCCACTCCGCCGCCGGGCCAGCGCAGGGTGCGGCGCAGGCGGGCGGTGGCGTTGGTCTGACGCACGCCGTCCACACTGCGATCCAGGGGGCGGTGCAGGGCCAGCCCTTCGCCCGCATCCTCGAACGCGTCTTCGGCGCGCTGGTCGGTGCGCCCGTCGGACAGGCCATGACGCACGGCCCAGACGGCCGCGGCCAGAATGCCCGAACGCAGGGCGAAGACGGCAATGGGACGAAGCGGAACGGGCATGGGCACCTCCAGGCGTTCAGGCTACGACGCAGAGGAATCCGTGGCAAGCGTGCGTGGGCGGCGCAGGAAGAATGCGCCGGGAATCGCCGAAATCAGCACCACGGCCCCATAGGCGACCGAAGTGGCGACGGCCGCCTGCGGGTTCACCCCGGCCACCGGCAGGAATAGCACCGCCGCCCCTTCCCGAAACCCCCAGCCTGCGACCGAGGCGGGGATGAGCATGGCCGACAGCACCACCGGCACCAAGGCGGCGGCCGCGACGGGGTTCAGTTCGGCCCCAATGGCTTCGGCGCAGAAGGCGAAGGCGAAGATGTTGCAGGCGGCGATCAGCAGGCCCAATGCGCTTTGACGCAGCCAGATGCTGAGGATGCCGGTGCGGATGGCTTCCCGCATGCCCTGGGGCAGAAGCGCGAAGGTGATCGGCAGTGCCACGGCGATGGCGACGCCGATGCCGAAGGGGGTGGCCCCGATGCGCCAGGGAACGTCCCCGTGCATCATGGCCAGCGCAAGGCCCACCACCATGATCGCCAGCATCCCGACCTGGCCACTGATGCGTTCGATCGCGACGCTGGTGCCAGAGGTCTTCATGCTGTCGCCCTTCACGCGCACCGCGCGGGCCACGTCGCCCGCCACGGCCCCCGGAACCGTCTGGTTCACGATCTGCGCCATGTAATATTCGCGAATCGCGATGGGCATGGGCAGCGCCTGCCCCAGCCGCACGGCCGTCATCCGCCAGCGCCACGCGCACATCACGGTCTGAAGGTTCACGATGACCAGCGCCGCCGCCAGCCAGCCCATGTTGGCCGACCGCAGTTGACGGGCCACCTGCTGGCCATCGGCAAAGACCCACAGCGCCGCCAGGATCACCAAGGGCAGGGCCACACGCAGCGCGCGCCATACGAAGGCGTTCCGGTTGAACCTCACGCGGGGGGATCTCCTTGCAGCGGCGTCTGGCGGGGTGTGCGGGCTTGCGCGGCGCTTGTCCACGCCCGCCTGCCCTAGATAGCGGACAATCGCGCATGAAAAAGGCCGCGCGGGAGGTTCCCGGCGGCCTTTTGCGAATTCCGTTGGGCGGATCTTAACCCTGACGGGCCTTGAAGCGCTTCTGCGTCTTGTTGATCACATAGACGCGGCCCTTGCGGCGCACGACCTGGCAGTCGCGGTGGCGCAGCTTGAGCGAGCGGAGCGAGTTCGCAACCTTCATCTCTCTTCTCCCATTCAGCGGCGCGCGTGCGCCTTGAAACAAAACATGCCCCCGAAGGGGCGGTGATAAGATGGTGGGCGGTACTGGGATCGAACCAGTGGCCACTACGATGTCAACGTAGTGCTCTACCGCTGAGCTAACCGCCCACGCTGCCGCAGCGTTTCCGCCTTGGTGTGGCGGGTCTATAAAGAGAGTCGCGGCCGGGTTCAAGAGGGTTTTGGCAATCGCGTAAGTCGTCATATATCTGGCACCTGAAGGAGCGTGCCGCGCATGACCGGATCCGACGCCTACCGCCTGCACCTGCCCCGGACCCCCGACACGGGCACGGTGTTTTCGTCGCCGCACAGCGGGGCCGACTATCCGCAGGCCTTTCTGGCAAGGGCGCGGCTGGACGCGCACACCATCCGGTCGTCCGAAGACGCCTTCATGGACGAGGTGTTCGCCAGCGTTCCGAATCATGGGGCGCCGCTTCTGGCGGCCCGTGTTCCGCGCGCCTTTCTGGACCTGAACCGGGCCACCGACGAACTGGATCCCGCCGTCATCGAGGGGTTGGTCCGGGCCCCGCACAACCCCCGCGTCGCCTCCGGCCTCGGGGTGATTCCCCGTGTCGTGGCCCAAGGGCGTCCGATCTATTCCGGCAAGATGACCCGAACCGAGGCCGAGTCGCGCATCGCCGCGCATTGGACGCCCTATCACGCCTGCCTTCAGCAGCTGTTGCAGGACGCCCATCGCCGGTCGGACCGCGTGCTTCTGGTCGACTGCCATTCCATGCCGCACGACGCCTTGTCGAATCGTGGTCCCCGCCCCGAAGTCGTTCTGGGCGACCGTTTCGGCGCCGCCTGCGGGCGCGAGGTGATGGAGCGGGTGGAGGCGGCCTTTCAGGCCGCTGGCCTGCGCGTCAGCCGCAACGCGCCCTTTGCCGGCGCCTACATCACCCAGGCCTATGGCCGCCCGTCCCGCCAGCAGCACGCCGTGCAGGTGGAGATCGACCGCAGCCTTTACATGGACGAGGCGCGGATCGAGAAACGCCCCGACTTTCTCGCCTTCGTGGCGCTGATGGAGGAGGTGGTGTCCGTCCTGTGCGACATCGGGCGGCACCGGCAGGCGCTGGCCGCCGAATGATCAGCGCAGCGCCCGCCCCTTGATGATGGCATCCGCCCCGAAACGGGCGCGGATCGCGTCGGTGGCGGCCTCGGCCTTGCGGCGGCGGGCAAGGTCCGGCTCCAGCAGGTCGTTGGACAGGTCCGCCCGTTCCCCCGGGCACAGATCCGCCAAGCCGATACCGATCAGGCGCACCGGTCCCACGGGCTGCGCCGCGTCCAGCAGGCGCCGCCCCTCGGCATGGATGCGGTCGGCCATCTGCGTCGCGTCCGACAGCGCGTGCCGGCGCGAGATCAGCGAGAAGTCCGACCGCTTCAGCTTCAGCACCACCGTGCGGCCCGCCAGCCCCTTGGCCTTGGCCCGGTCGGCCACCTGAACGGCCAGCCGCCACAGATGCCCGTCCAGCACGTCCGGATCGGAGGTGTCGTCGCTGAACGTGGTTTCCTTGGAGATGGACTTGACCGAACGTTCCGCCGCCACCGGCCGCGTGTCCTCCCCCCGCGCCAGCCGCCACAGCCGGTCACCGGTGGAGCCGAAGCGCGCCGACAGGTCGCGCCGGTCCCAGCGCAGCAGGTCGCGGATGGTGCGGATGCCCGCCGCCTCCAGCGCGGCCTGGGTGGCAGTGCCGACGCCCCAGATGATGCGGACATGCTGGCGAGACAGGAAATCCGCCGTCTCCGCCTGCCCGATCACCGAAAACCCCCGCGGCTTGTCAAGGTCGGAGGCGATCTTGGCGAGGAACTTGTTGTGCGACAGCCCGACGGAGCCGGACACGCCCAGCTCCTCCTCCATCCGCCGCACGAGGCGTGCCATCAGGACGGCCGGCGGGGCGCCATGCAGGCGGGCGGTGCCGGTCAGGTCTAGGAACGCCTCGTCCAGCGACAGGGGCTCGATCGCGGGGGTCAGGTCCGCCATCATGTCGCGGATGGCGCGGCTGACCTCGGCATAGGCCTCGAACCGGGGTTTCACGACCACCGCCTCGGGGCACAGCTTCAGCGCCTGGAACATGGGCATGGCCGACCGCACGCCCGAGATGCGGGCGATGTAGCAGCAGGTGGCGACCACGCCCCGCGTGCCGCCGCCCACGATCACGGGCTTGTCGCGCAGGTCCGGGTTGTCGCGCTTTTCCACGCTGGCATAGAAGGCGTCGCAATCCATGTGCGCGATGGACAGGCGGTCCAGTTCGGGATGGGCCAGCACGCGGGGGCTGCGGCACGCGGGGCAGCGCGTGCCGGCATCAAACAGGGTCAGACAGGCGCGGCACAGCGTGGACATGATGCCGCGAGCGTATCACGTTCTTGCCTTGTTCTCAATCTCGCGCGCTTTGGAAATCTGCACGGCCAGAATGCCGCCGGCCACGATGACAGCGCCAAGGATGTCCCAGCGGCCCACCGGTTCCCCCAGAAGGGCAGCCGCGATCAGCACGCCGAAGAAGGGGTTGAGGAAGTGGAAGGTGGAGGCGCGGACGGCCCCGATCCGCCCTACCAGCCCGAACCAGACCCATGTCGCGCCGAGGCCGGACACCAGCGTGGTGTAAAGGAAGGCCCAGATCAGTCGCGGGGTCGGGTTGATGCGCCACGGCTCCGCCACCATCGCGACGGTGCCGAGGATCACGGCGCCGACCAGCATCTGAAGGCCCACCACCATCAGAAGGTTGCCCTTGCCGGACGCGCCCTTCACTGTCAGCGCGGCAAAGGCCAGCGCCACGACCGCGATCAGGCACAGGGCGACGCCCAACGGATCGGCCCCGCCCGACAGGCGGCTGCCCATGATGACGGCCACCCCGACCACCCCGGCCACCAGCCCCGCGACCCCAAGGGGCCGCACCCGTTCGCCAAAGATCATCCAGCCCGCCAGCGCCACGACCAGCGGCATGGCCGAGGCGATGATGGACGCAAGGCTCGCCTCGATCCACTGCATCGCGACGAAGTTGCAGCCCAGGTAGATGACGTTCTGGAACAGCCCGAACAGCACCGTTCCGCGCCACTGGGCCCGCGTCAGGCGGGCCGTCTGGCCCATGGCAGCGGCGATGGCCACGCCGATCAGCCCCGCCACCAGAAAGCGCAGCGCCAGCGCGTGCAGGGGCGGCGCGTCGATCACGATCATCCGCCCGGTGGTGAAGGCCGAGGACCACATCAGCGCAAAGCCGATCCCCATCGCAAGCGAACGCCAGTCCATGCCGTCTCCATGCAAAAAGGGGCCGCCCGAAGGCAGCCCCTGAAACATCCGATCCCGGATCAGCCGTTGACGCTGTCTTTCAGCGCCTTTGCGATCGTGACCTTGACCTGCTTGTCGGCCGGCTTGGTCATCGTTTCGCCCGTGGCGGGGTTACGGACCTGACGCTCCGGACGCTCGCGGCAGACGACCTTGCCGATGCCCGGGATGGTGACGGCGCCGCCGGCGGCGACTTCGCGCGTCACGATCGCAGCGATGGCGTCCAGTGCGGCCGTGGCGGTTTTCTTGTCTCCGCCCATCTCCTCGGCAAGCGTGGCGACCAGCTGGGTCTTGGTCATCGGTTTGTTGGACATCTGCTGTCTCCTGTTCGGTTATTTCGTTTGCCCCGGAAGGGCGCCTGAGCCGCTACACCCTTTTTTTCCTCGCGTGGCAAGCCCCTGCATGGCGAAAATGGCCGGGGCCGCCCTACAAGAACGCAGTTTCATCAAAACTGCGCAATTTCCTGCTGTGTATCCGTTCGATCGGCATGTCGCGCAGCTTCTCCATCGCGCGGATGCCGATCATCAGGTGCCGCGACACCTGCGTGCGGTAGAAGTCCGAGGCCATGCCGGGCAGCTTCAGCTCTCCGTGCAGCGGCTTGTCGGACACGCACAGCAACGTGCCGTAGGGCACGCGGAAGCGGAACCCGTTGGCGGCGATCGTGGCGCTTTCCATGTCCAGCGCGATGGCGCGCGACAAAGACAGCCGGTGCACGGGGCCCGACTGGTCGCGCAGTTCCCAGTTGCGGTTGTCGATGGTGGCGACGGTGCCCGTGCGCATGATGCGCTTCAGCTCGTAACCTTGAAGCTGGGTCACCTCCTCCACCGCCTCCTCCAGCGAGGTCTGGATTTCGGCCAGCGCCGGGATCGGCACCCAGACGGGCAGGTCCGCATCCAGCACGTGATCTTCGCGCAGATAGGCATGGGCCAGGACGAAATCGCCGAGGTTCTGGCTGTTGCGCAGGCCGGCGCAGTGGCCCACCATCAGCCAGGCGTGCGGGCGCAGCACGGCGATGTGGTCCGTCGCCGTTTTCGCGTTGGAAGGGCCGACGCCGATGTTGACCAGCGTGATCCCCTGACCGTCCGCCCGCTTCAGGTGATAGGCCGGCATCTGCGGCAACCGCGCCAGTGGCGTGATGGGCTGGTCGGCCGCCGTGATCTCCTGGTTGCCCGGCGCCACGAAGGCGGTGTAGCCGCCTTCGGCCAGCATGCGGCGGCCATAGGCCTCGAACTCGTCCACATAGAACTGGTAGTTGGTGAACAGCACGTGGTTCTGGAAATGCACCGGGTCCGTGGCGGTGTAATGCGCCAGGCGGGCCAGCGAATAATCCACGCGCTGGGCGGTGAACGGGGCCAGGGGCGCTTCCCCCGTGGGAAGACGGCGGGCGCCATTCACGATGTCATCGCTGGTGGTGTTCAGGTCCGGGACATCGAACACATCGCGCAAGGAAAATTGCAGGATGCCTTCCTGCGGGATCAGCACCGACGGATTGCCCGCCAGCGCGAAGTGCAGCGGCATCGGCGTGGTAGAGGTGGCGATCTGCACCGGAACGCCGTGGTTCTGGATCAGAAGCTCGATCTGCTGGATCAGGTAGTTCTCGAACAGGTCGGGGCGGGTGATCGTCGCCACATAGGTGCCGGGTTCGGGGACATAGCCGAAGGACAAACGACTGTCGACGCGGGTGTAGCTGGTCGTGGTCAGCCGCACCTCGGGGTAGAAGGCGCGGATGCGGCCAGAGGGAGGGTGCCCCCCCAGCACGTCGGCGAATCCTTGGGCCAGATAGTCCGTGGCCGTATCATACAGATGGCGCAGATGGGCCACGGCCTCTGCCGCGTTCATGAAATGGGCGGGGGCCGGAACTTCGGGGCTGCGGATCGTTTCGTGCATCATGCGTCCTTTTTCCGGTAGGATAAGGCATGACGTGCAACAAACAAGCGACCGCCCGCAGGAGAGGGAAAGATCCTGCGGGCGGTTTGGGGACAAGCCTGCGGCGGGAACATGACATGCGATGGGGACGCAATCTGCCGCGGGCTTCACATGGACAACATCAGGCCTTCAAATTCGTTCCAAAGATAATGATCACGGGTGCGTGATCCGCCTCAGGCCTCGATGAAGCAGGCCAGACGGTAGGCCCCGCAGTTGATCCTCCAGTCCCCTCCGTCCGGGAACGGACCGCCATTGCCAAGATCCAGGGCGATGCGCAGCGTTCCGGCGGCGTAGGGCCATTCCGCCACCAGGGATTTCGGCCCCACACGTTCGATCACCGGATCGCCGGCGCGACCAGACTTCATCAGGGGCACGATCCGGTCCTGACGGAAGGCCAGCAATTCGCGCGTCAGGCTGCGCCATTCCTCGGCCACGGCGGCATCGCCCTTGTAGGGGCGGCAGGCCTCGTAGGTGTCGATCGACATGGGATCGGGGAATTCCTTCACGCCGGGAAACTCCTCCAGCCGGCCCTTGCGGGTGGCCTCGGCCAGATCGCCAGTGAAATCGGCGAAGAACTGGAACGGCACCGTCTCGCCCGACTCCTCCCCCATGAAGATCAGCGGGATGAACGGGCCCAGCAGCAGCAGCGCGTGCACCACCTTGGCCGCATCCGGATCGGCCAGCGCCAGAAGGCGTTCGCCCTTGGCGCGGTTGCCCGTCTGGTCATGGTTCTGGTTGAAGTTGACAAAGGCGTGCCACGGCAGATGGCAGGATCGTTCGCCCCGTCCGGTCTTCTGTGGCGGGCGGGGCTGGCCCTGTTCCACGTAACCGCATTCCAGCGACAGGCACAGATCCTCGAACGGGGCGGCACCGAAGCTGGCGTAATAGTCGTAGGTTTCGCCCGTCAGCAGGACGTGGATGCAGTGGTGATAGTCGTCGTTCCATTCGCCGTCATACAGGCCCGCTTCCGGGTCATGCAGGCGGGTGATATTGCGGTTGTCCTCGGTCGTGAGGTGGATCGGCCGGTCGAACCCGCCCTTGCGGATGGAGCGGGCCAGCTCCTCCAGGAACTCCGGCTCGATCTTGTCGCGGATCTGGTCCACGGCGTCGAAGCGGAAGCCGTCCAGATGGTATTCGCGCAACCAGTGCAGCGCGTTGCCGATGAAGAAGCGACGTACGGCCGGTTCGTCGAAGGCGATGGCGGCGCCCCAGGGGGTCTTGATCTCCGGATCGAAGAAGGACGGGGCCACCTGCCCGATCCAGGCCCCATCCGGCCCGAAGTGGTTGTAGACGACATCAAGGATGACGCTGATCCCGGCCTTGTGCGCGGCGTCCACAAAATCACGGAAGTCGGCGGGGGAGCCATAGGCCGGATGCGGCGCCCAAGGCAGAACGCCGTCATAGCCCCAGCCGCGCGATCCGGGGAACTGCCCCACAGGCATCACCTCGATCACGGTGATGCCCAGCGCCGCCAGATCCGGCAGTTTCGCGGCGGCGGAGGCGAAGGTGCCTTCGGGCGTGAACAGGCCCACATGCATCTCGAAGATGACGGCCTCTTCCCACGGGCGACCGTCCCAGGGGGAAAATTCGTGGGACGGATCGACCAGCACGGAATCGGCGTGCACGTCGCCCGCCTGCGCACGAGAGGCGGGATCGGGGATGGAATGTTCCCCGACCTTCAGCCGGTAGGTGTCGCCCGCCTTCGCATCCAGTTCCACCCGGTGCCAGCCGTCGGCCTCGGTGGTCATCGGATGCGCGGTACCGCCCAGTTCCACGGCCACCTCCGCCGCGTCTGGGGACCAGAGCGCGAAGCTCCACCGTCCCGGCGCCACCTGTTCCGCACCCCATTCATATTGCCGCATGCCTGTCTCCGCTTGAACCCGAAGATCAAGTGCGGTCAGGCCAGATGGTTCCCGTTCGTGTCAACCGTTGATGGGAATGCCGCCATTCGGGTGCAGGACCTGCCCTGTCATGTAGCTGGAATCGCGGCAGGCCAGAAACAGGTAGCAGGGCGCCACCTCGTTCGGCTGGCCCGGACGCTTCATGGGAACGTCGCTGCCGAAGTTCTTCACGTCCTCCTCCGGCATGGTTTCCCCGATCAGCGGGGTCCAGATCGGACCGGGGGCCACCCCGTTCACGCGGATGCCCTTGTCGGCCAGGCTGGCGGCCAGCGCGCGCAGGAAGCCAAGCTCCGCCCCTTTGGTGGCTGCATAGTCGATCAGATACTTGTGCCCGCGATAGGCGTTGACCGAGGTGGTGAAGATCAGCGCCGCGCCTTCCGTCATCTTCTCCAGCGCCGCCTGCGCCAGCCACATGTAGCCGAAGACGTTGGTCCTGAAGATCGTCTCGATCCATTCCGGGTCCACCTTCGTGAAATCCGGCTGGGACTTCTGGACGCCGGCATTGGCCACCAGCACGTCCAGCCGCCCGAAATGGTCGACGGTCTGCCGGATCGCGTCAAAGCAGGCGTCCCGGTCGGTCGCGTCCAGCTGCAGCAGCAGCACCTCCGCCCCTTCAGCGCGCATCTGGGCGGCGGCGTCCTTGCCTTCTTCCTGGTCCTTGTGCCAGGTCACCACGACCTTCGCGCCTTCGGCCGCGTAAAGGCGCGCGACGGCCCGACCGATGCCGGAGGAGGACCCAGACACGAAGCAGACCTTGTCCTTCAACCGGCCCGAGCTGGCAAAGTGGGGGGTGAAGTCGGCGGGGGCATCACGATCCATCGGGACCTCCTTGAACATGTCGGGGCCACAGCGCCTGAAGGGGCCAGCTTGTTCCACGGTGGATTTCCCCCGCCGGCGGGCCACATACCCGTTCACCCGCAACAAGCCCGAGACACGATGACCGACCCTCTTGCCCCCCTTCTTGAAGATCCCGGCGCTTATGCGCTGTTTCTGGACATCGACGGCTGCCTGATCGATCTGGCGCCGACGCCGGAAGGCATCACGGTGCCCGAAGGCCTGCCGGCCACCCTGTCCCGCCTGTCCGCCCGCATGGGCGGCGCGCTGGCGCTGGTGACGGGGCGGAAGATGGAATGGGTGGACGTCACCTTCGCGCCCGAGATCTTTCCCCTGGCCGGCCTTCACGGCTTCCAGCGCCGTCGCGCCGACGGGCAGGTGCTGGAGGTGACGGTGCCCCCGGGGCTGGACCGGGTGCGGGCGCAGCTGGCCCGCTATGCCGACGTCCCGGGCCTCGTGGTGGAGGACAAGGGCCTTGCCATGGGCCTGCATTACCGTCAGGCGCCCGAGCGGATGGACGAAGTGAAGGCCATCATGCAGACCCTTGCGGCCGAGATCGGCCCGCAGTGGGAACTGCAGTTCGGCAAGGGCGTGGTCGAATTACGGCCCGCCGGCGCCACCAAGGGCGGGGCCGTCACCGCCTTTCTGACCGAGGCGCCCTTTGCCGGCCGCATCCCCGTCACCATCGGCGACGACGTCACGGACGAGACGATGTTCCCGATCGCGAACGCGCAGGGCGGGCTGTCGATCCGGATCGCGGACCCGTCCGAACCCACTGCCGCGCGGGCGCATCTGCCCTCGCCCTCGGCGCTGCGCGCCAGCCTTGAAAGGATTGCCCAATGGGACGCATGATCGTCGTGTCAAACCGTGTGCCGCTGCCGGACAAGGACGGCGTTATGCCGGCGGGCGGCCTTGCAGTCGCCGTGAACGCGGCCCTTCAGGAAAGTGGTGGCATCTGGTTCGGCTGGTCCGGTGAATCGGTTGGCGAAGGCGAACCCGGTCCCGTCACCCACCGTCAGCATGGCGCCATCGACTTCGCTCTGACCGACCTGTCCGAAAAGGACATGGACGAATATTACAGCGGCTTCGCGAACCGGGTTCTGTGGCCGCTGTTTCATTGCCGGATCGACCTTGCGGAATATTCGCG
This sequence comes from Falsirhodobacter sp. 1013, assembly GCF_051195255.1. Lineage (NCBI taxonomy): Bacteria > Pseudomonadati > Pseudomonadota > Alphaproteobacteria > Rhodobacterales > Paracoccaceae > Falsirhodobacter > Falsirhodobacter sp. 1013. The sequence continues at coordinate 653,525 of NZ_JBNJLK010000001.1, read as the reverse complement.
CCGCGACAAGGACGGCTATTTCCGGGTGAACCGCATGTTCGCGGACCGGCTGATGCCGCTGATCGAACCCGACGACATCATCTGGGTGCACGACTATCACCTGATCCCGCTGGCCGAGGAGTTGCGCCGCCGCGGCGTGACCAACCGCATCGGCTTCTTCCTGCACATTCCCTGGCCCCCGGCGGACATCCTGTTCGCGGCCCCCATCCATGACCAGATCATGAAGGGGCTGTCAGCCTACGACCTTGTCGGATTCCAGACCGACCACGATCTGGACAACTACATCTCGTGCCTGATCCGCGAAGGCGTGGGCGGGCGGGCCGAAGGCAGCGTGGCGGACGATCCGTCGCAGGCGGTGCTGACCGCCTATGGCCGCACCTTCCACGCCCGCACCTTCGGCATCGGGATCGAGACGCAGGCCTTTGCGGATCTTGCCGCGGAAGCCATCTCGGCCGAGGCGGTGCAGGAACTGCGCCGGTCGATGAACGGGCGCGACCTGATCATCGGGGTGGACCGGCTGGATTACTCCAAGGGCATTCCGCAGCGCATCCTCGCGTTCGAGCAGTTCCTGGAGATGAACCCCGACCGCGCGGGCAACGTCACCCTGTTGCAGATCGCGCCGTCGTCGAGGTCCGACGTGCCGGAATACCGCGACATGCGGGCCGAAGTCGAATCGCTGGCGGGCCATGTGAATGGCGTCATGGGCCGGATCGACTGGACGCCCATCCGCTATATCAACCAGTCGGTGGATCGGGAATCGCTGGCAGGCCTATATCGAGAGGCGCGGGTGGGACTGGTCACGCCCTTGCGCGACGGGATGAATCTGGTGGCCAAGGAATACGTGGCCGCGCAGAACCCCGATGATCCGGGCGTGCTGGTCCTGTCGCGTTTCGCGGGCGCCGCCCGGGAACTCAAGGGTGCCGTCCTGTGCAACCCTTATGACAGCGAGCAGACGGCGCGAGCCATCGAATGGGCCCTGTCGATGACGCTGGAGGAACGCCGGAGCCGCTGGCGCGACATGATGGATTATCTGGTGGAACACGACATCCAGTCGTGGTGCAAATCCTATCTGGAGGCGCTGGCCGAAACGGAACCCAGAAAGGACTTCGCATGACCATCTACATCCTCAATGGCCCGAACCTGAACCTTCTGGGCCAGCGCCAGCCCGAGATCTACGGCTACGAAACCTTGGCCGATGTGGAAGCGCGCTGCGAAACGGAGGCGCGCGACTTGGGGCTGGAGATCCGTTTCCTGCAGTCCAACCACGAAGGGCAGCTGATCGACTGGATCCACGAAGCGCGGATGGCGGCGCAGGGCATCATCATCAATGCCGGCGCCTACACCCACACCTCGGTGGCGCTTCTGGACGCGCTGAAGGCGTTCGACGGGCTGGTAATCGAACTTCACATCTCCAACGTGCACGCCCGAGAGGCCTTCCGGCACCATTCCTACATCAGCACACGCGCGGACGGGGTCATCGCCGGGTTCGGCACCCAAGGGTATGAGCTGGCGCTTCAGCGGCTTCACCGTCTTCTGGCCGCCTGACCGTAAAAACCTGCACTACAAACGCAGGATTCCTCGGTCCGGACACGCAAAGCGGGTTGACCCGCAGCTTCGCGCCCCATATCCGAACGCTCGTATGGCTATTTCCAGAACGGGACACGGATTTGGGACGCAAGCGCACGATTGACCGCGATGTGACCATGGATGCGATCGAGGCCGTGGTGCGCGAGCATGGCGTGGCCGGCCTTTCGATCGAGGCGGTGGCGCGCGCCGCCGGCATCAGCAAGTCCAGCGTTGTGTACGACTTCAACTCCAAGAACGCGCTGCTGGCGGCCTTCGTGCAAAAGCGGCTGGAACGGAAATACGACGAGCTGGAGCGTGTGACGGAGGCGTATACCGGCCAGCCGGACGCCTTCCTGCAAGGCATGCTGACTCATTGCACGCAATCCCCCTCGGATGAGGATATTTCCTGTGCCATGGCGATTACCACAAGCTTCTCGGACGACAACACGTGCCGCGAACTGATGGGCGCCTCGTTCAAGGGCGATCTTGAACGTGTCACGAAGGAAGCCGCCGATCCCAGCCGGGCCCGTCTGGCCTGGGCCGCGCTTCATGGCCTCATGTCCTTGGAGTACCTTGGTTTTTATCGTTTTCCACCGGAAGAACGCCGGCAACTTCTGGCAGACATTGCCTCTCTCGTGTCTGCCCCCTCACCCTCGACCTGACCTCCTCCCCCTCTTTTCTACAGGTTCCCCATGAAACGTCTTTGCATTGCCGTTCTGGCCGCACTGATCCCCGTTCAGGCCGCACTGGCCCAGGCCCCGGGGGGCGGTGAGATGCCGCCTCTGCCCGTCTCGTTCGTGCAGGTCCAGCCCGAGGTCCTTCCCATCATCAACGATCTGCCGGGCCGCATCTCCGCCACCCGCGTGGCGGAGGTCCGCCCCCGCGTCGGCGGCATCGTGATCGAGCGCGTGTTTGAACAAGGAAGCCGCGTTCAGGCGGGCGATGTCCTGTACCGCCTTGATCCCGCGCAATACCAGGTTCAGGTGGCCAGCGCCGAAGGCACACTGGCCCGCGCGCGGGCGGCCCAGACGAACGCGCAAGCGGAAGCCAAGCGTCAGGAAGAGTTGCGCGAACGCAACGTGTCCTCCGGATCGTCCTATGACACGGCCGTCAGCACGCTGGCCCAGGCCGATGCCGATGTCACCATCGCGCAGGCCCAGCTTCAGGAAGCCCAGCTGAACCTCGACTATACCGAAGTTCGGGCACCCATCACCGGTGTCATTGGCCGCGCGACGATCACCGAAGGTGCGCTGGTCGCGGCCCAGACCGACGTGATGGCGACGATCCAGCAACTGGACCCGCTTTACGCCGACTTCACGCAATCCACCGCCCAGATGCTGCAACTTCGCCGCCAGATGGCCGAAGGCCAACTGGTCGCCGCGGCCCCCGGAGAGGCGCAAGTGTCCATCTACTATGACGACGGCACCAAGTACGAGCATCCCGGCAAGCTGCTGTTCTCGGAAGCCACGGTGGACGAAACCACCGGTCAGGTGACCCTGCGCGCCGAAGTCCCTAACCCCGAAGGCTACCTGCTGCCCGGTCTTTATGTGCGCGTGCAGATCGAACAGGCCGTCCGCAACGACGCCCTGGCCGTGCCGCAGATGGCCGTCCAGCGGGCGCAGGATTCGTCCACCAGCGTCTTCGTCATCGGCGAGGACAACACCGTGCAGCCCCGCCCGGTCACGCTGGGTTCGGTCATCAACGGCCGCTGGGTTGTGACAGACGGCCTGAATGCGGGCGACCGTGTCGTGGTGTCGGGGGCCCAGAAGCTGAAGCCCGGAATGGCGGTCAAAGGGGAACCTTGGCAGCCGAATGCCGATCCCAACGCCCAGGGCGATACCGCCCAGGGTGAGCAACCGGCCAACTGAGGCGGCCCGATGTCACAATTCTTCATCCTCCGACCCGTGCTGGCGTGGGTCATATCCATCTTCATCGTCATCGCGGGGTTCCTGAGCCTTCAGTCTCTGCCCATCTCGCAATATCCGGCCGTTGCGCCGCCGCAGATCTCCATCTCGGCGACCTATACCGGTTCCTCCCCCGAGGAAATGTATGAAGCCGTCGCCCAGCCGATCGAGGAGGAGCTGAACAGCGTCGACGGCATCCAGTACTTCGAATCGACCTCGGACAGCTCGGGCGCCATCTCCATCACGGCGACCTTCGCGCCGGGCACGGACACGGCCCAGGCGCAGGTGGACGTGCAGAACGCCGTCGCCCGCGTGGAACCGGTCCTGCCGCAAACCGTGACCGACCAGGGCGTCACCGTGGAGGAGGCGAGCCAAGGCTTCCTGATGGTCGTGGCACTGACCTCGTCGGACGGATCGATGAACGCGGTGTCGCTGGGGGACTACCTCAGCCGCAACGTCGTGAACGAGATCCAGCGGACGGCGGGCGTCGGACGGGCGCAGGTCTTCTCCTCGGAAGAGGCGATGCGCATCTGGATCGATCCCGACAAGCTGACGGGCTTCAACCTGTCCACCGCCGACGTGATCAGCGCGATCGAGGCGCAGAATGCCCAGGTCGCCGCCGGTCAGGTGGGCGCGGACCCAAACCCCATCGGCCAACAACTGACCGCGACCGTGCTCGTGAAGGGCCAGCTGTCCTCGGCCGAGGAGTTCGGCAAGATCGTCCTGCGCGCCAACCCGGACGGATCCACCGTGCGCCTTGCGGACGTGGCCCGCGTGGAAGTAGGGGCAGATTCCTACGCCTTCAACTCGCGTCTGAACGCGCAACCGGCCGCCGCCCTTGGCGTGCAACTGTCCAGCGACGGCAACGCGCTGGAAACGTCCGAAGCCATCCGCGCCAAACTGGAGGAACTGAAGCAGTACTTCCCGCAAGGCGTCGAATACTCCATTCCCTACGACACGACCCCCTTTGTCGAGGCCTCCATCGAGAAGGTGCTGCACACCCTCGTCGAGGCCGTCGTGCTCGTGTTCCTCGTGATGTTCCTGTTCCTGCAGAACATCCGCTACACCCTGATCCCGACGATCGTCGTGCCGATCGCGCTGGCGGGCGCCTTGTCCGTCATGTTCGTGCTGGGGCTGTCGATCAACGTTCTGACCATGTTCGCGATGGTGCTGGCCATCGGCATCCTTGTCGATGACGCCATCGTCGTGATCGAGAACGTCGAACGCATCATGGCGCAGGAAGGGCTGGGCCCGAAGGCGGCGACGCAAAAGGCCATGGGCCAGATCCAGGGCGCCATCATCGGCATCACGCTGGTGCTGACGGCCGTGTTCATCCCGATGGCCTTCTTCCCCGGATCCACCGGCATCATCTACCGCCAGTTCTCGCTGACGATGGTGGCCTCGATCCTGTTCTCGGCCTTCCTGGCGCTGTCGCTGACGCCGGCCTTGTGCGCCACCTTCCTGAAGCCGATCACCAGCCACCACGAGAAGAAGGGCTTCTTCGGCTGGTTCAACCGCAAGTTCGACGCGGGCACCGAACGCTATTCGCGCGGTGTGCGGATGCTGGCCCGCCGGTCGGTGATGATGATGCTTCTGTATCTTGTCATCGCCGGGGTCACGGGCTGGGGCTTCCTGCGGCTTCCGACCTCGTTCCTGCCGAACGAGGATCAGGGCTACGTCATCTCCGACATCCAGACGCCGCCCACGTCCAGCTCGCAACGGACCGATGCGGTGCTGAAGCAGGTGGAAGGCTACTACCTGTCGAACGAGGCCGTAACGAATACGGTGGCGATCCGCGGGTTCTCCTTCTCGGGTCAGGGGCCGAACGCGGGCCTGATGTTCACGACCTTCAAGGACTGGTCCGAACGCAGCCAAAGCGCCGACGAGATCGCGGCCGGTGCCAACCAGGCGCTGTTCTTCGGCGTGCAGGACGCGCAGGCCTTCTCGCTGTCGCCGCCGCCCATCCCGGGCTTCGGCACCACGGGCGGCTTTGCCTTCCGTCTGGAAGATCGCGGCGGCGTCGGTCAGGCGGCCCTGCAACAGGCGGCCCAGCAGCTGATGGCCAAGGCGCAGGAAGGCGGCCAAGTCGTCGGTCTTCGCGTCGAAGGCATGCCTTCGGCCGCGCAGGTGTCCGTCACCGTCGACCGCGACAAGGCGCAGACCTTCGGCGTGACCTTCGCCGACATCAACCGCACGATCTCCTCCAACCTCGGCTCCAGCTATGTGAACGACTTCCCAAACGGCGGTCGTCAGCAGCGCGTGATCGTGCAGGCGCGCGAGGAATCGCGGATGCAGACCCAGGACATCCTGGACCTGACCGTGCGCAACACGAATGGCGGCATGGTGCCCTTCTCCTCGTTCGCGACGGTGGAATGGGAAGTCGGCCCCAGCCAGGTCGTCGGCTACAACGGCTATCCGGCGGTCCGCATCGCGGGTCAGGCGGCGCCGGGCGTGTCGTCGGGCGACGCCATCGCGCTGATGGAAAATCTGGCCGGTGAACTGGGTCAGGGCTATGCTTATGAATGGACGGGCCAGACCGCCGAGGAGATTGCCTCGGGCAACACGATGGTCCTGCTGTTCGGCATGTCCATCCTGTTCGTCTTCCTGCTTCTGGCCGGTTTGTACGAAAGCTGGTCGATTCCGCTGGCCGTGATGCTGGTCACCCCCTTGGGGATCATCGGCTGTATCGCCGCGGTGATGCTGCGTGACATGCCCAATGACATCTACTTCAAGGTGGGCCTGATCGCGATCATCGGTTTGTCGGCCAAGAACGCCATCCTGATCGTGGAATTCGCCAAGGAGCTTCGCGCCGAAGGCAAGGGCCTGATCGATTCGGCGGTGGAGGCGGCGAAGCTGCGCTTCCGTCCGATCCTGATGACCTCCATGGCGTTCACGCTGGGCGTGGTGCCGCTGGCCATCGCTTCGGGCGCCTCGGCGGCCAGCCAGAACGCCATCGGCACGGGGGTGATCGGGGGCATGATCTCGGCCACTGTCCTTGCGGTGTTCTTCGTGCCGGTGTTCTTCGTGTTCGTTCTGGGCGCCGTGGTGAAGTTGCGTGGCAAGGATCACGATCCGTCCCGTCCGCATCACGACGATGACCATTCGGCGAAAGCCTGAAACGGAAAAGGCGCCCTGCAGGGCGCCTTTTTTATCGGGACCGCAGGATCGCGATCAGTAGCGGTAATGTTCCGGCTTGTAGGGGCCGTCCACCGTCACGCCGATATAGTCGGCCTGTTCCTTTTGCAGCACCGTCAGCTTCACGCCGATCTTGGCCAGATGCAGGCGCGCCACCTTTTCATCCAGCGTCTTCGGCAGGATGTAGACGCCGGGCTGATATTCGTCGCCCTTGGTCCACAGCTCGATCTGCGCCAGCGTCTGGTTGGTGAAGGAGGCCGACATCACGAAGGACGGGTGGCCGGTCGCGTTGCCCAGGTTCAGCAGACGCCCTTCGGACAGCAGGATGATGCGGCTGCCCGAAGGCATCTCGATCATGTCGACCTGGTCCTTGATGTTCGTCCACTTGTGGTTCTTCAGCGCGGCGACCTGGATCTCGTTGTCGAAGTGGCCGATGTTGCCGACGATGGCCATGTCCTTCATCGCGCGCATGTGCTCGATCCGGATCACGTCCTTGTTGCCGGTGGTGGTGATGAAGATGTCGGCGGTGCCAACCTCATCCTCCAGCAGCGTCACCTCGAACCCGTCCATGGCGGCCTGCAGGGCGCAGATCGGATCGACCTCGGTCACCTTCACGCGCGCCCCTGCCCCGCGCAGCGACGCGGCCGAACCCTTGCCCACGTCGCCGTAACCGCAGACCACGGCGACCTTGCCGGCCATCATCGTGTCCGTCGCGCGGCGGATGCCGTCGACCAGCGATTCCTTGCAACCGTACTTGTTGTCGAACTTCGACTTGGTGACGCTGTCGTTCACGTTGATCGCCGGGAAGGGCAGTTGGCCCTTCTTGTGCAGGTCGTACAGGCGGTGCACGCCGGTCGTCGTTTCTTCGGACACGCCTTTCAGCAGGTCGCGCTGTTTCGTGAACCAGCCGGGGCTTGCCGCAAGGCGCTTCTTGATCTGCGCGAACAGGAACGTTTCCTCCTCGCTGGTGGGGACGTCCAGAAGGGCAGTTTCGCCGGCTTCGACCCGCGCCCCCATGAGGATGTACATCGTGGCGTCGCCGCCATCGTCCAGGATCAGGTTCGCCCCGTCCTCGAACTGGAAGATCTGGTCCGTGTAGGTCCAGTATTCTTCCAGCGTTTCGCCCTTCACGGCAAACACGGGCACGCCGGCTTCGGCAATGGCCGCCGCCGCATGATCCTGGGTGGAGAAGATGTTGCAGGACGCCCAGCGAACCGTGGCACCCAAGGCCACCAGGGTTTCGATCAGGACCCCGGTCTGGATGGTCATGTGAAGGGAGCCCGCGATCCGCGCGCCCTTCAGGGGCTGCGCCGCGCCATATTCCTCGCGCAGGGACATCAAGCCCGGCATTTCGGTTTCGGCGATGGTCAACTCCTTGCGACCATAACCGGCGAGGGCGATGTCCTTGACGATGAAATCAGGCATATGACGCTCCGTTGAATGTGTCGGAGCGGGCATACCATTCCATCCCCTTGCGGGCAATCAGAGGCTCAGGCCGACTTCCTGCAGGCGGGCGGTGGCATTGTCGCCGCTGTCCCAACCGATGCCCGACCCGATCACGCAGGCGATGCCGTCCGGACGCGTGTAGCTGACGGTCCAGGTGCCGGCGCTGTCCGAGGCCCACACCTCGAACTGGCGGCCATTGTCGCGGGTGGCGGTCAGCATCCGGTCCTCGCCGTAGGTTTCGCCAAGGTCGGCGGCCAGCATCTCGGGATTGGCGCAGTACGGATCGGTCGGCAACTGGTCCATTCCGGTCCGCTGGATGCTGTCGTAATAGGCCAGATCCACCCGGTCGCCTTCCGGCGGCATCACGGCCGCAACAGGCAGTGCAACAGAGGTCAAAGCGGCCGCGGCGAGGGCAATACGGCAGGTCATCTTGCGAAACATGATCGGTCCCTTCCTTTCGCACACAACTGTCCCGGAAGGCCAATGTTCCCGTTTTTGCTGTATGACCTCCTCGGTGACGGCCCAAGCGGTCGCTGTCATGGCACCGGAAACGGCCGGAAAAGGATCGGCTTGCATTTGCAGGATCGCCCAATGTGGCTTATCCCTTCCGGCACCCGAACCTCTTGACGGAGTGGCCTGTGACATCCTTGAATTCAAACTCCGCCCTCCCGGAAATTTTTCCTTCGGCGATGTCCGGTCCGGAGGGGGAAAACTGATGCGCGCGTGGCAACGCATGTTGTCGGGTCGGCGGTTAGATCTGCTGAATCCAACTCCGATGGACATCGAGATCGAGGACATCGCCCATGGTCTGGCGTTCGTGGCACGCTGGAATGGCCAGACCTTCGGCGATTGGCCTTATTCGGTCGCCGAACACTCCCTTCTGGTAGAGCGGATATTCACCCGCCTTCAACCGGAAGCCACCGCGACCGAGAAATTGGCGGCCCTTTTGCACGATGCGCCGGAATATGTGATCGGCGACATGATCAGCCCGGTGAAGGGGGCCATCGGTCCGGCTTACCGGGATCTGGACGCAAGATTGACCACCGCCATCCATCATCGGTTCGGATTGCCGGCCGTTTTGCCGATCGCGCTGAAACGCCGCATCAAGCAGGCGGACCGCATTTCCGCCCGCATGGAAGCCGTGCAAATCGCCGGTTTCACCGAAGCCGAGGCCACGCGGTATTTCGGAAAGCCCGCCGATCCGGCCTGGATCGACGGGCTGGGAATCGTGTTGCGCCCCCCGGTGGAGCCACGCCGCGATTTCGTTCTTCGCTGTCGCGAATTGATGGCCTGATCAGACGGCCATCTCTTCGGGGGTGCGTCCGGCGGCCGTGGCTTCCACGAACCAGCGGGGCTTCCGCCCGCGGCCCGTCCAGGTGTCGGCCGGATTTTCCGGATTGGCGTATTTCGCAGCCGCGGCGGCGGTGACCCTTTTGCGAGGGCTTGCCAAATCCACCAGATCTTTCAGCGTGAAGCCCAACTCGCGGGCCTTGGCCTCCAGTTCCTCGGCCGCTTCGCGTTTGCGGCGGGTTTCGAAGGTTTCAATGGCGCGGTCTATCCGAGCCCGCAGATCCTTCAACTCTTTCAGCGAAAGCGAATCGATGTCCATTTTTGTCTTCCATGAATTTGCCTCGGCCTGCTGAAACAGAATAAGCCGAACACATCAATGTTCAAATCAAATGGATTAGAGTTAACGGATCATTTCGGGCTGCGTTTGGCAAGAATACGCTGAAGGGTCCGGCGATGCATGCTCAGCCGTCGCGCGGTTTCCGAGACATTCCGGTCGCACATCTCGTACACGCGCTGAATATGCTCCCACCGAACGCGATCTGCGGACATCGGGTTGTCGGGCAATTCAGGCAAGGCTTCGCCTTTTGCCAAAAGCGCATTGGTCAGTTCATTGGCGTCCGCGGGTTTCGACAAGTAATCCGTCGCGCCAATCTTTACCGCCGCCACCGCGGTCGCGATCGCACCATATCCCGTCAGCACGACAATCCGACATTCCGGCCGGCGTTCGCGCAGCAATTCCACCACGTCCAGCCCGTTCCCATCCTCCAGCCGCAAATCGACCACGGCATAGGCGGGGGGGGATTGCTCGACCACGGCGCGGCCTGCGGCCACGCTGTCGGCGGTCACGGGTTCGAAGCCGCGCTTTTCCATGGCACGCGCCAGCCGCTTCACGAACGGCTCGTCATCATCGACCAGCAGAAGAGAGCGGTCGGGGCCCATGTCCGGGTGCAGGTCTTCCGTCATGTATGGGATCTCCTGTCCATATGGTGGTGCAGCGTTAGAAGATCGCGCGGCCCCCGTCAAACAACCCCGATTGATCCGGACCTTCCCGAAGATTACGACTGCGTGACAGGAGGACGCCCATGCTTGCCGTTTCCCGCCCCATGATGCCGCGTGGCGACTGGCTGCGCCTGCGCACGCTTGTCAATCTTCGCTGGATTTCCATCTTCGGCCAGCTGGTGGCCATCACCGTGTGCTATCGCTGGCTGGACGTGCACCTTCCGCTGGGCCCCTGCTACGCCGTGGTGGCGGGTGCGGTGCTGGCCAACCTCGCCTTTGCGTGGTCCAGCCCCACCAACCGCCTCCTGACGGAGGCGGAGGCCCGGCTGACCCTGCTGTTCGACATGGCGCAACTGTCGGCGCTCGTCTTCCTGACGGGCGGACTGTCCAACCCGTTCGTGCTTCTGATCCTGGCGCCGGTGGTCATCGCTGCCTCCGCGCTCAGCCTGATGACCACGATCATCATGGCGGTCTGCGCCACCGGCTGGGTCACGCTCGTGACGATCTGGCACCTCCCGATGGAGCTTTCGGACAACACGCTCCTGGAAACGCCGGGCCTGTTCCGCTTCGGGTTCTGGATGTCCATGGTCATCGGGATCACCTTCACCTCCATCTACGCGCGAAGGGTGTCCACGGAAATCCGCACCACCACGAAGGCCCTTCTGGCCACGCAGATGGCCCTGGCCCGCGAACAGAAGCTGACCGACCTGGGCGGGGTCGTCGCGGCGGCCGCCCACGAACTTGGCACGCCGCTGGCCACGATCAAGCTGGTCAGCACCGAACTCATGGACGAACTGGCCGACCGGCCCGAACTTCACGAGGACGCCGCCCTGATCCGCGAACAGGCGGACCGCTGCCGCGACATCCTGCGATCCATGGGGCGAGCGGGCAAGGACGACACCCACATGCGCCAGGCCCCCCTGACATCCGTCCTGCGCGAGGCGGCGGAGCCGCACATGGCGCGCGGCAAGAAGGTCGAAATATCGGCCCGCGCCGAAGCGGGCATAGACGAGCGCGTTCCCACAATCCTTCGCCGCCCCGAAGTGATCCACGGGCTGCGCAACCTCATCCAGAACGCGGTGGATTTCGCCGAAAGCACGGTCTGGATTGACGCCCGCTGGTCCGACGACCGGATCCTGGTGCGCGTGGCCGATGACGGCGCGGGATACAGCCCGCAGATCCTGGGCCGCATCGGGGAGCCCTTCGTGCGGTCTCGAAAATCCGTCCCCGACCCGCAGCGGCCGGAATATGACGGCATGGGTCTGGGCCTGTTCATCGCGAAGACCCTGCTGGAACGCACCGGCGCCGAGCTGTCCTTCACCAACGGCTCCAGCCCGTTCCTGAAGCCGGAGGAACGCCTTTCACGCAGCGGCGCGGTGGCCGAACTGGTCTGGCCGCGCCGTGCGCTGGCCCCGGATGATGGTCCCTTGGCGGCAAATCGGCCCTTTGATGCGTGACATTCCTGTCGCGGCCACAGGGAGATAGAACAAACTTTAATAAGTTGTTAACCCTTGTGACAGACGGTTGCCTCGCTGAAACCAGGAAAGTTCATTGTGCCCATCGGTTGGATCGATCTGTTGCGCGCCGAGGCGGTGGCCCTGCTGGCCTGCGCGGGAGGATTCGTCGTGCTTGACACGTTGCGCCGCCGTGCGGCCGCCGCGCCCGCCGACGGGGGAAGCGTGTTCCTGTTCGACGAGGACCGCCTGATCGATTGCAGCCCCTCGGCCCGCCTTCTGCTGGCGGCGCTGGACGCGGAACCCGTCGAAGCCCGTCGTCGCCTGCAGGAGCATCTGACCCAGCACCTTCCCGATCTGGCCGATCGGCTGGCGCAACTGGACCGCGAAGGTCGGGTGCAACTGACCAGCCCGTCCGGCCTGACGGTGGAAGCAAGCCTGCACGGTGGCATCACCCGCATCGCATTGGACAGCGACGCACCGGGGCAGGACGCCCTGACGCAAGCCGCCCAGTCTGCCGAGATCGCCCGCCTGCGACGGATCGTCCAGCACGCCCAGACACCCTTGTGGGAGGAAGGCCCTGCGGGCGAGGTGACCTGGGCCAACCCCGCCTATGTCCGCGCTGCCGGCACCTCCGCCCCGCAATGGCCGCTGCCGCATCTCTTCCCGCAGGACGGGCCGGTCAACCTTCCCATCGGCTGGATGCATGCCGTCCGGCAGGCGCAGGTGGGCACCGCCTGGCCCCTGGACCGCGCTGTCCTGGCCGAGGCGCAGTTGCGGGAGTTTCGGCAGACGCTGGCCCGCACCTTCGCCGACCTGCCCATCGGCCTTGCGATCTTCGACCGCCAGCGCTTGCTGCAGATCTTCAACCCCGCCTTGATGGACCTCACCGGACTGCCGCCCGACATGCTGTCCTCGCGCCCCTCGCTGTTCTCGGTACTGGACGCGTTGCGGGAACGGTCGCTGATTCCGGAACCCAAGGATTACCGCCACTGGCGCAAGCAGATGATCGATCTGGAAGAAGCCGCCACCCATGGCCGGTTCGAGGAAACGTGGAACCTGCCCGGCGGCCAGACGTGGCGCGTGGTCGGGCGTCCCCATCCCGACGGCGCCATGGCCCTGCTGTTCGAGGACATTTCGGGCGAGATGACGCGCACCCGCCGCTACCGCGCCGATCTGGAACTGGGCCAGTCGGTGATCGACGCGATGGGCGAAGGGGTTGCGGTCTTCTCCCCCTCGGGCACGCTTGTCATCTCCAACGCCGCCTATGCGCGGATGTGGGACGACGATCCCGGAACCACGCTGGCCGAACTGGGGATCGGCGCGCTTTGCGCCCGCTGGCGCGCCGCCACCGCCCCCAGCGCCCTTTGGGCCGAGGTGGAGCATTTCACCGTCACCCTTGGCCCCCGCACCGGCGGAGAAGGAACGCTTCACCTTCTGGACGGGCGGCGGATGGACTGCCGCTACACCGCGCTGCCGGGCGGGGCGACGCTGGTCGGGTTCCGGCTGCGGGAAGCCGCGCAGAAGGTGGTCCGCTACGGCTGATCCCCCTTGCGCCGGACGGTGCGCGCCGTCATTTTCACGCGTGATGACGCTGCTGCTTCCCCTTGCCGACGAAGATGCCACGGCCCGCCTTGGCACCGACCTTGCCGCCATTCTGGGTGCCGGCGACACCGTGCTGCTGTCCGGCGGCATCGGCGCCGGCAAGACGCATCTGTCGCGCGCCCTGATCCATGCGCGCACGGGGGAGCACGACATCCCCTCGCCCACCTTTACGCTGGTGCAGACGTATGAAGGGGCTCCGGAAATCTGGCACGCCGACCTTTACCGCCTGTCCCACCCGGACGAGGTGAGCGAACTTGGTCTGGACGCCGCGATGGCCGAGGCGATCTGCCTGATCGAGTGGCCCGACCGTCTGGGCAATCTGGCCTCCTCCGACGCCCTGCGCGTTACGCTTGAGGTGGAGGGAGAGGGTCGGCTTGCCCGTCTGGACGGCCCGCCCGCCCTGATCGCCCGCCTGCGCCAGCAGCAGGCCAAACATATGCTGGTCGCGGCAGGATGGAGTGATGCCAAGCACACGCCCTTGGCCGGCGACGCCTCGGCCCGTAGCTATCAACGGTTGTCGGGGACGAAGGGGCAAGCGGTCCTGATGGACGCGCCACCCCGCAGCGGCGACGATCCGGCGGATTTCGTGGCCATCGGACAGCACCTGACGGGCCTTGGCCTGTCGGCGCCGAGGGTTCTGGCGCAAAACCTGCCGCAGGGTTTCCTGCTGCTGGAGGATCTGGGTGACGACCTCTACGCCCGCATCCTGACCCGGGCGCCGGAGCGTGAGGCCGAGCTTTATTCTGCGGCCACAGACGTCCTGATCCGGCTTCAGGATGCCCCTGCGCCCCAAGGTTTGCTCAATCTCCCCGCAGGGGAGTGGGCCGACGCGGTGCAGCCCGCCTTCGACTGGTATGGCCAATGTGCCGGGGCAACGGGAAATGCCACCGCCACCATCAGGGCCCTGACTGAAGCGCTGACCGCCCATGCCGACGGCCCCCGTGTCCTGATCCTGCGCGATTACCATGCGGAAAACCTGCTGTGGCTGCCCGAACGCGACGGGGTGGCGCGGGTCGGGCTTCTGGACTTCCAGCTGGGGCAGATGGGGCAGCCGGGCTATGACCTCGTGTCGCTGTTGCAGGACGCGCGCCGCGACGTGTCCCTCGCGACCGAGGAGGCGATGATCCGGCGGTTCGATCCGTCCGAGGCCTTCCGCGCGCAGTACGCCGTGCTGGGCGCCCAGCGCAACCTGCGCATCCTCGGCATCTTCGCGCGACTGGCCGTGATGGGAAAACCAGCCTATCTGCCGCTGATCCCGCGCGTCTGGGCCCATCTTCGACGCAACATGGCCCATCCGGCGCTGGCCGGGTTTCCCTTGGATCTGCCCGCCCCCACCCCTGACATTTTGGACAGGATCGCCCGATGCCGCCCCTGATGCTGTTTGCCGCGGGCCTAGGCACCCGCATGGGCGCCCTGACCGCCGATCGTCCCAAACCCATGATCCCGGTCGCGGGTCGCCCGCTGATCGACCACGCGCTGGCCATCGCGCGCGACGCGGGCGTCCCTCGGATCGTGGCCAATACGCATTATCTGGCCAACCGTCTTGTTCTGCCGCCCGACGTCATCGTCAGCCATGAACCGGACTTGCTGGAAACCGGCGGCGGCCTGCGCACGGCCCTGCCCCATCTGGATGCGGACACCGTGATGACCCTGAACACCGACGCGGTCTGGACCGGCGAAAACCCTCTGACCCAACTGTGGAGTGTTTGGGAACCTGACCGCATGGACGCCCTGCTGCTGCTGCTGCCCGCCGCGCAGGCCACCGGCTATCGTGGCACCGGTGATTTCAACGCAGGCCCCGTGCTGACGCGCGGCGGCGATCATGCGTATCTGGGCGCGCAGATCCTGAAGACGGACGGTCTGGCCCGCATTCCCGATCAGAAGTTCTCCCTGAACGTCCTGTGGGACCGGATGATCGCCGAGGGACGTCTGCACGGCGTGATCCACAAAGGCGGCTGGTGCGACGTGGGCCGTCCCGAAAGCATTCCCTTGGCGGAGGCGCTGCTGCATGGGTGAAGTGTCCGCCGTCCCGCTGGGCGTCGATTTTCCCTCCGCGCTGGTGCGCGGCCTTCTGCACCGCATGGACGGCCAGCCACCCGAGGCGATGGCCCGTGTCCAGCTGTTCCTGAACACCGCCCGGATGCGCCGCCGGGTGGTGGAGATCCTGACGGCCCGCGGCGCGCGCCTTCTGCCGCGCATCCACCTTCTGGGCGATCTGGCAAAGCTGGTGCCCGACCTGCCGGAAGCGGTTCCCCCCCTTCGCCTGCGGCTGGAACTGTCGCGCCTGATCGCGGCATTGCTGCAGGCGCAGCCCGATCTGGCCCCCCGCGCGGCCACCTATGACCTGGCCGACAGCCTCGCCACCCTGCTGGGAGAGATGGGGCAGGAGGACGTGACGCCCGAAGCCATCGCGAACATCGACGTGTCGCACCATTCGGCGCACTGGGCGCGGACGCAAAGCTTCCTGTCCATCGTGGCGCCGATCTTTGCCGGGCGGCCCGATGCCGACCGGCGCGGGCGGCTGGCCGCCGTGGCGCTCGCCGCGCGCTGGCAGGCGAACCCGCCGGGGCCGGTGATCGTCGCAGGCTCCACCGGATCACGCGGCGCGACGGCGCTGTTCATGCACGCGGTGGCACGGCTGGATCAGGGGGCGCTGGTGCTGCCGGGCTTTGACCGCGATCTGCCCTTGCCGGTGTGGGACACCCTGTCGGACGCGCTGACGGCCGAGGATCATCCCCAGTACCGCTTCCACCGCCTGATGCGCGATCTGGACCTGACGCCCGCGGATGTGACGGACTGGACGGACGACGTTCCAGTATCGCCCGACCGCAACCGCCTGATCTCCCTGTCCCTGCGCCCGGCGCCCGTGACCGACCAGTGGCTGGCCGAGGGCAAGGATTTGGGCGACCTGCGCGCCGCCACCCAGGACCTGACGCTGATCGAGGCGCCCCGCCCGCGGGTGGAGGCGCAGGCCATCGCCCTGATCCTGCGGCAGGCGGCCGAGGACGGAAAACGCGCGGCCCTGATCTCCCCCGACCGGGGGCTGACGCGGCGGGTCGCGGCGGCGCTGGACCGGTGGGGCATCGTGCCGGACGATTCCGCGGGCGAGCCGTTGCAGCAGACCGCCGCCGGCCGCCTGTTCCGCCACATCGGCCACCTGATGGGCCGCCGCCTGACGCCCGAGGCGCTGCTGACGCTGCTGAAGCACCCGCTGACAGCCACGGGTGCGGACCGGGGCAACCACCTGCGCTGGACACGGGATCTGGAACTGCACCTGCGCCGCAATGGCCCGCCCTTCCCCACGCCCGCCGACCTGACCGCCTGGGCCTCGGCCCGGCCCGCGGATGGGGTGGCCGACTGGGCCGCGTGGATCGGCGCCACGCTGGCGGCGTTGGAGCCTGTGGGCACGCGCCATCTGGCAGCGCATCTGGACCATCACCTGACCGTGGCCGCGCAGCTGGCCGCAGGGCCGGGGGCCACAGGGGCTGGCGACCTCTGGTCCGGCGCGGCGGGCGAGGCCGCCTTGTCCATCATCGGTGATCTTCAGGCCGAGGCGGAGCATGGCGGCGACATGACCACCGTCGATTACGCCGACCTGTTCGATTCCGTCCTGTCGCGCGGCGAGGTGCGGGAAACCGTCACCGCCCATCCCGGCATCATGATCTGGGGCACGCTGGAAGCGCGGGTGCAGGGCGCCGACCTCGTCATCCTTGGCGGGCTGAACGACGGGATCTGGCCCGCCCTGCCCGATCCCGATCCGTGGCTGAACCGGCAGATGCGGCTGCAGGCGGGCCTTTTGCTGCCCGAACGGCAGATCGGCCTGTCCTCGCACGATTACC
This sequence comes from Falsirhodobacter sp. 1013, assembly GCF_051195255.1. Classification (NCBI taxonomy): domain Bacteria; kingdom Pseudomonadati; phylum Pseudomonadota; class Alphaproteobacteria; order Rhodobacterales; family Paracoccaceae; genus Falsirhodobacter; species Falsirhodobacter sp. 1013. The sequence goes on along the minus strand of NZ_JBNJLK010000001.1, from coordinate 636,287 downwards.
AGCAGGCGATCGCCCTGCCCGAGGTGATCCTGTCCCGAGCGACCCGGGACGCAGAGGCGGAAACCGTGCCGTCGCGCTGGCTGAACCGGTTGCAGAACCTGATGGCGGGCCTTCCCGCGCAACAGGGGCCCGAAGCGCTGGACTGCATGCGCGCCAAGGGCCGCATTTGGCTGGAGATGGCGGCGCAACTGGAAGCGCCCGATGCGCCCGTGCCGCTGGCCCGCCGCCCCGCGCCCCGCCCGCCACTGGAAGCGCGCCCGAAGCAGCTGGCCGTGACGGGCATCCGCACGCTAATCCGCGACCCGTACGCGATCTACGCCCGCAACATCCTGCGCCTAAAGCCGCTGGACCCCCTGCGCCAGACACCGGACGCGCGTCTGCGGGGGTCCGTTCTGCACCGCATCCTGGAAACCTTCATCCGCGAGGGCGGCACGCCCACCCACGCCCGCCTGCTGGCCACCGCCGCGCAGGTTCTGGCCGAGGATGTGCCTTGGCCCGCCGCCCGTGCCCTGTGGCTGGCCCGGCTGGAGCGCGCGGCGGACTTCTTCATCGCGCTGGAAACCGCGTCCGAGGCAGAACCCGTCTGGTTGGAGGATTCGGGCGGCGTTCAGGTCGATCCGCTGGACTTCCGCCTGACGGCCCGGCCCGACCGGATCGACCGCCTGCTGGACGGTACGCTGCACATCGTCGATTACAAGACCGGCACGCCGCCCACGCAAAAGCAGCAGGCCGCGTTCGAAAAGCAGCTGTTGCTGGAAGCCGCCATGGCCGAACGCGGGGGCTTCAAGGCGCTGGGCCCGACGCCCGTCCGCCGTGTCAGCTATATTGGCCTTGGCCCCCGTCCGAAGATCGAAGCGACCGAAATCACGGAGGAGCTTCTGGGCAAGGTCTGGGAACAGCTGCACGCCCTGATCGGGCAATACGGGAACCGGGCGCAGGGCTATGCCGCCCGCCGCGCCGTGTTCGAGGACCGGATGGAAGGGGATTACGATCACCTTGCCCGGTTTGGAGAGTGGGAGATGCAGGACCCGTCGCATCCGGAGGACGTGGGATGAACATGGACGACGCCACCCTTCGCCAGGTGACCGCCGCGCGGCCCGACGCTTCCACCTGGCTGTCGGCCAATGCCGGATCGGGCAAGACGCGGGTGCTGACCGACCGCGTGGCGCGGCTGCTGCTGGCCGACGTGTCCCCCCAGCGCATCCTGTGCCTGACCTACACCAAGGCCGCCGCGACCGAGATGCAGAACCGCCTGTTCCGTCGCCTTGGCGAATGGGCGATGCTGGAAGACGCCGCCCTGACCGAGGCGCTGTCGCAGCTGGGCGTGGGCGCGCTGGCACCCGACACGCTGGCCAAGGCCCGCCGCCTGTTCGCCCGCGCGATCGAGACGCCGGGCGGTTTGCGCATCCAGACCATCCACTCGTTCTGCGCGACGCTTTTGCGGCGGTTCCCGCTGGAGGCGGGCGTGTCCCCCAGCTTCACCGAGATGGACGACCGCGCGGCCGCCCTTCTGCGCGACGACATCATCGAGGAGATGGCCGACCGTCTGGCCCCCGACGCCGTTGCCACGCTGGCGCGCGCCTTCACCGGCGCGGATTTCGCGGACCTGTCGGCCCAGATGGCCAGCCAGCGCGACGGGCTGGTGCCCGCCCTGCCCGCGGCGCAGATCCGGGCCGCCTGCGGGCTGGACGACGACGACACGCCTGACGCCATCCTGTCCCGCGTGTTCCTGGGGGGTGAGGCCGACTGGCTGGCGCAGGTGGCCGACATCCTGACAACGGGCAGTGCGACGGACGCGAAGAACGCGCCCCGCCTGCGCGTGCTTCCGGACATGGACGGGCTGGCCACGCTGGAAGACGTCCTGCTGACCGGCGCCGGCGCGAAGGAGCCGTTCACCGCCAAGATCGGCAGCTTCCCGACCAAGGCCACCCGTGCCGCCCTTGGCCCCCTTCTGGACCGGCTGGAAGACCTGATGCGCCGGGTGGAAGACGCGCGGCCGAAGCGCCTTGCCTTGCGCGCGGCCCAGCGCAGCGTGGCGCTGCACGATTTCGCCGCGGTGTTCCTGCCGGAATACGACAAGCGCAAGGCCGCCCGCGGCTGGCTGGACTTCGACGACCTGATCCGCCGCACCGTGCACCTGCTGACCGACCCGTCGGTGGCGCAATGGGTGCTGTTCCGGCTGGACGGCGGCATCGACCACATCCTTGTGGACGAGGCGCAGGACACTTCCCCCGAACAATGGCGCGTGATCGAGTTGCTGGCGCAGGAATTCGCCTCGGGCCAAGGGGCGCGGGACGTGGAACGCACCATCTTCGTGGTCGGTGACAAGAAGCAGTCGATCTATTCCTTCCAAGGCGCGGACGTGGCCGCCTTCGACCGGATGAAGGGGCATTTCGCCTCCCGCCTCGCCGAGGCGCAGCTTGGCCTTCAGGACCTGCAGTTGGAACATTCGTTCCGATCCTCGGCCACGATCCTGCGGCTGGTGGACCGCACCTTCGACGACACCCCGCCCGAGGCGCTGGGCGGAGCCATGCGCCACATCGCCTTCCGCGACATGCCGGGCCGGGCCGAGTTGTGGCCGGTGGTGGAGCCGTCGGAAACGCCGGAGGACGAAGACTGGTCCAGCCCCGTCGACCTGATTTCCGACGAGCATCACCACGCGCGGCTGGCGACCCGGATCGCGGACCGCATCGGAGAGATGATCCGCACCGGCGTGCAGATCCCCGACGGGCGCGGCTTCCGGCCCTGCCATGCCGGCGACTTCCTGATCCTGGTGCGCGGGCGGGGCGGCGTGTTCAACCCGCTGATCCGCGCCTGCAAGGTGGCGGGCCTGCCCATTGCCGGGGCCGACCGGCTGAAGCTGGGCGCCGAACTGGCCGTGCGCGACCTGACGGCGCTTTTGTCCTTCCTCTCCACCCCCGAGGATGACCTGTCGCTGGCCGCCATCCTGCGCTCCCCCCTGTTCGGGTGGAGCGAGGATGAGCTGTACCGTCTGGCCCAGCCGCGCGAAGGTTACCTTTGGGCCGCGCTGCGCCATGTGGAGGGCGAGACGACGCGCATCCTGCGCGACCTGCGCAACAATTCGGACTTCCTGCGCCCCTATGACCTGATCGAGCGGGTGCTGACCCGCCATGACGGCCGTCGCCGCCTTCTGGCGCGTCTGGGGGCCGAGGCGGAGGATGGCATCGACGAGCTGCTGTCGCAGGCGCTGGCCTATGAACAGACGGACGTGCCCAGCCTGACCGGCTTCCTGTCCTGGCTGACCACGGACGAGGTGGAGGTGAAGCGCCGCATGGACAGCGCGGGCCGCATGATCCGCGTGATGACGGTGCATGGCGCGAAGGGGCTGGAAGCGCCGATCGTGATCCTGCCCGACATCGCCGATCATCGCCCACAAGACCGCGAAGAACTGGTCGCCGTGGAAGGCGGCACGCTGTGGAAGGTGGCGCAGGCCGAGGCGCCCGCCGTCATGGCCGAGGCGCTGGCCGCCCGCAAGGCCGCGCGCGAAGCGGAGTCGCTGCGGCTGCTGTATGTGGCGCTGACCCGGGCCCAGTGCTGGCTGATCGCGGCGGCGGCGGGGAAGGTGGATCAGGATGACAACTGGTACAACCTGATCCGCCAAGGCATGAAGCGCGCCGGCGCCGTGGAACATGACCGCGGGCTGCGGCTGGAGGATGGGGTCTGGCCCGATCCCGCCCCCGCAGCGGCCGAGGCGGTGCCAGACCGGGTGGCGCTGCCCGACTGGACGTGGCGGCACGCGGGCGATCCCCCCGCGCTGCCGAAGCTGCTGTCGCCGTCGAACCTTGGCGGGGTCAAGGCCTTGGCCGGCGAGGGGCTTGAGGAAGAGGCCGCCAAGGCGCGCGGCACGCAGTTGCACCTGCTGCTGGAACATCTGCCGACCGCGCCGGACCGCGCGCTTCAACGGGTGCCCGATGAAACCCTTCTGGCCGAGGCTCGCGCCGTTCTGGCCACGCATCCCGCGCTGTTCGCGCCCGAAACACTGGCCGAAGTGCCGGTGACCGCCGATCTGCATGGGGAGCGTCTGTATGGCACCATCGACCGGCTGATCGTGGCGCCCGACCATGTGCTGGCCATCGACTTCAAGTCGAACATGACGGTGCCCGCAACGCCGGATCAGGTGCCGGAAGGGATCCTGCGCCAGATGGGCGCCTATGCTCACGCGCTGGCGCAGATCTGGCCGGACCTTCCGATCCGCACGGCGATCCTGTGGACCCGCAACGCGACGCTGATGGACCTGCCGCCGGATCTGGTGCAGGCGGCGCTGAACAGGCGGGACTGAGGCCTAGGCCACGTCCCGTTCGTTCGTGCTGCGCAGGCCCAGCGCCAGGCAGACGTCGCGGCTCAGATGCGGGCGGTTGAGGGTGTAGAAATGCAGATCCTCCACACCTTCATCCACAAGGCGGGTGCAGAGTTCGTAGCACAGCCGGATGGCCAGCGCCTCGTGCCGGTCCTTTTCCGTCGATTCGAAACGTGCGGAAAGCCAATCGGGAACGGTCTGGCCGCAGCGCAGGGCGAAGCGGCGGACGCCTTCGAAATTCTCGATCGGCAGGATGCCGGGCAGGATGGGCGCGGTGATGCCAGCTTTTGCACAGGCGTCGCGGAAGCGCAGGAAGGTGTCGGCTTCGAAGAAGAACTGGGTGATGGCGCTGTTCGCGCCCGCGTCGATCTTGCGCTTCAGCCATTCGACATCCGCGCCGGGATGCCCTGCTTCGGGGTGAGGTTCGGGATAGGCGCCCACGCGGATTTGGAAGCGGCCGGTGGCGGCCAGCGCCTTTACCAGTTCCACCGAATCCGCAAAGCCTTCGGGATGGGGCGTGAAGCGTTCCACCCCTTTCGGGGCGTCGCCGCGCAGGGCCACGATCTCGGTCACGCCGGCGTCGGCATAGGTGTTCGCGATTTCCAGCGTTTCGGTGCGCGTGGCGTCCACGCAGGTCAGGTGCGCCGCGACGTTCAGGCCGAAGTTGCGGCCGATCGTCGTCACCGCCTCATGCGTCAGCTGGCGGGTGGTGCCGCCCGCACCATAGGTAACGGAACAGAAGCCCGGCTCCAGCGGGGCCAGCATGCGCACGGTTTCCCACAACCGGAACGACGCATCCAGCGTCTTGGGGGGGAAGAATTCGAACGAGATCCGGGGGGCCATGCGCGCTCCTATGCCTGTGACGAGGTCATACCATAGGAGCCACCACGCAACCAATTCATTGTTTGCAACACAAACATGAGGCGCACCGCAGGATCATCCGGCATAGATCATCTTCTTCGTCATGCCGCCATCGATCGCAAGGCATTGGCCCGTCATGAATTCCGCCTGCGCCAGATACAGGACGGCCTGCGCGATGTCGTCCGGCCGCCCCACCCGCCCTGCAGGATGTTGCGCATGATCTTCGGGCGAAAGGTCGGTCGCGTCGGTGATCCAGCCCGGCGCGAGGGCGTTCGCGCGAATCCGCGGCCCCAACTGCACGGCCAGCGCCTGGGTCAGGCCGACCATCCCGCCCTTGGCGGCGGCATAAGCGAAATCTCCGCCTTCGGACATCAGCGCCCGTGTGGACGCCATCATGACGATGGACGCCCCTTCGCGCAGGATGGGAAGAGCGGCGCGGCTCATCAGGAAGGCGCCGGTCAGGTGGGTGTTCAGGAACCCGTTCCAGTCGTCCAGGGAGGTCGTGGCCAGATCCATGGAGGTTCCGCCTGTCACCCGCCCACCATTGTTGACCAGCAGATCGAGGCTGTCCCAGCCCAGCGCCTTCATCGCCGCCGTGACAGACGCCTCATCGCCCAGATCGCAGTCCACGTGCCGCCCCAGCCGCGAGGGGCGGAGGTCGAAGCTCGCGACCTCCCACCCTTCGTCCAGCAAGCGGGCGATGATGCCCTGCCCGATCAGGCCGGCTCCTCCGGTGACGATGGCGCGTTTCATGGCGGCTCCTTCCCTGCAAAAGCGGGGATCTAGTTCGGGGCGGCCATGAAGTCACGCTTCAGCGCAGCAGGTCCTGCAGCGCCTTGCCGTAGTTCGTCTTGCGGAACAGGTTGATCCGGTCGGCCAGCTGGCTTTCGTTGATCCAGCCCTGGGTGAAGCCGATCTCGTCCGGGCTGCCGGTCTGCAGACCCTGACGTTCCTCCAGCGTGCGCACGAAGTTGCCGGCGTCCAGAAGGCTGGCATGGGTGCCGGTGTCGAGCCAGGCGTAGCCGCGCCCCATCTGCTGCACATTCAGCAGGCCTTCCTCCAGATACATTTCCAGAAGCGAGGTGATCTCGAGCTCTCCCCGCCCCGAAGGCACCACCCGCGAGGCACGTTCAGACGCCGTGCCGTCCAGGAAGTAGAGCCCCGTCACGGCGTAGTTCGACGGCGGCACGTCCGGCTTTTCGATGATCGTGGACACGCGTCCCGCCTCGTCGAAGGCGACCACACCATAGCGTTCGGGATCGGCCACGTGATAGCCGAAGACGGTGCCGCCCTTGGGCTGCGCGTCCGCCGCCTTCAGAAGCTGCGGCAGGCCGTGGCCGAAGAAGATGTTGTCGCCCAGAACCATGGCCGAGGGCGCGCCATTCAGGAAGTCCTTCGCGATCAGGTAGGCCTGCGCCAGCCCGTCGGGGCTGGGCTGGACCAGCCAGGTGATGCGGATGCCCCACTGGCTGCCGTCTCCCATCAGCCGCTGGAATTGGTCCTGATCCTGCGGGGTGGTGATGATCGCGATCTCGCGGATGCCGGCCAGCATCAGGACCGACAACGGATAATAGATCATCGGCTTGTCATAGAGCGGCAGAAGCTGCTTCGACACGCCCATGGTGATCGGATACAGGCGCGTGCCCGATCCGCCGGCCAGAATGATACCTTTGCGTTGCGTCACTTGCCCGCTCCCAATTCGGTCAACACGTCTTTCAGGCCAAGGCGCCAGTCGGGGCGCGACAGGCCGAACACCGCCAGATCGCTGCAGTCCATCCGGCTGTTGGCGGGCCGTTTCCCCAGCGTCGGATAGCCGGAGGTCGGAATGTATTCCACCTCCGTCGTCAGGCCCGCGCCGTCAAAGATCGCGGAGGCGAAATCCGCCCAGCTGACATCCGGCCCGCCCGACAGGTGGTAGATGCCGGACTTCGACGGATCGTCCTGCAGGGCCTTGGCCATCGCGATGCAGGTGTCGGCGATGTCGGCAGCGGCGGTGGGACCACCGATCTGGTCTTCCACCACGCTGACCTTCCCGCGTTCGGCCAGCCGCAGCATCGTCTTGACGAAGTTGTTGCCGTGGGCCGAAAAGACCCAGCTGGTGCGCAGGATGGCGAAGGTGCCACCGGCCGCCTGCACGCCCTGTTCGCCCGCCAGCTTGGACCGGCCATAGGCCCCGATCGGACCCGTCGCGTCCGAGGGCGTCCAAGGTGCCGTGCCGCTGCCATCGAACACGTAGTCGGTGGAGATGTGGATGAACGGGATGCCCTTTTCGGCGCAGGCGCGGGCCATGGCCGCCGGCGCGTCCCCGTTGACGACGGTGGCGGCCGCTTCCTCGGTTTCCGCCTTGTCGACGGCGGTCCAGGCGGCTGCGTTGATCACGGCCGTCGCGTCGCTGTCACGGATGGCGGCGGCGCAGGCGGCCGGATCGGACAGGTCGGCATGGGTGCGCGACAGGAAGGTGGCGTCGGGCAGGCGGCGCTTCAGTTCCTGCGCGACCTGGCCGGTTTCTCCGAAAACGAGGATCATGCCTTCACACCCAGACGCTGGCCCACGCCCTGCCGGTCCTGCAGCGGACGCCACCAGGTTTCGTTCGCCAGATACCAGTCCACCGTCTTTTCCAGCCCCTGTTCCAGCGTGACCGACGGGCGCCAGCCCAGTTCGGTGCGGATGCGCGTGGGGTCGATGGCATAGCGCAGATCATGGCCCGGACGGTCGGTCACGAAGGTGATCTGATCGGCATAGGCGTGGTTCTTGGGGCGCTTTTCATCAAGGATCGCGCAGATGGTCTGCACGATGTCGATGTTCCTGGCCTCGTTCTCGCCGCCGATGTTGTAGCTGCGGCCGAGTTCGCCCTTTTGCACCACGGTCAGCAGCGCGTCGGCGTGGTCTTCCACATACAGCCAGTCGCGGACATTCTCCCCCTTGCCATAGACGGGGATCGGTTCACCGGCCAAAGCCTTCAGGATCACGACCGGGATCAGCTTTTCCGGAAAGTGATAGGGGCCGTAATTGTTGGAGCAGTTGGTCATCACCACCGGCAACCCGTAGGTTTCATGCCACGCGCGCACCAGATGGTCCGATCCGGCCTTGGAGGCGGAATAGGGGGAGTTCGGGGCGTAGGGCGTGTCTTCGGTGAACTGGCCGGTTTCGCCCAGCGTGCCGAACACCTCGTCGGTGGAGATGTGGTGGAAGCGGAACGTGTCGGGCTTGCCTTGCTGGGTCCAGAAGGCGCGTGCGGCTTCCAGCATGTTGAAGGTGCCCAGCACGTTCGTTTCGATGAAATCACCGGGGGCGTCGATGGAACGGTCCACGTGGGATTCGGCGGCCAGGTGCATCACGGCGTCCGGCTTGTGCTGCGCGAAGATGCGGTCCAGCGCGGCACGGTCGCGGATGTCGGCCTTCTCGAACACGTAGTTGGGGCTTTTCGCCGCCTCGGCCACGTTATCCTCGCAGGCGGCATAGGTCAGCGCGTCCACGTTCACGACCGAATGGCCGTCGCGGATCGCCTGACGCACCACGGCTGAACCGATGAAGCCGGCGCCGCCGGTGATCAGGATGTTCATGCAGGCTCCATCACGAAGGGGGATTTGAAATCGGCAAGGCTTTGCGCCGCGGCGTCCTTGTCGGACAGAAGCGGGATGACACCGGCCGGCAGCGGCCAGTCAATGCCCGCGCTGTCCCAGCGCACCGCGCCGTCGCATTCGGGGGCGTAGTGGTCGGTGCACTTGTAGCAGATCTCGGTATCGTCGGTCAGCGTGGCGAAGCCGTGCAGGAAACCGGCCGGGATCCACAGTTGCTTGCCATTCTCGAACGACAGTTCCGCCCCCGTCCATTGGCCGTAGGTGGGGGAGCCGATGCGGATGTCCACCGCCACGTCGAACAGCGATCCGCGCCCGCAGCGCACCAGCTTGCCCTGCGCGTGCGGCGGCGACTGGAAGTGCAGGCCGCGCACGGTTCCGGCCTTTGCCGACATGGAATGGTTGTCCTGAACAAACTCCGGCAGATCAACCCCGGATTGCATCAGTGTACGCCGATTCCAGCTTTCCGAGAAGAATCCGCGCGAGTCGCCGAAACGCCTTGGAGTCAAAAGAAGAACGCCCGGAAGGCTTGTCGGTTCGATCTGCATGGCCACCCTCTTGTTTGCGCTTAGGTTTGTCGGGAACGCGGGCATGACGCAAGCAAATACCGGGCGCTTGACGCGTTTGGGTTGCATGCCTACCTCTATGACCCATCAGACAGGAGTTTGCCCATGGCCACCGTTCCCGTAACCGACACGACCTTCGATGCCGAAGTGCGTCAGTCGGACATTCCCGTCGTCGTGGACTTCTGGGCCGAATGGTGCGGCCCTTGCCGCCAGATCGGGCCGGCCCTGGAAGAACTGGCCGTCGAATATGCCGGCAAGGTCAAGATCGTGAAGGTCAACGTCGACGAAAATCCCGTCAGCCCGGCCGAACTGGGCGTGCGCGGTATTCCGGCGCTGTTCATGTTCAAGGACGGGCAGGTCGTGTCGAACAAGATCGGCGCGGCGCCCAAGGCGGCCTTGGCCAACTGGATCAAGAGCGAGATCTGAGAAACGGGCCCCTTCGGGGGCCTTTTCTTTTCGCGCATCGTGCGGGATCCCCTCGCATACCCCTTATTCCCAAGCAAAGTTCCGCAAGGCCGTCCGGCCTCCACCCCCTGAAGGGTTGAGGCCTCCTTGCCCTGTCGCCATATACACCCCGACAGAAAAGGAGAAACCATGGCGGAGACGCAATTTCCCGGCTGGCACGGCACGACCATCATCGGCGTGCGCCGGGGCGACGAAGTTGTCATTGCCGGCGACGGACAGGTGAGCCTGGGTCAGACGGTGATCAAGGGCACGGCCCGCAAGGTGCGCCGCCTGTCCCCCGGCGGGCGGGATGTGGTGGCCGGGTTTGCAGGCTCCACCGCCGATGCCTTCACGTTGCTGGAACGTCTGGAAACGAAGCTGGAAGCGTTTCCGGGGCAGCTGGCCCGGGCCAGCGTCGAACTGGCCAAGGACTGGCGGACGGACAAGTATCTGCAAAAGCTGGAAGCCATGCTGATCGTCACCGATGGCACGGATCTTCTGGTCATCACCGGGGCCGGCGACGTGCTGGAGCCGGAGCATGACGTCGCGGCCATCGGATCGGGCGGGAATTTCGCACTGGCGGCCGCGCGGGGGCTGATGTCTACCGACCTTGGGGCCGAGGACATCGCCCGTCAGGCGATGGCCATCGCGGCGGACATCTGCGTCTATACCAACGGCAAGCTGACGGTGGAACGCATTGCACGCCAAGGCTGAAGGACATGCCGGCCCGAAGGCCGGCATCGCATCACAGCTGGACGGTGGCCTTCTTGCCCTGCGCGTCCTTTTTCGGGTCGGACAGGCCAAGGGCCGTCTTGACGCCGGCCACGACACTGGAGCTGTCTTCCCAGATCTCGGCATGGTCGGGCTCGAAGCGGATCAGGGCGATCTTGGGATCGTCCTTGCCGCCTTCGTACCAAGCGGCGACGTGGCTGTTCCACAAACGGTCGATGACCGCGCGGTCATAGGAAATGGTGACGTTGCCGTGGACGCAGGCCCAAAGGTCATGCCCCTTGGAGACGTAGTGGACGAAGGCCGCGCTTCCGGCATGGGCCGCTTCAACCATGTCGTTGTCCTTGGTGGTGAACACCCACAGCGGGCCGTGTTCGCCCCCTTCGCTGATCAGCGTCATCGGGCGTCCGTGCCCGTGTTCGGCGTTCGACAGGCCAAGGAAGGCCGTCGCGTGGTCGTTGAGGGCTTTCCACAGTTTCTTTTCAAGTTCTGCCGGTGTTGGCATGACCAATCCTCCATATATTTCCACGACAACGATGGTCGCGCGGCGAATGTTCCGCTGGCGGCCTGAAGGAGACGCGATGACAGACCTGACCCCCCGAGAGATCGTTGGCGAGCTGGACCGCTTCATCATCGGCCAGTCGGGCGCCAAGCGCGCCGTGGCCGTGGCCCTGCGCAACCGCTGGCGCCGCAAGCAGCTGGGCGACGATCTGCGCGACGAGGTCTATCCCAAGAACATCCTGATGATCGGCCCCACGGGTGTCGGCAAGACCGAGATCAGCCGCCGCTTGGCCAAGCTGGCGCGCGCGCCTTTCCTGAAGGTCGAGGCGACGAAGTTCACCGAGGTCGGCTATGTCGGGCGCGACGTGGAAAGCATCATCCGCGACCTGGTGGACGCCGCCATGGTGGAAACGCGCGAATGGATGCGCGAGGATGTGAAGGCCCGCGCCGCCAAGGCCGCCGAAGACCGCGTGATCGAGGCGCTGGCCGGCAAGGACGCGCGCGAGCAGACGCGCGAGATGTTCCGCAAGAAGCTGAAATCGGGCGAACTGGACGGCCAGGTGATCGAGCTGGAGGTGCGCGACACTTCCAACCCGCTGGGCAACATGGAGATCCCGGGCCAGCAGCCGGGCATGATGCAGTTGGGCGACATCTTCGGAAAGGCCTTCGGCGGGCGCACCGTGCGCAAGAAGATGACCGTGGCCGACAGCCATGACGTCCTGATGAACGACGAGGCCGACAAGCTGCTGGATGACGAGGCCGTGAAGGCCGCGGCGCTGGAGGCCGTGCAGCAGAACGGCATCGTCTTCATCGACGAGATCGACAAGGTCTGCGCCCGCAGCGACAACCGCAGCGGCGACGTGTCCCGCGAAGGCGTGCAGCGCGACCTGCTGCCGCTGATCGAGGGCACCACCGTGTCCACCAAGCATGGCGCGGTGAAGACGGACCACATCCTGTTCATCGCTTCGGGCGCGTTCCACGTGGCGAAACCGTCGGACCTGCTGCCGGAACTTCAGGGCCGTCTGCCCATCCGGGTGGAATTGCAGGCCCTGACCGAAGGCGACTTCATCCGCATCCTGACCGACACGGACAACGCCTTGACCCGCCAATACACCGCCCTGATGGCGACCGAGGGCGTGGATGTCTCGTTCAGCCCCGACGGCATTGCCGCGCTGGCGCGGATCGCGGCCGAGGTCAACGGCTCGGTCGAGAACATCGGGGCGCGGCGGCTGTACACCGTGATCGAGCGGGTGTTCGAGGAGTTGTCCTTTGTGGCCCCGGACCGGGACGGCCAGGCCGTGGTCGTCGACGCGGCCTATGTGGAGGCGAATCTTGGCACGCTGGCGCGCAGCACCGACGTGTCGCGTTACATGCTGTAAAGCCAAGGCCCGTCCTGTCCTTGCACCGGGTGCGAAGACGGGACGGTTGCTAAGGGGCCGATAAACGCAGCCGGCACCACGATCAGCGCCGGCGAAGATAAACGTAATAGGCGCCCATGCCGCCGTGCTTCAGATGCGCCTCGGCCACCTGCTGCACCACCGGGCCCAAAGGCGGCAGGCGCAGCCACTGGGGAACCTGGTGGCGCAGCACGCCCATGCGGGTGGGGATGGGGCCCCCTTCGTCGCGCACCTTGCCCTTGCCCGTGATGACCAGCACCAGCCGCATCCCCTGACGGTAGGCCTCCAGCACGAAATGCATCAGTTCGGGATGGGCTTCGGCCAGCGTCATGCCGTGAAGGTCGATCCGCGCTTCGGGCGCCAGGCGGCCGCGCGACATGCGGGCGAACTGCTTGGCGTCCATCTTGAGCGGATGGGCCGCTATCTGTTCCCGCAGCGTGGGTGCGATGTCATGCGGACGAGTGGAGGTTCGGGCGCCCATGGTGAAGGGCCCCAACGACACGGGATCGGCCTTCGGGGATGACGACATCGGGGGTTCGGGGGGCGTGACCGGAACAGGCACGCGCTTTTCGGCATGCATCGCGTGGGCGGTGCGGGCCACGGCCTGCCACAGCTCCTGCTCCTCGGGGCGGAGGGTGCGACGGCGGGCCATCAGGCATCCTGCCATGCAAAAGCCGCCGGAAGACCGGCGGCCCGGGGGGAAGACGGGGCGATCACTCGCCCGTCGCGACGAGACGCCAGTTCGGATCCTGTGCGCCCATCGCCCGCTGGAACGTCCACAGGTCGCGCTGGCGCTTCAGTTCGGTATCGCTGCCTTCCACGACCTCGCCGGCGGCGTTCTTCACGACCGTCGTCATCTCGGCCATGAAGCGGACGGTGATTTCCGCGATGCGGCTGGTGTCCGAGAAGGTCGCCTCGTTCACGGCCAGTTCGCGGATGCCGATGATGTTCGAATGCACCGTCAGGCCCTGCGCCCGGCGGGCTTCGACGGCTTGGGCGAAAGCGTCGTGCACTTCGGGTGCGATGAAGCCCCGCACGCTGTCCAGATCGCCACGGTCGAAGGCCTTAAGGATCATCTCATAGGCACTGCGGGCGCCCGTCAGGAATTCGCCCACCGAAAACGACGGCTCCACCCGCTTCATCGCGGCCAGCGCCTTCGCACTGTCGGAGGATTCGGGCACATGGTCCGTGATGTCGCGATCCGGCCCGCCCGCGACCACGTCCGGTCGAAGGGTTCCCACCGGTTCGACCGTGCCCGGCTGGATGGGCGGCTTTTCGTAACCGGTGCGCGTGCCAAGAACCGATCGCAGCTTCAGGATCAGGAACACTGCAATGGCTGCAAGGACAAGAAGCTGGATCACGGTCGACGAACTCATGCATTACCTCGGTCAGGGGTTTGGGATTTGCCCCGCAGCCCTTATGTAGGGACCGCGCGCGACCAAGTCCACAGCCGCGCCGTTTTGAGAAGGAGCCTTTGCATGTGGCCTTTTGCCCTGCTGATCGCCTTGCCGCTGATCGAGATCAGCCTGTTCGTGACCATCGGGTCGGCCATCGGGCTGGGCGCGACGCTGCTGATCATCCTCGCGACGGCCATGGGCGGCATGGCGCTGATCCGGGCCCAGGGCGGCACGTCCCGCATGCGGGAGTTTCAAACCAAGGGCGATCCGCTGTCGCCGCTGGCCCACAAGGCCATGCTGGTGGCGGCCGGCATCCTGCTGATCCTGCCCGGTTTCCTGACCGACACGCTGGGCCTGCTACTGATGCTGCCGCCCGTGCGTAAGCTGGTCATACGCCGGATCGCGGCCAAGGTGCGGATCAAACGCCCCCGTCCGGCCGAGGCGGCCATCGACGGGGAATTCATTGATCTTGAATCGGAAAAGGTAACCCACCGGCCGCCTTCGGCGTGGACCCGGCACTGATTGTCTTGCTAGAACATCTCCGGACATCAAGGAGTTTTCCATGACCGACGTGAACGGCACCGCCCCGTCTGCCCCGCCTTCTGCCCCGCCGCAGGTGCGTATGCAGGCCCTGGCCCAATATGTGCGCGACCTGTCCTTCGAGAACATGGTTGCCCAGAAGGGCATTTCGGGGGCGGACGTCCAGCCGGACATCCAAGTGCAGGTCAGCCTGGACGGTCGCAAGCGTGCTGCACCGAACCAGTACGAGGTCACGACGAAGTTCAAGGTGACGTCGAAGAACAAGAACGGCGGCGAGACGCTGTTCCTGCTGGAGTTGGATTACGGGGGGCTGTTCCAGATCGAGGGCGTTCCGGAGGAGCAGATCCACCCGTTCCTTCTGATCGAATGCCCGCGCCTGCTGTTCCCTTTCATCCGCCGCATCATCTCGGACGTGACTCGTGACGGCGGCTTCCCGTCACTGAACGTGGACAACGTCGACTTTCTGGCACTCTACCGGGCAGAGCTTCAGCGGCGCGCTGCAGCCCAGCAGAACGCGCCGTCCACCGACACGGTGGTCTAACCGCGCTTTCGCCAGATCGCGCCGTCGCCCAGCTTTGCCACGAAGGCAGCATGGGCGGCGGCTTCCGCTTCGGTCAGGCGCGGGGCTAGCGGGGTCGGTCGCGGACGCGGGCGCCAGTCGCTGACGATGCCGTCCTTGCGCGCAGGGCCCGTGGTCAGCACCAGATCGGGCTGGCGGCCGCCAATCAGTTCCAGATACACCTCTGCCAGAATTTCACTGTCCAGAAGCGCCCCGTGCTTGGTGCGGGAAGAGTTGTCGATGCCAAACCGCCGGCACAGCGCGTCGAGCGAGGCGGGCGAGCCCGGAAAACGGCGGCGGGCGATGGCCAGCGAATCCAGCGCCTGCGTCATTGGCAGTTCCGGAAGCCCCATCCGCTTCAACTCGTAGTTCAGGAATTTCATGTCGAAGCTGGCATTGTGGATGACCAGCCGCGCGTCACCGACGAAATCCAGAAACTCCTGCCCGATGCTGGCGAAGACCGGCTTGTCGCGCAGGAACTCCTCCGAGATGCCGTGCACGTCGAACGCCTCTTTCGGCATGTTGCGTTCGGGATTGATGTACTGGTGATAGGTGCGGCCCGTGGGCATGTGGTTCAGCAGCTCCACGCCGCCGATTTCGACGATCCGATCGCCGGTGAAGGGGTCGAGGCCGGTGGTCTCGGTATCCAGAACGATTTCACGCATGGGAACGGAGATAGCGGATCAGGGCATGGACCTGCAAGCGTGTCGCGTCCATCTCCAGCGTCTCCATCACGTGATCGGCGCGGGCCCGCTTTTCCCGGTCCGGCATCTGGCGCGACAGGATGAGGGCGAACGTCTCCTCGGTCATGCCGGGGCGGGCCAGCACGCGGGCGCGCTGGAGCGCGGGCGGCGCGGTCACGAGGAGGGTGGCATCCACCGGGATGCCCCGTTCGAACAGCAGGGGAATGTCGTAGACGACCAGATCCGTCTGCGGACGGAACCGGTCCCGATCCGCCGCGACCAGCGGATGCACGATGCCTTCGATGCGGGCCAAGGCCGTGGGATCGGCGGCGATGATCGCCTTCAGGACCGGACGGTCGACATGATCGGTGACCGCCGCGGGAAAGGCCGTGCGCATCGGTTCCACCGCCGCGCCACCCGGCCCGTACAGCCGGTGCACGGCCGCGTCGGCGTCCCAGACGGGCACCCCCGCCTCTGTGAACATGGCGGCCGTGGTCGACTTCCCCATCCCGATGGAGCCGGTGAGGCCGAGGCGGATCATCCCTGCACGAAGTCGCGCGTCGCCTGATCCACCTCAGGGCGCTGGCCAAACCAACGTTCGAACCCGGGCGCCGCCTGATGAAGAAGCATTCCCAGCCCGTCCACCACGGTGCAGCCCATGGCGCGCGCTTCCGCCAGCAGGGTGGTTTCCAGCGGGGTGTAGACGATGTCCGAAACCGTGGCCTTGGGGGACAGCGCGTCCAGCGGCACGCGGAAGTCGGGCTTGCCCACCATGCCAAGGGAGGAGGTGTTCACCACCGTCATCGCATCCTCCAGCATGTTGGCGGCCTGGATCCAGTCCTGCACAAGGACGCGGGGGCCGAAATCGGCGCGCAGCGCTTCGGCGCGGGCGCGGGTGCGGTTGGCCACGCGAATCTCGGGCACACCGGCCTCGATCAGGGCGGCGATCACGGCCCGGGCCGCGCCGCCGGCGCCGATCAGGGCCGCCGGGCCAGCCTTCGGGTCCCAGTTCGGGGCGCCCTGGCGCAGGCTGGCCAGAAACCCGGTACCATCCGTGTTATCGGCATAGATCCGGCCGTCGGGAAGGAACGTGATGGTGTTCGCGGCTCCGATCAGGGCGGCCCGGTCCGTCACCACATCGGCCAGACCGATCATCGCCTCCTTGTGCGGGATGGTGACGTTGACGCCGACGAAACCCGCCTTTGGAAGCGCGCGGATCACATGCTCCAGATCCGGCCCTCCGACATCCATGGGAACGTAATGCCCGGGAAGGCCATAGCGTTGCAGCCAGTAGCCGTGCAGGCGGGGAGAACGGCTGTGGGCGATCGGATGGCCGATGACGCCGGCCAGCGGAATGCGGTCAGCCATCGATGAACCCCCGGTTTCCCAGCCACGCCAGAAGCGGCAGCAGGGGAAGGCCCATCACGGTGAACCAGTCGCCTTTGACTTCGGTGAACAGGCGCACGCCTTCCTCCTCCAGTTTGTAGCCGCCGGCGGAATGGCGGAGGCTGTCCCAATTGCGTTGAAGATAGCCGTCGAGCCACGCTTCGGAAAAGGGACGCATGACCATCCGCACGTCATCGATGTGCCGCCACACGGGTTTGGCGTTTTCATAAACCACCACGGCCGAGAGCAGCTGGTGCGTCTGACCGCGCAACCTCAGAAGCTGGTCCCTCGCGCGGTCCGGAGTGTCAGGCTTTCCGTAGATTTGGCCGCCGAACAACAAAACCTGGTCGCTGCCGATGACGACGGCGTCCGGATGACGTTCGGCAATCTTGCGGGCCTTCATCTCGGCCAAGGTGTCCGCCACGTCCCGAGGCTTTGCGCTTTCAGCTTCGAGGGAAGCGCGGATGGAGCCTTCATCGATGCGGGCCGGAATGCAGTCCACGGACAGCCCCGCTTTCGCCATCATCTGGCGGCGTGATTCGGACGATGTGGCAAGAATAAGGCGAGTTGTCATGGGGCTGGGCGAATCTGTGGAGGAATCAGGGTCGAATCATGAGGGCCAGTTCCGGGAAAATTTCCCTTGACGCAGGGATGGACAGAGCGGCGCGCCAAGTCAAGATTCGGCCCAAACTTATCCACCTGTGGATGACGAAAATCCGCTTGGTGGCGAATCGGGGATATTCCCGATTCCTTCATCATCATTCACAGAGTTATCCACAAACAAGGAGCAGGCCTACTACCCCTTATTTATAGGGCTACTTATGAGAAATTGGTACAATTCGGAACTGAGTCGCCCCAGCGGCCATCCACAGGGCGCAGCTTGTGCAAAAGCCCTGTGCGGGATATCCGTGATTCAGATATCCACACCCCTTACTTCATCATCATTCTTCTTCTTATAAGACTTCTTTTTAGAAAGGAGAGGGCATGTCCGACGTGCTGACCAACGCCTACCCGTGGATCAAGGCGTTCCACGTGATCGCGGTGATCGCCTGGATGGCCGGTCTGTTCTATCTGCCACGGCTTTATGTCTATCACGCCGAAAATGACGTGCCCGAGGCCTTGTTCCAGACGATGGAGCGCCGGTTGCTGCGCGCGATCATCAACCCGGCCATGATCGCGACCTGGGTGCTCGGCCTGGCGCTGGTGTTTACGCCCGGCGTGGTGGACTGGTCGCAGGTCTGGCCTTGGACCAAGGCGGCTGGCGTTCTGGCGATGAGCGGGTTCCACGGATGGCTGGCGGCCCGGCGCAAGGACTTCGAGCGTGGGGAGAACCGCCTTTCCGGCCGGACCTACCGCATAATGAACGAGGTGCCGACGCTGCTGATGGTGTTGATCGTGGTGTCGGTGATCGTGCGGTTCTAGTTGACTCGAACGCTCGGGACGCCTATCTGCGGCATCAGCAGGACCGTCCGGTCCACAGCATCCTCCGTTCCGACGTGACCCGAGCGCGCCTTGCCGCGCCCCCAAGACAAGTTTCCCCGCATGACCGAAATGACCGAGATCATCGAACGCCTCAACCTTTCCGATCTGAAGGCCAAGACGCCTGCGGACCTTCTAGCCATGGCCGAGGAGTGGGAGATCGAGAACGCGCCGTCCATGCGCAAGGGCGAGATGATGTTCCAGCTGTTGAAGGAACATGCCGAGGAAGGCTGGGAGATCGGCGGGGACGGCGTTCTGGAAGTGCTGCAGGACGGCTTCGGCTTCCTTCGGTCGCCGGAAGCGAACTATCTGTCGGGTCCGGACGACATCTATGTCTCGCCCGAGATGATCCGGCAGTATTCGCTGCGCACCGGCGACACGGTCGAAGGCGTCATCAAGGCGCCCAGCGAGACGGAACGCTACTTCTGCCTGACCCGTCTGCAGAAGATCAACTTCGACACGCCGGAAAATGCCCGCCACAAGGTGCATTTCGACAACTTGACGCCGCTCTATCCCGACGAGCGGCTGAAGATGGAAGTCGAGGATCCGACCTTCAAGGACCGCTCGGCCCGCATCATCGATCTCGTCTCACCGATCGGGAAAGGGCAGCGCGCGCTGATCGTGGCCCCGCCGCGGACGGGCAAGACAGTGCTGCTGCAGAACATCGCCCATTCCATCGCGACCAATCACCCCGAGTGCTATCTGATCGTGCTGCTGATCGACGAGCGGCCTGAAGAGGTGACGGACATGCAGCGCAGCGTGAAGGGCGAGGTGGTGTCGTCGACCTTCGACGAGCCCGCGACGCGTCACGTGGCCGTGGCCGAGATGGTGATCGAGAAGGCCAAGCGCCTGGTGGAACACAAGCGCGACGTGGTGATCCTGCTGGACAGCATCACGCGCCTGGGCCGGGCCTTCAACACGGTCGTGCCGTCCTCGGGCAAGGTGCTGACAGGGGGTGTGGACGCGAACGCGCTGCAACGCCCCAAGCGCTTCTTCGGCGCGGCCCGGAACATCGAGGAAGGCGGCTCTCTGACCATCATCGCCACTGCGCTGATCGACACCGGCAGCCGGATGGACGAGGTGATCTTCGAGGAGTTCAAGGGCACCGGCAACTCCGAGATCGTGCTGGACCGCAAGGTGGCGGACAAGCGCGTCTTCCCGGCGATGGACATCCTCAAATCTGGTACGCGGAAAGAGGATCTGCTGGTCGACAAGTCGGATCTTCAGAAGACCTATGTGCTGCGCCGGATCCTGAACCCGATGGGCACCACGGACGCGATCGAGTTCCTGATTTCCAAGCTGAAGCAGACGAAATCGAACTCCGAATTCTTTGATTCGATGAATACCTGATATATCAAGGGGTTACGTATGGACACGATCTACGCCCTTGCCAGCGCCCGTGGCAGGGCGGGGGTCTCGGTCATACGTATCTCGGGACCGTTGGCATTTGACACGGTGAAGGCCTTGGGGGTGGAAACGCTCCCGGAGCCTCGTCGTGCCGCCTTGAGACGGTTGAGCGACGAGAACGGCACTTTGGACGAAGCCTTGGTGCTGTTGTTCCGCAAGGGCGCCAGCTTCACCGGCGAAGATGTGGCGGAACTGCATGTTCATGGTAGTGTGGCCACCATTTCCGCCGTGCTGCGTGCGTTATCCAGGTTGCCAGGATGCCGGCTGGCGGAGGCGGGGGAGTTCACCCGCCGCGCGCTCGAAAACGGCTGTCTGGACCTGGCGCAGGTCGAGGGACTGGCAGACCTGATCGACGCCGAGACGGAGTCCCAGCGGCGGCAGGCGCTGAGGGTTTTGTCCGGTGCGATCGGACGGCGCGCCGAAGGATGGCGTCGCGACTTGATCCGTGCGGCAGCCTTGATCGAAGCCACCATCGATTTCGCCGATGAAGAAGTGCCGGTCGATGTCTCTCCCGAGGTGACAGCGCTTCTGGATGCCGTGTTGGCTGATCTTCGCCATGAGGTTGAAGGAAGTCGGGCGGCAGAACGTATCCGGGACGGATTCGAAGTGGCCATCGTGGGCGCTCCGAATTCAGGAAAATCAACTCTTCTCAATGCCTTGGCAGGTCGCGATGCGGCATTGACCTCGGATGTTGCGGGCACGACGCGCGACATCATCGAAGTGCGCATGGATATGGGCGGATTGGCTGTCACGGTTCTGGACACCGCGGGTTTGCGGACCACCGATGACAGGATCGAAACCTTGGGCATCGAGCGTGCCTTGCACCGGGCTCGTCAGGCCGATCTGCGGGTATTCCTGGATGATGGTACGGATCTTGTTCTGGATCCTCTGGACGGCGATATCGTCGTGGGGGCCAAGGCTGACCTGACGGGTGCGGGTGTCTCGGGCCTGACGGGGCAGGGGTTGGATGCGTTGATGGACGCTATCACCTCCAAGTTGCAAGCCCTCAGCGCCCACTCCGGCACAATCACGCGAGAACGTCATCGCGTGGCGGTCCTGCAAGCGATTGGACATTTAGAATCCGCGCGGGATGAGTTAAGATCGGGAACACGAGATGAAGTGGCCGCGGAAAAGCTGCGTCGTGGGATTTTTGAACTGGACATGCTGGTCGGCCGTGTAGATGTCGAAGATCTTCTGAGCGAGATCTTTTCAAGTTTCTGTATTGGGAAATAGGTGTTTCACGTGAAACATTATTCAGTCATCGTTATCGGCGGGGGACATGCAGGCGTGGAAGCGGCTGCCGCTGCTGCGCGTATGGGTGTTCAGACACTTCTCGTCAGCTTGGATAAGGACAAGATCGGGATCATGTCCTGCAACCCGGCCATCGGTGGCTTGGGAAAAGGCCATTTGGTGCGCGAGATTGATGCCCTGGATGGCGTAATGGCACGGGCGGGAGATTTGGCGGGCATCCAGTATCGCCTTTTGAACCGCCGCAAAGGCGCGGCAGTACAAGGTCCTAGAATCCAAGCTGACCGTAAGCTGTACCGACTTGCAGTACAAGACGCTGTGCGGCGGACGCAAAACCTTGATGTTCTTTCGGGTGAAGTCGTCGGCCTTTTGTTGAGGAACGACAAGGTTTACGGTGTGGAACTGGCGGGCGATATTCAAATTACCGCTGAGGCTGTTGTTCTGACCTCCGGCACCTTCCTGAATGGCGTCATCCATATAGGCGACAAGCATCATGCTGGTGGCCGTATGGGGGATCGCCCCTCTATCTCTCTCGCCCACCAGTTGGCAGATCTAGGTCTTCATAAAGGTCGGTTGAAGACTGGAACCCCCCCCCGTTTGGATGGGCGTACGATTGATTGGGCGCGTCTTGAACATCAGGCTGGCGATGAAGAGCCTGTGATGCTGTCGTTTTTGTCGCCGGGACCTGCAGTACCTCAAATCTCGTGTGGAGTTACCCATACGAATGACCGGACACATGATATTGTTCGATCGAATCTGGCCAGGTCTGCGATGTATGGCGGGCATATCGAAGGGGTCGGGCCACGCTATTGCCCATCGATCGAAGATAAAATCGTTCGGTTCGCGGATAAGACGTCCCACCAGATCTTCTTGGAACCCGAAGGCCTTGATGACCCGACAGTGTATCCAAACGGAATCTCTACTTCCCTACCAGCCGAAGTTCAGGAAGAATATGTCCGGACAATTGTCGGGTTGGAAAATGTCAAGATTACCCAGCCTGGATACGCGATTGAGTATGACTTCTTCGACCCTCGGGGCCTGACGGAGGCGTTGGAGCTGCGGGATATCGAAAACTTCTGGATGGCGGGCCAGATCAATGGCACGACAGGCTATGAGGAAGCGGGTGCCCAAGGGCTGATCGCCGGTTTGAACGCTGCCCTCCGGGTTCAGATGAAAGAACAAAAAACGTTCAGCCGGACGGACACCTACCTTGGAGTGATGACATCCGATCTGGTAACTCGGGGGGTGACGGAACCGTATAGGATGTTCACCTCGCGAGCCGAATTCCGACTTTCTTTGCGTGCGGACAATGCGGATCAAAGGCTTACAGAGGTCGGTGTTGACCTTGGTGTGGTTCATGAAGAACGAGCACGAGCTTTCGAAGAAAAGGTGGGTTTGATAGATGCTGGTGTGACCGAGCTTTCCGCTCTTCAACTGTCGCCTAGCGAACTTCACGCGCGTGGGATCAAGATCAGCAAGGACGGGGTAAGGAGGAGTGGCCTCTCCGTTCTTGCCATTGATGGTGTATCGGATAATTCTCTTGATGATCTCGCACCAATCTTCGCGCGTCTTCCAAAAGGGATTCGTCAGCAGGTGGTGACGGATGCGATATACAGTCAATACACGGATCGGCAGAAGGTGGCGGCGGAAGCTCTTCAACGTGATGAAGCCACCATTCTTCCGGATGAACTGGATTTCCTGTCCATATCCGGCTTATCTAACGAGCTTATAGGCAAGTTGCTTCGCTACAAGCCCAAGACAATCGCTGCAGCGAAACAAATTGAAGGTATGACCCCCGCTGCCTTGATCTTGATCTTGGCTCGGATCAGGAAAAATGGGGCTAAACTTGCTGGATGATGTTTCACGTGAAACACAACTTGTGCTGGAGGACTTCACAGCCTCTTTGTTGAAGTGGACTCAGAAGATCAACCTCATTGGAAAAGCGTCCGAGGAGGATGTCTGGCAACGGCATATATTAGACTCCCTTCAGCTCTATGCCTTGGGGGGAGAAGGCCCTCATTGGGTTGATCTGGGCAGCGGGGGTGGTCTTCCAGGGTTGGTGATTGCTATTCTTTCAAAAGAGAAGCATGAGTGCCGCAAGGTGACCATGGTCGAGTCCGACCAACGGAAATGCGCCTTTCTGCGAGAAATGGCCAATCGCTACAAGCTGAGGGTCCAAGTCCTGAATGCTCGGATCGGGGCCGTTCCTCCGCTTGAGGCAGATATTCTCTCGGCCCGTGCCCTGACGGCCTTACCTACTTTATTGGAATACACCCACCTCCATCGATCTACCTCAGGCATCGCGTTGTTCCCCAAGGGCGCCAAGCATCTGGAAGAGATTGCGGAAGCCCAAAAGAAGTGGCAGTTTGAACATGTTGTTCATCCCAGTCGAACCGCTTCCGAAGGCGTGATTGTGGAAGTCGGAAAGCTCTCTCATGTCTGAAAAACCACGTATTATTGCCATTGCCAACCAGAAGGGTGGGGTGGGCAAGACTACGACCGCCATCAATGTCGCCGCTGGATTGGCTGAAAAGGGCAACAGGACCCTTCTTATCGATCTGGATCCTCAAGGGAACGCTTCGACAGGTTTGGGGATAGAGCCGGAGGCTCGCAACCTCACGACATATGATCTTCTTGTCGAAGGCATACCGATTGGCGACGTTCTGTGCCCGACCGCATTTGATCGGTTGTACATCTGTCCTGCTAATTCCGATCTCGCTTCGGCCGATATGGAATTGATAGCGAATGAGCGCCGGACGTTCCTGTTGCAGGACGCCTTGAAGACGCTTTCCGGCGACTTCGATTACGTTCTGATCGATTGCCCTCCATCGTTGAACCTGCTGACGATCAACGCTCTTGTTGCCGCAGACTCGGTGCTTGTTCCCCTTCAGGCCGAGTTCTTTGCACTTGAGGGGCTGTCGCAACTGATGTTGACGGTTCGGGAAGTGCGCCAGACGGCCAATCCCGCCTTGCGCATTGAGGGTGTGGTGCTGACGATGTACGACAAGCGCAACAACCTTTCCCAACTCGTTGAGAATGACGCTCGTCAGACCTTGGGGGAGCTCGTCTTCGCCACGATCATCCCCAGGAACGTAAGGGTCAGCGAGGCGCCGTCCTTCTCGGTTCCTGTTCTGGCCTATGATTCCACGTCCAAAGGCAGCGAAGCCTATCGCGCCTTGGTGGCCGAGATGACCGCGTCCCATCGTACACCCATGAGGAAAAGCGCATGATGGATCGCAAGCCCGAACGTCGCGGCCTAGGCCGTGGCCTTTCCGCCCTCATGGCCGACATCAACGTGTCCGCTCCGTCTGAGAGTGCTCCCCGGCGCGCCGACATGACGCTGCCGATCGAAAAGATCATCCCCAACCCCAACCAGCCCCGACGGGAGTTCTCGTCCGAAGGTCTGGCGGATCTGGCGGCCTCCATCCGGCAGAAGGGCGTGATCCAGCCCCTGATCGTCCGGCCGCTGGAAGGGTCGGATCGCTACGAGATCGTTGCTGGGGAACGTCGCTGGCGGGCCTCGCAGATGGCGCAGCTTCACGACGTTCCGGTCGTGGTACGCGATTTTGACGACACAGAAGTTCTGGAAGTCGCGATTATCGAGAACATTCAACGCGCGGACCTGAACCCGATCGAGGAGGCCATGGGCTTCCGTCAGTTGATGGATCGTTTCGGGCATACGCAGGAAAAACTGGCCGAAGCTCTCTCGAAAAGCCGTCCCCATATAGCTAACCTGTTGAGATTGCTTAATCTTCCAGAGGATGTGCAGGCGCTTTTGCGGGAGGGGCAGATTTCGGCCGGCCACGCCCGTGCCCTCATCACCAGCGAGAATGCCTCGGCCTTGGCTCGTCAGGTGGTGGATCGTGGGTTGTCCGTGCGGGACACGGAACGGCTGGCAAAAGGTCAAACGGAGCGGGGCGAACGTACTCGTGTGCCCAAGGCAGGTCCGAAAGATGCCGACACACGGTCGCTGGAAACGGACCTGACCATAAATCTTGGCATGGAAGTGCAGATCGATCATCTGGCCGGTGGGGAAGGCGGCGTTCTGTCGATCCGCTATGCCACTCTGGATGATCTCGACAATCTGTGCCGCGCACTGTCGTCGATCCGCAAGTAAACCGCCGCGCCCTACGGCGCGGCGGTTTCATTCAGGACGCGGGGGTGGAGGAAACGCCGACCTGGGCAGGACGCAGCAGGCGGTCGTGGATCATGAAGCCTTCGGTCATCACCTGGATGATCTGACCGGCCACAGTTCCGGGAACGGGCGCCTCGAACATCGCCTCGTGGCTTTGCGGATCGAACACATCCCCGACCTTCGGCGAGATCGCCTTCACGCCATGCTTGTCCATGACGTTCAGCAGCTCGCGCATGGTCAGTTCCACACCGTCGAACAAGGCCGCGGCGACCGCGCGCTGTTCCTCCGAGGCCGCTTCCAGCGCGCGACGCAGGTTGTCATGCACCGGCAGCAGATCGCGTGCCAGCCGTGTCCCGCCATAGTTCTCGGCCTCGCGCCGGTCCCGGTCGGCCCGCTTGCGCGCGTTCTCGGCATCCGCCAGCGCGCGCATGAAGCGGTCGCGGTATTCATCCCGCTCGGCCCGCAGGGCGTCCAGCTCGTTGCGATCCGAAACCTCCATGTCCATGGCTTCGGCGTTGTCGATCAGGTCGTCTTTGTGTTCGTCCGTCATCTTTTCATCCTTTTCCCCGTTGCGTGACGAGGCGCCCGACCAGTTGGGCCGTGTAATCGACAATCGGCACGATGCGTCCGTAGTTGAGACGCGTCGGTCCGATGACCCCCACCGCACCAATGATCTTACGATCGGCGTTCATATAGGGAGACACCACCAGAGAGGAACCCGAAAGTGAGAAAAGCTTGTTCTCGGAGCCGATAAAAATACGCACACCATCGCCGACCTCCGCCAGATGCAGGTATTCGGCGATGTCGCGCTTCATCTCCAGATCCTCGAACAGGCTGCGGATGCGTTCCAGATCCTGCGCGTCGTTTTCCAGAAGGTTGGCCTGGCCGCGCACGATCAGCCGCTCCGACGGCTCGCCCGCGTTCTCCCACAAGGCAAGACCGGCATCGACCAGCGCCTGCGCCAGCGTGTCGATCTCCCGCCGCCGCTGTCTCATGTCCTGCACGACGCTTTGGCGAAGTTCGGACAAGGTCCGCCCCCCCGCAAGCGCGTTCAGGAAATTCGCCGCTTCCCGCATGGAGGAGGCGGTCTGACCGGGCGGGGGGGTGAAAACGCGATTCTCAACCTGCCCGTCGGCCAGCACCAGCACGACCAGCGCGCGATCCGCGCCAAGGCTCACGAATTCTATATGGCGGATGGGGGCCTCGTGCTTCGGCGCCAGCACCAGGCTCGCGCCGCGCGTGACGCCCGAAAGCGTCTTGCCCACGCGGTCCAGCAGCGTGGCCACGTCCGCTTCCTCGCCGCTGGCGTCGATCCGTTCGCGGTCCGCGGCCGACACGGTGCCCACTTCCAGCAGCCCGTCCACGAACATCCGTAGCCCCAGATGCGTCGGCACCCGCCCGGCCGAAATGTGGGGGCTGTCCAGCAGACCCAGATGCTCCAGATCCTGCATGACGTTGCGCACCGTGGCCGCGCTGATCTTCTCGTTCATGACACGCGTCAGGGTGCGCGATCCCACCGGTTCGCCGCTGTCGAGATAGCCTTCGACCACGCGGCGAAACACCTCGCGCGAGCGGTCGTTCATATCGGCAAGAAGTTTTGATGTGTCGACCATTCCCCTGATGTAGGAGTTCGCGGCCCGAAACGTCAATCCGGCTTGCAAAAAAGGCCGTCCGGGCGGTATCTGGCGCCATCCAGCAAAGGAGCTTTCCATGCGTCCCTCCGGCCGTTCCCTGAACCAAATGCGCGACGTGGTCATCGAGACCGGCGTGACCAAACATGCCGAAGGCTCCTGCCTGATCAAGATGGGCGACACGCACGTCCTTTGCACCGCCTCGATTGAGGAGAAGCCCCCGTCCTTCCTGCGCAACACCGGTCTGGGCTGGGTCACGGCCGAATACGGCATGCTGCCCCGCGCCACGAACACCCGCACGCGGCGCGAGGCGGCGGCCGGCAAGCAATCCGGCCGCACGCAGGAAATCCAGCGCCTGATCGGCCGTTCGCTGCGCGCGGGCGTGGATCGCAGCGCCCTGGGCGAACGCCAGATCACCATCGACTGCGACGTGATTCAGGCGGATGGCGGCACCCGCTGCGCGTCCATCACCGGGGGCTGGGTGGCCCTGCGTCTGGCCGTGAACAAGCTGCTGAAAACGGGCGTGATCGTGTCCGACCCGATCATCGACCACGTGGCGGCCGTGTCCTGCGGCATCTATGCCGGCCAGCCGGTGCTGGATCTGGACTATGCCGAGGATTCGACCGCCGGCACCGACGGCAACTTCATCCTGACCGGATCGAAGCGCCTGATCGAGGTGCAGATGTCGGCCGAAGGCGCCACCTTCTCGCGCGCCGAGATGATCGAACTGCTGGATCTGGCCGAACTGGGCGTCGAGGGCCTGGTCGCGGCACAGAAGGCCGCCGTCGCATGAGGGCGTTCGAAGGCGACCGCATCCTGTTCGCGACCGGCAACAAGGGCAAGCTGGAGGAAATGCGCGCCCTGCTGGCCCCATACGGCATCACCGTCGAAAGCAACGCCGACCACAATCTGCCCGATCCAGACGAAACGGAAACCACCTTCGTCGGCAATGCACGCATCAAGGCCCATGCAGCGGCCAAGGCCACGGGCCTGCCCGCGTTGGCCGATGACAGCGGCATCACCATCAACGCGCTGGACGGCGCGCCGGGCGTCTACACCGCCGACTGGGCCGAAACCCCGAACGGCCGCGATTTCGTCATGGCCATGACGAAAACGTGGGAAAAGCTGGAAGCCATCGACGCCCCGTTCCCCCGCACCGCCCAGTTCAACGCCACGCTGGTGCTGGCCTGGCCCGACGGCCATGACGAGGTGTTCGTCGGCCGTCTGGACGGGCAGGTCGTCTGGCCGATGCGCGGCGCGCAAGGCCACGGCTACGACCCCATCTTCCAACCGGACGGCTTCGACACCACATTGGGTGAAATGTCGGCCGCGCAGAAGAACGACATCTCCCACCGCGCGGACGCGTTCCGCAAGCTCGTCAAAGGATGTTTCTCGTGAAGCTGATCTCCTCCGGCTCGCCGTTCGAATCGAAGATGGGCTATTCCCGCGCTGTTGTGAAAGGGGACTGGTGCTTCGTGTCCGGCACCACCGGTTACGGCGCAGACGGCACAATGCCGGAAGGCATCGCCGATCAGGCGCGCAACTGCTTTGCCACCATCGCCAAGGCGCTGGCCGAAGGCGGTTTCGCCATGACGGACGTGGTGCGCGTGCAATACACCGTCACCGACGCCGCACTGGTCGATGACCTTGTGCCCGCTTTGGGCGAGGTGTTCGCCGACATCCGCCCGGCGGCCACCATGGTCGTCGCGGGCCTGATCCGCCCCGAGATGCTGGTGGAAATTGAAGTCACCGGGCTGAAGGGCTGAGGAACATGGAAGACTGGCGGAACGGCGGGTTCGGGCTGTACCTGCACTGGCCGTTCTGCCAGTCGAAATGCCCGTATTGCGACTTCAACAGCCATGTGGCCACCCGCATCGACCAGTCCCGCTGGCAGGCGGCCTATCTGGCCGAGATCGACCGTGTGGGTCGCGAAACGTCCGGCCGCGTGCTGAACACGGTCTTTTTCGGCGGGGGCACCCCGTCGCTGATGGATCCGGAGGTCGTCCACGCGATCCTGGATCGCGTGCGCTCCACATGGAACATCGCCAACGATCTTGAGGTGACGCTGGAGGCCAATCCCGGTTCGGTGGAGGCGGGACGTTTCCGCGCCTATGCCGAAGGCGGGGTCAACCGCATCTCCATGGGGGTGCAGGCGCTGAACGACGCCGACCTGCGGCGTCTGGGCCGCCTGCATTCCGTGGCCGAGGCGCGGGCCGCCTTCGACATCGCCCGCGCCACTTTTGATCGCGTCAGCTTCGACCTCATCTACGCCCGTCAGGACCAGACCCTCCCTCAGTGGGAGGCGGAGCTGCGCGAGGCGCTGTCCATGGCCGTGGACCACCTGTCGATGTACCAGCTGACGATCGAGGACGGGACCGCCTTTGGCGATCGTTTAGCGCGGGGCGGGTTGAAGGGTCTGCCTTCGGACGACCTGGGGGCCGACATGTACGCCCTGACGCAGGAGGTATGCGAAGCCCATGGCATGCCCGCCTACGAGATCTCGAACCACGCCCGCGACGGGGCCGAGAGCCGCCACAACCGCATCTACTGGCAGGGCGGCGATTACGCCGGCATCGGCCCCGGCGCGCATGGCCGCCTGACGCTGGACAGCATCCGCTGGGCCACGGTGGCGCAGCGGATGCCGGCCGCCTGGCTCGCCGCCGCCGAGGCGGGGCGGGGGGAGGAGCCGCGCGAGGCGGTGCCCCCGTCCGAGATGGCGGACGAATACCTGATCATGGGGCTGCGCCTGCGCGAAGGCCTGGACCTGACCCGTCTGCGCGCGCTGGCACCCAAGGCGATCAGCGAACGGGGGCTGACCGACATGCTGGACCTTGGCATGGTGGCGCTGGAGGGCGAGCGCCTGCGCGCGACCCCGCAGGGGCGGGTCGTGCTGAACGCGGTCATCACCGCGCTGGCCGCCTGATCACAGCATCCCGCGCAGGTCGTACAGCAGGCGCAGCGCCTCCATCGGCGTCATCTCGTCGGGATGCACCTCGCGCAAGCGCGCTTCCACGGTTGACGGTTTCGGGGCCGCGGGCGCAGGGGGCGGTGGCACACGGAACAAAGGCAGGTCGTCGATCAGCGCCGTCTTGCGGGTGCCGTCGCGGTCGCCCGATTCTAGCGCCTCCAGCACGGCCTTCGCCCGCTCGATCACCGGCGCGGGCAGGCCCGCCAGCCGCGCGACCTGCACGCCATAGGAGCGGTCGGCCGCGCCCTTCGTCACCTCGTGCAGGAAGATCACGTCGCCGTTCCATTCGCGCACGGTGACGGTGGCATTGTCCACGCCCGAAAGCTTGGCCGACAGGGCCGTCATCTCGTGGTAATGGGTCGCAAACAGGGCGCGGCAGCGGTTCTGGTCGTGCAGATGCTCCAGCGTGGCCCAGGCGATGGACAACCCGTCATAGGTCGCCGTGCCGCGCCCGATCTCGTCCAGAATCACCAGCGCGCGGTCGTCGGCCTGGTTCAGGATGGCGGCGGTTTCCACCATCTCCACCATGAAGGTCGAACGGCCCCGCGCCAGATCGTCGGCGGCGCCCACGCGGCTGAACAACTGGCTGACCATGCCGATATGCGTCGACCGGGCCGGTACGAAACTGCCCGCCTGCGCCAGCAGCGCGATCAGCGCGTTCTGGCGCAGGAAGGTCGACTTCCCCGCCATGTTCGGCCCCGTCAACAGCCAGATCGCGGGGGTCGCGTCCGGCGTCAGCGCGCAGTCGTTGGCGACGAACGCCTCGCCCTTGCGGCGCAGGGCCCGCTCCACCACCGGGTGGCGGCCCTGTTCCACATGAAACGCGCGACTGTCGTCGATCTTCGGCTCCACCCAATCCTCGGACGCCGCCAGATCGGCCAGCGCCGCCGCGACGTCCAGCACCGCCAGCGCCCGCGCCGCGGTGCCGATGGCTGCCGCGTGGCGCAGGATGTCATTCCTCAAAGCCGCAAAATGCCGCCGCTCCAGCTCCATCGCGTGGCCGGAGGCGTTGAGGATGCGCGTCTCCAGCTCCGACAGTTCCAGCGTCGTGAAACGGATCTGGTTCGCGGTGGTCTGCCGGTGGATGAAGCCCGCCCCGCGCAGAGTGGCCTCATGGGTGGAGGTCACCTCGATGAAATAGCCCAGCACGTTGTTGTGCTTGATCTTCAGGCTTTGCACGCCGGTGCGGTCGATGAATTCGGCCTGCATGTGGGCGATGACGCCGCGCCCTTCGTCGCGCAGGCGGCGGGTGTCGTCCAGTTCGGCGTCATACCCTTCCGCGATGAAGCCCCCGTCGCGGGCCAGAAGCGGCGGTTCGGCCACAAGGGCCTGGTCCAGCAGCGCCACCAGATCGTCATGGCCGGTCAGCGCGGCCAGCGCCTCGGCCAGATGGGGAGGGGCGTCGGGCAGGGCGATGCGGCGCGCCTGTTCCAGACCCGTGCGGATCGCGGTCATGTCGCGCGGCCCCGCGCGGTCCAGCGCTAGCCGCTGCAAGGCCCGGTCCATGTCGGGCACCCGGCGCAGGCTGTCGCGCAGCCCGTCGCGCAACCGCGCGTCCAAAAGGAACCGCACCCCGTCCAGCCGCGCCCGGATCGTCCCCAGATCGCAGGAGGGCGCCGCCAGACGCCGTTCCAGCAACCGTGCCCCCGGAGCCGTCACCGTCCGGTCGATCGCCGCCAGAAGCGAGCCTTCGCGCCCGCCCGACAGCGCCTGCGAAATCTCCAGGTTGCGGCGGGTGGAGGCGTCGATCTGCATCGCAGCACCCGGCGCCTCGCGCACCGGCGGACGCAGAAGGGGCAGCTTCCCGCGCTGGGTCAGTTCCAGATACTCGACCACCGCGCCCAGGGCCGCCACCTCGCAGCGCCCGAAGGTCCCGAACGCTTCCAGCGATCCCACCTGCCACAACTCGCGCAGCCGCCTTTCTGCGGACGCGCTGTCGAAGCTGGATTTCGCCAAGGGCGTTACCGCGGCTCCCACCTCGGCCAGAAGGCCGGAAAGCTCCGCTTCCTGCGTGTCGCTCACCAGAACCTCGCGCGGGGACAGGCGGGCCAGTTCCGGCAGAAGGCGCGGCAGGGGGCAGGGCATGACCCGCAACTCTCCGGTGGAGATGTCGGTCCAGGCCAGCGCGCCTTCGTCCCGGATGCGGGCATAGGCCACAAGGAAGTTGTGCCGCCGCGCTTCCAGCAGCGCATCCTCGGTCAGGGTGCCGGGCGTCACCAGCCGCACCACCTCGCGCCGGACGACGGACTTGTAGCCGCGCTTCTTCGCCTCGGCCGGGTCCTCCATCTGCTCGGCGATGGCCACGCGGAAACCCTTGCGGATCAGGCCCAGCAGATAGCCTTCGGCCGCATGGGCCGGCACGCCACACATGGCGATGTCCTCGCCCAGATGCTTGCCGCGCTTGGTCAAGGCGATGTCCAGCGCCTCGGCTGCCAGAACCGCGTCGTCGAAGAACATCTCGTAGAAGTCGCCCATGCGATAGAACAGAAGCGCCGCCGGATGCTGCGCCTTGATCTCCAGATATTGCGCCATCATCGGGGTGGGTTCGGTCATCGCGCTCTCCTTCGCCGCCCGTCTTACGACGCCGGAACGGTTGCCGCAACGCAAGCGGGCCGCTATGGGTCACGGCTGAAAGGGGATCCCGCCATGTCCAAGACCAAGATCACACCCGAAGAAGCGCTTGCCTACCATCTGGAGCCGACGCCCGGAAAGTACGAGATCACGGCCTCGACCCCGATGGCGACGCAGCGGGACCTGTCGCTGGCCTATTCTCCCGGCGTGGCGGTGCCCGTGCAGGCGATCGCGGACAATCCCGAAACGGCCTACGACTACACGGTCAAGGGCAACATGGTGGCCGTCATCTCCAACGGGACGGCGATCCTTGGCATGGGCAACCTCGGCGCGCTGGCCTCTAAACCGGTGATGGAAGGCAAGGCGGTGCTGTTCAAGCGCTTCGCCGACGTGAACGCCATCGACATCGAACTGGACACCGAAGACCCGGACGAGATCATCAAGGCCGTGTCCCTGATGGGCCCCACCTTCGGCGGCATCAACCTTGAAGACATCAAGGCTCCCGAATGCTTCATCATCGAGCAGCGCCTGAAGGAGATCATGGACATCCCCGTGTTCCATGACGATCAGCATGGCACGGCGGTGATCTGCGCCGCCGGATTGATCAACGCGCTGTCCATCTCCGGCAAGAAGATCGAGGATGTGCGCATCGTGCTGAACGGCGCGGGGGCGGCGGGCATCGCCTGCCTGGAACTGCTGAAGTCAATGGGCGCGCGGCACGACAACTGCATCATGTGCGACACGAAAGGCGTGATCTACGCCGGCCGGACCGAAGGCATGAACCAGTGGAAATCGGCCCACGCTGCCAACACGTCCCTGCGCACACTGGCCGAGGCGATGGACGGCGCGGACGTGTTCCTCGGCGTGTCGGCCAAGGGCGCGGTCACGCCCGATATGGTGCGGTCCATGGCGCCGAACCCGGTGATCTTCGCCATGGCGAACCCCGATCCCGAGATCACGCCCGAAGAGGCGCACGCCGTGCGTGAGGACGCCATCGTGGCCACCGGGCGTTCGGATTATCCGAACCAGGTGAACAACGTCCTCGGCTTCCCCTACCTCTTCCGCGGCGCGCTGGACATCCACGCCCGCGCCATCAACGACGAGATGAAGATCGCCTGCGCCGAGGCGCTGGCGAAACTCGCGCGCGAGGATGTGCCGGACGAGGTTGCCGCCGCCTATGGACGCGACCTGACGTTCGGGCGCGACTACATCATCCCGACGCCCTTCGACCCGCGCCTGATCCACGTGGTGCCGCCGATGGTGGCGAAGGCCGGCATGGACACGGGCGTCGCCCGCCGCCCGATCGAAGATCTGGCCGCCTATGAACTGGCGCTGAAGTCGCGGATGGATCCGACGGCGTCCATCCTGCAGGGCGTGCACGCGCGCGCCAAGGCCGCGCAGGCCCGCATGATCTTCGCCGAAGGGGACGATCCGCGCGTGCTGCGCGCCGCCGTGGCCTATCAGCGGGCGGGCCTTGGCCACGCGCTGGTCGTGGGGCGCGAAGCCGACGTGGCCGAGAAGCTGGAAACCGCCGGCCTCGCCGACGCGGTGAAGGAGCTGGAGGTGGTGAACGCCGCCAACAGCCCGCATCTGGAAGCCTACAAGGACTTCCTTTACGCCCGCCTGCAACGTCAGGGCTTCGACAGCCATGACATCCGCCGCCTCGTGGGCCGGGACCGTCACGTCTTTTCGGCGTTGATGCTGGCGCATGGGCATGGCGACGGGCTGGTGACCGGTGTCACTCGCAAGTCGGCGCATGTGCTGTCGGCCATCAACCACGTCTTCGACGCGAAACCCGGTGACGGGGCCGTCGGCGTCACGGCGCTGCTGCACAAGGGAAAGATCCTGCTGATCGCCGACACGCTGGTCCATGAATGGCCCGAGCCGGAGGAGCTGGCCACCATCGCCGAACGCGCCGCGGGCGTGGCCCGCGATCTTGGTCTGGTGCCGCGGGTGGCCTTCGTGTCCTTCTCCACCTTCGGATCGCCGGCCTCGGAACGCGCGGCAAAGCTCGCGCAAGCACCAAAGGTGCTGGACGCCCGCGGTGTCGATTTTGAATATGATGGAGAGATGACCGTGGACGTGGCCCTGAACCCGTCCCAGCAGAAGGCCTATCCCTTCTGCCGCCTGACGGGACCGGCCAACATCCTCGTGGTGCCGGCGCGGCATTCGGCCTCCATCTCGGTCAAGCTGATGCAGGAAATGGCGGGGGCCACGGTCATCGGCCCGATCCTGACGGGCGTGGAAAAGCCGATCCAGCTTTGCTCCACCACCTCCTCGGTCAACGACATCCTGAACATGGCCGTCATGGCGGCCTGCAAGATCGGGTAAGGGAAACGCGGGGGGCCTCCGGCCCCCGTCATCCACAGGAGGGCGTGGCCGTGGCCATCTGGACGTTCGGGTCGATCAACCTCGACCATGTGTATCGCGTGCCGCATTTCGTGGCGGCGGGGGAAACGCTGGCCGCGCAGTCCTGTCGCGTGGGCCTGGGCGGCAAGGGCGCGAACCAGTCCGTGGCGGCGGCCCGCGCGGGCGCCCATGTCCGGCATGTGGGCGCGGTCGGGCAGGACGGGCGGGGCGCGCTGGACACCTTGCAGGGCTTCGGCGTGGACATGAGCCACGTGACGGTGGGCGATGTGCCCACGGGCCACGCGATCATTAGCGTCGATCCCCATGGGGAAAACAGCATCGTCATCTTCGATGGCGCGAACCGGGCCCTGAACGCCGCGCATCTGGCGGCGCTGGGCAGTGCGCAACCGGGTGACACGCTGCTGCTGCAAAACGAAACCTCCTTGCAGGTGGAGGCGGCGCAGGCCTTCGCGGGATCCCGCATCATCTATTCCGCCGCCCCCTTCGACGCCGAGGCGGTGCGACGGATCCTGCCCCATCTGTCCCTTCTGGTGATGAACGCCGGTGAGGCGGAGACCCTGCGCGCTGCCATGGGATCGCTGCCGCAGGTGGAGATGGTGATCACCCGCGGCGCGGAAGGGGCCGAATGGATCGGGGCCGAGCCTTTGCGCGTGCCGGCCTTCGCGGTCACGGCCGTGGACACCACGGGCGCGGGCGATTGTTTCACGGGAACGCTGGCGGCGGGGCTGGACCATGGCCTGCCCCCGGCGCAGGCCATGCGGCGGGCGGCCGCCGCCGCCGCGTTGCAGGTCACCCGGCACGGGGCGGCAGACGCGATGCCCACCGCCGCCGAAGTTGACGCGATGTTGTGAAAAAGGCGCCCCGGAGGGCGCCTTTTCTCTTTCAGCCGTGTTGCTTTCGCAAAAGGTCCATGGCTTCCTCGACCAGATCGATCGAGCTTCGTCCGGTCTGCGCGGCAAGCATCTTCAGATAGCGGACCCGGTCTTCGCTGATCTTGACGTTCAGCTCTTTCACCGGGTCGCGGCTATCACTTCACGCGGGCGTTGCGGGTCGCCAGAAGTTTCAGCCGCAGCGCGTTCAGGCGAATGAAGCCCGCCGCGTCCTTCTGATCATAGGCGCCGGCGTCATCCTCGAAGGTCACATGCGCCTCGGAATAAAGCGAGTGGTCGGACCAGCGGCCCACGCAGGTGGCCAGGCCCTTGTACAGCTTCAGGCGGACGGTCCCTGTCACATGCTCCTGCGACTTGTCGATCAGCGCCTGCAGCATCTCCCGCTCGGGCGAGAACCAGAAGCCGTTGTAGATCAGTTCCGCATAGCGCGGCATCAGGCTGTCCTTCAGGTGGCCCGCACCGGAATCCAGCGTGATCTGCTCGATGCCCCGGTGGGCTTCCAGAAGGACCGTGCCGCCGGGGGTTTCGTAGATGCCGCGGGACTTCATGCCGACGAAGCGGTTTTCGACGAAATCTAGACGGCCGATCCCGTGACGGCCACCCAGCTCGTTCAGACGGGTCAGGATCGTGGCGGGCGACATCGCCTCGCCGTCGATGGCGACGGCGTCACCCTTTTCGAACGACACCTCGATGAACTCGGGCGTGTTCGGCGCATCCTCGGGGTTCACGGTGCGCTGGTAGACGTAGTCGGGCGCGGCCTCGGCCGGGTTCTCCAGCGCCTTGCCTTCCGAAGACGTGTGCAGAAGGTTCGCGTCCACGCTGAACGGCGCCTCGCCGCGCTTGTCCTTGGCGATCGGGATCTGGTTCGCTTCGGCGAATTCCAGCAGCTTGGTACGGCTGGTCAGGTCCCATTCGCGCCAAGGGGCGATGACCTTGATCTCGGGGTTCAAGGCATAGGCCGAGAGTTCGAACCGCACCTGGTCGTTGCCCTTGCCGGTCGCGCCATGCGCCACGGCATCGGCCCCGACCTCGCGCGCGATCTCCACCAGACGCTTGGAGATCAGCGGGCGGGCGATCGACGTGCCCAGCAGGTAAAGCCCCTCGTACAGCGCATTCGCGCGGAACATCGGGAACACGAAGTCGCGCACGAACTCCTCGCGCACGTCCTCGATGTAGATGTTGGACGGCGCGATCCCCAGCAGTTCGGCCTTGGCGCGCGCAGGCTCCAGCTCCTCGCCCTGACCCAGATCGGCGGTGAAGGTCACCACTTCGCAACCGTATTCGGTTTGCAGCCATTTCAGGATGATGGAGGTGTCCAGACCGCCGGAATAGGCGAGGACGACTTTCTTCGGCGCGGACATGGGCGGCTCCCTGCGTATGAATTTTCCCGCGATTAGCGATTTTGACCTTGCGCCGCAAGTGAAGCTTGCGGCTGCCGGGACCCGGCTGGCGCAGATCACGCCATGCTCACGGTTTCGGAAGTTCGATGAAAAGCTACCGCATTCTCCGCCATTCCATCCGGCGGGTGACCGGCAACCTGCGCGCCGCCCTTGTCCTCTCCATCCCCCTGATCCTCCTTCTTGTTGCGCTTCAGATATGCTTCCTGCAAATGCGGCGGCAGAGGAACGGATCCTTGCGCCCACCGCGTTTGCGCGCCTGTGTCTTGTCACGATCCTTGTCACAGCGGCATCGCCGCTGCTGGCCGTGATTGGCACCGTCATGTCCTTCTGGAACAACCGGTCACCCTTCGACCGCGCGGCCGCCGCATGGGCGCCTACCTTCTGCGCGGACTTCAGATCGGGGTCGTCCTGATGATCGCGGCCCTGGTGGTGTTCGTGGCCGTCGTGGCGCTCAACACGATACTCGACATTTCGTTGACCCCGTTCACCGCCTTGGAAGGACTGTCGCTGGTCGCAACACTGGTGGCGTTGCTGGGCGTCGTGTCCGGGATGATCGTGGGCTTCTGGATCTACGCTATGATGCTGCGCATGTCGGTCATGCTTCCCGCCGCTGCCGTTGGAAGCGGCTTTGGCCCAAGGCAGGCGCTCGGGCGCATGCGGCGAACGTCGGGCACCATGGTGATGCTCCTCCTCCTGATGAGCCTCATGGCGATCGTGATGAGCGTTCCAATCATTCTCGCCTATGCCGTAGAACTTTTCCTCTTGGCGAACGTGCTGGAGTTTGCGCTGAACTGGTTCCTGACCTTTCTGGGCATCAGCGTGCTGACCACGCTTTACGGCCACTACGTGAAAGGCCGCGCCCTCAACTGACGCTTGCGCCGCCGCGAAAAGCGGATCAAATCGTCTCATGACCGATTTCACCTCCGCCGCCCGCACCGCCACCGCCGCCTTGCGCGACCTGTTCCCGCAGACGCCGCTTCAGCGCAACGATTACCTGTCGGCCCGCTACGGGGCCGACATCTGGCTGAAGCGCGAGGATCTGTCGCCGGTCCGCAGCTTCAAGCTGCGCGGCGCGTTCAACGCCATGCGCAAGGTGCGCGATCGGCTTCCACACCAGACCCGCTTCGTGTGCGCCAGCGCGGGCAACCACGCGCAGGGCATGGCCTTCTCGTGCCGGCATTTCGGGGTGAAGGGCACGATCTTCATGCCCATCACCACCCCCCAGCAGAAGATCGACAAGACCCGTGCCTTTGGCGGGGAGTTCGTGGAGATCGTGCTGACCGGCGACTATTTCGACCGGACGCTGGCCGCCGCCAAGGCGTGGTGCGAAACCGAAGGCGCGCACTTCCTCGCCCCCTTCGACGACGAGGACGTGATCGAGGGTCAGGCCAGCGTCGCGGTGGAGATGCTGGAGCAACTGGGCCGCGCCCCGGACATGGTGCTCCTGTCCGTGGGCGGGGGGGGGCTGGCCTCGGGTGTCACGAAATACATGCGGACCGAGGCGCCTGGCACGCAGTTCCGCTTCGTGGAACCGGCGGGCGGGGCATCCCTGCGCGCGGCGCTGCTGGCGGGCCGTCCCATGGCGCTGGACACGGTGGACGGGTTCGTGGACGGCGCGGCCGTGGCGCGGATCGGCGACGCGCCCTTCGCGGCCCTGTCCTGGGCCTTCCCCGACCAGGTGCTGATGACGCCCGAAGACCGCATCTGCGTCACCATGGTGGAAATGCTGAACGTCGAGGGGGTCGTGCTGGAGCCTGCGGGCGCCATGCCGATCACCGCCCTGCAGGACCTTGGTCCGGCCATCCAGGGCAAGACCGTGGTCTGCGTCATCTCGGGCGGGAACTTCGACTTCGAGCGTTTGCCCGAGGTGAAGGAACGCGCACAACGCTACACCGGCCTGAAGAAATACATGCTGCTGCGCCTGCCGCAGCGCCCGGGCGCACTGCGCGACTTCCTGATGCTGCTGGGCCCCGACGACGACGTGGCGCGGTTCGAATACTTGAAGAAGTCCGCCCGCAACTTCGGCTCCATCCTCATCGGGATCGAGACGAAGGCGCCGGAGAACTTCCCGCGCCTCTTCGCCCGGATGGAGGAGGAGGGCTTTGCCTTCCGCGACATCACGCAGGACGCGCTGCTGGGCGAATACCTGATCTGAAGGGGTGGGGCCTTACAGCCCCGCCATCCTGCACACGATCGCCCATTCGCGGTCCGTCACCGGCTGGACGGACATGCGCGAATTCTTCACCAGCACCATGTCGGCCAGTTCGGGCGCGGCCTTCACGTCTTCCAGCGTGACGGGGCTGGGAACGGGCTGGACGGCCTTGATCATCACGCAATCCCAGCGCGGGTCGTCGGCGGTGCTGTCGGGCTGGCTTTCGCGGCACACCTCGACGATGCCCACGATCTCCTTCCCGATGTTGGAATGGTAGAAGAAGCCCCGGTCGCCCACCTTCATCGCGCGCATGTTGTTGCGGGCCAGATAGTTGCGGACCCCGCCCCATTCCTCGCCCTCGTCGCCCTTGGCGACCTGCTGGTCCCAGCTCCAGGTGTCGGGTTCGGACTTGAACAGCCAGCAGGGCATCAGCCGATCACCTTCTTCCATTCCAGGATCTCGACGCTCTCGAAAACGCCGGCCTTGGCATAGGGATCCTCGGCGGCCCAGGTCTGCGCGATGTCCAGGCTGTCCACCCGCAGGATGATCAGCGATCCGCACATCTGGCCCTTGTCGTTCAGGAAGGGACCGGCGAATTCCACGACGCCGGTCCGGGCCACATAGTCCAGATGGGCTTGGCGGGTGTCCATCCGAAGGGTCAGCGCGTCGGACTTGTCACGGCAGATCAGGGCAGCATGCATCGTTCTCTCCTTCAGGGTCAGGCTTTGGCACCCTTGCGGCCCGCGCCGACAAGGGGGGTGG
Organism: Falsirhodobacter sp. 1013; assembly: GCF_051195255.1. Taxonomy (NCBI): domain Bacteria; kingdom Pseudomonadati; phylum Pseudomonadota; class Alphaproteobacteria; order Rhodobacterales; family Paracoccaceae; genus Falsirhodobacter; species Falsirhodobacter sp. 1013. The sequence goes on along the minus strand of NZ_JBNJLK010000001.1, from coordinate 596,315 downwards.
CGTTCTGGTCCAGCGGCCAGCGGGGGCGAGCGGTCAGATCCATGCCGTCGCGGCCCCCGTTGCGGAACCGCTCGATCCCGGCAAAGGCGATCATGGCCGCGTTGTCGGTGCACAGCCGCAGCGGGGGCGCGACAAAGGTCGCACCGACTTGGGCGGCCACATCTTCCAGCCGCGCACGGATCAGCGTGTTGGCCGCCACGCCACCGGCCACGGCCAAGGCAGGGGCCGACGGCGCCTCCTCCAGATAGGACACCAGCGCGCGGCGCGTCTTTTCGGCCAGCACATCGGCCACGGCCAGCTGGAATGCCGCGCACAGGTCCGCCCGGTCCTGACGGTACAACCCGCCCTGCGCCGCCACCAGCTTGTCGCGTTCGCGCAGCAGGGCGGTCTTCAGGCCCGAAAAGCTCATGTCGCAGCCCGGGCGGTCCAGAAGGGGGCGGGGCAGGGCGAAACGTTTCGGATCGCCCGCTTCGGCGGCGCGGCTGACCTCCGGCCCGCCGGGCTGGGGCAGGCCCAGAAGCTTCGCCGTCTTGTCGAACGCCTCGCCGGGTGCGTCGTCGATGGAGCCGCCCAGCCGCACGAAATCCTCGGCCCCGCGCACGATCAGGAACTGGCAATGCCCACCCGAGATGAGAAGCATCAGATACGGAAAGGCCAGCCCGTCCGTCAGCCGGGGCGTCAGCGCGTGGCCCGCCAGATGGTTCACCCCGACCATCGGCAGTCCGGTGGCCGCCGCCAGCCCCTTGGCCAGCATCACGCCCGACAGGACGCCCCCGATCAGCCCGGGCCCCGCCGTCACCGCGATGCCGTCCAGATCGCGCAGCGCCATCCCCGCCTGATCCAGCGCCTGCATCACGCAGCCGTCCAGCCGTTCGGCATGGGCGCGGGCCGCGATTTCGGGAACCACGCCGCCAAAGGCCGCGTGCAGCGCGGTCTGCCCTTCCACGACCGACGACAGGATCGTCCCGTCCCCGCGCACCACGGCGGCGGCGGTGTCGTCGCAGCTGCTTTCGATGCCAAGAAAGGTCAGGGTCATGGGGCCGGCCGGTTGCTTGAAAATCACGCCAGATGTAACCTGCGGCCCATGTCCCGGCAATGCCTGCCCGTTCTTCTGACCCGGCCTGAGGAGGGAAGCGTCCGCTTCGCCGCCCGGCTGAAAGGGCACGTCGTCCGTTCCCCTCTGCTGAAGCCGCGGTTTCTGGAGGCGCACCTGCCGCGCGCCGAAGGGCTGGTCTTGACCTCGGCCGTCGCGATCATGGCGCTGCGCGGTGCCCGTCCGGCCCTGCGGGCGTGGTGCGTGGGGGACCGCACGGCCGAGGTGGCGCGGAAGGCCGGCTTCGATGCCTGTTCAGCGCAAGGCGACGCCGAGGCGCTGTTCCGCCTGATTCTGGACAGCGGCGAGAATGGCCCGCTTCTGCATCCGCGTGGGCGCGAAAGCCGCGGCGATCTGGGGCGGCGGCTCACCACCGCCGGCATCCCCACCACCGAGGCCATCCTGTACGAGATGATCCCCCACCCCCTTTCATCCGAGGCGCGGGCCCTGCTGGACGGTCCGGTGGTGGTGCCGCTGTTCTCCCCCGCCTCGGCACGGCGCTTTCTGGAGGTGGCGGGGGGCGCGCGGCCGGTCTTTGCCTGCCTCAGCGAGGCGGTGGCGGCGGTGCTGCCCCCCGACGCCGCGCGGCATGTCGCCGCCCGGCCCGATGCGGCCGCGATGGTCGAACTCGTCACTCTGCTGCAAAGGCTTGAGACATCACCGGTGCAAAGCTAGGTTCAACCCCGACATCTGTATTTCGTGAAAGGTTTGGCATGGCAAACGAAGACACCCGCCCCGAGACCCAGGAGCCCGAGGTCAGGGATGTCCCGTCAGTCGCCACACCGGAGGCGGCGAAGGTCGAGCAGGACCGTCCGTCCGAGCCGCCGCACCTGACGACGCCGGCCGAACCCCATGTGTCCGAACCCGCAGTGAAAGCCCCGGCCGCCGCCCACAAGCGTTCGGTCTTCCTGCCGCTGCTGCTGGGCGGCGCTCTTGCGGCCCTTCTTGGCTTTGGGCTGGCGCGCGTGGTGCCCAACGGCTGGCCGGTGCAGGATATCGCCCCCCTGCAATCCGAACTCCAACGCCAGGCCCAGGAAATCACCGCTCTGCGCGACCAGATCGGCGCGCTGACAATTCCCAGCCTGACGCCGCTGGAAGGCCGCGTGTCGGCGCTGGAAAACCCGCCGGTCGCCCCCGCCGCCCTTCAGGCCCAGATCGAGGAATTGCGCAACCAGATCAACTCCGGCACCGTCGGGGCCGACCTTCAGGGCATGATCGACCGCACGCAGCAGGAATTGGCCGACGCCCAGAAACAGGCTGAAGCCCTGCGCCTGCAGTCACAGGACACCGCGCAGAAGGCGCTGGTGACGGCGGCACTGACGCGCATCGCCGGCGCACTGGACAGTGGCACCCCCTATGGGGCGGCTGTGCAGGAAATCCAGGAAGCGGGCCTTGAGGTGCCGCAGCCGTTGGCCGATGGCGCAAGCGGCGTTCCGGCCCTGACCACCCTTCAGCAGGAATTTCCCGAAGCTTCCCGCGCCGCGCTGGAAGAATCGCTGAAGGTCGATGGCGGCAACGGCGTCGGAAACCGTCTGGGGGCCTTCCTGCGCGCCCAGACCGGTGCCCGGTCGCTGGAGCCCCGCGAAGGCAACGACCCGGATGCGATCCTGTCCCGCGCCGAGGCGGCCGTGCAAGGCGGCAACCTGCCCCTGGCGCTGGACGAGATCGGGCACCTTCCGCTGGAAGGGCAGGCGGCGCTGTCGGACTGGCGCGCCAAGGCCGAACGTCGCATGGGCGCCGTGGACGCGCTGGCCCAGATGAACACGGGGACGCGTTGATGCTCTGGTCTCTCATCAAGATCCTTCTGTTCATCGGCATCGTCGCGGGGCTGAGCCTGTCGGCCGGCTGGATGCTGGACAACGGCACCGGGGTGCGGATGACCGTGTCCGGCTGGGAATTCACGCTGGGACCGGTGCAGCTTCTGATCGGGGCGATCCTGCTGATGGTGGCCTTGTGGCTGCTGATGCGGCTGGCCGGATTCCTGGTGGCCTTCCTTCACTTCCTGAACGGGGATGAAACGGCCCTGAGCCGTCACTTCCAGCGCAACCGCGAACGCAAGGGACGCGAAGCGGTCTCCGACGCGCTCGTGGCCCTCGCCTCCGGCGAGCCGAAGCAGGCGCTGACCCGGGCCGAGGCCGCGCACAAGTTCCTGAACGACCCCGTGCTGACGACGCTGCTGATCGCGCAGACCGCCGAACAGGCGGGCGAACGCCAGCGGGCCGAGGATGCGTGGAAGACGCTTCTGGCCCATGACCGCACCCGCTTCGTGGGCATCCGTGGCCTGCTGCGCCAGACGCTGGACGCCGGCGACACCGCCACCGCGCTGAAGCTGGCTGAACGGGCTTTTGCCCTGAAGCCGAAGCATCCGGAAACGCAGGACGTCCTTCTGAAGCTGCAGGCCGAGAATGCCGACTGGCAGGGGGCCCGCCAGACGCTGGAAGCCAAGCGCAAGATGGGCGCGCTGCCGAAAGCCGTGTATCAGCGCCGCGACGCGGTCCTGGCCCTGCAGCAGGCGCGCACGGTCCTGCAGGACGGCGCCGCGATCGAGGCGCGGGAGGCGGCGATCGAAGCCAACAAGCTGTCGCCGGACCTCATTCCGGCGGCCGTTCTGGCCGCGCGCAGCTACATCGCCGATGGCAACAAGCGCAACGCCACGCGCATCCTGCGCAAGGCGTGGGAAGTGCAGCCCCATCCGGATCTGGCCGGCGCCTTTGCCGAAATCGAGCCGGACGAAACGCCGCAACAGCGCCTGTCCCGCTTTGGGCCGCTGACGGATGTGCATGCGAACGATCCCGAGGCGATGATGCTGAAGGCCGAACTGGCCATCGCCGCCGAGGAGTTCCCGGAAGCGCGCCGCGCGCTGGGCAAGCTGGCCGTGGAACATCCGACCGTCCGTTCCCTGACCATCATGGCCGCCATCGAACGCGGCGAAGGGGCCGAAGACGCGGTGGTGCGCGGCTGGCTGACCCGGGCGCTGACGGCCCCGCGCGGGCCGCAATGGTGCTGCGACAAGTGCCAGTCGGTCCACGCGCAATGGACGCCCGTCTGCGACCAGTGCGGCGGTTTCGACACGCTCAGCTGGCGCGAGCCGGCGGACACGGCCGGTCCGTCCTCCACCGGAACGGAACTTCTGCCGCTGATCGTGGGAACGCCCGATCCCGCACCGCGCGTCGTGAATCCCGACCCGGTGCAGGAAAGTGCGAGCGAAGAGGAAAAACCCTCACATTAGGGCTTCACGCCCCGCGGCTGGGATGCTAAGTCCCCGCCACCACGCCGCTGTAGCTCAGCTGGTAGAGCACGTCATTCGTAATGATGGGGTCGGGGGTTCGAGTCCCTTCAGCGGCACCATAGATCTCTTTATGGTTCGATAGTGAAGCCGCCCCTCGGGGCGGCTTTCTACGTTTTCAGGGTCACTGATCGCGAAGCTTGGTGCTTGCGGTCCGCCTGAAACGGCACCGGACCTGTCAGATGCCATCCTGACGCGCGGCCAGACCCTTTGCCAGGATCGTGCCCGTCGGCCTGCCGGTGGGGGAACCGCCGGCAGGTTCCAGCGTGATCTCGTAAAGCTGGCCGTTGCCCGGATCGGGCAGGCGCGGGGCATCCAGATCGGCGCCCGCCTTGCCGCCCAGAATCCCCAGCGACACCGGCCCCATCTCGGCCGAGGGGAGCGTCCAGACCTGCATCTGCCGACCCTGCGGCACCTCGACGTCGCGGACAAAGCGGATGCGGGCGTCGGAATGGCCGAAATCCTCCACCACCGCCGTGGGGGCGCCTGCGTCATCGACCAGAACGGCCAGCACGATCGGGTCGGGGGTGAACCATGTCCCGCCGATGAACAGCCCGATCAGAAGGCCCGCCGCCGTGGCCGCCCCCAAGGGCAGCCAACGGCGTGGCGGTGCGCGATGTCCGGGCGCGGCGATGCGTCCGTCGATCCCCTTCCACAGGCGGCTGGCGCCGGGCATGTCGGGCGCCGTCTCGTCCAAAGGCAGCAGCCGGTCGCGTGCCCGTCCGACCGCTGCCGCCCAGTCGCGGTCCCGGGCCAGCGCCTCGGACAACTCGTCCTCGGTGGCCGGATCCAGAAGACCCAGCACGAATTCGTCGGCGCGGAGGTCGATCTCGCTCATGACAGGCACCTCCTCAGCGATTCGAGACCCCGGCGTATCCAGCTTTTGCAGGTGCCCAGCGGGACCGAAAGAGCCACCGAAATCTCGTCATGGTTGAAGCCGCCCACATGGGCCAGAACGATGGCGCGGGCGGCCGCCGGTTCCAGCTGCGACAGGCAGGCCTGCAGGGCCATCCCGTCTTCCAGACCCGCGGCGGCCTGGCTGGCGGCCTGCATCCGCGCATCCTGCATCGCCGTCAGATCCTCGGGCGCAAAGGCCGACAGGCGCGCGCCATCGCGCAGGATGTTCAGGCAGCGATTGCGCAGGATGGCGAAGATCCAGCCGCGCGGCGACCCGTCGCCGGCATGGAACTGGTGCGCCTTTTGCCAGATGCGGATCATGGCATCCTGAACGGCCTCCTCGGCCAGATCGCGCCGGTGCAGCATCCGCTGCGCCACGCCCAGCATGCGGCCGCCCTCGACCTCGAGGATCCGACGCAGCGCGCGCTTGTCCCCTTGGGCGCAACCGCGCAAGGCATCCGTCAGTTCGGCGGACGTCACCGGCACCCCTCCCATGGTTCACCCGCAGACTGGCATGGCGCGGGGGGCCAAGTCCAGATCGGGCCTTTTCAGAGGCAATGCGATTTTTTTTCACCCGCCTGCATCCAGACGCCGCGGCCGCGTGTCCTGAAGGGCATGGGCGGCACGACGTCACCCGCAAAAACCTGAAGGAACGATCCATGACCGCTTTCCGCACGGCCGTTTTCGCAACCCTGACGCTGGCCACCTCGGCCAGCATCGCTGCCGCCTTTCCCGTGATCGGGCTGGTCGACGGCACCAAGCTGATCCGCTTCGACAGCGAATCCCCGTCGGACGTCGCCATGATGGACGTCACGGGCGCGGGAACGCTGGTCGGCATCGACTATCGTCCGGGCAACGGGACGCTGGTGGGCGTCACCTCGGACAGCAAGATCGTCACGCTGGATCCGATGACGGGCGCGGCGACGGCGCTTTCCACCATGAACACGCCCCTGCCGATGGGCGACACGCCGGTGATCGTGGACTTCAACCCGATGGCCGACCGCCTGCGCCTGATGACCGGCACCACCAACCACCGCGTCAATGTCGAGACGGGCGAGGTGACGGTGGACGGATCGCTGGCCTATGCCGACACTGACATGCATGCGGGCGAAGCGCCGATGATCGCCGCCGCCGCCTACACCAACGCCTGGGGCAAGCCCGATGCCACGGCGATGTACGACATCGACACCAAGATCGGCGCGCTGATCCGCCAGACGTCGCCCAATGACGGCACGCTGGCGGCCGTGGGCAAGCTGGGCGTCGAACTGGACGACACCACGCCCGCCTTCGACATTCAGACGACCGAGGATGGCACCAACACCGCCTGGCTTGTGGCCGGTGGCATCATCCATACCGTGGATCTGGACACGGGCGCCGCGACGGTGGTCGGCCCGCTGGACGGCGTGGACGGCGACCTGACCGACGTCACGGCGATGCCCGCCATGTGACCGGCCCCGGGCGGGCCAGCCGTGCCCGCCCGACCCCCCGTCATTCCGCCCAGCGCAGGTCGCTGGTGAAGGTGATCGTCAGCCAGCGGTCGGGGCCTTTTCCGCCGATCGCGTCCCCCAGTTCGTCCCGCAGCAGGTCCCATTCCAGCAGCGGGCGGGTGGCGCGGTCCTCGGGCGCGACGATGAAGATGCTGATCTCCCTCGACCGGCCGATCCGGGCGACATAGGCGCGGAAATCTTCAAAGCCGTGCCGTTCCACAAAACGGGCCGTTTCGGTCAGGACATGCTGGTGCAGTTCGGTCGGCGTGACCAGCAGCACATCCGCCAGCGCGTCCTTCACCGTCTGGATCGGCAGGGGGATGATGACAAGGCAGACGACCACCAGCGTGGCCGGATCGACATAGGGAACCAGCCAGCCCAGCGGCGTGCCCGGCAGCAGCAGCGCGATCCCGAAGGCGACCAGCAACGCGCCCGAAATGCTGGCCGCGATGATCCAGCCCTTGATGTCCAGCGCGATCAGCGCCGATCCCAGCCGCCGGTTCGCGATGGTGGCGACCCGCGCCATCGCCACGCAGATGACCAGCGTCACGGCGGCATAGGCGATGGCCGCCCCCATGTGCAGTTCGGTTCCGCCTTCGAAGATCGTGCCAAGGGCGGTCACCAGCGCATAGACCGCGACCGCGATCAGAAGCGTTCCGTTCAGGCCCAGCACGATCGGTTCCAGATGCCAGAACCCCATGGAGAAGCGCCGCCGGATCCGGTCGGACAGATAGCCGGACTGCGTGTCGGACAGGATCAGCTTTGCAACGAACAACGACAGAAGGCTCATCACGGAATCCAGAAGGGAATAGATCCCGTCGAACATGATGGAAGCGGAGCCGGACAGGATGCCCATGGCGACGCCCAGACCTGCCACGAGGATGGTCATGGTGATGGACAGCCGGAAGACCCCCCGTTCGTCATGCAGATCGTAAAAGGTCTGGAGTGTCATCTGGAAAGGCTTTCTGAACCGGAAGCGCGTGTCTGCCTTGCGCGCGGACGAAAGTCACCCCTGCGGGGGCGCGCGATCCTCCGCCGGTGGGGGCCGGGCGTCGGTCTTTATGTTTGCCGCCCGGGGTCTGCCCCTCCTAGATGGCCGTGAACCGGGGCCCGACAACCCCATGCGATTCAGGCAAGGAAGACGATGAACCCGTTTTGCATTCTTGGGGCCGCCCTGGCCCTTCTGGCCGCCCCCGTCCACGCGCAGGGGCTGACGGAGGACCAGTTCCACGACATGGCCGAAAACATCTTCCGGCCAGTCATGAAGGAGTTCGACATTCCCGGCATGGCGATCGGGGTGACGCTGGACGGCCGGCACCACCTGTTCACCGAAGGCTTCGCCGATCGCGAAACCTCCCGCCCCGTCGACGAAGACACGCTGTTCGAGCTGGGGTCGATCAGCAAGCTGTTCAACATGGCGCTGGCCGGTCTTGCCGAGGAACAGGGACTTCTGTCGCTGGAGGATCCTGTTTCGAAAGATCTTCCGGCTTTGGAAGGGAGCGCCTTCGACCGCATCACCCCTTACGATCTGGCGGCGCATGCGACGGGGGGCCTTCCGCTTCAGGTGCCCGACAGTATCACCGACCAAGCAGAACTGATGGACTATCTGGCCGACTGGAACCCAGACGCGGACCCCCGCTCCCTTCGCTCCTATTCGAATGTCAGCATCGGCCTTCTGGGCCTGATCGTAGGGGAGCGGTTCGGCACGTCCTATGAAACGGCGGTGACGGACCGCCTTCTGCCGGGCCTTGGTCTGGACAGCACCTTCGTGACAGTGCCGGACGATGCGATGGGCCGCTACGCCTTCGGTTATTCCAAGACGGGCGCGCCGATCCGCGTCAGCCCCGGGATGCTGGATACGGAAGCCTACGGCCTGAAATCAAGCGTCACGGACATGACGCGCTTTCTTGACGCCCATCTGGGCAACCTCGATCTGGCCGAGGAGATGGAGGCCGCCCTGTCGCGCACCCGCCTGTCGGAATACGACACCGCCCACTTCGCCCAAGCCATGATCTGGGAAGGGTATCCCTGGCCGGTGGACCCGGCCCAACTGGCGGCCGGCAACGCGCCCGACATGGTGATGAAGCCGCAACCTGTCACCCGTCACGATCCCCGGGCGCTGGAGGGGGCCGTCTTCCTCAACAAGACGGGGGCCACCAACGGGTTCGGGGCCTATGTCGCGATGGTGCCGTCCGAACGGATCGGCGTCGTCGTGCTGGCCAACCGGAACTATCCCAACCCCGTCCGGGCCGAGGCGACGCTGCGCCTGATGAAGGACTTGCTGGCCGCGAAGGGGCAGTGAAGGCCGGGTAAGGCTTGCATCGGCGCGTCGTCCCGCGCATGCATTGTGGGTGACACATGCATCAGATCCTCCGCCGCTGACCTTGGCCGCCCTTGGCTGGTCGGCCTTCTACGACGACCAGCTTCAACCCGGGGAGGGGGAACTGGCGCCGATGCGCATCGCCACCGTCCACCGGGCCCGGCTGACGGCCGAATCCGTGTCCGGCCCGACCAAGCTGAACCTGCCCGGCCACGCCAACACCTCGGATTTCGCGGTGGGCGACTGGGTGCTGGTGGAGGCCGAAACCCGGACCCTTGTCCGGCGGCTGGACCGCAAGACCCTGCTGCAACGCCACACCGAAGGGGCGCGCGTGCCGCAGCTGATCGCGGCGAATGTCGACACCCTCTTCATCGTGTCCTCGTGCAACGAGGACCTCAACCCGGCGCGTCTGGAACGCTATCTGGCCTTGGCGAACGAAGCGGAAACGACGCCGGTGATCGTGCTGACCAAGGCCGATCAGGTGGCTGATCCCGAGCCCTACCGCCAGCAGGTGATCGGGTTGCAACGCGGGCTGGAGGTGGTCGCCCTGAACGCGCAGACGCCCGAGGCGGCGCTGGCGCTGGCGCCGTGGTGCGGGCCCGGCCAGACCGTGGCCCTTGTGGGATCGTCGGGCGTGGGGAAATCGTCGCTGCTGAACACCCTGTCGGCCAAGGCCTCGGAAGAGGCGCAGAAGACCGGCAGCATCCGCGAATCCGACGCCAAGGGCCGGCACACGACCACGTCCCGCTCGCTCCACTCCATCGCGGGGGGCGGGTGGGTGATCGACACGCCCGGCATCCGCACACTGCACATCAGCGACATCTCGGTCGGGCTGGACGTTCTGTTCGCCGAGATTGCGGAGCTGGCGCCCTTGTGCCGCTTCCGCGACTGCACCCATGCGCATGAACCCGGATGCGCCGTGCGCGCCGCCGTGGCCGAAGGCTCGCTGGATCAGGGGCGTCTGGACCGCTGGCGCAAGCTTACCGAGGAAAACCGCAGCAACACGCCCGTCCAGACGGGGCCGCGCGGAAACAAGATCCAGAAGATGCCCGGCAAGCGCTGAGCGCCTGCCGGGTGTGCGGCGTCAGTAGACGGTGACGTCGAAGCCGAACCATTTTTCCGACAGGCGCTTCATCGTGCCGTCGGCCTTGGCTTCGGTGATGGCCTTGTCGAAGGCCGCGCGCAGTTCGGTGTCTTCCTTGCGGAACGCGGCCGAGCTGCCCTTGCCCAAAATGCCGCCTTGGAAGCGGGGGCCCGCCAGCGCCATGTCGGCATTGGCCGGGTCCTTCATCGCCGTCATCAGATAGGCCGGCGAGGCCATGACCATGTCGATACGACCCGAAAGAAGGTCGAGGTCATGCTCCTCGGTCGATTTGTATTCGCGGATCGTCACCGTGTCGCCGAAATTGGCCTCGATGAACTTCGCGGCGATGGAGGCGGACTGAACGCCCACGGTCTTGCCCTCCAGCAGCGGGCGCAGCTCCTCCACGGCGGCGGCCGCGCCGTCGGGGTTGGAGACGAGCGAGAACAGCTCTCCCGTCCGGGGCAGGTCGGCCAGCGGGCCGTCCTTCAGCACCGCGAAGGTCTGGCCGGTGGAACCGTAGGGCTGCGAGAAGGCCACGACCTCCTCCCGCGCGGGGGTGGCCGACATGCCGGCCATGATCATGTCGTACTTGCCCGCCAGAAGGCCCGGGATGATGCCGTCGAAGGACTGCGACACCATCGTGCAGTCGAAGTTCGCGCGCGCGCAAAGGTCCTTGTAAAGATCGACCTCCAGCCCGTCGAGCGTGCCGTCGGCCTTGGTCAGGTTCCAGGGCGCGAAGGCGCCTTCGGTGGCGATGGTGATGTGGCGCTTTTCCTGCGCGGCGGCGGGAAGGGCCGTGGCGGTGATCAGCGCAAGGGCGGTCAGGATCTTCATGGATGTCTCCCTGTGGGTCTCAGGCGGAAATGAAGCGGGCGAAGCGGTCGGAACCGCCGCCGTTGAACAAGGTCTGGGGCGTGCCTTCGCAGTCGATGACGCCCTGGTGCAGGAACACCACGCGGTTCGACACGTCGCGGGCAAAGCCCATCTCGTGCGTGACGATCAGCATGGTGCGCCCTTCGTCGGCCAGGGCGCGCATCACGCGCAGCACCTCGCCCACAAGCTCGGGGTCGAGGGCGCTGGTGGGCTCGTCGAACAGCAGGACCTCGGGGCGCTGGGCCAGGGCGCGGGCGATGGCCGCGCGCTGCTGCTGCCCGCCGGACAGTTGCGCAGGGTAGGCGTCGGCCTTTTCGGCGATGCCGACCTTGGCCAGATAGCTCATCGCCTCGTCCCGAACCTCGGCCTTGGGGCGGCCCTGCACGTGGACGGGGGCTTCCATCACGTTTTGCAGGATCGTACGGTGCGACCACAGGTTGAAGCTTTGGAACACCATGCCAAGACGCTGGCGCACACGCTCCACCTGCCGGCGGTCGGCGGGGCGGGTGCCGCGGCGGTCGGTGACAAGGGCGATCTGCTCCTCGCCCACATGCACCTCGCCCGAGGTGGGCGTTTCCAGCATGTTGATGCAGCGCAGCATCGTCGACTTTCCCGACCCGGAGGATCCGAGGATCGACACGACCTCTCCCTTCGCGGCGGACAGGTCGATGCCCTTCAGCACCTCATTCGAGCCGAAGGACTTGCGCAGCGCGTGCAGGCGGATGGCGGGGGTCATGCGATGTCTCCCACGGGTTGGGTCAGCGGGCGCAGGTGCCGCGTTAGGGAACGGTCGAGGGCGGCCACCAGCAGCGTCAGCACGAAGTTCAGCGCAAGGTAGATGGCGCCGGCCACCACGAACACCTCCACCACGCGATAGGTGTCGGAGATCAGCTTCGCCGCCATGCCCGTGATCTCCATCAAGGTGATGATGGAAGCGAGGGCGGTGGACTTCGTCATCAGGATCAGCTCGTTGCCGTAACCGGGCAAGGCCTGCCGGATCGCTTGGGGCCCGATGACGCGGCGGAAGGTCAGCCAGGGGGACATGCCGCAGGCGCGCGCCGCCTCGATCTGGCCGGGGGGCACGGACAGAAGGCCGCCGCGCAGGATCTCCGACCCGTAGGCGCCGGTGTTCAGCGACAGGGCCAGGATCGCGCACCAGAAGGGTTCGCGCAGGATGGGCCAAAGGGCCGACGCCCGCACCTCGGGGAACTGGCCGAGGCCGTAATAGATCAGGAAGATCTGCACCAGAAGCGGCGTGCCGCGCAGCGCGAAGACATAGGCCCGCGCGGGCCAGGCGATCCAGGCCGGACCCCAGACGCGGGCCGAGGCGACCAGCACCGCGATCACGAAACCGATCGCCACCGACACCCCCGCCAGCAGCAGCGTCATGGGAACGCCGTGGATCAGGGTCAGGAAGGCGGTCCACATGAATGACAGGTCCATCGTCACCTCCCCATGCCGCGGCGGGTGAAGGCTTCCGCCCGCCCGAAGATGACGCCCGAAACGGAGGTGATCACCAGATACAGGACCGCCGCCGCGAAGAAGAAGGTGAACGGCTCGCGGGTGGAGCCGGAGCCGAGCTGGGCGGTGCGCAGCAGCTCCACCACCCCGGTGACGGAGACGAGGGCCGATTCCTTCAGCGTCAGCTGCCACACGTTGCCCAACCCCGGCAGGGCGTGGCGCGCGGTCAGCGGCAGAAGGATGCGGCGGAACAGGGTGGCGCGGGACATGCCCACGGCCATCGCGGCCTCGACTTCCCTCCGTGCGACGGCGCGGTAGGCGCCGCGATAGACTTCCGTGTGCTGCGCCCCCGACACGATGCCGATGGCCATAGCCCCGGCGATAAAGCCCGGAAGGTCCACGAAACCTTCATGGCCCAGCCAGGATGCGACCTTCGTCAGGGCGATGCTGCCCCCGAAATAGAACAGGTAGATCACCAGCAGGTCGGGAATGCCCCGCAGGACGGTGGTGTAGGTGGCCGCGATGGCGCGCGCCGTCTTGCCGCCCGCGATCTTGGCCCAGGCCGCCACGGCGCCCAGCATGGCACCGATGGCAAAGCCGCACAGCGCCAGCCCCACCGTCATGGCGGCGCCGCGCAGCAGCGCGGGGCCCCAGCCCTGCGCGCCAAAGCCCAGAAGGGACAGCGCCTCCATCATTCGGCGGCGACCGGCAGGTCGGGCATCACGTCGTCGGGGATCGGGTTCACGAAAGGCCGGCCGTCCCGTTCGGCCGCGAAGTCGGCCTTGGCCGCCGCCACCAGCGCGGGATCGGTCAGCAGCCGCTTCATCAGCGCGGCCATCGCCTTGGCGGCATGTTCGGTGCCCTTGTGGGCGATGCCCGACTTGCCCTGCGCCACAAGCTGCCAGCTGTGGCCCGGCGTGCCGATGGCATAGGTGGCGCCGCGCATCTGCACGGTGGGGACGACCCAGCTGACCGTGCCCACATCGGTGGAGCCCACGCCATCGCCCGCACCCATGCCGCGCGGCACGATCCGGTCGCACAAGGGCAGGTCCATCACGGGGGGCATCCCAAACCGCTTGAAGGCGGCGCGGATGTCGGCAGGCGAAAGGGTGGCGCGGATCTCCTCGGCGAAGGCGCGGTCGGCGTCGTCGAAGACGGGCGGGCCGAGGCGTTCAAGCTCCGCCTGCATCGCAGCTTCCAGCGCCTCGTTGCCCAGAAGGTTGGCGTCGCCGCTGACGACCTCATGCTCCACCCGCGTCTGGGTCATCAGCGCCGCACCGCGGGCGATGTCGCGGACGCGGTCCACCAGTTCCAGCATCTCGTCCAGTTGCTGCGCGCGCACCAGATAGCGCACCGCCGCTTCGGCCTGAACCACGTTCGGCGCGTGGCCGCCGGTGTTCGTCACCGCGTAATGGATCCGGGCCGAGGACGGCATGTGTTCGCGCATGTAGTTCACGCCGACATTCATCAGCTCCACCGCGTCCAAGGCCGAACGGCCCAGTTCCGGCGCGGCCGCCGCGTGCGAGGCGCGGCCGGTGAAGCGGAACACCACCTCCTGGCAGGCCAGCGACATCGGCGGGTTCACGGCCACCAGCGGCGCGGGGTGCCAGCAGATCGCCACGTCCACATCCCCGAACAATCCGGCGCGGACCATGAAGCCCTTGGCGCTGCCGCCTTCTTCGGCGGGGCAGCCGTAATAGCGCACGCGACCGGACAGGCCGCTGGCCGCCAGCCAGTTCTTCGCCGCGATCGCCGCCAGAAGCGAGCCTGCGCCCAGAAGGTTGTGCCCGCAGCCATGCCCGGCCCCGCCGGTCACCAGCGGGCGCCGCTCTGCCGTGCCCGCCGCCTGGCTGAGGCCGGGCAGCGCGTCGTATTCGCCAAGGATGGCGATGACAGGACCACCTGCGCCGGCTTCGGCCATCAGGGCCGTGGGCATCCCGGCGACACCGGTGTCCACGCGGAACCCTTCGGCGCGCAGCATGGCCTCATGCTCCTGCGCCGCGGCCGTTTCGGCGAAATTCAGTTCCGGGCGGTCCCAGATCCGGTCGGCCATCGCGCATAGGGCGGGGCTTGCCGCTTCCACCAGGGGCCAGGTTGCGTCGGTGTTCGTCATCGTCTGTCTCCCATCGTCCGCACGCTCATGTCATATTGGTGCCAATTCTGGAACCGATATTGCTTATGCAAGGCGCTTGGCCGTGCGAACTGCCTAAAAATACATCAAACCGATGCCGCAGCGGGCAGGGGGCGAACCTCCTCCCTTGGTAAGGGCGGGAAAATGCCCGTATCATCGGGTGACAGGAGTTTCAGATGATCGCCGTGCAGTGCCTTCTTGACCGTATGATCGCCGATCTGCGCAGCGGGGCGCTGGCGCCGGGGTCATGGCTGAAGCAGGTGGACCTGCAAACGCGCTATGGTGTGGGGCGCCCCACGGTCCGCAAGGCGCTGGAAGCGCTGGCCCATCGACGGATGATCCGCCACGACCTGCACCGGGGGTATTCCGTGCACCCGGCCGACGATGACGATGCGCAGGCCGCGCTGGAACTGCGCGCGGTGCTGGAGGCCGGGTTCACGCCGGCCATCGTCCGGAACGCCACGGCGGACGACGTTCAGGCACTGGAACGCCTTGCCGTGGAGTTCCGGGACCGGGTCGGGCAGGGCGGGATGTCCGACCTTTATGCCGCGAACCTGGCCTTCCACGCCCGTCTGCTGACGGCGGCCGGCAACCCGCTGCTGCTGTCGATGGTGGAGGAGTTGCGCGCCCGCACCTCTCCGGCGCCTGTGTCGCAATGGGGCGGCATGCCGCAACTCCACCGCTCCGCCGCGGAGCATCTGGACATGGTGGGGGCTCTGCGCGGCCGGGATGCCGACGCGCTGGCCCTCCTGATCCGGAGGCACATCCTGGGCGACGCCGCCTGAAACGTGGTCTTGCCGGCGCCGTGCCCGATCCAGTTCGGCCAGCACCCCGGTCACGCGCATCGCGATCCACAGGATCCGCGCCTCGTCGCCTCCGCCCGTCGTCAACGCGTGCCCCATGGAGGAATCGAAGTAGACGCTGTCGCCCGCCTCCAGCCGAAGGAGGGCGTAATGCTGGCTGTGCAGGATGACGGTGCCTTTCAGGACATGGATGAACTCCTCCCCCATATGGCCCTGAGGGTCGGCGAATTCATGAAGGCTGCGCGCGCGGATGCGGGTCAGAAGGGGCGTGAACTCCTTCGCGGCAAGGCCGGCGGGCAGCATCTGGTAATCGTAGTGGGGGGCCTGATCCAGCCCCTCGCCCTGCCGCGTCACCACCAGCCGGCCGGTCGCCGCGGGCTTGGGCTTGCTGCCGAACAGTTCCGTCACGTCGACGCCCAGGCTGATCGCCAGCCGCTGGATCGTGTCATAGGTCGGAGAGGTCTGGCCATTCTCGATCTTCGACACGGCGGACAGGGAAATCCCGGCCTGCCGCGCCAGATCGTTCAGTGTCAGGCCAGCCTGAGTCCGAAGGCGGTGCACGATCTGTCCGATCGCGGGAAAGTTGTGCGTCGTCACGCCGGCCGTTTCCGTCATCTTACGCTCTCTCGGATGAGAGGTCTTCAAGCCCGGTCAAGGCTGCAGTGGAAACCGCCACGTCCTCCTGCGCAAGGGCCTCCCACCGGCGCAACCCAGGGTGGTTCGTAAAGCCTGCATTCGACAAGGTGGACACCAGCGTTGTGGCGCGGGCGGCAAATGATCTGGTCGGGTGCGGGAGCAAAAATGCCTTTACGGGGTTATGTTGCATGGCAGCGTTTCTTGAACCGGACCCCTACATACTGTTCCTGACCGGGGCGGGCTTTCTGATCGCTCTGGTGGCCTGGCTGCCGCTGGCGCTGAAAAGGCTTCCCTTGTCGCTGCCCATCGTCTGTATATCGCTGGGGGCGGCCCTCTTCTCGTTGCCGCAGGTGACGCTTGTGCCCTCACCCCTGATCTATCCCGAGGTGACGGAGCGGTTCACCGAATTCGTCGTTATCATCGCGTTGATGGGGGCCGGGCTGAAGATCGACCGGATCTTCGGCATGCGCCGCTGGCAGGTGTCGTGGCGGCTGATCCTCATCACGCTTCCCCTCAGCATTCTGGCCATCA
This sequence comes from Falsirhodobacter sp. 1013, assembly GCF_051195255.1. Lineage (NCBI taxonomy): Bacteria > Pseudomonadati > Pseudomonadota > Alphaproteobacteria > Rhodobacterales > Paracoccaceae > Falsirhodobacter > Falsirhodobacter sp. 1013. Next base: position 579,713 of record NZ_JBNJLK010000001.1, on the reverse strand, counting down.
CGGCCCTTGCGGCGGGATGGATGGGCCTGCCCTGGGCTGTGGCGTTGCTGCTGGGTGCGGCGCTGGCGCCCACGGATCCGGTTCTCGCCTCGGACGTGCAGGTCGGTCCCCCCCGTACCGGAGAGGAGGACGAGGTTCGTTTCGGCCTGACCTCCGAAGCGGGCATGAATGACGGCGCGGCATTCCCCTTCGTCCATCTGGCCATCGCCCTGACGCTTGCCGCGTCGAGCGGAGAGCCGTGGGCCCTGAAATGGCTGGGGTACAACGTCCTGTGGGAAATCGGGGCGGGCGTTCTGGGCGGCTATCTGATCGGCCGCGCCTTTGGCTGGGTCACCTTCAAGATCCCGGCGGAAACGAAGCTGGTGCAGACGGGGGACGGTCTGATCGCGCTGGCGGCCACCTTCGTGTCCTATGGCCTGACCGAGATCATCCATTCCTACGGCTTCCTGTCGGTCTTCGTGACGGCGCTGACCTTCCGCCACTCCCACCGCGCCCATGATTTCCACCGCGAGATGCACGACGTCACCGAACAGATCGAGCGGCTGGCGATGATGGTGCTTCTGCTGCTGTTCGGCGGGGCGCTGGCCAAGGGGCTTCTGAACGCGCTGGTCTGGACGGATGTGGTGGGGGCCTTCGTCATCTTGCTTCTGATACGGCCGGTGGCGGGGCTGATCGGCCTTCTGGGCCTGAACACCAGTTGGACCGAACGTCTGACGATCGCCTTCTTCGGCATACGCGGGGTCGGGTCCATCTACTACATGGCCTACGGCCTCAACCACATGCCGGCGGCAGGGGGGGACCGTCTTTGGGCGATCGTCGGACTTGTGGTTCTGGTGTCGGTGCTGATGCACGGGCTGACGGTGACGCCCGCCATGCGATGGCTGGACCGCAGCCACGGCCGCGACCCGGATGCGGGCGCGGCGGCCCCGCCCGGTCTTCAGGGGCCGGGGGCAAAGACGTAAGGCGGGTTCGGCACAACCACAGGTCGCTGACCGGATGGACAGGCCCGGACACGTCGCATAGATGTCAGGCACCTAAATTGCCTATGGATATTCGATGATCTCAAGGACCGCCCGCCGCCTCTTTGCGCGCTATGCGCTGCGGCACATGCGCATCTCGTGTGCGGGCTTTCCGTTGCGGAACCTCGATGGCACCGTGGCGGGACATGTCGAACGGGTCGTCTGGACGCGCGGTGGGGTGTCGCTGTGTGGCTGGACCACGGCGGACAGCGTGGCGCTTCTGGCGGCGACCGGCCTTGTGGCGACCGTGACCCCGCGCCAGAGCCGGCGAGACGTGGCACAGCAGCGCAACCTTCCCGACACGATCGGCTTCGTGGTCGAGGCCGCCTTGCCGGATCTTCATGCCGTCCTCTTGCTGCGACATCTCGCGGATCAACGGCTGGCCTATGTCCTTCCTCCGCCCACGCTGATCCAAAGGCGGGTGGCGCAGGCCCGGCTTGTTCCCGGTTTCTGCTGGCGCCTGATCGCCAGCGCAAGGGACAGCTTGCGGTGGGAGCGCCACCGCGACCAGTCCGCCCGGTCCCGTATCAAACGGCGTTTCGGACTGGACGACCTGCCTTCAGCGCAGCTTCTGGAACCCGGCCAACTGAACGCGCAGGGAGCGGAAGGCACGGCCGAACGGCTGACCATCATCCTGCCGGTCTTCAACGCGCTGGATCTTCTGCCCGAGGTTCTGGAAAGAGTCCTGTGCCACACTGACCTGCCGTTCCACCTGATCGTCATCGAGGATTGCTCCACGGATCCGGGTGTGCGGCCATTCCTGCGCGCCTGGGCGCAGGACCGGTCCTCCGTGCAGTTGATCGAGAACGAGACCAATCTGGGGTTCATCGGCAGCGTGAACCGTGCCTTCGACATCGCGCGCCGGCGGGGCGATCCGGTGGTGCTTCTGAATTCGGACGCCTTCGTTCCCGAAGGATGGGCCAGCCGCCTGCTGCGCCCCTTGGCCGACGCCTCGGTGGCGACTGTCACCCCCATGTCGAACGACGCGGAAATCTTCTCGGTCCCTCTCATCTGCCAGCGGACCATGTTGCGGCCGGGCGAGGGGGATGCGATCGACCGCATGGCCAGACGTTTCGGCGCGGCCGAGGCCGATGCCCCGACGGGGGTCGGCTTCTGCATGGCCATTCAGCCGCAGCTTCTGGAACGTCTTCCCGCCTTTGACACCATCTTCGGCCGGGGCTATGGCGAGGAGGTGGACTGGTGCCAGAAAGCCCGTGCGCTGGGCTTTCGTCATGTCGGCATCGGCTCGTTGTTCGTTGAGCACCGGGGCGGTGAAAGCTTTGGAAGCGATGCCAAACTTGCCTTGGTTCAGGCCAACAACAGCATCGTGACCACGCGCTATCCCGGCTACGATCTGGACGTCCAGCGTTTCATCCAGGCTGATCCGTTGCGCACGGTCCGGCTGGCGCTGGCGATCGCCTATCTTGGCGCGCGCGCCGAAAGGGTCCCGGTGCATCTGGCCCACAGCTTGGGGGGCGGGGCCGAAATCTATCTTCAGGACCGCCTGCAACAGGACATTGCCGCCACCGGCGGGGCCGTGGTCCTGCGCGTGGGCGGCTTCCAACGCTGGCAGGTGGAGGTGCATCTGCCGGGCGGCGTCACCTCGGGCGTCACGGACAGCGACGAGGTGATGTGGCAGCTTCTGGACGGGCTGCCCGCCCGGCACGTGATCTATGGCTGCGGAGTGGGAGATGCGGATCCCGTGACACTGCCTGCGATCCTGACGCGGCTGGCAATGCGGCCGCAGGATCGGCTGGACCTGCTGTTCCACGATTACTTCCCCGTGTCGCCGTCCTATTGCCTTCTGGATTCCGATGGATGCTATTGCGGCGATGTCTTTGCCGGCACCACGGATCCGGCCCATTCCCTGCGTCGGCCAGAGGGGGGCGTCGTGACCTTGCCCCAGTGGCAGGAGGCGTGGAAAGCCGCGATCGAGGTCAGTACCGAAATCACCGTCTTTTCGCAGGACACCCGGCGGCACGTCGTCCAGGTCTGGCCCGAGGCGGGGCCAAAAATCTGCGTTCGGCCCCACGTCCTGCGCCACCGCCCGCCTGCCATTGCACCGGCCGGGACCGCCGTGGGTGTGCTTGGCAATATCGGCCTGCAAAAAGGCGCAGCGGTGATCGGCGAGATGGGGCGGCGGGGACAGAAACTGGTCGTGATCGGCGATTTCGATCCTGCCTTCCCCCTGCCTCCCTCCATCCAGGTGCATGGCGCCTACGGAGTGGAGCATCTGCCCGCGCTGGTGCAGCGCTATGGCATCGGGCGCTGGCTCATCCCGTCCATCTGGCCCGAAACATTCTCGTTCACGACGCATGAGGCGCTGGCCACGGGGCTGCCGGTCTTCTGCTTCGACCTGGGCGCGCAGGGCGAAGCGGTGGGCGCTGCCCCCAACGGACGTTTGGTGCCCTTCCACGGCCAGAAGGATCTGGCCGCGGCGGTGATGGAGGCCTTGGCCTCAGGCTGAAAGCGAAAAGCCGAAGCGGTTCTGGAAATACGTTTCCAGCGCCACGACGGCACTGTCGTTCTTGCCGCCACGGTTGAAGCTCAGATACAGGCTGTCCTCGTAATCGGACTCCTCGAACGTGCCGGAGCGGTAGTTCGTGTTGATCAGATAGGTGTGGATCCCGTTCAGTGACAGGTGCCAGCGGAACCACAGGTCGTCGGCGGTTGGCGCCACCTGCAGCGCATCCTCCACGTTCAGCACGTTGATGGGGAAGAAGGCGGTGTCGTAAAGAACGCCGTCCTTGCCGGTGGGCACGATCAGGGTGCCGGGATTGGTATCCACGGTGCTGCGCATCCACGTGTTGTAAGGGGCCAGCTTCCCGTTGCGCACCACCACGCGATGCCCGCGAAAAGCAATAACGCATCCATAGGTGTCATAGGCCTGGATCATCGTGGTCAGCCAGTTCGTCGGATAGACAGTGTCGTCATCCACCGTGACCACGAGGCGTGAGCTTCCCCAATGTTCCCGAAGATAGGGCAGAAGTTTCCGGTACGGCCCGACATTGGGACAGTAATGCACCGTCAGGCGGCCTCCTGAACCGGCGGCAAGGGCGGCGATGTCGGCCGGAACCTCCGGCACGCCCGCATCCAGAAGGTAGGGTTCCTTCGACAGGTAAAGATGCACGTGCACGTCCGCATAATCCTGCGCCAGAAGCGATTTCAGTGTCGCGCCCAGCGTCGCCATGCGGGAACTGATGGAGGTAAGGGAAATGTCGATGGTGCCGTAGCTCATCACGCGTCGCCTTCTGTCTGGGGGCGGAGGGCCAGCGGCACGATCACCGCATGCTTCTTGCCAAGGGGCTGCTGATCCCGCCGCAAGGCCGCATAGGACGTGCGCCGGCTGATGTTGGTCCGGAAAAGCTGAAGATGCTCGGCGCTTTCGCTTTTCGTCTTCTGCGACAGCGTGGCGCTGTCAGCAAAGCAGAGCATTGCGGGCGCGGCCAGTTCCGTCATGGCATGCTTGCCGAAATAGGACAGGACGCGCTCGCGCATCTCCACGTCTCCGCGTGAGCGGACATGGGCAAAGGACCCTACGTCGTGGAACACCGATCTGCGGAACATCGACGTCATCGGACCGTCGCCAAAGACGGTGAAGCCGGCCTCCATCTGCACATGGCCGGCGCGATCGATGCGGATATGGGGGGTGGTGACCAGACGCAATCCGGGATCGGCGGCAAAGGCGGCCAACTGGGCACGGAACCGATCGGGGTGGGACCAGTCGTCAGCGTCCTGAATGGCTATGAATTCCCCCCGGGACCGTTGGATTGCAAGGTTCCGGCCGGCGTAAGGGCCGCTGTTGATCGCCATGTGCACATAGGTGGCACCCAATTCTTCCGCAACGGAGCGGATGCTGGCGCTGCTGTCGCTTTCGCTGGCATCGTCCACCACGAAGACTTCCACGTTCCCGTGGCTTTGGTTCAGGACAGAATGCAGCGAAAGACGCAGAAGCTCGATATCCGGGTTGAAGGCCGAGACGATGACCGACACCAGAGGGCCGCTTGTGGTAGGAACGGCCGCCGTGGTCACGGCGTTGCCGAAGACCGCGGCCACCGTGTCCCCTTCGATGCGCAGGGGCGGGATGCCGGTGCGCTCGAACTTGCGGGCAATCACGCGATTCAGGCTGGCATTGTCCCCCAGGATGTTCAAGGCGACGGCGTTGATGTCGATGTCCGCCGCCAAGTATCCCCCCGCCTTCAGTTCCCCAAGCACCTGCATGTCGCTGACGATCGCGGCCGTCAGCTTGCGCTTGTAAAGATCCTGCGCCCCGACCACCTGAAGACCGTTGAGGTTCATGTCCCGCAATTCGTTGCTGAGGCTTCGGAGCGTGTCCAGAAGCTTGGCAATGTCCACCCGCGCCATGAGGGCGGGAGTCCCCGTCAGCCGTGCAAGGGATGCGGAGTCACCTGCCAGGATCGCGCTGCGGATCAGATCGCCTGCGTCGACAGTGTTCCGGATGCGCTCCATCGTGTCCGGTCCTAGGATGTCCCGCAGCACGGGCAGGCGGGGCGACGACAGCAGGCGCTGGAACGAACGCAGAATGCCGGGGTCGGCCAGAAGGTCCGGACGCTCTCGTTGAAGCCGGCCCAAGGTCAGTGCCAGAAGCGGTTCGTCGCCGTAACGGCGCAAGCATTCGCAGATGCGGTAGATGGCCTTTGTGTGCAGATCGACCGCCATGGCGGCGAAGGACAGGGTGGCCAGCAGCGACGGGCGTGGCAGGCAGCAGGCCAGGAATTCGAACATCGGCAGGATGATCTCCGGTGCGATCGTGGCCAGACGGTCCGTCACGAGCGCGAGGTTGCCCGCAACAAGATCGGCCGAAGACGCGTGGCGCGCCAGTTCCACGAACCGGATGACATGTTCGCCCGAAAGGCCCAGCAGAACGCTTGGCGCCCGCGACAGTGCCAGTGCAAAGGCATCCACCTGTTCCAGGATCGACGACAGCACCGGGTCGCGCATGTCCAGCGTGTCCAGAAGGGCCATTGCCTGCGCCAGCGACGGGGTCGTGACAAACTCGTCCAGGGTAACGACCATCTGGCGGTGCCGGGTCACGGCCGGCGTCAGCAGGGAAGCGATGGCCCAGTTGCGCGGCACATCCTGCCGCGACAGCCACGCGTCGTCCACCGCCGCGTTGCGCAGCAGCCTGTCCCGCACGGCGCTGCCCAGAGGCTGGGCGTTCAGCTGCCGCTGCAGACGCTGCAGCCCCCCCTCTTCCGGCACGGCTCCACCGGCCTTCTCGACTGCCAGATCATCCTCCAGCAGGAGGAGTCCGGTGGCGATGGCCGTGTCGATCATCGCATGGTGATCGGCGGCATAGGACAGGGGCATCGCGCAGGCGGCAAGCGGAAGCGTGCGCGTCAAGCCCGTCTCGGCTGCGGGGCGGAGGGACAGGGTCGCCTTTTGCGCGTCATAGGTCAGCCGCACCGGTGCCACGGCATGTCCGCCCGCCAGGGCCCAGTAGCGGGCCACGCTGGTTATGATGTAATCGACATTCGCGGGCGTCTGACGACCGATGAACAGCAAGGGCTTGCGACGCACCCGCGGCGCGGCTCCGGCGATGGCGGAAAGGGCGGCGTTCACGTCCTCGAAAACGGCACAACGGTCGATGTTGATGTAGCGCAGAAGGTCCACGTCCCGATCCAGCCGGACGATGACGGCATAGCTGCGGTCCAAAGCCGCCGCAGACAGGCCGACCCCATCCTCCAGATGCGCGGGAAGGGCCGTCAGCGTCAGGTTCAGGTCGGCCCGGTCGTCACATCCGACGGGCACGAAGATGCCGACGGGCGCGTGGTTTCCCGTGGGGCCACGATATCCCTCGATCATCATGTCCCAGGTCTTGCTGGCGCGCCTTTGCTGCGTCCCCGAAATGCCTATCGGGGCTGAGATATCGGCAGAGGACAGGAATGCCATCCCGATGTCCGAAATCCGCTGGCGGGCGTCAATGCGCAGCCGCGCTCCCTCGCGCGGGCCTTCGCCGAACTTTGACCAGAATTCGGTATCCTGCCGCGTGGGCTTGCCCGCCAGCTCGACCCGTAGGGGACGGCTGGCGGACAGCTGGTGGGCCACGCCTGCGGCCTGCGCCTCGGCAAGGGCCTGCAGAGCCAGCCGGTCGGCGTGACGCAGGTCGTCCGCAGCCTCTCCGGCCAGAAGATAACGAAGGAAAGCCACCCGCAGGGGATCGGGACGCGCAGTCGTGTTGGTGAAGGCGATCTTCAGGTCAAGGGCCGGAAAAAGTTCGTTCAGCAGCTCCGTCTCACCCTTGCGAAGGGCGGCGGCGATCCAGGCCGCAACCCCGCCCGAGGCTTGCAGGGCGTCCGAGAAGACGTTGTAGATCCTGATCAGCGCCACCAGTTGCGACAGCGTCGCGCGGGTGGCGGTATCGGCTTCGGCCGCTTCCGCTTCGGTGATCTTGTAAAGATAGGGCTGACGGCGGTCCGACAGCGGGACCATCATGGCCGGCATCAGGGCGTTCACCGTGGCCACGTCTCGTGCCATGATGGCATCGGCCAAGGTTTGAACGCGCAGGAGGAACCGGCGCGAGGTCACCAGCCGCGACAGGAACGCATCCATCAGCATGGGCGGCGAGGGAGGCGTGGCCGCAGTGTTTGCCTCCGCCCCATGCATCACACGAAGCGTGCGCGACATGAGGGCGGCATTCACATCCTGTTGCAGGAATTTCTGCACGTCCTGAGGATAGCCCGCAATTCTTTGCAGGAAGCGGGAGGAAAACATGTTGCTCATCACTTGTCTCATCGCATCCGTTGTCAGAGTGACGCGCCCTTGAGGCGTGCCGGGATTAGCTAAGCCTCTCGATCAGGTCCGAGAGGGTGGCCGCACGGTGGTCGAACGTGTGCGCGCCATGCACGATGCGTCGCGCTTCGGCGGCGCGTTCCAGCCAGCTTTCAGGACGTGCCAGCGCGTCCTCGACAAGACCCGCAAAGGTGTCAATGTCGGCGGCGGTCGGGATCGTGTCGCCAAACACCTCGGCAATGCCGGCGATGGCGTCGGTGATGATGGGCGTGCCGGTGGCGCTGCCGTCGAACAGCCGGTTCGACAGGAAGCCGTGATCGCGCATGCTGTCCCAATGGTCGTTCAGCAGGATCTGATGCGAGGCGTAGAAGCGCGGCAAGTCGGCATTCGCGATGGACGGCGCCCGCAGCATCGCAGGATCGATGACTCCGTCCCATCCGCCGCCATACAGGTCCAGCGGCACGCCGCGCTGGATGCACCAGCGGACCATCGTGCGGTATTCGCGACGGGAGTTTCCGACGAACAGGCAGCTTTTCTGGCGTGGCAGCGTCAGCTCGGCGCGGAACAGTGCCGCATCCGTGGCCTGATGCAGCGTCCCGACATTGGTCACGCCGTTTTGCCGAAGGGTGGCGGCATAGATGTCGGACGCGACCGCCACGTGATCATAATCGGCATATTCGTCGGGGGTCAGCCGGTCGGGATGCGAGATCAGCCACAGGAGGTTGATCTTGTCCGGCTGCACCTTGTAGCGGGCCCGCCCGCGCAGGACGATCGCGACGTCCTCGTCCTCGCGGCGGGCATACCAGGCGTCATGCGTGTCCACCATGACGCGGTGCCCAAGTCGCTCCAGCGATGTCTGGAGGGAACGCGCGAAGTGATAATCCCCCCAGGCAGGGGCTTCCTTCAGGTTCGGGCAGGCGATCTTGATGCGGATCGTCCGCCCTGTATGTGCCGGTTTGCGGGGCGCAGCGCCCTCGCGTGCCCGACCAATGGCCAGCGTCCCGTCATCCAGAAGATGGTCCGAACCGACGATGCCCAGATGCAGTACGCGCCGGGGCCCCGTCTCCGCATCCTCGGGCAGGACCAGAAGAAAGCGGCCGCCTTCCACGGCGCGGGCGGTGGCGAAAGCCAGGATGCGCGCTCCTGAAAAGGCGATGACGGCCACATCCGCCGCCGGATCGGCCAGATCCGCCGCCACCCCCGTGACGAGGCGGCCTTTCTGCCCGGTGATCCGCCCGGTCCAGCCGCCGGGGCGGATGCAGACCTTGGAGGGTCCGCCTTGCAGCGTGAAGGCCGTGTCGGGGGGGGTGATGATGCGCTGGCTTCCGTCTCCGGGCAGGGGGGTTTCGTCGAGACGAACCGAAAGTCCGGGCGGCGCATCCTGGATCAGGACAATCCCGCGATGCACGATGGGAAGAATGCGGGGACTGCCCTCAGACATGCGTGATCTCGGTCGCGGAGGACGCGTGCAGGATGGCATGAAGGGCGACGGCCAGACGTTCCTGCGTCAGTTCCGGATGATGGGTGATCTGCCACGCCGTCAGGGCAGCTGCGGACAGGCGTGCATGCTCTGGCGCCCGAAGCAGTTTGGCCAGCTTTTCCGCGATCCAGTCAGGCGTGACCCCCGCCAAAGGATAGGCGCAGCGGGACGACAACCACTGGTCGCCCAGTGGCGAAGGCGACAGGGCCGCGGGCACGCCGCACCCCTGAAAATGTGCCACCAGGGCAAATTCGCCAGGTGTCAGCTGTTCCAGCGCGGGTACACAGGCCACGACCCGGCTTTGGGCCAGCGACATCTGCAGGCCGCGGTCGAAGGACAGCCGTTCGGCTTGGCCTGTCGCGTGCAGCACCACCCAGTCACCTTCGGCCAGACCTTCCGGCGGGATCATGAACGTCAGGCCATGTTCGCGCGCGGCGGCGCCTATGGAGGTTGGCCGGTGGCGATCCTCCGGGCCCGGAAGGATCGTCACCACCGGCGCCCCACGCTGCATTCCGGCCAGAGAGGGCAAAGGCAGCGTCCCCAGATGCCAGGCCCGTTCCGGGCGCCGAAGATCGCGCATCACGATCCCGCCATCCTCTATGTCCAGCGCAAGGATGTCGGCGGCGGGCAGGGCTTCCCCAAGCGCCCGCAGCGCCTCGGTCGAGTAGCCGATGCAGAGGGTCGTGTCGGTATCGCCCTGCAAGGCCGCCGCAAAGCCGAAGCGGGACAGCGCATCGGGCACGTCGGCAGGCGGCGGAGTGGGCATGTCGATGTCCACGAAGCGGTGAGCCAGATCCGCGAAAGACTGTGCCAGAAGGGCGGGGCCACCGCCGACCGGTGCAAGCACCCGAAGCTTGTGGCGCGTGCTCCAGTCGATCGGCAGTTCCACATGGGCCTGCTCCAGACGCGCCTGCGTCTTGCGGTTCACGAAGTTCTGGGCGCCCGAGTTCTGGAACAGGTGCGTCACCTGTCCCCAAGCAACGTTCCGACGGTAATAGACAAGGCAATGATCCACGAAATCAGGGCGGAACACGGAGGTGTAACGCAGCATCAGGTCCCAGTCCTGAAGACGCGGCAGCGTGGCGTCGAAGCCACCCAGCCAGTCATAGACGTGCCGACGATGCATGATCGTGTTCAGGTCCATGAAGTTCTTCGACGACAGTCCGATCGGGTTAAAGGGTGGACGGGAAATCGCCGCCAGCTTGACGCGCGCGCCCACCATCTCGGTATCAAGATAGGCGCAGTAGACAAGCGACACGCCGGGCCTTGCCAGCAACGACCGCAGCATCACGTCCAGGAAGTGCGGGTTCCAGAGATTGTCACTGTCCAGATAGGTGATGATCTCGCCACGGGCAAAGCGCAGGCCCTTGTTGCGCGTGCCGGCCCCGTTCGACTTGGCGAACTGCATGTAGCGCACCCGCGGGTCGTCGAACTGCTTGATGACCTCGGCCGTCTTGTCCTCGCTGGCGTCGTCGCAGACCAGCAGTTCGAAATTGTCATAGGTCTGATCCAGAACGCTTTGGATGGCGTCGCCGATCGTGTGGGCACGGTTGAAGGTCGGCATGATGATGCTGATCAGGGGACGCGTCTGCAGCCGGGTCCGCCGGATGACATCGCGGGCCGCCTCCTCGTCCCGGCCCAGCGTGTCGCGCAGGGCCGGCTCTATGGCCAACCGCGACATCCAAGCGCTGAAGACGCATTCGGCGGCCGTGCGCTTGGCCGACAGGGGCGGAAGCGGGGCCTCGAACACCGCGGGCGCGGTGGCAAGGATCGGCCCCTGATCGCCGGACAGACCGGTGTCGCGCAGGGTGGCCAAGGGCTGAACCGGAACGCCGCTTGCACCCGTCCGCATCATCAGGGGCTGCAGGTCCAGCGCCCCGAGCGGGTTGAGGGACAGGCCGCCCCCAAGATGCAGGTACAAGGCGAAGACGCAGGGCAGTTCACCTTTGTCGACAAGTGCGGCGACAGCGGGATACAACCGCCGCGCACCCTGTTCGTCGAAGAAGGCCGAGGGGGACTGGCCCGTCCGCGCGCCCTCCGCATATGCGGCAACGGCTTCGGCGCGCGTCATGTCGGTGCGCCCGTGCCAGGTCAGCCCGTACCAGAGCAGGTCGAACCACTCGTCATCCGCTTCTCCACGAAGCAGCCGGTCGAACGCTTCGCGCGCCCCTGCCAGTAGGCCCGGGTCGTCCAGAGTGCGGCCTGAGATCTCATCTTCGATCCGCGTCGCTTCATCGGCCGGCCAAAGGCGGTTCTGCGCCACCGACCATCGGCCGAGGATCTTGCCTCCATCTTCATCGTTGCGAAGCACCAGCTGGCGGGCCTCGGGGGGAATGGCGAAGGACAGCACGTTCTGCGCGCGCCGCTCGCCCGACATCGCGGATACGCGGGTGCCGTTGGATGTGACGGGGGGAAGGGGCTGGCCATCCACTTCGATCCCGAAACGCAGATGCAGCGGTTGACCCATGGCGTCGGTCACCGTGGCTTGGAACCTACGGCCGATCATGCGCGCGTTGCGCAGGACCGGCCGTCCGGTGGCGGACAGCCGGAACGAGATCGGGCTTCCGTCCAGCGGACGTCCCGTGGCGGGATGCCGGACGATGGCCTTGTGCCAGTTCCCGTCCAGCAGCGGGGCGGGTATCGGAACCTCGAAGCCGCCTTGGTCGACGCCCAGGCCGGGAACGGGCGCATCGACCTTGGCCAGAATCGGGGCCGCATCATCGAACTGGACGCTGATCGACCCGCCCGGACGCAACCAGCCAGCCAAGGCCGCAGATTCCGCCCTCAGAAAAGCCACGCCTTCGGATTGGCCTGAAAAGCGCTGTTCCCCGCCGGGAAGAACGGCCCCCGTCTCATTCTCCACGATCTGGATCAGATGGGGCGCGCCGTCGAACAGGATGTCCGGCAACTGGATGCGGAAGCCGGAGGAAAGCCGCGCATGGCCTGCGGCGGCCACATCGCGCCGGTCCAGTTCGGCGCTGACGCTCAGCAGGACGCGCCCGTCCACCTTCAGGCAAAGATCCACCGCCCGATCCGCATCGGCGGGATCGAGGATCCAGCCTGTCACCTCGGTGGGACCGATCCGTTCCACCATTCCCAGAAGGCCGGAGGCCGCAAAGGCGGCAGGTGCCGTGGCCCCATCCGGCCGCAGGCGGGCCGGCATGTCAAGGGGCGCGCCCCGCAGCGCACGCCCGTTCGGCAGTCGAACAACGAATCGGTGCGCCTGCCCGTCGGGCAATCCGGCCGGCAGCTCGAACTCGAAGCCGCAGGTGTCACGGGCAAGGCCGGACGCCGCGACGTCGGGCCGCGACAGGTTTGCAAGGCGACGGGCGATCTCCGTCCCGTCCATCTCCAGCCGCAGGGCAAGAGGGGTGTCCGGCTGGGCGCGGTCCAGAACCCAGCCGGTGATGCGGCGGCCTTCCAGCCGTTCCACCCGGCCTACGATCCGACGGCTCTGTTGAAGGGTGGACTTCAGGGAACGAAGGATGTTGCGGGACATGGTCATGGCCGCACATGCGGCCAGGTTTGCGCCATGCGGCAGAGTTTGGCATGGGCCGTACGGTCGGTGGCGTCATGCAGGGCTGCCATGTCTTCCGTTGCGGGCCTTTCCGTGCGGGTGGCTGCGAAAGCCACGTGCCGATCCAGCGTCTCCCGCATCTGCGGATCCCGCTCCAGCCCAAGGAAGTCCAGCAGGGTCCGTTCCGTCCGGTCGGGATCGTCGAACATGGTGTCGTAATCCAGAAGAAGCAGGTTGTCGGGCCGGTCCGGCGTGGCCAGGTGATCCAGAAGCTGACGGTTCTGCTGGGCCCAGCTTTCGCATGCCGCGCCGAAATCCTTGGCTTGGGGCCATGGGTCGCGCTTGCGGTCAGCGCGCGCCTGCCACGACAGCGCCACGTCCTTCAGATTGCGCAGGATGTAGATGTAGCGGAAGCCGGGGTTCCTTGCGATGAACTGGGGCAGGACCGGCGTCAGGTCGGGAACCTTGTCTCCGACGATCCGCGCAGTGTCCCATTTCACGGCAATACGGTCATAGGTCTCGGTCCAGGCCGGACGCACGTCAGGGCGCAGGTTGGTGTCGCTGGACTTGAAGTCGAAGAACCGCTCCTTGCCGAACAGCTTCGGCGTGAAGTTTTCCCGGCGCAGAAACTGGAACTTGAAGCGTTCTATCCCCAGGCAGATGCCGTGATGGCTGTTCAGAAGCTCGGCCAGTGCCGTCGTGCCGCTGCGCGCAACGCCCGTCACGATAAGGATTTGTTTTGGATTAGACATTCCATACCATCATCTTCGACCGCGCATGGGCATGCGATCCTTCGCGCGCAATATCCCGAGGTGTCCCGGCAGGTGCAACCATCTAATTTTAGGTATCTTGATAGGCAGACCAAAACTTGCGAAGCATGGCTTTTGGGTAACTCATGAGGGCGGACCATGATCGCTGCGAAACGCGCCTTGATGGCCGGCCGAAACAACCAGCGCGACCGTTGGGTCGGGTCCGAAGACAGCGCCGCCGCCCGTATCGGCAAGCGCATTGTCATTCCCATGGGGCAGCAGAGCTTCACTGCCGGTCCTGAAGACACCTTCTTCACCGTGGGGTCGTGCTTCGCCCGCAACGTGGAGGAGCGGCTTCAGGACGCGGGTGCGACCGTTACCAGCCTGAACCACGACCTGATCGATCTGGGCGACACTTCGGCCCGCCGATCAGGCATTTTCAACAAGTACAATCCCGTCTCCATCCAGCAGGAACTGACATGGGCCTCCGGAAAGGAGGCCTTTCCGGAAGACGCTCTTCTGCAGTTGACCGAGGAGGATGTCTGGTACGACCCGCATCTGCGTCAGAATTCCGGTCAGGGGACCCGCGCCCAGCTGATGGAGCGTCGGCGCCAGATCTCGGACTATTTCGCGCAGATCTTCAAGGCGGATGTCGTCGTCATCACGCTGGGCCTGATCGAGACATGGGTGGATCTTCAAACCAACCTGACGCTGAACGTCCTGCCCGACCCCAAATACCTCGGTCGGAACAAGAGCCGTTTCGCGTTCCACACCCTGTCCGTCAAGGATACGATGATCGCGCTGAAGCGATGCGTGGCGATCCTGCGCGAGTTCGGCAAGCCGAACCAGCGGATCCTACTGACGGTCTCGCCAGTGTCACTTGGCCGGACCTTTACCGACGATGACATCATCGTGGCGAACACCACCTCGAAGACGACGCTGCGCGTGGCCGCCCATCGGTTTGCCAGTGACACGGACGGCGTGGATTACTTCCCCAGTTATGAGGCGGTGCTGCACAGCGATCCGGCACTGGCCTGGCAGGAGGACCGGCTGCATGTCAGCGACTTCATGGTCGGGCGCATCATCCGCGAGTTCCTGGTCCGCTACGGCGTTTCCCCTCCGGCAGAGACGGAAGAGGTCGCCGCGGACGAAACCACCGCCCTGCTCGCGGAACTGCGCCGCGAGGTTGATCGCTACAAGAACCGGCTGATCGCGCTGCAGCGCGAAAAGGGCTGAACCGCTAGAAATCGAGGTTGGCCAGCGCCATCGCGGCCCGATGCATGGCCTCTGCATCATCGTCTTCGCATCCGATCTGGGCAGGGGTATCCTCGCCGTTCAGCGCAGACTCTACCGCGCGGCGGAAGGCCGCGACGTCTCCTTCCTTGCGGGCCGCGTTCAGGGCCGGGGTCAGCCCATGATCCTGGGCGCGCTTCAGGATCGTGGCCAGAAGTTCAAGAACATGGACATGGTAGTGACAGTTGTCGATCGGCTTCTTCAAGAAATACCCAGTGCCGGCTTGGGGGGAGAAGCCGTAATAGGCCCATGTGCCATCCTGGCGCTGCAAGGGACCCGCAAAGCTATTCAAGGTCGGGGCAGTGTCCGAAAGGAACAGCCGGTTCACGCCGGCGGTGATGAAAGGCTCCAGATCCGGTTCGTCCCATCCAAGGCGTCTGACCGTGTCCTGGATCAGGCCCATGTCACGGATGGCATGAAGGTTCTGGTTCAGTGTGGCCCCCTCCTCCGGCTCTCGGTCGCGACGGGTGACGGAATGGAACCAGGTGCAGTCCTCCTCATTTCGACACCGAACCGTTGACGCAAGGCCACCGGCCTTGATGTCCGTCGTGACGGTGGCCAGGGCCAGCCGCGCGAAACGACGGTAAACATCCCGCCCCGCCAGATCCCCGTCCTTTTCGGCGTGGGCGGCAAGCTGATAAAGGAAATAGGCCATCCCGCTTTGGCCCATCGCGTTGTAGGGCAGGCCCCGGTCGTTGATGCGGATCGCGGCCACGAGGCCCGTCCGAGGTGTCAGGTCGGGGTGGAAGGCGTCGTTGAAGGGGATCAGCCGTCCGTCTTGCGTGCGAAAGCGGGTCGTGTCGGCTTGCAGGGTGGCCAGCACCTCCCGACGCGCCAACGTGGCGACATCCGTTGGCTCCGAAAGGGCCACAGGATGATCACCGCCTTCCCGGCTCCAAAGATCGCGTAATGTACGTAGGCAGGCAGAGGTTTCGTGCCACGTGTCGGGCGCCTTTGGAATGACGTGGCCCGACACCGTCCAGGTTTGCGTTCCGCAGCTGCGCAGCCGATCCGGCGAAATCGCCTCATCAGCTTGCGCAGCCGTGGACGCGAAAAGGCAGAACGGAAGAAGAAGACAGAAGGTGCGCATCGGTTTGTCCTTGGCTCCCAGCCCCATCTGGGCCGCCGGACCGCCACGGCAAGCGCGTCAGCCCAGGACAATATCTTCGAAAAGGGCAGCGGCGTCGCGGATGCCGTTCAGGGTCAGGGTGTGAGCTTCATCGAAGACAAGCGTGACCGATCCGTCGATGACCTTCTGCGACGCCAGGAATTGCGACAGCGTGCGGCCGTCCAGCAGTTCCCGATCAAAGACCAGGCCATCCATGGCCGGATCGAAATCCGTGATCGTGTCCTTGCCGGAGTCGAAGATGAAGGTGTCGCTTCCCGCGCCACCGGTCAGGGTGTCGTTGCCCCGCCCACCGCTCAATCGGTCCGCGCCCCCGCGTCCGTTCAGCTGGTCGTTGCCCGCTGCGCCTGACAGCAGATTGTCCATCTCGTCGCCGAACAGGGTGTCATGCCCCGATCCGCCCCCCAAACCCTCGATCGACGCATAGGTGTCACCGGTGGCAAATCCGGTGTTAAGCGCGGGATTCTCCATGTCGACCAGCAGACCGCCTTGGGCCAAGCGATAATCCGCAAGATCAACCCCATCCCCCCCGAACAGGGCGTCCGCCCCTTTGTCGCCGGTCAGGGTGTCATTGCCGGCCCCACCGTAAAGGACATCATTTCCGTCATCGCCTGCCAGAAGGTCATGTCCCAGTCCCCCGTCGATCGTGTCGTTCCCGCTGCGGCCCTGAAGGTTGTCATTCCCGTCGCCGCCGAAGATCCGGTTGCCGGCACCGTTGCCCAGAAGCGTGTCGTTTCCGCGGCTGCCGATCAAGTCTTCGATGCTGCTGAAGGTATCGCCCGCAGCATAGCCGGTGTTGTGGCCGGGATTGGCCAGATCGACCCGCACCTTTGCCGTGGCACTGGCATAGGACGCCGCATCGCGTCCGGCACCACCGGACAGGTGATCGGCGCCGATGTCGCCCGACAGCGTGTCGTTGCCGGCCCCGCCCGTCAGGGTGTCGTCACCGCGGCGACCGTAGAGGGCATCGTGCCCGCCGCCGCCCTGGATCACGTTGTCGGCGTTGTTTCCGTAAAGCGTGTCGCTGCCCTTGCCCCCGATGAGGTTTTCGATCGCGACATGCCGGTCGCCCGCCGCAAGGCCGGTGTTTCGCGCAGTGTTCATCAGATCGACCTGAAGGCCCGCCGTGCTGGAGGAATAGGTCACAGTGTCGCTTCCCGCATCCCCATCCATGAGATCCGAGCCGAGGCCGCCCGCGAAGGTGTCGTTGCCCACGCCTCCTTCCAGTGTGTCATCCCCTGCGCCGCCATCAAGATGGTCGTCTCCCGCTGCCCCGACCAGTTTGTTGGCGGCGTCGGTCCCAATGATCGTGTCGCGCCGGCGGCCGCCGGCCACGTCTTCGATCGACTGGAAGACGTCCCCCGCTGCAATGCCGGTGTTGTTCGCCGGACGCCCCAGATCTATTGTAATCCCGAACTTTGAATCGCGGTAATCCACCGTGTCGCGCCCTTCGCCTCCGTTCATCGTGTCGGCCCCGGCCCCTCCCACAAAACGGTCATCGCCGTCATCGCCATCCAGACGGTCGTTGCCCGCCGCACCCACCAGGAAGTCATCGCCCGAGCCGCCCATCAGGATGTTGGCCTCGGCGTCTCCTTGAAGCCGGTCGTCATGGTCCGATCCGATGAAGTTGCGGATCCCGTCATAGACGTCGCCTGCCGCTTCGCCCGTGTTGTGGCGCGGCGCGGTCAAGTTGGCATGGACGCCGGCGGTCGCACGCGCATAGCTGGCCCAGTCCGATCCACCCCCGCCAATCAGGGTGTCGGCCCCGCCGCCGCCTTCCAGCGTGTCGTCTTCCTTGCCGCCCTTCAGGGTGTCGTCGCCCGGCCCCCCCACCGTCGGCGGTGGGGGAGGTTCGGCTGGAATGATCGGAACCCGCGACATGGCATCCGTCAACTGCAAGGTGCGAATGGCGTCAACGGTCAGGGGCGATCCATTGGCCGTATAGACATACAGCACTTCGGACCCAAAGCGGAGGATGGCCCCATTGCTCAGGACCTCCACCGCAAGCTGATCGGGACCGTGCATCATGACCCAGCGCGACAGGTCCAGCCGGTCCTGCGCGGGATCGAAATCCAGGATCGTATCGTGCTCTCCATCGGCGGCCAGCACGAAGACATCGGCGCCGGCGCCACCCGTCAGGCGGTCCCTGCCGGCGCCGTCCATCAGGATGTCATCACCCGCCCCGCCGGACAACGTGTCGTGATGAGCATCGCCCCACAGCACGTCGTCCTTGTTCCCGCCCGTCAGCGCGTTCTTCTTGCCGCCGCCATAAAGGTTGAGACCGGCCTTGCTCAGGTCCACCGTCAGTTCCGCAAGGCCCCGCTCGGACCCGCTGGCCGCGAAGATGCGGAGCCTGTCACCGTCGGCCACGGCCGACAATGCGGAAATATCGGACAGAAGGCGGTCTGCCGTATCTTCCAGCGTGCTCAGATGCCGCAGCGTCCCGTCGGGAAGAAGCATCATGAGGGTGAGGCCGTCATCGGCACCGGCCGCCAGCACGTAGACGCGGCCCCCGGCTTCCACCGTGGTCATCGCGGTCACATTGTCAAAGCGGGTGCCCAGATCGTCGATCACCTGATCCCGCGGGATCAGGGTGCCGTCGCCCCCCATCTCTACCACGGACAGGGACGAGGAGCCGCTGGATCCCACGATCAGGAACGTTCGCCCCCCCAGCGTGGCCAGGGCAAGGCTATCGGGGGTGGCCAATCCCAGACCTTCCGTCGCCCCGATGGACCCCCCGGGTTTCAGCGACCCGTCCGAGTTCACCTTCCACGTGTACACCCGCCCATCGGTCATGTCGGTGGTGACAAGATAGGTGTTTCCGTCCACCTCGACCGACAGCATGTCACCGGTCGTGGCGGCGGCACCCCCGCGCAATGCGCCCGCACCCGTCGTGGGTGTCGTGGACAATGCCGGGCCACCGCCCCAGGCAAAGGTGGTGATTTCGTTTTCCGTGGCACTTGTGGCGTAAAGAAAGGTCTCGGCCCCCACGGTTACGGCCAGCGCATCCCCCACGGCCATGCCCGTTTCGAGATCGTCCACGGCCTTCAACGACCCGTTGCCCGACACCGCATAGGTCGGGAGGGAGTCGCCCCGATAGCCCGTCACGACCACCTGGCCTCCGGCAACCGCCAGTTCCGGGGACTGGCCCACGGCCGGTGTGCCGCGGATGACACCTTGCCACAATGTGCTGAGGCCACTGTCCGAAAGCGCGAAGGCCGAGAGGCCTGACCCTACGGCCGATGCGGCGTAAAGCACCGTGGTGTCGCCGCTTTGAGCCAGAACCAGATCCGTGATTCCGGTCAGCAGCGAGGTGCGGCTTCCGGTGAAGGTCAGGGAGTAGGTCAGGCTGGCCATGTTCATCCTCCTTTCGGGGAATAAGCAGGGCCAGAGTTTAAAGGTGTCTTGTCACATCAAGGCAGCATTGTGTCACATTGCCCCAATTGTCGCGATCAGGCCCAGCGGCCGGTGGCCGTAAGGATCACCTTTTCGGCCGCGGCGCTGACAGAGGTGCCGGTTTGCAGAAGGCGCAGGAAGAAGGCGCCGTTTGCCGCCCCCAGCGCCGCGATGTTGCCCAAGGCCAGGCGGGCATGGGCGGTTGCGGCGGGGTGCGACAGCGTTACGGCGATGTTCGTGCCGATAAAGGTGGCGGGAAGGGCAAAGGTCTGCGCATCGCTTCGCGCCACGTCCACCGCGCAAAGGCGGGTGCAGATCTGCGTGCCGTCCGCAAAGCGCACGGTGCGGCTGTCTGTCGCCTCAGTCGTCTGTATCACGGCGCCGGTCGGCGTGCCGCCGGACAAGGCGACCGTGCCAAGGATGTTGCCGGCATGATAGGCGCCGTACCCGCGGATCTGCAGGGCCTGCGGCACGCGGACGGTGCCGTCGTTCGCCGCCTCCAGCGCGGTCTGGAAGGTGCCGCCGTCGGGGCTCACCTTGATGGCGAAGGCGTCGTTGCCCATCAGCCCCATTTCGGCCCGTCCCGACCAGTTGGATTGGAACAGAAGGCTGGCGGTGTTGCCGGAGGCGGCCTTGTTGACCTTCAGGCGGTGGTCCGTGCCTTCATGGGTCAGCAGCGTGGCTGCCGAACGCACCGACAGGCGGTTGAGCGTATCGGCCCCCGTGTTCACACCCAGGGTGGCGGCTTGAGGATTCGTCCAGGCGTTGTTGGCGAAGGTGACGGTCTGCCCCTCCTCCTGCACGAAGGCGCGCCAGCCGGGCAGGGGGGTCACGAAGACCCAGGCGGTACCGTCATGGACCGCCAGATGCTGATCGTGCCCCGCCCAGCCGCCGGTGGCCCCGTTGGCGATGATATAGCGATTCCCCGCCTGCGGCCGTTCCGGTGGAGAGGTCAGGGTGCGGCTCGTGACGCTCAGTTGCACGATCATGTCCAGAAGGCGCAGCGCCTCGTTGTGCGTGATATGCTTCTGGGCTTGGGCCGCCTGCATTAGGGGAAGGGAAAGAAGCAGCGAAAGATCGGACATGGGGGATTCCTATGACAGGTGCGCTCCGAACCCTAGTTTCGTCCGGTTAAACCAGGCTTTGAGCTGCGCGCGCAGGGCCGCAACAGCCTAGACGCGCCCTGCCAGCGCGGCCGCATAAAGCAGTGCCGTCTGTCGTCGCCGA
This sequence comes from Falsirhodobacter sp. 1013, assembly GCF_051195255.1. NCBI lineage: Bacteria > Pseudomonadati > Pseudomonadota > Alphaproteobacteria > Rhodobacterales > Paracoccaceae > Falsirhodobacter > Falsirhodobacter sp. 1013. The sequence goes on along the minus strand of NZ_JBNJLK010000001.1, from coordinate 559,153 downwards.
TCGCGCCGGATTCCCATCCGCATCAGGCGCCGGACACGGGCGGGCCCGCCTGTTCCCAGTTCGGCCCCGAACGCTTTCAGCATGTCACGCCGGTCCGGGTCCAGCTTGTGGGCGTGGGGCAGGAGCGCGTCGACATTCGCCCGGATCCAACTCGCATAGTGTCCCTGCCGGGACAGCTTCAACCGGCGCAGGAAGGCGTGGCTGCGGGCTGCGTCGCCGAGTTCGTTCCCGCCATGCTGGCGATAAAGCAGGCTTGGCCGTGGATCGGAAATCATGTGAGCCCGAAGGGCCGCCAATGCCAGATAGATCCACCAGTCGTGAAACGGCACTGGCGACGCTGGGGACAGGGCCCGCAGGCATGCCACCGCCTCGGCGTTCAGAACCATCGTGTTTCCGGCCATGATGTTTTGCACCAGCGCGTTCTCGAAGGCAGGCATGCCACGCGATCGGGACAGGCGGGGATGTTCCAGTTCCGGTCCGCAGACCAACGTCGTGCTGGCATAAAGGGTCGGATGTGGCATGTCGCCGATGTCCGTCAGCGCGCGCCGCAGCCGGTCCGGCAGCCAGACATCGTCCTGATCGCTGAAGGCGACCGGACCGGGAGGCAGGTCGGGATGATGCAACAGGGACAGGAAGTTCGCGGCCGATCCCTGGCGAGGGCCGTCCATCAGCCGGATTTGCCGGTCCGGGTGACGGACGGCGAAATCCTTCACAACGGCACGAGTCGCGTCGGTCGAACCGTCGTCGGACACCCACAGCCGCCACCCCACCCCCTCTTGCGCGGCGATGGAGGACAGCTGTTCAGGAAGGTGACGTGCGCCATTGAAGGCCGCGAGCAGGACCGTGATCATCCGCGGCTGAGGATGAGACGGTGCCAGCGTCGCAGGAAGATCAACCCGAGAACCATTGGAACCAGCCCGCAGAGGAACACGTAGGTGGGGCTGACATAGCTTGCGTCATAGCCCGGATAGAAGCCGGAGCGTATCTGTCCGATCACGTGCAGCATCGGGTTGAACCACAGGTATGTCTGCGCCGACGCCGGAACCATGTCGAAGGTGTAGAACACGCAGGACAGGATCATCAGCGGGGCCATCGCGATCCCCCAGAGGCGATCCCACAGCGGGATGATGCTGACAAGAACGCAATTCAACGTGCCGATGCCCAGCGCCAGCACCGCCAGCATCGTGAAGCCCAACGCGATTGCAGAAAGGTCCAGAACGGTTCGGGTCTCGAACAGTGTGCAGATGCCCGCGAACAGGATGTAGGACACGAGAAGCTTTGTCACGAGCGCCAGCAGGAACCGCGCCAGGATCGCGTCGAGGAAGGTCACGGTCGGGTAGGCAAGAAGCGGTCGCGAGTAGTTGATGGCTGTCTGCACGCGCTGCGTGATGTGGATGTACATCGTGAAGGGCAGCATGCCCGTAGCATAGAAGATCGGGAAGTTGATCCCCAAAGGCGGCGTCCGCAGCATCAGCGAGAAGACGAAGGTCATCACCGTGATGCCCGCAAGCGGTTCCAGGATCGCCCAGATGTATCCGCCGGGCGACCGGCCATACGTCGTGGCCATCTCCCTCAGGACAAGCGCTCCGACCGCGCGGGCGGTGCCGAATCTGTGGGACGCGTGGATTGAACGCAGAACCTCGGGCGGGGGCGTGCTGGTTCCGGACATGGGACTTGCCTCTGCGACCGCTGGAATTTCAAGGGCACAGTATGTACAAGCTGTTCTGAAGGTTCAATCCGGTCCTCGGAGGTCGCTTGCCCATACCCGACACACTGCCCGCTTCCGAAGTTGCCCCACCCCGCCGCAAGCGGCGCCCGGCCCTTGTGGCTCCCGGCGCGGAACGGGGTGCGGAAGATGCACCGGCTATCGTGGTGCGACCGGCCGTTCCCGGGGCGCAATTGCTTCGGCGGCACCGGTTCGTGCTGGGAAGTTTCCTTGCCGCCGTCGTAATCCCGGCCCTGCTCGCAGCGCTGTATCTGTGGGTCTTCGCAAAGGATCAGTACGCCTCCAGCGTCTCGTTCATGGTGCGCAGCGAAAGCCAGACGTCTCCTTCGGACATGCTCGGCGGTCTGAGCATGCTGAGCGGGGCCACCAGCACCGCCTCGGACCCCGAAGTCCTGTACAACTACTTCAACAGTCAGGATCTGGTGGCGAAGGTGGATCGCAAGGTCGATCTGCGCGCAATCTGGTCGAAGCCCCGTTTCGACCCTGTCTTCGGTTTCGGCAAGCACGGCACGATCGAGGATCTTTCCCGGTACTGGAACGACATGGTGCGGGTTACGCTGGACAACCGGACCAACATCCTCAGCGTGCGTGTCCTGGCGTTCGATCCCCAGGACGCGAAGAACATCACGCAGGCGATCTTCGGCGAAGGAACGGAGATCATCAACAAGCTGTCCGACATCGCGCGCGAGGATGCGATCCGCTACGCGCGCGAGGATCTGAACACGGCCACCGAGGACCTGCGGGCCGCACGGACGGCGGTGAACATCTTCCGCAACACCAACCAGATCATCGACCCTTCCGTGGACACCATGGGTCAGATGGGCATCGTCAATACGCTGCAGGCGCAACTGGCCACCGCCATGGTGGAGATGGACATGCTGCGTCAGACCACGCGGGACGACGACGTTCGCATCCAGCAGGCGCAGCGGCGGATCGAGGTGATCAACCAGCGCATCTCCGAAGAGCGCAACAAGGTTGGCCTGTCAGGCACGGCCGAGGGCGGAAGCGCGTCGGCCTTCGCGAACCTCGTAGGAGAATACGAGAAGCTGAGCGTGGATCGCGAATTCGCGGAGCAGACCTACACGGCGGCGCTGGCCGCCTTCAACGCGGCCCGCGCCGAAGCTGGTCGCCAGAGCCGTTATCTGGCGGCGCACGTGCAGCCGACGCTGGCGGAACAGTCGCTTTTCCCGCAGCGTGGCAAGATTTTCATCCTGATGACGCTGTTCCTCATCCTTGTCTGGGCCGTGGTCGTCCTCGTGGGATACAGCCTGAAGGACCGGAAATAGGGTCCATGATCCGACTTGAGAACCTGAGCAAGACGTTCATCCTGCAAGGGCAGCGAAAAACCGTCGCCGACAATATCAGCGTCACGTTCCCGTCGCGCCGCGCCGTGGCCCTTCTGGGGCGAAACGGGGCAGGGAAATCCACCCTGCTTCAGATGATCTCCGGCACGGTGGAGCCGACAGGCGGGCGCATCCTGTCCAGCGGCACCATTTCCTGGCCCGTCGGGTTTGCGGGATCCTTCCATCCCGAACTGACGGGCGCGCAGAATGTCCGGTTCGTGGCGCGGATCTATGGGGTAGATACCGTGGGGCTGATCCAGTTCGTGGAAGACTTCGCTGAACTCGGGAAGCATTTTCATCTTCCGTTCCGCACCTATTCCTCGGGGATGCGGTCACGGCTGGCGTTCGGCGTTTCCATGGGCATCCCGTTCGACACCTATCTGATCGACGAGGTTACCTCGGTGGGGGACGCGTCATTCAAGGCCAAGAGCAGCGCCTACCTGAAGGAACGCCTGAACCGTTCGGCGGCGATCATGGTCAGCCACTCGATGTCGATGGTGCGAAAGATATGCAGTTCGGCCGCCGTTCTGGAGAACGGCCGTCTGACTTGGTATGAGGATCTGGACGAGGGCATCGCCCGGCACGAACGCAACATGGAGGTCTGACCAGACGGACGGGCAGCGTCTCAGCGCAGCAGGGCAGCCCGCGCCTCGGACTCGAAGCGCGCACGGAACATGTCGTTCAGGGCGTCGGCCTGCCGCTCGATTGCGGGCTTGCGCAGCTTCCAGTCGGACAGGTCCGCCCCTGCGAAGGTGCCGACGCGCAGCACGGCCCGACGTGGCCGCCGAACCAGATCCTCATAGGTCAGGTGCATCCGGGGAAGGCCGAAGATGGTGCAAAGCGCCTGAATCGCATTGGCGGACATCTGCGTGGCGCTGATCAGATGGTCGATCTGCGCGAAGTTGAAGACGGGTTCCACATCCAGGCCGGTCTGTTCGCTGGTCCAGCGCTTCGTCTGGTGGGCGATATGGTACGAAATGGCCTGCCCCAGCAGATCCTCACGCGTGATATGGATGACGCGCACCCCCTGATACATCGCCGGGATTCGGAAGCGGTGCAGCATGAGGATCTGGTCCCACGACGCCTTGAACCCGTGCATCTTGCCAGGTTCCGACAGAACCTCGGCGCTTTGACGAATGAAGTCGGGGAAGGTCGTGGCGTTCCACCGCTCGGCCTGCTGAAAGACAGTGGAATAGTTCAACTGCTCGTAGAACCCCGAGAAGATGGGGGTGGTGCGCAGATAGTCGGCGAGCAGGTTCGAGCCGCTGCGGTTGGAGAAGGCCAGAAGGTAAAGCGGATGGTCAAATACCGGGCCGGTCCCCTGATAGGCGACGCGGCCCCGGAAGTGGCGACGGATTTCCACCTCGTGCACACCGCCTTGGGCCAGGAACTTCACGATGTCCAAGCTGCGCTCCTCCTCCATGTCCGGGCAGACATATGCGGCGACCGGGGTGAAAGGTCAAACCAAGCCGTGATCCGTGTCCACTGGTCAAGCTGTGGAGGCTTGGCTAGGGTCCCCTCAAAGAAGTCAGGATCGTGAGACAATGGCACATAACGTTCTGGTCACCGGCGGCGCAGGCTATATCGGCGCACATGCCTGCAAGGTGCTGAAATTGGCGGGGTTCACGCCCGTCACCTTCGACAACATCTCCACCGGCTGGGAACAGGCCGTGAAGTTCGGTCCGCTGTTCAAGGGCGACCTGATGAACCGCGCCGACATCGACGCGGCGCTGGAGCAATACCAGCCCGTTGCGGTCATGCATTTCGCCGCGCTGTCGCTGGTGGGCGAGTCTATGAAGGACCCGGCGACCTACTGGCGGGTCAACGTGAACGGCGCGCTGAACCTGCTGGAGGCGACGGTGGCCGCGGGCATCCGCAACTTCGTCTTCTCGTCGACCTGCGCGACCTATGGCGATCAGGACGGCGTCCTTCTGGACGAATCCACCCCCCAGCGCCCGATCAATGCCTATGGTGGGTCCAAGCTCGCGATCGAGGAGATGGTCCGCAACTTCGGCGCCGCGCATGACCTGAACCACGTGATCTTCCGTTATTTCAACGTGGCGGGCGCCGATCCCGAGGCCGAGGTGGGCGAGCAGCACACCCCTGAAACCCACCTGATCCCGCTGATGCTGGACGCTGTCGCCGGCAAGCGTCCGGCGCTGACGGTGTTTGGAACGGACTATCCCACGCGCGACGGCACCTGCGTGCGTGACTACGTCCACGTGATGGATCTGGTGGACGCGCATGTGCTGGGACTGAAATGGCTTCTGGGCGGGAATGAAAGCCGCGTCTTCTGCCTGGGCACCGGCAACGGCTTCTCGGTCCGCGAGGTGATCGAGGCATCGCGCGCCGTCACGAACCAGGAAGTGCCGATGGTCTATGGCGACCGCCGCCCCGGCGACGCGGTGACGCTGGTCTCAGGATCGGAGGCCGCCATCCGCGATCTGGGCTGGCAGCCGAAGCGGTCGAACCTGCGCGACATGATCGGCGACGCCTGGCGCTGGGCGCAGGCGGAGGCGTTCGCGCGCTGACCTGACATCGTTCCCGGATCCGTGGTGGCGCAGGAGGGGGGTGAAGTTCCCTGCGCCCCGATCATCAGGAGTGGGCCTGCTTGATCCGGACAAGGGTATCCACGAGGTCCGCACGGTCGATCTTCAGGGTTTGCTGAAACTTCACTCTCGGTGTCTCGGCCCTCTGTGCGTTTACCAGATGGTACCGATCGTCAAAACCGCAAGCGATATCAATCTTCAGGAAGTTGATGCTGAACGTGCGCTTTTCCTCGGGAACAAGGATGTTCACCCGGCCCGCATTCCTGCAAAATCCCTTAAGGTGGAAGAACGATGACTGAAACCCGCTGACAGACAGGTATCGGTCGAACACAGATATCTGATCGCGCAGGGTCATCGTTTCGGGGTGGATGACATCGAAGCCAAGATCGCGCGCGATGTCGTCAAGGTTTCTGTCCGAAACAAAGTCGTTCGTGCCGCCTTCAAGCAGGCTTCGGCTGACGAAGGCATGCCCCGCGGCGGGTGCCCCGGCGGGTGCGGAAGGCGCAAGCACCGCCGCCTGCATATTGCGCGACAGATTGGTATCGCAGAAAATGCGATCCATGAATTGCGAGCCGAACACTGTCAGTTCATCGATTTCCATCGGAACGGTCAGGAAGTGCAGCCTGTTCTGGTTCACGCCCAGCACGTCGAAGAACTGGCGGATATATCCCACCGCAACGGGCTCGCGCAATTCCTCCAGTTCGGGCATGTGGAAAACGATGGGTTGATCGGACAGTTTGGGCCGCGCACGGGCGGGATAGGTCCGGCTCAGGCTGCCCAGCATGAGGTGCGTATAGTGTGCCGCCGTATATCGCCTTTGCAAGATGCGCCTTCGGCTGGCGTGCAAGGGCATCCGTCTCTTCGGTGGGCCACCAGATGGTGCAGTCGCCGCGCCGATCGTTGCCACACAGATCGTTGAAGTCCGTGATCCTTTCAAGCGTATAGGAATAGATGCCCTGGCTTCGACGCCGCCACCAGATATTGGTGCCGCCACGGTATATGGTCGGCACGGCGACCGCCCCGGTATGTACCTGGTAGTCGTTATCGTTGTTGGTGATACGCAGGTGATTGGAATTGCAAAGACCCGCATTGCGGGCAAAAAGATCTGCGGCTTTGAATGCGATCAGGTCATCTTGTTTCTTTCATCGGGAACACGGTGAACGGACGTCGGGGTGGTGCCGGACGTGGTGATTGCGAGTCGCCACCCCCAGCATCGCCCGGTCGCCCTCGCTGGTCAACGCCTCCAGCGCTTCCGCCACGGGCATCCAGACGGCGTGATGGCCCGCCTCGGTCGGCGGGCCGATGCGCAGGGTGGGGCGGGCCAGGTGGATCAGGCAGACCTTTTCGGCCCACTTGTCGTATTCGGGCATGAAGGTGAAGCGGCGATAGACGCCCAGACGCGGCCCGATCGCGATGCGCCAGCCGGTTTCCTCCATCACCTCGCGGTGCAGGGCGGCCACGGGGTGTTCGCCCGGGTCGATCCCGCCGCCCGGCAGCTGGATCTCGGGGGTGGGCGCCTCCTGCAGGGTGGTCAGGATCTGCCCGCCCCGCAGGCAGACGGCATAGACGCCCACCCGTCGACGATACCTTTGCCCTGCCTTCAACGCCTCGCCATATCGCCGGATCATGATGCCCTTGGGTCCTTCGGTTGCCGTCCCTATATGGACGCGGTATTGCCTTGGCCTACGATATGCCAAGGCGCCTGCCCCAAGGAAACCCCATGACCATCGGATCGCAAATCGCATGGGACGACACCGTCCTTCCCTTCCAGCTTGACCGTTCGGACATCCGCGGCCGCGTCGTGCGACTGGACGGCGTTCTGGATCAGGTCCTGTCGAAACACGCCTATCCCCCGCTGATCGAGGCGCTGGTGGCCGAATCCGCGCTGTTGACGGCGTTGATCGGCCAGACGATCAAGCTGCGCTGGAAGCTGTCGCTGCAGATCCGTGGAAACGGCGCGGTGAAGCTGATCGCGACGGACTATTACGGCCCCACCGATGACGGGCAGGCTGCCCGCATCCGCGCCTATGCCAGCTTCGAGGCGGACCAGCTGACCGACGCCCCCGCGTTCGAGCAGTTGGGCGAGGGCTATTTCGCCATCCTGATTGACCAAGGGGAGGGAACCGTGCCCTATCAGGGCATCACCCCCATTTCCGGCGGGTCGCTGTCCAAATGCGCCGAGACGTATTTTGCCCAGTCCGAACAGCTTCCCACGCGGTTCGAACTGTCCTTTGGCCGGTCGCAGGTGCCGGGCGGTGCGGAAAGCTGGCGCGCCGGCGGCGTGATGCTGCAGCACATGCCCAAAGCCTCTCCTTCGGTGGGCGAAGCTTCGGGGGAGGGCGGCCTTCTGACGCATGCCGACATTCTGGACGGGGACGAGGGCGAAAATTGGATGCGCGCCAACTACCTTCTGGACACGGTGGAGGATCTGGAGCTTATCGGTCCCTCCCTCGCGCCCACCGACCTGCTGGTGCGGCTGTTCCACGAGGAAGGCCCCCGCGTCTTCGACAGCCAGCCCCTGCGCTTCGGATGCTCCTGTTCCGAGGACAAGGTCCGCGCCGCGCTGGAACCCTATCCGGCCGAGGAGATCGCCGAGATGATCACCCCGGACGGCACCGTCACCGCCGACTGCCAGTTCTGCGGCGCGCATTACGATCTGGATCCGGCCACCCTGGGGCGTCGCGGGGATGACGCGTGACGCATTGATCGCCGCTCTGGCGCGCCCTGCGCCAGAGGTTTCACGGCCGGATTCGCTGAAGCCGGCCGCCGTGCTGCTGGCGGTGCAGGACGGGCGGCTGTGGCTGACCAAGCGCGCCTCGGGCCTGCGGCACCACCCGGGGCAGATCGCGCTGCCGGGCGGCAAGCAGGACCCGATCGACGCCGACGCCACTGCCTGCGCCCTGCGCGAGGCGGAGGAGGAGGTGGGCCTGCCCCACGCCGCTGTCACCGTTCTGGGCACGCTGCCGGTGCAGGACACCGTGACCGGCTTCGCCATCACCCCGGTTCTGGCCGAGATCACGGGCCCCTTCACCCCCTTCGCCCAGGCGGGGGAGGTGGAGGAAGTGTTCGCGGTTCCTTTGGCCCACGTGCTGGACCCGTCGCGCTATGCGCCGCAGTCGCGTTTGTGGTCGGGTCGGCGGCGGACCTACTGGACCGCCCCATGGGGTCCCTATTACATCTGGGGCGCAACCGCCGACATCCTGCGCGGTCTGGCGCTGAGGATGAGATGAAGATCAAGGGTGACTGGCTGGCCTTGGCCGAACCTGTCTGCACCATGTTGGCCGCCGGGGGCCATCGGGCCTTGTTCGTGGGCGGCTGCGTGCGCAACGCGTTGCTGGGCGCCCCCGTGTCCGATCTGGACCTCGCCACCGACGCCCGTCCCGAACGGATGATGGAACTGGCCCGGGCCGCCGGCCTGCGCGCAATCCCCACCGGTATCGACCACGGCACCGTCACCGTCCTGTCCGACGGCCATCCGTACGAGATCACGACCTTCCGCCGCGACGTGGACACGGACGGCCGCCACGCCACCGTCGCCTTCACCGACAGCGTGGCCGAGGATGCCGCGCGGCGCGACTTCACGATGAATGCCTTGTATGCGGAGGCGGACGGCACCGTCCTCGACCCCTTGGGCGGCCTGCCGGACCTGATGGCCCGCCATGTCCGCTTCGTCGGGGAACCGGCCGCGCGGATCACCGAGGATTACCTGCGCATCCTGCGCTTCTTCCGCTTTCACGCGATCTATGGCGACGGCGGGCCGGACGCCGAAGGCTTGGCCGCCTGTGCGGAACATGCGGACGGCATCGACACCCTGTCGCGCGAGCGGGTGGGGGCGGAGATGAAGAAGCTGCTGGCCGCCCGTGATCCGGCCCCCGCCATCGCCTCCATGGTGGCGGTGGGGGTGCTGCACCATGTGCTGCCGGGGGCCGATCCGAAGCCACTTGCGGTGCTGGTGCATCTGGAAGGCGACCTTCCGCCCGATCCCATCCGCCGCCTGGCGGTGCTGACCACCGAGGCCGACCTGCGCCTGTCGCGGGCCGAAACCGCCCGCCTGACCCGCCTCGCCACCGCCGCGCGGGAAGGGGAGGATCTTCGTGCGTTGGCCTTCCGCCACGGGGCCGACCTCGCGCGGAACGTGGGCCTTGTGCGCGGGGCGCTGATCGGTGCGGCCCCCGACCTGTCGGGGATCGAGGAGGCCGCCGCCGCAACCTTCCCCGTGACCGCGCGCGACCTGATGCCCGCGTTGTCGGGCCCCGCGCTGGGCGATCGGCTGCGGGAGTTGGAGTCGCGCTGGATCGCGTCCGGCTTCCGGCTGACAAAGGACCAGCTTCTGGGCTGAACGGTTTCCCTGCGGGCCCCCGCGCCTATATCCACAGGGCACGCGAAAGGCCCCTTCATGTTCCGCTTCTTCGAACGGCTCGTCGATCCCTACGCACCCTACGACCTGACCGACACGCCTCCGAACCGGCTCTGGCCGTTCCTGAAGGGCTACATGCAGCCGTTCCGCAAGGTCTTCGCCGTGACGGGCGCGCTGTCGGTGGTGGTGGCGGTGACCGATCTGGCGCTGATCTGGTATGTGGGGCGCGTGGTGGATCTTCTGGCCACCGGCACCCCGCAAGACGTCTGGGCCAGCCACGGGACCGAGATCATCGGCGTGGCCCTGGCCGTCCTGTTCCTGCGCCCGCTGGCGGCGGCGGCGAACACCGCGCTGCTCCACAACACCATCCTGCCCAATTTCGGCACGCTGATCCGCTGGCGCGCCCACCGGCACGTTCTGCGCCAGCCTGTGGGATGGTTCGAAAGCGACTTCGCCGGCCGGCTGGCCAACCGCATCATGCAGACCCCTCCGGCGGCGGGGGATGCGGTGTTCAACGTGTTCGACGCGGTGGCCTTCGCCGCCACGACGGCGGTCGGCAGCCTTGTGGTGCTGGGGCAGGCGGATCCGCGCCTGATGGTGCCGCTCCTGATCTGGTTCGCCTCCTACGGGCTGCTGATGCGCTGGACGGTCCGGCGCGCGGGGCCGGCGGCCAAGGCGTCGTCGGACGCGCGGTCGACCGTGACGGGGCGGGTCGTGGACGCCTACACCAACATTCATTCCGTGAAGCTGTTCGCCCATGACGACCGCGAGGACGCCCACGCGCAGGAAGCCATCGAGCACGCCCGCCAGACCTTCGCGCATGAAATGCGGATCGTCAGCCGCATGGACATCACCTTGACCGTCATCAACGGGGCGATGATCGTGGCGGTCATCGGCTGGGCGATCCTTCTGTGGTATCAGGGCGCGGCGACGGCGGGGGTGGTGGCCGCCGCCTCGGCGCTGGTGCTGCGGCTGAACAACATGACCTACTGGATCATGTGGGCCACGCAGCAGCTGTTCCAGTCCTTGGGAACCATTGCGGAAGGGATGGAAACCATCGCCCAGCCCATCGCCCTGACCGACGCAAAGGGGGCGCCCGATCTGGTCCTGACCGAAGGTCGCATCGATCTGGACCACGTGACGCATCATTACGGCCGCTCCTCGGGCGGGCTGCAGGACGTGACGCTGACCATCCGGCCCGGCGAGCGTCTGGGCGTGGTTGGCCGCTCAGGGGCCGGGAAGTCCACGCTGGTGAAGCTGCTGCTGCGTTTCTACGATGTGGAAGGGGGCGCGATCCGCATTGACGGGCAGAACATCGCGTCGGTCACGCAATCCAGCCTGCGCCGCGCCATCGGCATGGTCCAGCAGGACCCGAGCCTGCTGCACCGGAGTGTGCGCGAGAACATCCTCTATGGCCGTCACGACGCAACCGAGGAGGAGATGATCGAAGCCGCCAAACGCGCCGAGGCGCACGATTTCATCCTGACGCTTCAGGACGGCGAAGGGCGGCAGGGTTACGACGCGCAGGTGGGCGAACGCGGCGTGAAGCTGTCGGGCGGCCAGCGCCAGCGCATCGGCCTGGCCCGCGTGATCCTGAAGGACGCCCCGATCCTCGTGCTGGACGAGGCGACCTCGGCACTGGACAGCGAGGTGGAGGCGGCCATTCAGGATTCGCTTTACGGGGTGATGGCGGGCAAGACGGTGATCGCCATCGCCCACCGGCTGTCCACCATCGCGCATATGGACCGCATCCTTGTTCTGGACGGGGGCGGCATCGCCGAAATCGGCACCCATGACGACCTGCTGGCGCAAGGAGGGCTATATGCCCGGTTCTGGGCACGCCAATCCGGCGGGTTCATCGACACGGACGAGGACGCATGAACAGCACTCTGCGCCGCTTGGGCGGCCTGATCGACGCCTTCCGCCCCGCCGACGGGCAACCGCCCGGCACGCTGGGGCGGTTCTTCCTGTGGTGCCTGAAGGGATCCTGGCCGGCCTTGGTGCTGGCGGCGGTGATCTCCTGCCTCACCGGCTCGCTGGAGGTGATCTCGGCCTCCATCCTTGGCTGGGTGATCGACGGGGCGCAGGCGGCGGGGCCGGAGGCGCTGTGGTCGAACGGCTGGTACATCCTTGCGGGCCTTGCCGCGTTCTTCGTGCTGCTGCGGCCGTTCTTCTTCGGCCTGTCCTCGGCGTCGAACGCGATCATGGTGCAGCCGAACCTGTTCCCCCTGGTGCTGTCGCGCCTGCACCGCTGGACGATGGGGCAGGACGTCACCTTCTTTGACAACGATTTTGCGGGCCGCATCAGCCAGAAGCAGATGCAGGCCGCGCGCGCCGTGACGGATGTGGCGGCCGAAACGATCAACACGGTGGCCTTCGCGCTCGCCTCGGTCATCGGGTCGGCGCTGTTCCTGATTTCGGTGGACGGGTGGCTGGCGGCGTCGCTGGCGGTCTGGCTGATCGCCTATGCCGGGCTGATCAAGTATTTCATGCCACGCATCCGGAAGAATTCGGCCGCGCGGGCGGCGGCGCGGGCCATGGTGTCGGGGCAGGTCGTGGACACGATCACCAACATCAAGACCGTGAAGCTCTTCGCCCATGACGCGTTCGAGGACCGGGTCGCCCTTCAATCCATGGGCACCTTCCGGGACCGCAGCCTTGATTTCGGCGTCATCTCCACCTTCTTCCGGTCGGCGCTGATGCTGTTGTCGGGATTGCTGCCGGTGATCCTGATCGGCGGCACGCTGTGGATGTGGCAGCGGGGCGCGGCCTCAATCGGGGATGTGGCGGCGGCGGGGGCGATCGCGCTGCGGCTGGCGCAGATGTCGGGCTGGGTCAGCTTCACGCTGATGTCCATCTACACCTCCATCGGAGAGGTGGAGGACGCGATGCACACGCTGGCCAAGCCCCACAAGCTGCCCGACGCGCCCGAGGCCGCGGCCCTGCCCGCCATCCGGGGCGAAGTGGCGTTCGACGGCGTGACCTTCACCTATGGCGGCCGGCATGGCGGGGTGCAGGACATCAACCTGTCGATCCGCGCGGGGGAAAAGCTGGGCATCGTCGGCGCCTCGGGGGCGGGGAAATCCACGCTCGTGGCGCTGCTGCTGCGGCTTTACGACGTGGAAAAGGGCGCGGTGCGGATCGACGGGCAGGACGTGCGCCACATCACGCAGGAATCCCTGCGTCGCCAGATCGGAATGGTCACGCAGGAAACGGCGATGTTCAACCGTTCCGCCCGCGACAACATCCTGTACGGTCGGCCCGAGGCGAGCGAGGACGACCTGCACGCCGCCGCCCGTGCCGCCGAGGCCGAGGAGTTCATTGAAACGATGAGCGACCATCAGGGCCGCACCGGCTATGACGCCTATCTGGGCGAACGGGGGGTGAAGCTGTCGGGCGGGCAGCGCCAGCGGATCGCGCTGGCCCGCGCCTTCGTGAAGGACGCGCCGATCCTGGTGCTGGACGAGGCGACCTCGGCGCTGGATTCCGAGGTGGAGGCGTCCATCCAGCTGGCGCTGGAAAAGGTGATGGAGGGCAAGACCGTGCTGGCCATCGCCCACCGCCTGTCCACCATCGCCGAGATGGACCGGATCGTGGTGCTGGAAAAGGGCCGCATTGTCGAGGAAGGCGGCCACGAGGAGCTGCTGGCGAAAAACGGGGTTTACGCCCGCTACTGGAACCGGCAAAGCGGCGGCTTCCTTGGCTTGGATGAGGCGGCGGAATGAGACTGGTTGCGGAGCGACTGGGGCATCGCGGGGACGCGGTTGCCCATATTTCCGGAACGGGGGGGCCTTCGGGCCCCGTCTTCATTCCGCGCATCCTTCCGGGCGAGGAGGTGGAAGGCAAGGTCATCGGCGACCGCATGGACACGCCCACGATCCTGACGCCGTCCACCGACCGGGTGAAGGCGCCGTGCCCGCATTACCGCACCTGCGGCGGCTGTTCGCTGCAACACGCCTCGGACGATTTCGTGGCGGGTTGGAAGCGCGAGGTGGTCGTCACCGCACTGGCCGGGCAAGGGCTGGAGGCGCCGGTGGGCGAGGTGCAGACGTCGCCAGCCTTCACCCGCCGCCGCGCCACGTTGCACGGGCGGCGTACGAAGGGCGGGGCGCTTCTGGGCTTTCACGCCCGCGCCTCGGACACGCTGGTGGCGGTGCCGCACTGCCTGCTGCTGACGCCCACGCTGAAGGCCGCTTTCCCTGCGCTGGAGGCGCTGGTGAAGGCCGGCGGATCGCGCACGGCGGAACTGTCGCTGACGGTGACCGACAGCCTTGGCGGGCCGGATGTGGCGGTGACGGGCGGCAAGCCGCTGGATCCCGTCCTGCACGGCGAGTTGGCGCAGCTGGCCGAACGCTTCGGCCTGTCCCGCCTGGCGTGGGAGGGGGAGGTGATCGCCCTGCGCAACCCGCCCGCCCAAGCCTTCGGCCCCGCCCGCGTGTCGCCCCCGCCCGGAGCCTTCCTGCAGGCCACCGCGGCGGGGGAGGCCGCACTTCTGGCCTTCGTGCGCCGGTCGGTCGGGTCTGCAAAACGGGTTGCGGACCTTTTCGCAGGCTCCGGCACCTTCGCGCTTCCCTTGGCCGAAAATGCCGAGGTTCATGCCGTGGAGGGTGACGCGGCCATGACCGCGGCGCTGGACCGTGGCTGGCGCGGGGCGCAGGGGTTGAAGCGCGTCACAACCGAAGCGCGCGACCTGTTCCGCCGCCCGCTGGAACCGGACGAGCTGAAGGGCTTCGACGCCGTGGTCATCGACCCCCCGCGCGCGGGGGCCGAGGCGCAGGTGAAGGCGCTGGCCCGCAGCGTGGTCCCCGTGATCGCCATGGTGTCCTGCAACCCGGTCACCTTTGCCCGTGACGCGCGTCTTCTGATCGCGGCGGGCTTTGCGCTGGAGGAGGTGGAGGTCGTGGACCAGTTCCGCTGGTCCAGCCATGTGGAACTTGCCGCACGCTTCACACGGAGGTGAGCGGCACGTGTGAATCCTTGCTAGGCAGACCGCCCGATTCGCGTGTATTCCAAGCAAAACACCAGAAATGGCAGAAAAAATGCGGGCAGTGAAAATCCTGATGATGCTGGCACTTGTGCTGGGTCTTGCGGCCTGCGGCGGTGGACAGCCGCCGTCGAAGTTCAAGACCTATGACGGGCCGCCGATCACGCGGATCCAGGTCCAGAAGGCCGAGCGCAAGATGTACATGATCAGCGGCACGCAGGTCGTGAAGGTTTACGACATCGCGCTGGGCTTCCAGCCGCAGGGTCACAAGCAGTTCGAAGGCGACGGCAAGACGCCCGAGGGCACCTATCTCATCGACCGCCGCAATCCCAACAGCGCGTTCCACCTGTCGCTGGGCGTGTCCTATCCGAACGCCAACGACCGCATCAACGCGCTGGCCAATGGCAAGCTGCCGGGGGGCGACATCTTCATCCACGGCGACTCGCCCGGCCCGAAGCGTCAGGCGGACTGGACCGCCGGCTGCATCGCTGTGACGGATGCCGAGATCGAGGACGTCTATGCCATGATCCGCGACGGCACCGTCATCCAGATCCTGCCCTGAACGAAAAAGGCCCCGGACATCCGGGGCCTTTTCCTTATTGTGCCATGGCCATCTGCGGCGTGTAGCCACCGCCGCCCGAGCCGGTGACGATGGTCCACCACAGCTTGCCCGACGGTTCCTGGAACCAGGCGAAGCCCATGTCGGTGGCCGCGGGGTTCAGGACGACCTCGCGCGTGCCGACTTCCTTCATCCACTCGCCCAGCGTCTCGATCTCGGTCTGGTAGGTTTCGGAGATGTCTTCGCCCAGAAGGGTGCCGGTATAGCCCGCGCGCTGCGCCCGCACCAAGGGGGAGGAGCCGTCGGAGCCGAAATGCCACGGGCGGTTCTGCACCGACATGTCGCGCGAATGCGTGGCCGCGGCCGCCGTCAGGGCGGAGTTCAGCTGCAAGGGGGCCAGCCCGCGCGCCTGACGCAGCGAGTTGACCGAATCGAGCATGCGATACGTGACCTCGGCCTCCTGGCTTGCACTGATGCGGTAGACCTGGGGACCGCCGAGGGACGGTGCCGTACCGGAAGAGCAGGCGGAGAGGGCGACGACCCCGCAGATCGCTAGGATGGAGAGGTGTTTCATGACTGTCCCGTCAAAGGTTCTTAGGCACTACATAGCGAACGACGGGGTGCGGGGCAAACGCAACTCTGCGTGACAAGGCGTTCGTGATTTGCCGAAAGGCACGGGCAACGCTATGCTGCGCGCTGCACCGTTCCCACCCGGGTCAATGAGGAGTTTGAGGATGAGCGACGTGAAACTGAACCGCCGCGCGCTTCTGGGCGCCGCCGCCGCGATGGGCGCAGGCTCCCTCGCGCTGCCGGCCCTGGCCCAGCAAGCCGGAAACATGGCCAATTCCACGCAGATGGAACCGGCGGCCACCACCCGCTCGAACATCTCCAGCTTCCGCATGCTGGACTGGCGCAAGCATTTCGACAACACGCGCAACGGGGCGATTCTGGTCGACCTGACGTCGCGCGCGCTGCACTTCTGGTCCGAAGACCAGACGATCTACAAGCTTTATCCTTGCTCCATCCCCCTGTCCGAGGATCTGACCCGCCGCGGCAAGACCCAGGTGGTGGAGATGCGCGAGAATCCGTCCTGGCGCCCGACCCCCGCCATGCGCGAACGGAACCCCGAATGGCCGGAGGTCGTTCAGGGAGGTGCGCCCGACAACCCGTTGGGTGTGCGCGCCCTTTATCTTTCGTGGCAGTACTACCGCATCCATGGCACGCATGACACGCGCAAGATCGGGCGCGCGTCGTCCAACGGTTGCGTGGGCCTGTACAACGAGCATATCGTGGAACTGTACAGCCTGTCGAAAGTGGGCACGCAGGTGTTGCTAATTTGACAACACGTCGGAGTCTTTGCGGGAACCAGAACCTCCCGATTGCATTCACGTTCCCGAGATGCTTATGCATTTCATTACGAGGAACAGTCTTGGATGCGAAACGTCGCCTCTGAAACAAAAGACGTTGAGCAGTATCTGGAGGTCATTATGAAGAAAATCGCACTCGCCGCCGCTCTCTCGGTCGCAGCTTCGTCCGCTTTCGCTGGCGGCATGGCAGAGCCCGTCATGGAGCAACCGGTGATGGCTCCGGCCGTCGTCGAAGAAAACACGTCGTCGTCGTCGGCTGGCGTTGTTGTTCCGCTGCTGCTGCTGCTGGTTGTGGCTGCTGCCGCTGCTTCCTAATTCTTTAGGAAACGAAATAGGGAAAGGCGGTGGAGCGATCCACCGCCTTTTCCTTTTCTCCCGTGGCCGGTTCGATTACATCCAGCCTTGAAGCTGTTCGCGGATGATCTGCCCCAAGGCCGACACGTGGCTGGGCCGATCGTTCAGGCAGGGGATGTAGGTGAAGGTTTCACCGCCCGCGTGCAGGAACGCTTCCTGGATCTCGCCCTGAATCTCCTCCAGCGTCTCGATGCAGTCGGCCGAGAAGGCGGGCGCCACTACGGCAATGTGGCGTTTGCCCTGTTTGGCCAGTTCGGCCACATGCTCCACCGTGTAGGGCTTCAGCCATTCCTCCGGCCCGAAGACGGACTGGAATGTGGTCTGGATCATGCCCTTGTCCCAGCCCAGCGCCTCTTGCAGCAGGCGCGTCGTCTTCTGGCACTGGCAGTGGTAGGGATCGCCCTGCATCAGGTAACGCTTGGGCATTCCGTGATAGGAAGCCAGCAGCACCTCCGGTTTCGAATCAAGCTTGTCCCACGCCTCCAGCACCGACTCGGCCAGCGAGGCGATGTAGGCCGGATGCTCGAAATATTCGGGCAGGGTGCGGACGGCGGGCGCCCGGAACATCTTGGTCACGGCGGCATAGAAGGCGTCATTGGCCGTCGCGGTCGTGGCGCCGGCGTATTGCGGATACAGCGGCACGAACAGGATCTTGTCGCAGCCCGCCTCCACCATCGCGCGGACCTTCGACTCGGTGGACGGGTTGCCGTAGCGCATGCAGAAATCGACCATCACTTCGGGCAGTTCGGCTGCCAGCGCCGCGGTCTGCGCCTTGGTGATTGTCATCAGGGGGCTTTCGCCCTTGTCGTGATTCCAGATCGACTTGTAGTTCGCGCCCGAGGTGAAGGGCCGCTTGGCCAGGATCACAGTCTGCAGAAGCGGCTGCCACTTCCAGCGCGGATAGTCGATCACGCGGCGGTCCGACAGGAATTCCGACAGATAGCGGCGCATGTTCCAATAGTCGTAGCCGTCAGGCGTGCCGAGGTTGGCAAGAAGAACCCCAATGCGGCGGGGTTTGACAGGGGGATGGTCGGGGGGTAGGGGGGACATGCGCGGCTCCAATCTGGCTGAGGTGGAGATACGCGCCTGAGCGGGGGCGTCAATGCTTGGGAAGGATGTCCGCCAGACGGTGGGTGGCCGATCCGGGTCGCAGGGGCTGGGGCTGGCTTTCATGCGGAGCCCAGCCAGTCAGCCACACGATCTCGAACGTGGCAGGGATGCGGCCTTCGGCGTCGGCAAAGGCGGCTTGATAGCGGGCGGCGGCTTCCATCAGCACCGTCCGGCGGGTGAAATGCCGCGGGCGTTCGGCGAGGGCTGAGGTTTCGCCCATGGCCCGCAGATCCCCCATCAGATGCAGCGCGTCGCGGTAGCGCACGGTCAGGGTGTCGGAATCCGCCACGGGCAGGGCCAGACCCGCGCGCTGGACCAGCCCGCCCAGATCCCGGATCTCTCCCATCGGCAAGACGCGGGGGGACAGGCCGCCGGTGACCGCGGCCTCCGCTTCCGCCAGAACGGCCCGCAGCTCGTGCAGGGTCTGGCCGCCCAAGGTCGCGCACAGGAACAGCCCGTCGGGGCGCAGGGCACGGCGGGCCTGCACGATCTGGCCGACCGGATCGTCGGCCCAGTGCAGGCACAGGGCGTGGATCACGAGGTCCTGCGAGTCCGGCCCCAGATCCAGTACCTCCGCGTCGGGAATCGTGCGGAAACCGGGCCAAAGGTCGGGGAAAGGCGTCACGACGACGGCGTCATTAAACGTTCTGTTAACCTCGATCAGTCTTTCCTGCGCCTCTGACACCACCGCCTCGTGCAGGAACAGAGCGTCCCGCGTGGCGCGGGCGCGGTGAAGGGCAAGGGCGTGGCGGTCGGTCAGCTGCGGCGTCATGTGTGAAGATGTGAGGGTGCGGATATGGGAATGCAAGCGGCGGTGCGGTTGTTCTATCCGCCGACCTGTCTGTGCTGCAACGAGGTGATCGGCTCGGACGGGCTGTGCGGTGCCTGCTGGCGCGACACGCCCTTCATCTCCGGCTCCGTCTGCGACCGCTGCGGCGCCCCCGCGCTGGGGGAGGAGGCGGGCGTCTGCGACGATTGCCGCACCCTGCAGCCGCCATGGGGCAAGGGCCGCGCCGCCCTGACCTATGGCGAGAACGCCCGCCGCATGATCCTGGCGCTGAAGCATGGCGACCGGCAGGATCTGGCGCGTCCGGCGGGCCGCTGGATGGCCCGGGCGGCCGAGCCGATCCTGACGGCGGGCATGATTGTGGCCCCGGTGCCGCTGCACTGGCTGCGGCTACTGCGGCGTCGCTACAACCAGTCGGCGCTGCTGTCGCGCGCGCTGGCGCGGTCGGCCGGGCTGGCCCACGCGCCTGATCTTCTTTTGCGCACGCGCCATACCGGCACGCAGGACGGCCACGACCGGCAGGGCCGGTTCGAGAACATGACCGGCGCCCTGCGCGTCCGCCGCCCCGCGCAGGTGGAAGGGCGCCACATCCTTCTGGTGGACGACGTGATGACCACCGGCGCCACCCTGGCCGCCGCGGCCGAGGCGTGCCTTGACGCGGGTGCCAGCGACGTGTCGGTGGTGGTGCTGGCGCGGGTGGACAAAAGACCCTAGATAAAGGGGAAAGCGAAGGAGCGTTCCCATGAAATCCGTAGAGATCTACACCACGCCGACCTGCCCCTATTGCCATGCGGCCAAGGCGCTGCTGGCGCGCAAGGGCGTGACGTTCACCGAGATCGACGTCAGCCGCGATCCCGACCTGCGCGCGAAGATGACCGAACGCGCCGGGCGGCGCACGGTGCCGCAGATCTTCGTGGGCGATGTCCATATTGGCGGCTCCGACGATCTGCACGCCCTGGACGCGCGGGGCGGCCTGGACCCGCTTTTGGCCTGAGCCCGTGACCGACCGCATCGACGACATCGCCATCGCCCTGTTCGGCGAGCTGTTCATGGCCGATCAGCTTGCCCGCACCCGCATCTCCAAGGTGCTGCCGAAGGGGATGGAGTTGTCGCATTTCGGTGTGCTGAACCATCTGGCGCGGATAGGGGAGGAGCGGACCCCGGCCCAGCTGGCCAAGTCCTTCCGCGTCACGCGCGGCGCCATGACGAACACGCTGGCCAAGCTGGAATGGGCGGGCCACATCCACATCCGCCCCGACTGGGACGACGCGCGGCGCAAGTTCGTCGCAATCTCTCCGGCGGGGCGTCAGGCGCGCGACGCGGCGCTGAGCGCGATCGTGCCCGCCGTGGGCGATGTGGTCCGCGCCCTTGGCCCTGAAAAGATCCGCGCCGTCCTGCCCGTCCTGCGCGAGATGCGCACCCGGTTCGAGCATGCCGAGTGACCTGATCGTCACCGGCGCGACCGGACGTCTGGCCCGCCTTCTGCGCCCCCGCTGGCCCGACGCGGTCTGGCTGTCGCGGGGGCAGGCTTGGCCCGAAGGGCGCGGCGGCACGATCCTGAACCTTGCCGGCGTCACCGATCCCGCCGGTCCCTTGGACGACAACGTGGCCACAGCCGCCGCCGCCATTGCGGAAGGGGCAAGGCGGGGGGCACGTGTGTTCCTCATGTCCTCGGCCGCCGTTTACGGGCCGGGGGATCAGGATTTCGCCGAGGATACCGTTCTGGCCCCCGTGAACGCCTACGGTCAGGCCAAGGCGCAGATGGAGGCCCTGCCGGGCCCTGCTGTGATCCTGCGGCTTGGGAATGTTGCGGGGGCCGATGCCCTTCTGGGCCGTGCCACGGGCGAGGTTATCTTGGATCCGGTGGGGGTTGAGGGTCCCGTCCGGTCCTATATCGGGCCCGCGACGCTGGCACGGGTGCTGGCGCATCTCTTCGCCGCCGCTGATCTGCCGCGCATCCTGAACATCGCCGAACCGCCCCCGGTCAGCATGGGCGCGCTTCTGGACGCCGCCCGTTTGCCCTGGCGGTTCGGCTCCACACGCGAAGGCGCCATACCCCGCGTCGGCCTGGACACGCGCCGCCTGCAGGCGCTTTGTCCGCTGCCCCCCGCCGATCCGGCCCGCATGGTGACGGAGTGGCGGGCATGACCCTGCGCAAGCGCCTATTCGACATCGTGCTGGCCCTTGTGCTGGCGGTGCTGCTGGCGGTGCCCTTCGCGCTTCTTTGCCTTGTGCTGCTGGCGCTGGAAGGGCGGCCGCTGTTCTATGTGGCGGAACGGATGAAGGCGCCGCACCAGCCCTTCGCGCTGTGGAAGCTGCGCACCATGCGCCCTGCCGGTCCCGGCGAGGCGGGGGTGTCCGGCGGCGACAAGGCGAACCGCATCTCCCCCCTTGGACGCTTGCTGCGCAAGACCCGCGCGGACGAGATTCCGCAGCTGTGGAACGTGCTGCGCGGCGACATGAGCTTTGTGGGCCCCCGCCCACCCCTGCGCCAGTATGTCGAACGGTTCCCGGAGCTTTACGCGCAAGTGCTGCGCAGTCGGCCGGGCATCACGGGCCTCGCCTCCCTCCACATCCACCGGTTCGAGGAGCGGATCCTGTCCGCCTGCGCCACGCCCGAGGAAACGGACGCGGTGTATTGCCGCCGGTCGATCCCCCGTAAGGCCCGGCTGGACCTGATCTATCAGCGCCATGCGGGGCTGCGGATGGACATGGCGGTGATGGCCGCCACCGCATGCCGTGTTTTGAGGCGTGGCTGACTCCCGATAATAAATTAACTTCATGTTAACTTTTCGTTAACTTCTATGACATAAACATGGCGGCAAATCCGGAGATCGCCGCGAATGTCCGTCTCGCGTGAATACGCTTTTCGCCTTGTCGCGGCGATGACGCGCCCGCAAAAGCAGGCCGTTCTGCTTTGCATCGATGCAGTCTTGGCGCCTGTGGCCTTGGTGGCCGCTATCATGCTGATTCATGATGCCGACGTTCCCCCCGCATGGCGTGAAGCGCTTCCGGCGTTTCTTCCGGTCGTGGCGATTCTTGCGGGCTTGGTGTCCATGATGACGCGCCTTCACCGCATCCAGTTGAAGGCCATCGAAACGCAAGGCATGACGACGCTGGCCTTTGCAGCGTTTCTGCTGACGGCCAGTTCGGCGATATGTCTGGTCTTCAAAGGCGGCGTATTGCCCCCCACACTGTCGATCATGCTGGGAATTCTGTGGTTTCTGATGTCCGTGGGCACGCGTCTTTCGATGCTGTCGATGTTGCGGCGGGTGCTACGGCAGGGACGGCCGCCGAACCGGGTGCTGATCTATGGTGCGGGCACCACTGGTGTACAATTGGCCGCAGCCTTGCGTCCGCATCCGACCATCGTGCCCGTGGCTTTTGTGGACGACAATCCTGCCCTCCAAACGTTGTCGATCTCCGGCCTTCGCGTCATGGCGCCGGACCGTATTGGAACTTTGGCGCGTCGGCACGATGTCAGCCGGGTGCTGCTGGCGATGCCTTCGGCTTCCCCCGCGCGTCAGGTGCAACTGGCCCGGCGGCTGGAGGATCAGGGCCTGAAGGTCATGACCTTGCCGTCCTTTGCGCAGCTGGTGGGGGAGGAGGCGCTGGTCGACCATCTGGCCCCGGTGACGCCGGGGCGGTTCCTGAACCGGCCGGTCATCGACCCCATACGCCCGGAAGGGGCCGCGACCTACACCGACCGTGTGGTTCTGGTGTCCGGGGCCGGCGGGTCCATCGGGTCGGAACTGTGCCGCCAGCTTCTGACCGCGCGCCCCCGCCGCCTTGTCCTGTTCGAGGTGTCGGAATACGCCCTTTACGCCATCGACCGGGAATTGCGGGACATCGCCCGCGACCTGAAGGTGGAGATCGTGCCGGTTCTGGGCACCGTCACCGACACGCGCCTGACGCAGATGGTGATGCGCCGCTACGGGGTGGAGGTGGTGTTTCACGCCGCCGCCTACAAGCACGTTCCGCTGGTGGAGGCGAACCCCTTGGCCGGTCTGGCCAACAACGTGCTGGGCACCCGCAGCTTTGCCGAAGCGTCCCGCAACGCCGGGGTGGAACGGTTCATCCTGATTTCCACCGACAAGGCGGTGCGTCCGACCAGCGTGATGGGCGCCTCCAAGCGCCTGGCCGAGATGGTGGTGCAGGATCTGGCTGCACGGTCCTCCGGCACCGTGTTCTCCATGGTGCGTTTCGGCAATGTCCTCGGCTCCTCGGGGTCGGTGATCCCGCTGTTCCGCGACCAGATCGCCCGCGGCGGCCCCGTGACCCTGACGCATCCGGACGTGACGCGCTTCTTCATGACCGTCGCCGAGGCTGCGCGTCTGGTGATGCTGGCGGGGGCGTTTTCCGGTCAGGATTGTGGGGGCGAGGTGTTTGTCCTGGACATGGGCCAGCCGATCCGCATCGGCGAACTGGCCCGCCAGATGATCGAGGCGGCGGGCTGCACCCTGCGCGACGCCGGCAACCCGGACGGCGACATCGAGATCGTGGTGACCGGCCTGCGCCCCGGCGAAAAGCTGCATGAGGAGCTTCTGCTCGGCAACGGGCTGTTGGCTACCCCTCATCCCAAGATCCTGCGCGCCCGCGAAACCTGCCTGTCCGAGGCGGAAACCGCGCTGGCCCTGCGCAGTCTGCGCAATCTTCTGGCCGCCGGGGACGAGGCGGCGGTTCTTCCCCTTCTGGCCCGCTGGGTGGAAGGCTTCCAGCCGGAAGGCTCGGTTATTCTGGCCAGCACCGCGTAAGCTCTTTCTCTCCGAAAGGGCATGTCCTATCGATGGTGAACAACAAGAAGACGGACGGTGAAGATGATTGCGAAACAGACTCTGGCTCTTGCGGGCGTGCTCTGCGCCTTGGCTCCGGCCGCGTTCGCGCAGGACACCTGGACGGTGTTCGCCGGGGGATCGACCCATCCCGTGCTGGGACAGCGCCAGATGCTGGGCTTCGGGGACCACGCCGCCGGTGGCGTGGCCTTCGCGCGCAAGACCGACCGCTACGCCCTTGGCCTGACCCTGTCGGCCGAGGATGACGGCGACGGCCTGCGGCTGGACCACAGCTTTGCCGAGGTGCATGCCGGTGACTTCGCCTTTGGCGTAGGCGCGGTGGATCGCAACTGGTCGCCGTCGCGCTTCACCTCCCTGATCCTGTCAACGAACGCCCGTCCCTTCGCCTCGGCTTATGTGCGCAAGGACGGCTTTTCGCGCTTCGACACGCCCCTGCTGTCCTGGCTGGGGCCATGGAGTGGCGAGATCTTCCTAGGCCGAACCCAGGTGGACGGGGAGGACGATGTGAACCTTCTGGGCATGCGATTCCAGCTTCAGCCCGTGGAGGGGCTGGAAATCGATCTGGTGCGCGTGGCGCAATATGGCGCCGGCTCCTCCTCGCTTTCGGACGCGCTGGGGGGCAACTCCAACGAAGGGGCGGGGTCCGACGCGAACCAGCTGGCCGGTCTGGGGCTGTCCTACACCTTGCCCGACAGCGTCGCGCCCCTCCGCCTTTACGCCCAGGCGATCGGGGAGGACGAGGCCGGCGGCCTGCCGTCCTGCTTCATGTATCTGGGCGGGATCGAAGGAAAGGGGCAGGTGCTGGGCGTTCCCACCACCGTCACCCTGGAAGGCGCCACGACCGAGATTTCCGAATCCGGCAACGGCAATTGCGGATCGGGCACCGCCTACAACAATGGCGCCTATCCGGGCGGCTACACGAACCACGGCGATGTCATGGGCCTGCCGCTGGACACGGATTCCCACATGGTGCAGCTGCAGGTCGAACATGCCCTGCCGCAGGTGGCGGTGCACTGGTCGGTGGGCTGGCACGACATCAACGTGACGGGGCGGGACGACCACCGCCTGTCCTCCACCGCCGTGGATGGTGCGGTGGCGCGGGTGGGCGCGACGAAGACGTGGAACGGCCTCAGCGTGACGGGCGATGTCCTTTACCAATCCTACGACCTGGACCGCGCCGACACGGACCGTGGCCTTGGCGTCGCACTGCGCGTGGCACGCACGTTCTGATCGTTGCCCGCGCGCGGTCCCGGCCCTAAGCAGGTGGGATGACACATTGGCATTCCACCTGGCGCTGGCTGCTGCGGCTGCAAAAACGGATCGAGGTCGCGGATCTGTTCATGATCTCGGCCGGGATGTCCTTTTACGGACTTTTGTCGATCTTTCCGGCCGTGGCCATGGTCATCGCGATCTGGGGCTTCGCGGCCGATCCCACCGTCATCCGGGGCCAGCTGGCCGCCACGCAGGATTTCCTGCCGACGGACGCCTTCCGCCTGATCTCCGAACAGGTGGAAGCGCTGCTGGCGGCCAATTCCCGCGATCTGGGATGGGCCACCTTCGTGTCGGTCATGCTGGCGCTGTGGTCATCACGGGCGGGGGTGTCGGCGCTGATTTCCGGCATCAACGCAGTCCATCACCTGCCGCAGCGGGGGGGCGTGATGCACACGGTGCGGTCGCTGATCTTGACCTGCACGCTGGTGGGAATCGTGCTGGCGGCGATGACGCTGGCCGTCGTGATCCCCGTCATCATCCGGTATCTTCCCCTTGGTCCCGTGGCGGGGCTGCTGCTGGAATACCTGAACTTCGCGCTGGGGCTGGCGTTGGTCGTGTTCGGGATCGCGCTGGTCTATCGTCTGGGCCCCAACCGGCCCAAGGGGGAACGACGCCCGATCTTCACCCCGGGCCTGGTGACGGCGGTGGTGCTGTGGGCGCTGGTGTCGCGGGGCTTCGTCTTCTACCTGTCGAACTTCCACAGCTACAACCAGGTCTACGGCTCCATCGGGGCGGTGATCGCGCTTTTGATGTGGATGTACCTGTCGGGCTTCGCGATCCTGCTGGGGGCGGCGGTCGATGCCGATCGCGCCGCCCTTCGCCGGTTGTAGGTCAGTAGTCCCGTTCCCAGAACAGGCCGATGCCGGTGCTGCCTTCGCCGGTGCCGGTCGATCCGCGCACGGTCAGGCTTTTCGACACGTCCAGGTTCAGGCTGATCTCGCTTTGCCCCTGCGCGTCCACCTCCACCTGCGTATAGGCCTTGTCCGAGATGTACTTGCCCGCCCGCACGGACGCGCTGCCCGTGTCGTTGGTGGTCACGTCCAGATCGTCCAGCCCGAAGTTCTGGCGCAGGTTACCCACGATCCCCTCGCCGCCGCGGCCGGCCAGCGTCGCCACCGCATTGGCCAGCTGCGCCGCCTGCAGCGGAGAGATGGAGGAGATGTCGCGCCCGAACAGAAGCTGGGCCAGCACCTCCTCTTGCGGGAGTTCGGGGTTGGAGGTGAACGTCACCTCGGGATCGTTTGCCGCGCCGGTGATGTTGACGAAGCTGGTCACGCCGTTGTTCTCGCTTGACGCCGTGACCTGCAGGATCGGGACGAAATCGCCTTCCAGCGACAGCGTCGCCTCGCTCAGGTTCAGACGGCGGCCGAGGATGTCCAGACGTCCGCGCACCAGTTCGAACGCGCCCACGGGCACGATGTTGGTTGTGGTGCCCGTCAGGCGCAGCTGCCCGCCAAGTTCCGCATCCAAACCCCGCCCGCGGATGAAGATCTGGTTGGGGGCGGCGATGGTCAGGTCCAGCCCCAGGCCGGGGCCACTGGCGCCCGAACCCTCGTCTTCCGGTTCGTCCAGACCCGCGCGGGCGCGGGTGGTGCGGACCGGCGCCGGCTCGTTCACATGCTCCAGCCCCGGAAGGGTGCCGTCGGATCCGAATCCGCCCGAGGGGACCTGCACTTCCGTTTCCTCCAGCGCGATGCGGCCGGTGATGCGGCCGTTTCCGGCCAGGGGGCCGACCAGGCGCACGTTGCCGCCCGCGATGGTGCGGAACAGGGTGGGGTCGCTGAAGACGGCCCGGCTCAGGTTCACGGTCAGGTCGGCGTTGTAGGGCGCGGCAAGGCCGATCGTGCCGTTCGCGGTGATCCGCCCCCCTTCCTCGGGCGCGGCGGAGGCGTCGATGCGCGCCGTGCTGCCGTTCAGGTTGACGGTCGCGTTGATCGCGTTCAGCGCGATGTTGGTGCTGGGGTCGACCAGTTGCACGCCTTGCGTCCGCACGGTGCCGCTGACCGATTCCAGCGCCAGCGGGCCGTTCACGCGCAGATCGAAGCTGACCGGCCCGTTCACGCTGCGGGGCGACAGAAACACGTTGGCCAGCGCCGCCTGCGCCGAGCCGGTCAGCGACAGGTTCGCGCTGCCGAAGCTGGCGGCCACGCTGCCATTGGCGCGGGCGTCGATGCCGCCCGGCCCCTGCGTCGACAGGTTCAGGTCATAGCCGGACGCGCGCTGCGCCACGGTGCCCGACACGGACACCGCCCCGGGGAACTGCGGCACCAACAGGCCAAGGTTGGCCAGACGCGCCGTCAGGTCCAGTTGCTGCCCCCCGTCGATCGGGGTGCCGGTGGCGTTCAGGGTCACCTGCGGGTTCTGCACATTGGCCCGGTCGATCACCACGCGCCCGTTGGTCAGCGTCGCCGCCGCCGAAACGGTGGAATCGCCGCGCAGCAGGCGGTTCGCCTGATCCTGCGCGACGCGGATGTTGCGCGCCGTGCCGTCCACCGTCACCTGCCCGTTCTGCGGGGTGCCGGTGAAGGCCAGCGTGGTGTCGACCGCGCCGCCATATTGCCCGCCGATCACGGACAGGTCCGACAGGTTCAGCCGCGCCGTCACGTCGCTGCCGGCCTGGGCCACCCGCCCTTCGGCGGTCAGGGTCATGGCATTGCCGTTCACCTCGGCCTGACGGATCACGGCCGCGCCGTTTTCCAGCGCCGCGTCCAGCCGGATGGTGGAGGCGCCGCGCAGCAACCCGTCCGCTTCGGCGATGCCGGTGCGGATGTCGGTGCCGTCGGCGTTCAGGCGCAGATTGCCCTGCGTGGTGGTGCCGGTAAAGGCCATCTGCGCCGTGGCGCGGCCTCCGTATTGCGGACCAAGGACGCCAAGGTTTCGGGCCTCCACATTGGCCGTCAGGTCGCTGCCGGTGCTGGAGATCAGGCCTTGCGCGGTGGCCGACAGATCCTGCGCGTTGACCTCAAGTTCCCGGATCCGGGTGCCGGCGGTGTCGCGCAGGGCCGAAAGGTGAAGGGTGGACTGGCCCGCCAGCAGGCCATCGACCTGCGGGATGCCGACGGTCAGGTCCGTACCGGCAATGTCGGCCACGATGTCGAAGCCGCCTTCCAGCACCGTGTAGCGGCCCTGCACGGTCGCATCGGCGGCACCGGACAGTGGACGGTCCGCGATCGCGGCAAAGCGCGACAGGTCGCCCAACTGCGCCTTGGCGTCGCCGGTGATCGTCATGCCGGTGGACAGCCCCTGGATCGTCGCATCGGTCTGCAATCCATAATCCGATCCATCCAGCGTCAGCGAGGGGATCTGAAGCCCATCCTCGCCCTGCGCCCATTCGATCTGCGCGGCCCCCGTCACCTGCGGTCCAAGGGCAGCGTTCAGGCCGGGATCGGCGGCCACCAGTCCGGTGGCGGCCAGATCCAGATCCGCCGTCACCTGCTTCAGGTTGCCGCCGGTGATGCGGCCCGTGCCGGTCAGCACCAGCGTGTCCGCGTCGAAATCGGCCCGGTCCAGACCGGCGATGCGGATGTCGCCGCGCCAATCCTCGGACCGGCTGGCGTCGAACTGCACGTCCAGATCGGCGGACTGCACCCGCGTTTCCTGTTCGGTCGTCAGGGGCAGCAGCACGGGATCGCCGTCGGGGGCGGCGATGCGGCCCTTCAGGTTGATGCGGCTGGGCAGGCCGTCGGCCCCCACCGTCACTGCGCCGTTCAGCTGCAACTGCTGCGCCACCAGCGACAGGGACGGGATGTCCAGAACGCCCGCGTCCCGCGTGCCCTGCACCTGCAGCGCCAGGTTGTCCCCGAAGAATTCGGCATAGTCGGGCAGGAACAGCGGGGCGGCGTTGCCCGACAGGTTCGCGGCGAAGCCCATGGGGCCGGAGGCCGGCGCCTGAAGGGTGACCTGACCGGCCAGCCGCGGCTGGGCGTCCGTCGCCAGCGTGATCTGGGCGGTGTAATCATCGATGGGCGCGGTGCCGTTCACCGTCAGGTCGAGGGAGGGGGCGCCGGGCAGGCCCAGCTTGCGGGTGACAAGACCGTTCGCATCCTCGTGCAGGGTCAGGTCGGTGACCAGTTGGCGGCTTTCATTGGCGAAGCTTGCGTTCAGCCGCAGGTTCAGCGCCGGACCGTCGTCGATGCGCTGGGCGTCGATGGTCACGCCGCCTTCGCCGCCCCCCAGCACCAGCACCCCGTTCAAGGAGGCGACCACGGCTTCGCCCAGCAAAGGCGCGCCCAGTTCCAGCCGTTCCGTCGCGATGCGCCCGATGTTGATCGACACCGGCAGATTGGGAAGCGAGAAGGGCGAGGCTTCGGGCGAAGGCGCGGCTTCCAGCCCTTCGGGGGCCACGGGCGCGCGGGCGACGATGATGTCGGCCGCCGTCAGTTCCGACACCTCCACCCGGCCACGCAGAAGGGCGGACCGGTTCCAGTCCAGCACCACGTCGCGCAGGGTCAGCCAGACGCCTTCGTCATCGGCGATGGTCAGTTCGTCCAGCGTCGCGCGCGAGGACAGCGCGCCCTCGAACCCCACGATGTTCACCTGCCGCCCGGCCGAGGACAGGTTGTCCTCGATGATGCCTTCCAGCCAGCCGCGGTCCGCCTCGCCCCCCTGATCTTGCGCCAGCGCGGTGCAGGGCAGGACGGCGACGAAAAGGATGAATAGCTTGCGCATCAGAATGCCTGCCCTATGCCCACGTAGATCTGCACGCCTTCGCCGGTGTCGCCCGACACGGGCGAGGCCACGTCGAAGCGGATCGGCCCCACGCCGGTGTTGTAGCGCAGGCCAAGGCCCGCGCCCGATTGCTCGCTCATGTCGCTGAAGTCGTTGGCGCCCACCTGGCCCGCGTCGAAGAAGCCGACGACGCCGATGTTCTTTGTCACCATCACCCGCGCTTCCACCGAGGCGGCAAGGAAAGCGGCGCCGCCGATTTTGTAATCGTCGTCACCCGCGATGGGATACACGCCCAGCGACTGGTAGGGCTGACCGCGCACCGTGCCGCCGCCACCGGAATAGAAGAGGTAGTCGCGCGGCGTGTTCAGCAGGTCCGCCCCGAAGACCTGGCCCGCCTGCACGCGTCCCGCGAAGGTCACCTTGCGCGGCGTGCCAAGGCTGTAATAGCCCCGCGCGTCGATCGTGGTGCGGAAGCCGGAATCGGCGTCGCCCGCGCCCGCGAAGGGCTCGGCGCTGGCATTGGCGTAGAAGCCCTCGGTCGCGTCCAGATCGTTGTCGCGCGAATCCCAGACCACGCCCAGCGGCAGGGACAGCGTCTTGAAGGTGTATTCGCCCAGATCGTCCTTCACGTCCGACTGGCGGTAGGTGATGCCAAGGCTGGTGGACAGCTGGTCCGTGATGATCCGGTTGAAGGACAGGCCCAGTTCGAACCCGTCCGAGGTGAAGTCTTCCTCTTCCCGGTGGAAGATTTCCGCGTTCACGCCGGCGGTGGTGTCGGCGTCGGGCGTGGCAGGCCGTTCCAGCGTCACGCCCAGCGAATAGTCCATGCCCGAGTTCTGCGCGCCGATGTTTTCCACTGCCGCGTCCACCCGCAGGTTTTCACCCCCGCCCAGCAGGTTGCGGTGCATCCAGTAGCTGGTCAGCGAGGCCCCTTCCGACGACGAGATCTCAGCCCCGATGCTGTAGCGGCGGGGCAGCTGTTCGACCACCGTGGTCGTGATGGGCAGAAGATCGGGATAGCGTACGTTCCCTTCCGTCATCGTGACCGAGGAAAAGATGCCCGTGCGGCGCAGGCGGTTGGCCGCGGTGTCCAGATCCTCGGGCGAATAGACTTCGCCTTCGGGCAGGCCGGCGATCTTCTCGATCCGGCGCGGGCTCATGCGCTTTTGCCCCTGAACGGTCATGGGTCCGAAGCGCAGGCGCGGGCCGGGATCCAGGCTCAGTTCGGCCAGCAGGGTGTCGCGGCGATGGTCGGCGACGATGTGTTCGCGCGCGATGTCGGCCTTGGCGTGACCCGCTTCGCGCCAGCCTTCGACGCCCGCCTGCGCGGCGTCGGCGATCAGGCCCGATTCGGCCACCTCGCCGGGGCGGAAGCCGTCGGGAAACTCCGTCCCCTCCACATAGGGGGTGACGACGGCGCGGGAAAAGCGGAACTCGGGGCCGGGATCGACAAGGATCCGGATCTCGCGGATGCGGTCGGCCCTGGGGGCGTTCAGAGGGGCGATGCTTGCGGCCTCGCGCCCGTCGATGGTGATGTTGATGACGGGGGAATACCGCCCCACGGCGTACATCGCGCCGATCAGGCGGCCGTAATCGGCCTGCGCCGCGCCGAACAGCTCGTCCGCGCGGTCCGGATCTTCGGCCACCTCGGCGGTAAGGGAGGCGTTGCGCAGCGTCTCCGTCAGATCCCTGTCATTGCCGGCCACCTGGAACACGACCCGGTCCAGCGCCTGGGCGCCCCCCGTGGCCGAAAGTCCCAAAGCGGCGGCCAGCGTCAGCGCGCGAATTCCTGCCACGATCGTCCCCGTTCTTCTTTGATTGGGGTAACTATTGCAGCTTGGGGACAAGTCGACAACGACGCAGAGCCGGGATTGGCAAGAACGGTGCCAATCGTGATAAGGGTGCGGCAAAAGGGACGGGGGAACGTCATGTATATCGGTCTGGATCTGGGCACATCGGGCATCAAGGGCGTGCTGATCGACGACAACCAGCGCGTCGTGGCGGAAGCCACGGCACCGCTGACGGTGCAGCGTCCGCAAGCCGGCTGGTCCGAACAGGACCCCGCCGCCTGGATCGCCGCGACCGAGGCGGTGCTGACGGCGCTGGGCTCGGCAGACCTCTCGGCCGTGCGCGGCATCGGCCTGTCGGGTCAGCAGCATGGCGCCGTGACGCTGGACGAGGGCGACCGCGTGCTGCGCCCCGCGATCCTGTGGAACGACACCCGCGCGCATGTCGAAGCGGCGGCGCTGGACGCCGATCCGCGTTTCCGCGCGATCAGCGGCAACATCGTCTTTCCAGGCTTCACCGCGCCGAAACTGGTCTGGATGGCGAAGCATGAACCCGAATTGCGCGCCAGGGTCGCGAAGGTCCTGCTGCCCAAGGACTACCTGCGCCTGTGGCTGACGGGCGAACATGTGGGCGACATGTCGGATAGCGCCGGCACCTCGTGGCTGGATACTGGTGCGCGGGACTGGTCCGACGCGCTGCTGGGCGCGACCGATCTGGGGCGCGAACACATGCCGCGCCTGGTGGAAGGGTCCGAGGCCTCGGGCACGCTGCGGGCGGAACTGGCGGGGCGCTTCGGTCTGCCGTCGGGTGTGGTGGTGGCGGGCGGGGGTGGCGACAACGCCGCCTCGGCCGTGGGAGTCGGCGTGGTCCGCGCGGGGGAGGCGTTCGTGTCGCTCGGCACCTCGGGCGTGCTGTTCGCGGCGACCGAAGGGTATGCGCCCGATCCCGCGACGGCGGTGCACACCTTCTGCCACGCCTTGCCGAATTCCTGGCACCAGATGGGCGTGATCCTGTCGGCCACCGATTCGCTGAACTGGTATGCGGGCATGGTCGGGCAGGGCGCGGCCGCGCTGGCGCAGGAACTGGGCCCGCTGGAAGCGCCCGGCCGCGCGCTGTTCCTGCCCTATCTGGGCGGGGAGCGGACGCCGCTGAACGACGCGGGCATCCGTGGCGCCTTCCTTGGGCTGGAACATGCGACCGACCGCGCCGCCGGCACCCGTGCGGTGCTGGAGGGCGTGACCTTCGCGCTGCGCGATTGCCGCGACGCGCTGGCCGCCACGGGCACGCGGCTGGACACGCTGCTGGCCGTGGGCGGCGGCACGCGGTCCGACTACTGGCTGTTGGCCATCGCCACCGCGCTGGACGTGCCGGTCAGCCTGCCCGCGGCGGGCGATTTCGGGGGCGCGTTCGGCGCGGCCCGTCTGGCGCTGATGGCGGCGACGGGGGCGGGCACGGATGTGCTGACCCTGCCGCCCGTGGCGCGCGAATTTGCCCCGGTGGAGGCGCTGAAAGGCGCCTTCGACGAAGGCCACGCCCGTTACCGCACGGCGCAGGCGGCGATCCGGGGGCTGTGAGGCCCCCGTCACGGATCAGCGGCGGACGCTGGCCGTGACGTAGTTCACCGACAGGTCGCGGGGCGACAGGCTCCACGACCAGCCGACCGGGTTGAAGACCATCCCCTTGCGGTCCACCGGGTCCAGGCCCGCGCCGCGCAGCAGGGCGAACAGCTCGTCCGGGGTGATGAACTTCTTCCAGTCATGCGTGCCCTTGGGCAGCCAGCGCATGACCCATTCGGCCCCGACGATGGCCATGGCAAAGCTTTTCGCGTTCCGGTTCAGGGTGGAGCAGACCATCAGCCCGCCCGGACGCAGCAGGTCGTGGCAGGCGCGCAGATAGGCCGCCGGATCGGCCACATGCTCCACCACCTCCATGTTCAGGACGACGTCGAACTGCTCACCCGCCTCGGCCAGCGCCTCGGCCGTGGTGTGGCGATAGTCGATGGTCAGGCCCGACTGTTCGGCGTGCAGTTGCGCCACGGGGATGTTGCGCGGGGCGGCGTCCGCACCGACCACCGTCGCCCCCAGCCGCGCCATGGGTTCCGACAGCAGTCCGCCGCCGCAACCGATGTCGAGGATGCGGAGGCCCTCGAAGGGCAGGGCGGCGGTCAGGTCGCGGTCGAACTCCATCGCGATCTGGCCGGTGATGTAGTCCAGCCGGCAGGGGTTCATCTGGTGCAGCGGCTTGAACTTGCCGTTCACGTCCCACCATTCGGCGGCCATCGCTTCGAATTTCGCGACCTCGGCGGCGTCGATCGTGGTGGTCATCGCAAACTCCTGCTTTTTGGCGCGACAGCGCGGGGCTTCCCGCTATATAGGCCGATGATGGATCACAGATCAGGCCAAAAGCGCGCGGGCGGCACCCTTTATCCGCCGATCGAGCCGTTCGATCAGCGGATGATGGAGGTTGGCGACGGCCACCAGATCTATGTGGAACAATCGGGCCATCTGGAAGGCGTGCCGGTTCTGGTCCTGCACGGCGGTCCGGGTGGCGGCTGTTCGCCCACGATGCGGCGCTTCTTCGACCCGTCCCATTACCGCGTGGTGATGTTCGACCAGCGCGGCTGCGGCCGGTCCCGCCCCACGGCCGAGGTGGAGGCCAACACCACCTGGCACCTGATCGAGGACCTCGAGCGCATCCGCGAGCGGCTGGGGATCGAGCGGTTCCTCCTGTTCGGGGGAAGCTGGGGCGCCACACTGGCGCTGATCTATGCCATCACCCATCCCGAACGCGTGCGGGCGCTGGCGCTGCGGGGAGTGTTCCTCGGCTCGCAGGCCGAACTCGACTGGTTCTATGGCGGCGGCGCGGCCCGCTTCTTCCCCGAGATGTGGGAGCGTTTCATCGCCCCCATCCCGGAATGCGAGCGCGGCGACCTGATCGCCGCCTATCACCGCCGCCTGTTTTCCGGCGACCGGACCGAGGAGGCGCGGATGGGCCGGATCTGGGCCAATTGGGAAAACGCCCTCGCCTCCGTCCAGTATGACGGCGTGCCGGGGGAGGCGCCTTCGGAATACGCCCGCACCTTCGCCCGGCTGGAGAACCACTACTTCACCCATCGCTGCTTTCTGGACGGGGACGAATGGATCCTGCGCAACCGCCGCATGATCGAGCATCTGCCCGCCGTCATCGTGCAGGGACGGCTGGACATGATCTGCCCGCCCGTGTCGGCCCGCCGGCTGGCGACGGGGTGGGACGGGGCGCAGTTGCGGATGGTGCCGATGGCGGGCCACGCCCTGTCCGAACCGGGCATCAGCCAGGCGCTGGTGGAAGCGATGGACGCGTTTCGAACCATTTTCCCCTGATGTCACACGGGCGTGACGCTTGCAGCGCCAAAACGCCCTCCTTATATACCGAACCGTAGCCGGGTGGGGCGATCGCCCCGGTCGGCCGCATCTGGGATCGGGGGCCATGCGCCGTGTTCGGGCCTGGACCCCAAAATATCGCCGCAAGTAGAGGTGCATGAATATGGCCAAAGTCATCGGGATCGACCTTGGGACGACCAACAGCTGCGTCGCCATCATGGACGGCGCGCAACCCCGCGTGATCGAGAACTCCGAAGGGGCGCGCACGACGCCCTCCATCGTCGGCTTCACGGACAGCGAGCGCCTTGTGGGCCAGCCCGCCAAGCGTCAGGCCGTGACCAACCCTTCCAACACCGTCTTCGCCGTGAAGCGCCTGATCGGTCGCCGCACGACGGACGCCGAAGTGACCAAGGACAAGAAGCTCGTTCCCTATTCCATCGTGGATGGCGGCAACGGCGACGCCTGGGTCGAAGTCCGGGGCGACAAGTATTCGCCCTCGCAAATCTCCGCCTTCATCCTGCAGAAGATGAAGGAAACCGCGGAATCGTATCTGGGCGAGTCGGTCACGCAGGCCGTCATCACGGTTCCGGCCTATTTCAACGACGCCCAGCGTCAGGCCACCAAGGATGCGGGCAAGATTGCCGGCCTTGAAGTGCTGCGCATCATCAACGAGCCGACGGCGGCCGCGCTGGCCTATGGTCTGGACAAGAAGGACACGAAGACCATCGCCGTGTACGACCTTGGCGGCGGCACCTTCGACATCACGATCCTTGAGATCGACGACGGCCTGTTCGAAGTGAAATCGACCAACGGGGACACGTTCCTGGGCGGCGAAGACTTCGACATGCGGATCGTCCAGTATCTGGCCGACGAGTTCAAGAAAGAGCATGGCGTCGACCTGACCGCCGACAAGATGGCCCTTCAGCGTCTGAAGGAAGCCGCCGAGAAGGCCAAGATCGAGCTGTCGTCCTCGCAGCAGACCGAGATCAACCAGCCGTTCATCTCGATGGACCGCAACACGGGCACGCCGCTGCACATGGTCATGAAGCTGACCCGTGCGAAGTTGGAAAGCCTTGTGAACGACCTGATCAAGAACTCGATCAAGCCGTGCCAGGCGGCGCTGAAGGATGCGGGCCTGTCCGTGTCGGACATTGACGAGGTGGTTCTGGTCGGCGGCATGACCCGCATGCCCAAGGTCATCGAGGAAGTGACGAAGTTCTTCGGGAAAGAGCCCCACAAGGGCGTGAACCCCGATGAGGTCGTGGCCCTCGGCGCCGCCATCCAGGCCGGCGTGCTGCAAGGTGACGTGAAGGACGTGGTCCTGCTGGACGTGACCCCGCTGAGCCTCGGCATCGAAACGCTGGGCGGTGTCTTCACCCGTCTGATCGACCGCAACACCACGATCCCGACCAAGAAGTCGCAAGTCTTCTCCACGGCCGAAGACAACCAGAATGCCGTGACGATCCGCGTCTTCCAGGGCGAGCGTGAGATGGCGGCCGACAACAAGATGCTCGGTCAGTTCAACCTTGAAGACATTCCGCCGGCCCCGCGCGGCATGCCGCAGATCGAGGTGACCTTCGACATCGACGCCAACGGCATCGTGTCGGTTTCGGCCAAAGACAAGGGCACCGGCAAGTCGCAGAACATCACGATCCAGGCGTCGGGCGGTCTGTCCGATGAGGACATCGAGAAGATGGTCAAGGACGCCGAAGCCAATGCCGAGGGTGACAAGGCCCGTCGCGAGCTGGTCGAGGTGAAGAACCAAGGCGAAAGCCTCGTGCATTCGACCAAGAAGTCGATCGCGGATCACGGCGACAAGGTGGACCCGTCCACCGTCGAGGCGATCGAGTTCGCGATCACGGCGCTGGAAGACGCGCTGGCCACGGACGACGCCGGCAAGATCAAGGGCGCGATCCAGAACCTGACCGAGGCGTCCATGCGTCTGGGTGAGGCCATCTACAAGGCCCAGGCGGCCGAGGAAGGTGGCGAGGACGCGCCTCGTGCGGCCGACGATGAAGGCATCGTCGACGCCGACTTCGAGGACCTTGGCGAAAACAAGCGCAAATGATCCTTAGGGATCGGATGTAAGGGAGGGGCGGTCCGGGAACGGGCCGCCTCGCCTCATAGAGGACCCCGAATGGCAAAACGTGACTATTACGATGTGCTTGGCGTCGCCAAGGGCGCTTCGGCCGAGGAGCTGAAGAAGGCCTACCGTATCAAGGCCAAGGAACTGCATCCCGACCGCAACGCCTCCAACCCGGAGGCGGAGGCGCAGTTCAAGGAAGTGAATGAGGCCTATGACGTCCTGAAGGACGCCGACAAGAAGGCGGCCTATGACCGCTTTGGCCATGCGGCCTTCGAAGGCGGCATGGGCGGCGCGCGTCAGGGCGGCGGCTATGGCCAGCAGGGCGATTTCGGATCGGCCTTCTCGGACGTGTTCGAGGATCTGTTCGGTGACTTCATGGGCCGCGGACAGGCCCGCAGCCGCGTGCAGCGCGGGTCGGACCTGCGCTACAACCTCCGCATCTCGCTGGAGGAGGCGTTCCTTGGATCGCAGAAGACGATCGACGTGCCGTCCTCCACCGCCTGCGATGCCTGCCACGGCACCGGCGCCGAAGGCGGGGCGGAGCCTGTGACCTGCCCGACCTGTGCGGGCATGGGCAAGGTACGCGCGCAGCAGGGCTTCTTCACGGTGGAACGCACCTGCCCGACCTGCAACGGTCTGGGCCAGATCATCAAGAACCCCTGCAAGGTCTGTCAGGGCGTCGGCCGGGTGGAAAAGGACCGCTCGCTTTCCGTCAACATCCCCAAAGGGGTGGAAACCGGAACGCGCATCCGTCTGGCGGGCGAAGGGGAGGCCGGTCTTCGCGGCGGACCCTCCGGCGACCTCTACATCTTCATCGAGGTGCGCGAGCACGCGATCTTCCAGCGCGACGGCGTGAACCTGTACTGCCGCGTGCCGGTGTCGGTGGCGACGGCGGCCCTGGGTGGGGAAGTCGAGGTGCCCACGATTGACGGCGGCATGTCCCGCGTGAAGGTGCCGGCGGGCAGCCAGACCGGCAAGCAGATGCGCCTGCGCGCCAAGGGGATGCCCGCGCTGCGTGGTGCCGGGCAGGGTGACATGCTGATCGAACTGGCGGTGGAAACTCCGGTGAACCTGACCGCCCGCCAGAAGGAAATCCTGCGGGAATTCGACACCCTGTCGGCCGACAACAACCCCGAAGGCAAGAGCTTCTTCTCCAAGGTGAAGGGCTTCTGGGACGGGATGAAAAGCTGAGACAAGGGCGCCTTCGGGCGCCCTTAACCTTTTGGTAAGGATGCTGGCGCATCTTCCGGCGCATGAAATCCTTTCACGAAGCCCCGCGCCTGTTCGATGAGGATGAGGCCACGCCCGTGCCGGTCACCGGCAAGCTGCCCTCCTACATCGCCGATCATCGCAAGCGCCTTCGCGCCCGCTTCATGGAAGGGGGGGCCGTGCCCATGCCGGATTACGAGCTGCTGGAACTGCTGCTGTTTCGCGCCATCCCCCGTCAGGACGTGAAACCGCTGGCCCGCCTGCTTCTGGACACGTTCGGCGATCTGAACCGCGTGGTCACCGCCCCGCCGTCCCGTCTGATGATGGTCAAGGGCGTGGGGGAGGCGGTGGTGCAGGACCTGAAGATCCTGGAAGCCGTCGCCCAGCGGATGATGCGCGCGCGGGTGATGCACCGGCCTGTCCTGTCTTCTTGGGACGCGCTGGTCGATTATTGCCA
The DNA here is from genome assembly GCF_051195255.1 of Falsirhodobacter sp. 1013. NCBI lineage: Bacteria > Pseudomonadati > Pseudomonadota > Alphaproteobacteria > Rhodobacterales > Paracoccaceae > Falsirhodobacter > Falsirhodobacter sp. 1013. The sequence continues at coordinate 520,385 of NZ_JBNJLK010000001.1, read as the reverse complement.
CACTGCCATGGCGCACCGGGAAACGGAGCAGTTCCGCGTGCTGTATCTGGACCGCAAGAACGTCCTGATCGCGGACGAGGAGCAGGGCAAGGGCACCGTGGACCACGTTCCTGTCTATCCGCGTGAGGTGATGAAGCGGGCGCTGGAACTCAACGCCTCCGCCATCATCGTGGTGCACAATCATCCTTCGGGGGATCCCACGCCGTCGCAGGCTGACATTTCCATGACGATCCAGATCCAGGATGCGGGGCAGGTGCTGGGCGTGACCCTGCACGACCACCTGATCATCGGGAAAGAGCGGGAACTGTCCTTCCGGTCCGCCGGCTACCTGTGAAAAAGGCGCCCGTCGGGGCGCCTTTCGGGTGTCAGGCCAGACGGCCGTGGCAGTGCTTGAACTTCTCTCCGGACCCGCAGGGGCAGGGGTCGTTCCGCCCGACCTCTCCCCAGACCGACGGGTCGATGTCGTCCGACGGGCCCTGTTCCTGCGTCACCGCCGGCGCTTCCGGCTGCGGATCGGCGGCGGGGGCCTGCTGGATGGTGATGCCGCGTTCCTGCATCATCTGGGCCAGCATCGCCTGACGTTCTTCCTCAGTCAGCGGGCGGATCTGCGACAAGCGCTGGGTCACGTCTTGGCGCAGGGTTTCCAGCATCGTCTCGAACAGCGAGAAGCCTTCGGTCTTGTATTCCGACAGCGGGTCGCGCTGCGCATATCCGCGGAAGCCCACGACCGACCGCAGATGCTCCAGCGTCAGCAGATGTTCGCGCCACTTGGTGTCAATGGCCTGAAGCAGGACCTGCTTTTCGATCATCTTCATCTGTTCGGGGCCGAACTGCGCCAGCTTTTCGGCCATCATCTCGTCCGAGGCGGTGAAGATGCGGTCGCGGATGTCGTTCTGGTCCACGCCCTCCTCGGCCGCCCAAGCGGCGATGGGCAGGTCCAGCGTCAGCTTTTCCTGCACCGCAGCGTGCAGGCCTTCCACGTCCCAGCTGTCGGCATAGGATTTCGGCGGCATGTGCTCGTCCACCAGATCCTCGATCACCTGATGGCGCATGTCCTGTGCGATCTCCGACAGATCCTCGGCGGCCATGATTTCCATACGCTGGCTGAAGATCGCCTTGCGCTGGTCGTTCATCACGTCGTCGAATTTAAGGAGGTTCTTGCGCATGTCGAAGTTGCGGCCTTCGACCTTGGCCTGCGCCTTTTCCAGCGACTTGTTCACCCAAGGGTGCACGATCGCCTCGCCTTCCTTCATGCCCAGCGTGGACAGGACCTTGTCCAGACGCTCGGACCCGAAGATGCGCATCAGGTCGTCTTCCAGGCTGAGGAAGAAGGCGGAACGGCCGGGGTCGCCCTGACGGCCCGAACGGCCGCGCAGCTGGTTGTCGATCCGGCGGGATTCGTGGCGTTCGGTGGCCAGAACGAACAGGCCGCCCGATTCAAGAACGCGGGCCTTTTCCTCGGCATGCTCGGCCTCGATCCGGGCGCGCAGGGTGTCGGGGTCGGCTTCGGGATCGGCGGCCAGCGCTTCCATCACCTTCATGTCCACGTTGCCGCCCAGCTGGATGTCGGTGCCGCGGCCGGCCATGTTGGTGGCGATGGTGACGGCGCCCAGCTTGCCCGCATCGGCGACGATCTGGGCCTCCTGCTCGTGCTGGCGCGCGTTCAGGACGTTGTGGGCGATGCCCTCGGCCGTCAGCATCTGCGACAGCATCTCGGACTTCTCGATCGACGTGGTGCCGACAAGGATGGGCTGCTGCTTGGCGTGCGCCTCCTTGATGGAGGCGACGACGCCGAGGTATTTCTCGCGTGCCGTGCGGAACACCTGGTCGTGCTCGTCGGTGCGGTTCACGCCGCGGTTGGTCGGAACCTCGACCACGCCCAGCTTGTAGATCTCCATGAACTCCTCGGCCTCGGTCACGGCCGTGCCGGTCATGCCCGACAGCTTGTCGTACAGGCGGAAGTAGTTCTGGAACGTCACGGATGCGAGGGTCACGTTCTCCGGCTGGATCTTGACGCCTTCCTTGGCCTCGATGGCCTGATGCAGACCCTCGGACAGGCGGCGACCCTTCATCATGCGGCCGGTGAATTCGTCGATCAGCATCACCTCCTCTTCGCGGACGATGTAGTGCTGGTCCTTCTGATACAGCTTGTGCGCCCGCAGCGCCTGCGTGACGTGGTGCACCAGCGTCGTGCTTTCGGGATCGTAAAGCGACTGGTCCGCTGGCAGAAGGCCGACGCGCTTCAGCTCATCCTCGATGAACTCGTTGCCCTCTTCCGTGAAGGTCACGTTGCGGGTCTTCTCGTCCAGCTTGAAATGCTCGGCCTGAACGGACGGGATCACCTTGTCGACGGCCATGTAGAGGTCGGAACGGTCCTGCGAGGGGCCGGAGATGATCAGCGGCGTCCGCGCCTCGTCGATGAGGATGGAGTCCACCTCGTCGACGATGGCGTAGTTGTGGCCGCGCTGCGCCATGTCCTCGATCGCGTTCTTCATGTTGTCACGAAGATAATCGAAGCCCAGCTCGTTGTTGGTGGCGTAGGTGATGTCGCAACGATAGGCGTGCCGCTTCTCGTCCTCGGGCTGGAAGGGATAGACGACGCCGACGGTCAGGCCCAGCTGGCCGTGGACCTTCGACATCCAGGCGGCGTCCCGCTTGGCCAGATAGTCGTTGACCGTGACGACATGGACGCCCTTGCCCGTCAGCGCGTTCAGATAGGCCGGGAACGTCGACACCAGCGTTTTGCCCTCGCCTGTCTTCATCTCGGCGATGTTGCCCTTGTGCAGGAAGATCCCGCCCATCAGCTGCACGTCATAGGCGCGCAGGCCGATGGCCCGGCGTGCGCCTTCGCGGCAGTTGGCAAAGGCTTCGGGCAGCAGGTCGTCCAGGCTTTCGCCCGCGCTGGCGCGCTGTTGCAGTTCCGCCGTCTTGTCCTTCAGGCCCTGATCGCTCAGCGCCTTAAACTCCGGCTCCAGCGCGTTGATCTGCGCGACCAGCGGGCGGACCGACTTGACGATGCGGTCGTTGGGGCTGCCAAAGACCACCCGGGCGAGGTTTCCGAAACCGAGCATGTTTTCTCCGATAAGCCCCGGATGCGGGGTCTCGTGACAAGATCGTGTGAGGCTGCGGCCTTGCCCGTCTTTTCGCCGCTGCTTACAACGGTGTAAAGGCCCGGTGGCCCCGCGCTCGTGCGTGTAGCGATGTAAGGGGCGGCCGGACCCAAGTCAACGTTGCGCAACCCCGCGCGGCCCAACCGGAGATGACGATGCTGATCAAAACCCTTCTTGGCGCCACGGCGATCGCGCTGGCCCTTGCCGCGCCCACCTTCGCGCAAGAGGCGCAGCCTTCGACGCCTGCCCCGACCGCAACGGCCCCCGCCACGGTTCCCGCCACGGACGCCAAGGCCGACACGGTGGTCGCCACCGTCAACGGCACCGACATCACGCTGGGCCAGATGCTGGTCCTGCGCCAGCGCCTTCCCGCGCAATATCAGCAGCTTCCCGACGATCAGCTGTTCAAGGGCGTGATGGAACAACTGGTCCAGCAGCAGGCGCTGGCCGACACGGTCGGCGACAAGCTGACCCCCAAGGACGAGATCGCGATCGAGATCGAGCGTCAGTCCTATCTTGCCGCGAAGGCGCTGGAAGAGCTGGCCGCCGCCGCCGTGACCGATGACGCGCTTCAGGCGGCCTATGACGAAAAATATGCCAACGCTGAGCCGCAGACCGAATACAGCGCCGCCCACATCCTGGTCGCTACCGAGGAAGAGGCCAAAGCGGTGAAGCAGCAACTGGACGACGGCGCCGATTTCGCCACGGTCGCAAAGGAGAAATCCACCGACGGCGCGGCCCAGAACGGCGGCGACCTTGGCTGGTTCGGACAAGGCATGATGATCGAGCCGTTCCAGGACGCCGTCGCCGCCATGAAGGTCGGCGAAATCTCTGCCCCGGTGCAGACGCAGTTCGGCTGGCACGTGATCAAGCTGAACGACACGCGCGAAGCCGCCAAGCCCACGCTGGACGACGTGCGCGACGAGCTGACGCAGGAGATCCAGCAAAAGGCCGTGACCGAAAAGCTGGCCGAACTGGAAAGCTCGGCCGAGGTGACCCGCCCGGGTGAAGGCCTTGACCCGGCCGTCATTCGCAACGATGCCCTGATCGACAACTGAGGGAGTGCGTCATGGCGAAGACCGACTGGAAAGCTGAAGCGAAAACGCTGAAGAAAAAGCTGAACAAGGCCAAGGCCCGGCTGGACACCGCACCGGTGGCCACGACGGCCAAGGTCAAGACGGTCTCGCCGCTGGCGCCCAAGAACGGATTCCCTGCATTGCCCGACATTGCGGGGGTCGAATTCGCGGCGGTGGAGGCGGGCGTGCGCTACGCCGGCCGCACCGACGTGACGCTGATCCGGCTGGCGGGCGGCACCGCCGTCGCCGGCGTGTTCACCCGGTCCTCCACCCGCTCCGCCTCGGTGCTGGACTGTCAGGCCAAGCTGAAGGTGGACGTGCCGCGCGGGGCAGGGGCCGCGATCCTCGTGAACTCCGGCAACTCCAACGCGTTCACGGGCCGGGCGGGCGTCCGGTCGGTGGAGGCGGTGACGGGGGCCGTCGCCTCGGCGATGGACCTGCCGCAAAGCCGGGTCTTCTCCTCCTCAACCGGCGTGATCGGGGAACCGCTGCCGCATGATCGGATCGTGGCCAAGGTGAACGACCTGGTGACCGGCCTTGACCCGCGCGGGATCGAGATGGCGGCACGCGCCATCATGACGACCGACACCTTCCCCAAGGGCGCCTCCGCCATCGTGCAGGGCGAAGGCGGAGAAATTCGCATCGCCGGCATCGCCAAGGGCTCGGGGATGATCGCGCCCGACATGGCGACGATGCTGGTCTACATCTTCACCGACGCCAAGATCGCACCCGCCCGCCTGCAGGCGATGCTGTCGCGTCAGGTGGACAACACGTTCAACGCGATCACGGTGGACAGCGACACCTCCACCTCCGACTCGCTGATCCTCGCCGCCACGGGCAAGAGCGCGGCGGCCGAGGTGAAGGCCGGTCCGGTGGCCGCGGCCTTCGAGGCGGCGCTGAAGGGCGTGATGCTGGATCTGGCGCAGCAGGTCGTGAAGGACGGCGAAGGGGCGACGAAGTTCGTGGAAGTGCGCGTCACCCGCGCCGCCACGCCCGAAGACGCGCATCGCGTGGCCATGGCCATTGCCAACTCGCCCCTGGTCAAGACCGCCATTGCGGGCGAGGATCCGAACTGGGGCCGCATCGTCATGGCCGTGGGCAAGTCCGGCGCCGCGGCGGATCGCGACAAGCTGAAGATCAGCCTTGGCGACATGGTTCTGGCGGAAAAGGGCTGGCGCAGCCCCTCCTATTCCGAGGAGGACGCCGCCGCCTACATGAAGCGCGATGAACTGGTTCTGACGGTCGATCTGGGGATGGGGCGTGCGGCGCGCACGGTCTGGACCTGCGATCTGACGCATCGCTACATCGACATCAACGCCGACTACCGCTCGTGACGCTGATTCTGGTATCGGCCGTGGCCCTGATCGATGATCGGGGCCATGTGCTTTTGGCGCAGCGCCCCGGGGGCAAATCCATGGCCGGCCTGTGGGAGTTTCCCGGTGGCAAGGTGGAGGCGGGGGAGACGCCCGAAGCCGCCCTTGCGCGTGAACTGGCGGAGGAGCTGGGGATCGAGGTGCGGGAGGCCGATCTGGTGCCCCTGACCTTCGCCAGCCACGCCTATGACCGCTTTCACCTGCTGATGCCGGTTTTTGTCTGCCGCCGGTGGAGCGGGAAGGTGCAGGGGCGGGAAGGGCAACAGCTGGCTTGGGTGGCGGCGGCAGAGCTGGACAGCTTCCCCATGCCCCCGGCCGATCTGCCTTTGCTGCCGGCCATTATCGCCGCTCTGTAACAGGAAGATCACAATCCTGCCAACAAGCGGGCAATCGCTCACTTTCGTTGATGAAATTTTAACGACTTCAGGTATGAATGGATCCATGGGGCAAGCCAGAGGGGATTCAGCATGCTGCGTACCATCACTATCGGAAGCTGCATTTCGGTGCAGGGCACGTTCGTCGGACCTGCGACGGATGGCAAGATCATCGTAAGCGTCGGCGAAAAGCAGTTCGTCGGCCGTCCGGTTGCCGGGGCCGCTGTCGCAGCCTGAACGCTGCCAATGGGACGCTGAAGAAAAACCGGGCCCAAGCCCGGTTTTTTTATGTTCTGAAGATAACAGAGGTCAAGGAAAAGCCGGGCACAGGGCCCGGCCTTCTTGTGTCTTAGTCCAGCTTGCGGACGACTTCTTCCCGCTCGAAAATCTCGATCACGTCGCCGGCACGGATGTCTTCGTACCGTTCGAACGCCATACCGCATTCCTGACCCGAGATGACTTCCTTCACCTCGTCCTTGAAGCGCTTCAGCGTCTTCAGCGTGCCTTCGTGGATCACCACGTTGTCGCGCAGAAGGCGCACACCGGCCGAGCGACGGGCCACACCTTCTGTGACCAGGCAGCCCGCAACCATGCCAACGCCGGTGACCTTGAAGGTCTCCTTGATGGTGGCATAGCCGATGAAGTGCTCGCGGATCTCGTTCTTCAGCAGGCCCGAAGCGGCGGCTTTGATGTCGTCCACCAGATCGTAGATGATCGAGTAGTACCGGATCTCCACGCCCTTCTGGTGAGCCGAGTTCCGCGCCGAAGCGTTGGCCCGGACGTTGAAGCCGATGATCGGGGCGTTGGACGCCTCGGCCAGACCCACATCCGAATCGGTGATCGCACCGACGCCGGAATGCAGGACGCGCACGCGCACCTCGTCGTTGCCGACCTTTTCCAGCGCCTGAACGATCGCCTCGGCCGAACCCTGAACGTCCGCTTTCACCAAGACCGGCAGTTCCGCCACGTCCTTGTCGGCCTTGGCCTTCGCCATCAGCTGTTCCAGCGTCGTCGCGGCACCGACCGCGGCGCGTTTGTCCTTGGCGGCGTTCTCGCGATAGGAGGCGATCTCGCGCGCCTGCGCCTCGGTTTCCACCACGTTCAGCACGTCACCGGCACGCGGGGTGCCGTCCAGGCCCAGAACCTCGACCGGCACCGACGGACCGGCCTCGTTCACGCGTTCGCCCTTGTCGTTGATCAGCGCACGGACCTTGCCCCACTGCTCGCCCACGACGAAGATGTCGCCGCGCTTCAGGGTGCCGTTCTGCACCAGAACCGTCGCCACGGGACCACGGCCCACATCCAGCTGCGCCTCGATCACGGCGCCGGAGGCAGCACGCTCGGGGTTGGCTTTCAGTTCCAGGATCTCGGCCTGAAGGGCGATGGCTTCCAGCAGGTTGTCGAGGCCCTGACCCGTCTTGGCCGAAACCTCGACGTCCTGAACCTCACCCGACATGGCTTCCACGACCACTTCGTGTTGAAGCAGGTCGGTGCGGACCTTGGTCGGGTTCGCACCCGGCTTGTCGACCTTGTTGATCGCCACGATCATAGGCACCTTGGCGGCCTTGGCGTGGTTGATCGCTTCCACCGTCTGCGGCATGACCGCGTCATCGGCCGCGACCACCAGCACCACGATGTCCGTCACATGCGCGCCACGGGCCCGCATGGAGGTGAACGCCGCGTGGCCGGGCGTGTCGAGGAAGGTCAGCAGCGCGCCGCTTTCGGTCTTCACCTGATAGGCGCCGATGTGCTGCGTGATGCCGCCGGCTTCGCCGGACACCACGTTCGCTTTGCGAAGCGCGTCCAGAAGCGAGGTCTTGCCGTGGTCCACGTGGCCCATGATCGTGATGACCGGGGCGCGGGTGTACAGGTCCTCGTCCTTGTCGCCGACCTGCTGGATCACCTGCTCCACGTCCGAATCCGACACGCGGACCGCACGGTGGCCGAATTCCTCGATCACCAGTTCGGCGGTGTCGGCGTCGATGGCCTGGTTCATCGTGACCATCATGCCCATCTTCATGAGCGACTTGACCACGTCCGCGGCCCGTTCGGCCATGCGGTTCGCCAGTTCCGACACCACGATGGTTTCGGGAATGCGGACGTCGCGCACCTGCTTTTCAGGCCGAACGTTGCCCATCATCTTCTGACGGGCCTTTTCCTGCTTCCGCTTCATCGCGGCCAGCGAACGCGTGCGTCCGCCTTCGCCCGACAGGGCGTCGTTAAGTGTCAGCTTGCCGCCGCGACGGCTGTCTTCGCGGGCCTTGCCGGCACGATCGCGTTCCTCGCGCTCACGGTCCGCCTTGCGGGGGGTGGCGACGCCGGGACGGGTCGAGGCCGGGGCAGGGCCTGGCTGCATGGCCTGACGCGGCGCCGGGGCGTCCGCTTCGGCACGCTTGGCGGATTCAGCACGACGTGCGTCCGCGTCGGCCAAGGCCTTGAGGCGTTCTTCTTCCTCGGCCTTGGCTTTCAGCGCTTCCTGACGCTCGCGCTCCTCGCGGTCGCGGGCCTCGATTTCGTCACGACGACGCTGGCGTTCTTCCTCGCGCTGACGTTCCTCGGTGGCCCGACGCTCGGCATCCTCGGCCTCGCGGGACTTGGCGAGCTTCAGCGCGTTGAGGCGACGTTCCATCTCGGCATCGGTGATGCCGGCGGGGCGCTTGGACGGGTCGCCCAGACGCTGGCTTCCGCCAGCGGCCGACCCCGAAGCGGCCGGCTTCGGCACGACAACGCGCTTGCGCTTCGTTTCCACCAGAACGCTTTTCGTCCGGCCATGGCTGAAGCTTTGCTTCACGGACCCCGAACGCGGGGCGCCACCCAGGCCGAGGGGTTTCTTACCGTCTGTATCGCTCATGCGTCTTTCGTATCCCTTCCGGCGGGCCTGCCGCCGATATTTCCGCGAAGCCCGGCGAGTCTTGCCGCTTCCTCTACAACACGCGTCGTGAGTCCACCAGCCGCAAGCGCGCCGTGTATCGCATGTTCACGTCCGAAAGCCAAACCCAATTCCTGCGCGGTCAGGCAGCCAATGAACGTCTCCTTGCCGCCCGGAGGGTGCAGCTTCGACTTGCCGCGTTCCGAGCCGTCGCTGGCCTGGACAAGAACCTGCGCCTTGTCCTTGGTCAGCCAATCCTTCACCTTCTCGTATCCCGTCACGGCCCGGCCCGCCTTGCGGGTCAGGCTGATCAGGTCCACCACCCGCCGGGCCACCTGGGCGTCGACCATGTCGGCCAACCCTTCCGGCACCTTCACGGGCTGACGTGCGGCGCGGGCAAACAATCCCTTCGCCGCCGCCTTCTCGATCGCCTTGCGGTCGGCCGAGACATAGAATCCGCGCCCCGGCAAGCGCCCGAGCACGTCGGGCACCACCTGCGCGTCGGGGCCAAGACCGAACCGGATCAGCCCCGCCTTCGGGCCACTGGTGCCCGTCACGATGCATTTCCGTTCGGGGTCGTCCCGCATGTCGTCCCGGCCGCCGCGCGTCATTTACGCCTCTTCGTCTTCCTCTTCGGCTTCCTCTTCCGAAGCCTCCAGTTCCGTCGGATCCACCCAGCCCAGCATCACGCGGGCGGTCATCACCATGGTCTGCGCGTCTTCCAGCGACACGCCGAACGATTCCAGCACGCCTTCATCCTTCACGCGCTTGCCGTCCTGGGTCGTCCAGCCGCCGGCCAGTTCCCAGTCCGCGCAGGTGGCGAAGTCTTCCAGCGTCTTGATGCCGTCCTTGGCCAGGGCCTCGACCATCTGCGGGGTCAGCCCCTCGAACTCGATCAGGCTTTCCTCGACGCCAAGACCGCGGGCTGTTTCCAACGCCTTGATGTTGGCCGCTTCCAGGTGATCGCGGGCGCGGGCCTGAAGTTCGGACGCCGTCCCCTCGTCAAAGCCGTCGATGGAGAGAAGCTCGTCCAGCTCCACGTAGGCGACTTCTTCCAGGTTGGTGAAGCCCTCCGAGACAAGGAGTTGGGCCATCATCTCGTCGATATCAAGGACCTCGGTGAAGAGATTCGTGCGCTCGTTGAATTCGGCCTGACGGCGCGCGCTTTCGTCGCTCTCGGTCACGATGTCGATGTCCAGCGCGGTCAGCTGGCTGGCCAGACGCACGTTCTGGCCGCGGCGGCCGATGGCCAGGGACAGTTGTTCGTCCGGAACCACCACCTCGATCTTGCCCGCATCGTCGTCGATCACGACCTTGGACACCTCGGCCGGCTGCAGCGCGTTCACGAGGAACGTCGCCTGATCCTCGTTCCACGGGATGATGTCGATCTTCTCGCCCTGCAGTTCGTTCACCACGGCCTGCACGCGGCTGCCGCGCATGCCGACGCAGGCGCCGACCGGGTCGATGGAGTTGTCGTAGGAGATCACGGCGATCTTCGCGCGCGAACCCGGGTCGCGGGCCACGGCCTTGATCTCGATGATGTTATCGTAGATCTCCGGCACTTCCATCTTGAACAGTTCGGCCATGAACTGCGGGTCGGTGCGCGACAGGAAGACCTGCGGGCCCCGCGGTTCGCGCCGGACATCCTTGATGTAGCAGCGGATGCGGTCGTTCGGGCGGTAGGATTCGCGGCCGATCTTCTCGTTCCGGCGCAGGATGGCCTCGCCGCGACCGATGTCGACGATGATGTTGCCGTATTCCTCGCGCTTGACCAGACCGTTGATGATCGTGCCCTTGCGGTCCTTGAACTCGTCGAACTGGCGGTCGCGCTCGGCTTCGCGGACCTTCTGCAGGATCACCTGCTTGGCCGACTGCGCCGCGATCCGGCCCAGATCGACCGGGGGAACCTCGTCGGTGACCTCGTCCCCGACCTGCGGATCGGCAAGGTAGGATTTCGCCTGCTTCACCGTCAGGTGGGCGTGGTGATTCTCGAACTCGTCATCGGCGACGACGGTGCGGACGCGCGCGAAGGTGGCGCGGCCCGTCTTGCGGTCGATCTTCACGCGGATGTCCAGTTCGGCGCCGTAGCGCGACTTCGCGGCCCGGGCGAGGCTGTCTTCCATCGCCTGGATCACCAGGTCCGGATCGATCATCTTTTCGCGCGCCACCGCCTCGGCGGTCTGCAAAAGTTCAAGCTGGTTGGCTGAGGTGATCGCCATGTCAGAAGGCCTTTCGGGTCAGTGCCGGGTAGGGGGGGTGTCGGAGGAATCGTCTTCGTCCTCTTCGCCCGCATCATCGGAATCGGTGGTCTGGACTTCGTCGAAGTCGGCTTCGTTGAACACGCCGCTGGCCTTCTTCTGGCGCAGCATTTCCGCGATCAGCTCGTCCGTCAGGATCAGCTTGGCGTCCGACAGCCAGTCGAACTCCAGCCCGATGGTCAGGATCTCGCCCGATTCCTCGATCTCGATCAGGATCTCGGACCCTTCGGTGCCGCGCAGGAAGCCCTTGAAGCGGCGGCGCCCGTCGATCAGCTCGGTCGTTTCCACGCGCGCCTCGTAGTCGGCCCACATGTCGAAGTCCTTCAGGCGCGTCAGCGGCCGGTCGATGCCGGGCGAGGACACCTCGAGGACGTAATTGTCCTCCACCGGGTCCTCGACGTCCAGCACGGCCGAGACGGCGGTGGAGATCTGCGCACAGTCATCGACATCGATCCCACCCTCGGGCTTGTCGGCCATGATCTGAAGCACGCGGGTCCGGCCGCCCATCAGGCGGATGCGGACCAGTTCGAACCCCAGTCCTTCGATCGTGGGGGTCACGATTTCGGCGAGGCGCCGGTCGATGGCGGTCTTGGCAATGAGGTCGGTGGTCATGAGGGTTCCAGAAACAAAAAAGCGGGCCCGAGCGGCCCGCATATTCATCCGGTGGAGCGTCGGGTTTGGACACCGACACGCCGCTATGAAGGTTCATATAGTGCGGATCGCGCCGCGACGCAAGCTCAGGTGCGCTGGTTCCAGCTGGCCGACGCATAATTGCGGGTGTAGAAGATGCCCATCAGCCCGATCATGAAGAACACCAGCGTGACGATCAGCGGATAGGTGATGTTCGTGTTGCGCGGCAGGTAGTTCAGGAAGATGAAACCGCGGTTCTGGTCGATGATGTGGAACAGCGGGTTCCAGTCGAACATCACCAGCATCATCGCGGGAAGGGAGTTGGCGAGGAACATCTTGCCCGACGCGATCATGTTGACCCGCTGATACAGCGTCACGATCATGCTGACGGTCCGCGGCGCCCAGGGCATGAAGGCATAGGCGACCATCCCGATCGCCACGCCGCTGCCCCATGCCAGCAGGAACATCCCCATCATGCCCTGCCATTCGTCGATGTGGATCGGGTTCACCGCCGCATGGTAGATGTACAGCACCACCGTCGCCGACAGCAGCTGCACGTAAAGCTGCGACAGCGCCGCCGCGAGGATCGCCACCACGGGGTTCATGGGCGAATGCTTCATCATCTGCGACGTCATCCCCTCGGCCCGGGACACGGCGGCCATGGTCTGGGTGTGAGTGATGAACAGGAAGATGCCCGACATCACGTAAAGAATGAAGTCGCCCCGGATCGCGCCGCCCTTCAGCCCCGACAGCGACATCAGCACCGTGAAGGCCGTGACCATCATGATCGTGCCCAGCATGTTCATCAGCAGGCCGATGATGGCGTTGCCCGATCCCTTGCGGATGTGCCGGACGGTGGCGTGGAACACCACTTCCCCCGTGCGCAGGATGGCGGCGAAGGTGGAACGGCGGTTCAGTTCGATCTGGAACATGGCGTCCCCTTCCATGGGTTTTCGGCGGAGAGCTTGCCGAAGGCGTCGGGCTTGATGATAAGGGGAGCGGGCGCCACGATCAACGCGCCTCATGTCGCGACGGCACAGATGGAGACGACGATGGACTTTCAAACCCTCATTCCCACCTTGCGCCGCCTTGCGCTGGAAGCCGGCGACCGGATCATGGACATCTATGATTCGCCCGATTTCGACGTGCGGGCCAAATCCGACGACAGCCCCGTGACAGCGGCGGACGAAGCGGCGGACGCCCTGATTTCTGAAGGGCTGCGCGCGGCCTTTCCCGATGTGACCCTGATCACCGAGGAACAGGCCGACAGCCACGCCCTGACCGCCTCCACCTTCCTGATCGTGGACCCGCTGGACGGCACGAAGGAGTTCGTGCAGCGCCGCGGCGACTTCACCGTCAACATCGCTTATGTGGAAAACGGCGTGCCCGTGCGCGGCGTGGTTTTCGCGCCGGCCAAGGGACGCCTGTTCTACACCCAGGCCGATGGCACCTCGGTGGAGGAGATGGGTCCCCTGCACAAGGACATCGTGGGCGACGTGACGCCCTTGAAGGTGTCCACCCCCGACAACGCGGCCCTGATGGTGGTCGCGTCGAAATCGCACCGGGATCAGGCAACGGACGACTACATCGCGAAATACGGCGTGCGCGACATGACCAGCGCCGGATCCAGCCTGAAGTTCTGCCTTGTCGCGACCGGAGAGGCGGACCTGTATCCGCGTCTGGGCCGCACGATGGAATGGGACACCGCCGCCGGCGACGCCGTGCTGCGCGGCGCGGGCGGTCACGTGGTGCGTTTCGACGACCACACGCCGCTGGCCTATGGCAAGGAGGGCTGGGACAACCCGTTCTTCATCGCCCACGCCCCGGGTGTGGAGCTGAAGTGATGTCGGTCCTGATCGCGATTCCCGCCCGCTACGCGTCCACTCGCTATCCCGGCAAGCCGCTGGTCTGCCTGCGCGGCCCGGACGGGCAGGGCAAGACCCTGATCCGCCGCAGCTGGGACGCCGCGATGGCCGTGAAGGGCGCCGACCGCGTGGTCGTGGCCACCGACGACGACCGCATCCGCGAACATGCCGAAGGTTTCGGGGCCGAGGTTGTGATGACCTCCGTGTCCTGCCGCAACGGGACCGAGCGTTGCGCCGAGGTGGCGGCGAAGCTTCCCGGTCACGACATCGTGGTGAACCTGCAGGGCGACGCGCCGCTGACCCCCGCCTGGTTCATCGAGGATCTGGTGGCCGGCCTGCGCGCCGACGCGGATGCGGAAATCGCGACCCCCGTGCTGCGCTGCGACGGGGCGGCCCTGAACGGGCTGCTGGCCGACCGTCGTGCCGGCCGCGTAGGCGGCACGACGGCGGTGTTCGGGACCGGGGGGCGGGGGCTCTACTTCTCCAAGGAAGTCATTCCCTATACCGGGCAGACCTATGCCGACGACGCGGCGACGCCCGTGTTCCACCATGTCGGCGTCTACGCCTACCGGCCCGACGCGCTGGCGGCCTATCCCGGCTGGGACATCGGCCCCTTGGAAACGCTGGAAGGGCTGGAACAGCTGCGCTTTCTGGAAAACGGCCGCCGCATCCTGTGCGTCGAGGTGGAGGCCCGCGGGCGCGAGTTCTGGGAATTGAACAACCCCGAGGACGTGCCCCGGATCGAGGCGATGCTGGCCCGCGCCGGATAGGTCGTTACAACTTTCGCGGCAGTGCCCTTGAATTCGGGCACGGTCCCTCTATCCTTCCGGTCGGATCGTTCCCGTGCTTGTCAAGGCGATACGAAATCCGCTTACTGGCATCGCCGATGTCACCAATATGTGAGAGTCATGAGCATCAAGAAGGTCACGAAAGCCGTTTTCCCGGTCGCTGGTATGGGAACACGTTTCCTTCCGGCCACCAAATCCGTTCCCAAGGAGATCCTCTCCCTGGTGGACCGTCCTCTGGTCCAGTACGCGATCGACGAAGCGCGCGAAGCCGGGATTGAGGAGTTTATCTTCGTGACGTCTCGCGGGAAATCCGCGCTGGAAGATTACTTCGACGTGTCGCCCACCCTTGAGGCGTCGCTGAAGGCTTCGGGCAAGGACGACCTGCTGAAGATTCTGAACAACACGAACATGGACGATGGCAAGATCGCCTATGTCCGTCAGCACCGCGCCCTTGGCCTGGGCCACGCGGTCTGGTGCGCCCGCCGCCTGATCGGTGACGAGCCTTTCGCCGTCATGCTGCCCGACGACGTCATCACCGGCGACACCCCCTGCCTGAAGCAGATGGTCGAGGCCTATGAACAAACGGGCGGCAACATCGTGGCCGCGATGGAAGTCCCGGTCGAGGCGACGAAGTCCTACGGCATCCTCGACGTGTCCGAGGACATGGGCAACATGGTCCGCGTCAAGGGCATGGTCGAAAAGCCGAAGTCCAACCCGCCGTCGAACCTGGCCGTGATCGGCCGCTACATCCTGACGCCCTCCGTGCTCGACACGCTGGACAAGAAGGAAACCGGCGCAGGCGGGGAAATCCAGCTGACCGACGCCATCGCCAAGGAAATCACCACTTCGAACAACGTCTTCGGCTTCCGCTTCCGTGGCCAGCGCTACGACTGCGGTTCGAAAGCCGGCTTCCTGCAGGCCACCGTGGCCTTCGGTTTGGCCCGCGACGATCTGAAGGACGAATTCAGCCTGTTCCTGAACGACATCGTCGCGGCCCAGAAGGCGGCGCAATAAGCACGTGATCTGGCGGAGCCCGAAAGCCCCGCCCGTTTCCCTGCTGGACCTGCCTCCGATGCGCCATTCGCCCCGCGAGTGGCGCATCGCTTATGGATTGTGGTGGAAACGGAGACGCCTGTTGCGGCAGGCCGAACGCAGCGGGAACGACCTGACGTCCCTGCGTGACCTTACCCCCACGCTGTCCCCCCGTGCCATCCTGTGCTTTTCCTCTGTCCGCAACGAGCGGGCGCGGCTGCCGCATTTCCTGCGGCATCATCGTGCCTTGGGCGTGGACCACTTCCTGATCGTGGACAATGGCAGCGACGACGGCACGGTCGACTGCCTGCTGGACCAGCCGGACGTGTCGCTGTGGTCCACCCAAGCCGGTTACAAGGCCGCGCGCTTCGGGCTGGACTGGACGACGTGGCTGCAGCGCCGGCACGGTCATGGCCGCTGGTGCCTGACGCTGGATGCAGACGAGCTGCTGGTCTATCCCTATTCCGACAGCCGCGACCTGCGCGCCCTGACCGGCTGGCTGGAGACGTCGGGCCAGGACATGTTTCCCGCGATGATGCTGGACCTGTACCCCAGGGGACCGATCGGGACGGCGGGCGATCCGGACGATCCCCTGCGCACCCTGTGCTGGTTCGACGCCGGCAATTACGGGCTTCAGGTGCAGCCGCGAATGCGCAACTTCTGGATTCAGGGCGGCCCGCGCAGCCGTGCGCTTCTGGACGATCCGCAACGGGGACCGACGCTGAACAAGGTGCCGCTGATCCGCTGGCAAAGGCATTTCGCCTATGTGAACTCCACCCACTCCGCGCTGCCGCGCCGCCTGAATCGCTTCTACGCCGAGGATGGCGGAGAGTGGCCGTCGGGGGTTCTTCTGCACACAAAATTCCTCGACTCCGCCCCGGCGCGTGCCATCATCGAAAAGAAGCGGGGGGAGCATTTCTTCGATGGTTCCCTTTACGCGGGATATTACGACGCCGTTGCGGCCGATCCGGATCTTTGGCATCCCCACGCCCGGCGGCTGACCGGGTGGCGGCAACTGGAAGCCCTTGGCCTCATGTCGCGCGGAGGATGGGTTTAAGGCGTGTTTACAAGGTTCCGCCCTGACACTACCACTTCACCCATCCGCAAACCGGAAAGGGGCTGAGCGTGGGTCTGGTTTCGACACTCCAGCTGCGCCTGCGTCGGGAGATGTGGCACCTGCGCGCCCGCCGGCGGGCCAGCGACCTGTCAGTCGTGGCCAACCGCACGGGGCGGATCCAGCGGGGCGACATCCTTTTGTTCTGCACCCTGCGCAATGAACGTGTCCGGCTGCCCTTCTTTCTGGACTACTACCGCCGGATGGGGGTCAATCACTTCTTCTTCGTGGACAACAACAGCCACGACGGCTCGCGCGAGTATCTGGCCCGGCAGGACGACATCTCGGTCTGGGGGACGAAGGACAGCTACAAGCGGGCGCATTTCGGGGTGGACTGGCTGAACGGCCTGCAACGGCGCCACGCGCATGGCCACTGGTGCCTGACGGTCGATGTGGACGAATTCTTCGTGTATCCCTTCTGCGACATGCGCCCCCTGCGGGCGCTGACGGACTGGCTGGAAAGCTGCTCGATCCGGTCCATGTCGGCGATGCTGCTGGACATGTATCCCAAGGGCCCGATCGGGGCACGGCCCTACCACGAAGGGCAGGACCCGTTCGAGATCGCGAGCTGGTTCGACAGCGGCAACTACCTGATCAGCCGCAACGGGCAATACGGCAACCTGTGGATCCAGGGCGGGCCGCGCGGGCGGGCGTTCTTTGCCGACGCGCCAAAGTCGGCGCCCGCGCTGAACAAGATCCCGCTGGTGCGCTGGCATCGCAACTACGCCTATGTCAGTTCCACCCACATGATGCTGCCCCGCGGTTTGAACAACGTCTATGACCGGTGGGGAGGGGAGAAGGCCTCCGCCTGCCTGCTGCACGCCAAGTTCCTTGACACCTTCGGCGCCAAGGCCGAGGAGGAGATCCGCCGCGGAGAGCATTACGCCCAAAGCCGCGAATACATCGCCTACAAGGAACGGATGGCACAGGAACCCGATCTTTGGACCCGGTGGAGCGAGCAATACGTCAACTGGCGGCAGCTGGAGATCCTGGGCCTCATGTCGAAGGGAAACTGGGCATGAGCGTCGGTTTCGTCATGCTGTGCCACACCGCATTGGACCGGGCGGCCGAAGTGGCCCGCCACTGGGCGCAGCAGGGCTGTCCGGTGGTGATCCATGTCGACGCCCGCATCCGGCCACGGGCCTTCCGCGAGATGCGGACCGCGCTGGCCGATTATCGCAAGCTGATCCGCTTCAGCCCCCGGCATCGCTGCCATTGGGGCAGCTGGAACCTCGTCGCCGCGACGCAGGACGCCTCCGCCCTGATGCTGCGGGAGTTTCCGCAGGTGCAGCATGTCTTCCTCGCCTCGGGCGCGTGTTTGCCGTTGCGACCGGCGGCGGATCTGGCGGCCTATCTGGCGGAACGTCCGGGCACCGATTTCATCGAATCCGTCACCACGCGCGAGGTGGGCTGGACCGTCGGCGGTCTGGACATCGAACGGTTCCAGTTCTTCTTCCCCTTCTCGTGGCGGCGCCACCGGCGGCTGTTCGATCTGGCCGTGCGCGCGCAGCGGCGGTTGCGCGTGCGCAGGCGGGTGCCCGAAGGGCTTGTGCCGCATCTGGGCAGCCAATGGTGGTGCCTGTCGCGCCCGACGCTGGAAGCGATCCTGAAAAGCCCGGACCGGTCCCGTCACGACGCGTACTTCCGGCGGGTCTGGATTCCGGACGAAAGTTATTTCCAGACACTGGTGCGCCGCTATTCCAAAGCCATCGAAAGCCGGTCCCTGACGCTGTTCAAGTTCGACCATCAGGGCAAGCCGCACATCTTCTATGACGATCACCTGTCGCTGCTGCGCCGGTCGGACTATTTCGCCGCGCGCAAGGCCTGGCCCCACGCCGACAAGCTGTACGATGCCTTCCTGCGGCCCCAGAAGACGGGCGCCCCACGGGCGGAGCCCAATCCAGGGCGGATCGACCGGCTGTTCACGGCCGCAAAGGAACGCCGCCTGAAGGGGCGGGCAGGGCTTTACATGCAAAGCCGGTTCCCCACGAACAACTTCGAAAACGGCAAGACCGCCGTGTCCTATTCGGTCTTCCAGGGGTTTTCCGACGTCATGCCCGGCTTCACGGAATGGCTGACCCATGTGACGGAAACCCGCGTGCACGGCCACCTTTTCGGACCCGATCGGGTGGAGTTCGCGGGCGGGGAGTCGGTCTATCGCGGCGGGCTGTCGGACAGCGCGCGCCTGCGCGACTACAACCCGAAAAGCTTCCTGACGAACCTGATCTGGAACACGCGCCCCGAACACCAGTGCTTCATGTTCGGGCCGTGCGACAACCAGAAGGTCAACGACTTCATGGCGGCCGATCCGAACGCCCGCTTTGCCATCATCACGGGCGCCTGGGCCGTGCCGCTCTACCGCTCCGGTCAGCCGTTCGAGGAGATCCGCCGCGAAGCCGCCCGCCTGCAACGGGTGGAGATGGAGCTTCTGGACCTTCTGAACCAACACTGGGTCAAGGCCCGCGTCCGCATCTGGTCCCTTGCCGAATTTCTGGACCACCCGATGGAGCCGTTGCAGACCGTGGTGGAGGACACCGCCCCGCGTCTGCGCCCGCGCGTCACCTCGGTCCCGCCACTGGTGGACCTGACCGGCTTTGGCGCGTTTCTTCAAAGCCTGCGAAATCATGGCATGCAACCTTTGGTCATGGGGGATTATCCCGCCAACGACCTGTTCCACAGCGACGATCAGCAGAGCCGTCCTTATCTAGTGAGTTGAAATGACCTTCACCAGTTTCGTCATGTTCGCAGCGATGCGGACCGGCTCGAACTTTCTGGAAGCGAACCTGAACGCCATCCCGGGCCTGACCTGCCACGGCGAGGTGTTCAACCCCGGCTTCATCGGCAAGCTGAACCAGACCGAGATGTTCGGCTTCGACATGGCCGCGCGCGACGCCGATCCCGTGGCGGTCCTGACCGCCATGCGCGCGCAATCCGAAGGCTTGGCCGGTTTCCGGCAGTTCCAGGACCACGACCCCCGCATCACCGAGGCGGTGCTGAACGACCCCACCTGCGCCAAGATCATCCTGACGCGCAATCCGCTGGAATCCTATGTCTCGCTGCTGATCGCGCGATCGACGGGGCAGTGGAAGCTGTCGCATGGGGGGAAGCTGCGCAGCGCACGCGTGCATTTCGACGCGACGGGCTTCGAACGGCACATCGATTCGCTGGGACGCTTCTATGCCGACCTGATGCACCGGCTGCACGTGACGGGGCAGACCGCCTTCCACATCGACTACGAAGACATCCAGGACATCGACGTCCTGAACGGTCTGGCCCGGTGGCTGGGGATCGAGGGGCGGCTGGAAGCGCTGGACACCAAGCTGAAGAAGCAGAACCCCGAACCCTTGTCGGAAAAGCTGGAAAATCCCGAAGGCGTGGTGGAGGCGCTGGCCGCGATCGACCGCTTCGGCTTCTCTCGCATTCCGAACTTCGAACCGCGCCGCCCGCCACCGGTCCCCACCTTCATGGCCGCGGCGCAGGCGCCGGCGCTGTACATGCCCATGCGCAACGGGCCGGACGATCAGGTGTCGGCCTGGCTGTCGGCATTGGGTGATGGCTTGCTGGAAAAGGTGGACCAGCGCGCGCTGGGCGAATGGCGCCAAAGGGTGGGAAGTGTCCGCAGCTTCACCGTCCTGCGCCATCCACTGGCCCGCGCCTACGAGGCGTTCAACACCCAGATCGTGGAAAACCGTCTTCCGGGCATCCGGCAGCAGCTGGTGCGCCGCTTCGCGCTTCCCCTGCCGGCCCCCGACACGGTGATGGAGTTCGAGGAGCAACGGACCGCCTTCCTGGCCTTCCTGCGCTTCCTGAAGCTGCATGTGGCGGGACAATCGGGCGTGCGGGCCGAGGCGGGATTTGCCTCGCAGACCGCGATGCTAGAGGCGTTCTCGCGCTTCCGCAGCCCGGACCTGGTGTTGCGCGAGGGTCGTCTGGCGGAAGGTCTCGCCTTCCTTGCCTCGCAACTGGATCTGCCATGCCCGGCGCTGGGGCCGGCCGCCGCGCCAGACCGCTACCCCTTGGCCACGCTGGTGGATGACGAGATCGAGGCCGCGGCGCGCGACGCCTACCTTCGCGATTACGAAGGTTTCGGCTTCGGCGACTGGCGCGACGGTTAGGCCGCCTGAGAGGCGCGACCTTCCGTCAGGATGGCATACAGCTTGGCCGGGTCCGTGTTGGCCCGCAGCTTCTGGCAGATGGCGGCGTCGCGCATGGTGCGCGACACCAAGGCTAGGGCCTTCAGGTGATCCACGCCCGAATCCTTTGGGGCGAACAGGGCAAAGACGAGGTCGACCGGCTGGCGGTCGACGCTGTCGTAGTCCAGCGGCTTTTCCAGCCGCAGGAACACGCCCTGGATGCCCGGCAGGTTGTGCAGGCGGGCATGGGGCAGGGCGATGCCGTGCCCCACCCCGGTGGGCCCCAGACCTTCACGTTCCTGAAGCCCGTCCGTGGCCGTGGCCGCCGTCAGCCCATAGGCCCCGGCCGCAAGTTCGCCCAGTTCCTGAAACAGGCGCTTCTTGCTGGTCATGTGACCCGTGACGCGAACCGCGCCCGGCGCGAGAATCTTGCTCAGTTCCATAGCATCCTCGGCCGTGACCGGCCCTTATCGACTGTTGCGGGGGTCGATCCATCCAATGTTGCCGTCTTCGCGACGGTACACGACATTGACGCCCCCGTGTCCTTCGTTGCGGAAGACAAGCATCTGCTGTCCGCCAAGTTCAAGTTGCATGACCGCCTCTCCCACCGTGATGGCGGGCACGCGGCCCTCCGTTTCGGCGATAATCATGGGCTGCCACACGTGATCCTCGGGTTCGTCAGCCTCCTCGGATGGGGCGAGGATATACGAGGAAGCGCCTCCGAATTCAACCGGGGTCGTCCGGTCGCGGTGGTGGTCGCGCAGGCGGCGCTTGTAGCGGCGGACCTGCTTGTCCATCCGCTCCCGCGCGGCCTCGAACGCGGCATAGATCTCGGTCGCGCGGCCCTTGGCCGAAATGTCGAGTCCGGTAGACAGGTGAATCACCACCTCGCAGGAAAATTCATGGGCGATCCGGGAAAAGAAGATCACGGCCTCCGTGGGACGCTGGGCATATTTCTCCATCATCTCGGCGAGTTCGGAGCGCACATGGGTTTGAAGCGCGTCGCCGATGTCGATCTGCTTGCCACTGATCTGGTAGCGCATGGTCATCCTCCTTGATCACGGGGCCGCCTGAGGCCCATGACTCAATGATGGGGATACATTGTACGAAATCCAGTCTTGTTTCACCGATCCGTTACAAACGGAGGATTCGCTCAGGCCATCGTGAAGGCTTCGCCCAGGTAGACCTGCCGCACCATCGGGTCGGAAATGATCTGCGCGGTGTTGCCGCTTTTCAGGATGGTGCCGTCATGCAGGATATAGGCGCGGTCCACGATGCCCAGCGTTTCGCGGACGTTGTGGTCGGTGATCAACACACCGATTCCCCGCCGCTTCAGGTCCTGCACCAGGTGCCGGATCTCTGCCACGGCGATGGGATCGACCCCGGCGAAGGGTTCGTCCAGCAGCACGTAGAAGGGGTTGGCGGCCAGACAGCGGGCGATCTCCACCCGCCGGCGTTCGCCGCCCGACAGGGCCAGCGCGGGCGAGCGGCGGATATGGGTGATGGAGAAGTCCGACAAGAGCTCCTCCAGCCGTTCCCGGCGGCGGTGGCGGTCGGGCTCGCGAATCTCCAGCACCGCGAGGATGTTGTCTTCCACCGACAGGCCGCGGAAGATCGACACCTCTTGCGGAAGGTAGCCGATGCCAAGGCGCGCCCGGCGGTACATCGGAAGCGCGGTCACGTCGCGCCCGTCGATCAGCACCTCGCCGCTTTCGGGGGTCACAAGGCCCGCGATCGAATAGAAGCAGGTCGTCTTGCCGGATCCGTTGGGCCCCAGAAGCGCCACCACTTCCCCGCGGTCCAGATGCAGCGACACGTCGCGGATCACGGGCCGGCGCTTGTAGCTTTTGCGCAGGTTGCGGACGGTCAGGCCGGACCCGGTCATTGCGACTGGCCCGGCTGGAAGGTGGTCTGCACGCGCCCTTCCATCCGGCCCGTGCCGGCGGCGGCGTCGATGGTCAGCTTCTGGCCCGCGATGGTGCTTTGCCCTTGGGTCAGAAGCACGTCGCCCGTCATCTCGATCACGCCGGATTCAATGGTATAGGCGGCCTGCTCGGCCTCGGCCGCGATGTCCGCATTGGCCAGCGTCACATTGCCATCGGCGTGCAAGGTGCGGATCTCGCCCTGCGCCTCGCCGTATTCGACGCGGACCTGGTCGGCGGCCAGGCGCAATTCGCCCTGGACGACGCGCACGTTGCCGTTGAAGGTTGCGACGCCCGTGGCCTGATCGACCGACAGGCGGTCGGCGTCCACGGTGACGGGGGCGGAAGTGTTCTGGCTCATCCCGCCAAGATCGATCTGCGCGGCCTGCGCGAGCACCAGGGATGGGCAGGACAGGGCGGCCAGCAGGACGAACGTTTTCAGCATGGGGGATTCCGGGATCAGTTCCTAGGAGTGTATATCAGCTTGACCCCGTCCGTGAAGTCCAGCCGGTAATTGGCGCGGGTGGCGTCTTCGGCCGTCAGCGTCATTCCGCCCGCCGTCAGCTGGCCCATCGGGGCAAGCCCGGTGACAGGGCCTTCGCCCACGACCTGCGTGGCATCGGTGCGGGCCGTCACGGTGGGCAGGCTGATGTCGTAGCCTTGCGAATTGCGCATCCGCACCTGCCCCGACAGCGTGACCATGCCGATTTCGGGATCGAAGGTGCCGGCGGCCGCCTGAAGCTGGGTTTCCACCCCGTCCGGCGTGTCAAGATCGGCGCGCAGGGCGGACAGGCTGGCGGCCCGTTCGTCGGTCGGGGGGCGGGCCTCGGCGGCGGCGATGTTCAGGGTGGCGCCGTCGCTGGTGACGCCCGACCAGGTGGGCAGGG
Organism: Falsirhodobacter sp. 1013; assembly: GCF_051195255.1. NCBI lineage: Bacteria > Pseudomonadati > Pseudomonadota > Alphaproteobacteria > Rhodobacterales > Paracoccaceae > Falsirhodobacter > Falsirhodobacter sp. 1013. The sequence goes on along the minus strand of NZ_JBNJLK010000001.1, from coordinate 496,954 downwards.
TCAGGCGCGGGTCCATCGCGCGGCCGGTCACGTCCACCGTGGCGTAGGGAATGGCCGCGTCGGGGTTCACCGTGCGGGATACGAGGAAGATCGTGGACAGCAGCACCAGCGCCGCCAGCGGAAGGATGACCTTCAGCCAAGCGACGGTTCGGGTATGTCGGTCCGTGATCTTCGCCATGTCAGACCACCCCGGCCCGCAGACAGTCGTGGATGTGGATCAGGCCAACGGGAACCTCGCCCTTGACGACGAACAGCGCGGTGATCTTGCGGTCCTGCATTACGGCCACGGCCTTTTCGGCCAGCGAATCCGGATCGATGGTGCGGGGGCCGCGGGTCATCACCTCGCCGGTGGTGTGGGTCAGAAGGCCCGCCATGTGGCGACGAAGGTCGCCGTCGGTGATGATGCCGACCAGACGGCCATTCTCGGTCACGCCCAGCACGCCGAAGCCCTTGCCGCTCATCACCAGAAGCGCTTCGGACATGGGCATGTCCATGGGCACCAGCGGCAGGTCGTTGTGCATCAGGTCTGCCACGCGCGACAGGCGGGCGCCCAGCTTGCCGCCGGGGTGGAAGACGCGGAAATGTTCGGGCGTGAACTCCCGATGCTCCATCAGCGCCAGCGCCAGCGCGTCGCCCAAAGCCAGCGTCATGGTGGTGGAGGTGGTGGGCACGATACCGGTTCCGCAGGCCTCGGGGGCCGAAGGCAGCAGCAGCGCCACGTCCGCCTGCCGCAGCAGGGTCGAATCCGCGCGCCCGGCGACGCCGATGAGGGGGATGGCGAAGCGGCGCGTGTGGGCGATCAGGTTGGCTAGCTCCGGCGTTTCGCCGGAAAAGGACAAAACCAGCGCCACGTCGTCGGCCGTGACCATGCCCAGATCGCCGTGGCTCGCCTCGGCGGGATGGACGAACTGCGCCGGCGTGCCGGTGGAGGCGAGGGTGGCCGCGATCTTCTTGCCGATGTGACCGGACTTGCCCATGCCGGACACGATCACGCGGCCCTTGGCGCCAAGGATCATCTCCACCGCGGCGGCAAAGCTGTCGTCCAGCGCGACGCCCAAGGCGGTCAGCGCCTGCGCCTCCGTCTCGATCACGCGACGGGCGGTGGCAAGATAATCAGTGGTGGAAGATGTCATTCGGCTCGTCCCATCCCATCAGGTCCAGTTGCGCGCGCGTGGGCAGGAAGTCGAAGCAGCGCTGCGCCAGCTCCGTCCGGCCCTCGCGCTGCAGGCGGTGTTCCAGTTCCGCCTTCAGTGCGTGCAGGTACAGCACGTCCGACGCGGCGTAGTCCTTTTGCGCCTCGGTCAGTTCCTCGGCCCCCCAGTCGGAGGTTTGCTGCTGCTTTGACACGTCCACGCCCACCAGTTCGGTCAGCAAGTATTTCAGGCCGTGCCGGTCGGTGAAGGTGCGGATCATCTTCGACGCGATCTTGGTGCACCACACGGGCGCGGTCCGCACACCGAAGGCCTTCTGCAGGGCGGCGATGTCGAAGCGGCCGTAATGGAACAGCTTGATCACCGCCGGGTCGGTCAGCAGCCGTTCCAAGTTCGGGGCCTCGGTCTGACCCTTGGCAATCTGCACCAGATGCGCGTTGCCGTCCCCGGACGACAGTTGCACCACGCACAGCCGGTCGCGGCGCGGGTCCAGACCCATGGTTTCCGTGTCGATCGCGACAACGGGACCAAGGTCCAGGCCGTCGGGCAGATCGTTCCTGTGCAGGTGAATGGTCATGGTTGCCCCGATGCAGAAGGTTTGCTTTCAGCTATGCGCTTTGCCGTCCGACCGCAAGGAAGTGGTGGCTGTCATCGGGCCGTCACGCGAATGTCGTAAGGCCGCGCCATGACGCACAGCGCACCCGACCCCTATCGCCACCGCATCGGCCTTCTGGCCGATCCGCATGTGCACGCCACGCGCCTTCCGGGTGTCGACGGCCCCGCCCTTCGGCCGTTGGAGGAGGTGATGGCTTCCACCCGCGTCTTCAACGAAAGCGTGCCCGCCTTCCGCGCAACGCTGGCGGGGATGGAGGCGCAGGGCGCGGCGCTGGTGCTGCTGCTGGGCGATCTGACCGATGACGGGCAGGAAACGGACCTGCGCACCGCCCGTGCCATCCTCGCCGAGCACGAGGCGCGGGGCATGCGCTTCCTGATGGTGCCCGGCAATCACGACATGTTCGGGATGAAGGGACGGCACCTGACGCAGGGCTATGTCGTCGGCGACAGGACACAGCGCCGGTCCAGCCAGCCCACGGCGGGGGAGGTTCACGATCCCGGCATGCGCGCGCTGGGTTACCCCGAGGCGCTGGCCCTGCTGCCCGGTCTGGGCTTCACCCCCGATCCGCGCGACCTGCACTGGGAAAGCCCCTTCGGCAGCGCCGACTGGGTCCGGCGCACCTATGGCCCGAACAACCAGATCGACGCCAGCTATCTGGTGGAGCCGGTGGAGGGCGTCTGGATCCTGTCGCTGGACGCGAACCATTTCGTGCCGGGCGCGGCGAAGGGGGCTATCGAGGGATTGGCCGATCCGAACCATCAGGGCTGGGCGGCCGTGGTGCGCGACCGGCCTTACCTGCTGGACTGGATGACGGACGTGGCGGCACGGGCACGGGACGGCGGCAAGCGCCTGATCGCCATGTCCCACTATCCGATGCTGGAGCCTGCGGATCGCGTGCTGGCGCTGGACCTGCCGCTGCGAGGCGGGGCGCCGGACGCCCAGCGCGACGCGGTGGCGGAGGCCTTGCGCCAGACGGGCATCGGCCGCGTGGTGACCGCGCATTACCACCTGAACGCCGATGTTCGGCTGGGCGGCCCGGATGGGCGCGTGCTGGCCAATCACGCCGTGCCGTCACCCGTCACATGGCCCGGCGCCTACCGCACGCTGGGGCCGGAGGGGCTGGTCACCCATCTGGTGCGCCCGGCCGATTTCATCGACGGCGATCCCTACGGCGGCGCGCTGCCGACCGATGACTATGGCGCCTTCCTGAAAGCGCATTACGAGGCGCAGATGGTGTGGCGCTACTACCGCCCCGAATGGCCCGAGGCCGCGTTGAAGGGGCTGGAGACGGCCCGCATCGCCGACCTGCCCGCACGGCAGGTGTCGGACGATTGGTATCACCTGCGCAAGGGCGCCCCGATCCCGGAGGAACGGCTGCGCCTGTATCGCCGCCTGTCGCCGGATCCGCTGACGGCGCTGACGCGCCGCCTGACGGCCTTCGTGCAGGGTTATTCGGCGGCGGAATAGGTGACGGTCACGCCGTCCAGCCCGTCCACGCCGCCTTCAACCTTGCTGCCGTCCACGACCGCGCCGATGCCGGCAGGCGTCCCCGTCATGATCAGGTCACCCGGTTGCAGGTGGTAGAATTTCGACAGGTAGACCAGAACCTCCACCGGGCCCCGCACCATGTCGGACACCTTGCCGTCCTGGCGCATCTCGCCGTCCAGGCTCAGCCAGATGCGCTGGTTGGCCAGGGTGAAGGCGTCGGCCTTGGTGATCGGGCCCATCACGGCCGACTGCTCGAAGTTCTTGGCGAAGTCCCACGGGCGGCCCTTCTTCTTGGCCACCGCCTGAAGATCGCGCCGCGTCATGTCGAGGCCGACGCCATAGCCGTAGATCGCGGCCTGCGCCTCCTCCTCGGTGGCGCGGAACAGGGGGGCGCCCAGTGCGATCACCAGCTCGATCTCGTAATGCAGGTTTTCGGTGCCGGGGGCATAGGGCAGGGTGCTGCCGGTCGGCACGATGGCCTGCGCGTCCTTCAGGAAGAAGAACGGCGCCTCGGTGTCGACGGTCGATCCGACCTCGGCGGCGTGATCGGCATAGTTCTGGCCCACGCAGAAGATGCGGTGCACCGGATAGGCGTCGGTTTCACCCTGAACGGGCAGGGTCGGATAGGACTTCGTGGGAAACAGGGTCATGTGCGGCTCCTCCGGTATGCCGGAGGAGCCTGCGTCAGCGGCGCGCGGGTTTCAAGGCTGCTTGGCGAAACGCAGATAGGGCAGCTTGATGTCCAGATCGCCGAAGCGTTCCCTGGCCTGTTCGTCGTTCAGCGACAAGGCCACGATCACGTCCTGACCGGGCTGCCAGTTGGCGGGCGTGGCGATCGGCACGCCGTCGGTGGCCTGCACCGCGTCCAGCGCGCGCAGGATTTCCGCGAAGTTGCGGCCCACCGACATGGGGTAGGACAGGGTCAGCCGCACCTTCTTGTCCGGCCCGATCAGGTAGACCGTCCGCACCGTCGCCGTGTGGGCCGGCGTCCGGCCCTCGGTGGGGGTGTAATATTCGGCGGGCAGCATGTCATAGGCCTTGGACACGGCCAGCGAGGTGTCGTCGATGATCGGGAAGTCGGCGGGATTGCCGGCCACCGCCTCGATGTCGCGCTTCCACTTCTGGTGTTCGTCCACCGTGTCCACGGAGACGCCGATCACCTTGGTGTTGCGCTTGGCCCATTCGCCGGCCAGCTGCGCCACGGCGCTGAATTCGGTGGTGCAGACGGGGGTGAAGTCGCGCGGATGGCTGAAGACGAGGCCATAGCTGTCGCCCAGCCATTCGTGGAACCGGATGGTGCCGGCGGTGGATTCGGCCGTGAAGTCGGGGGCGACATCGTTGATGCGGATCGACATGGACATCTCCGTTTTGCGAAATTGTGCCGAAAGGGTAGACCGCCCCTGCACGCAATGCACCACCCGCCAGCGAAAAAGAGCGTTCGCCCTGCGCCGGTCCCGCCGCGTGGAACGGGTTTCCCTCAGGCCAGATGGGGACGGAACGCCGCCACCACCTGTTCATAGACCTGCCGCTTGAAGGGAACGATCCCCGCGACCATCGCCTTTGCGTCGATCCAGCGCCATTCGGCGAATTCCGGATGCTCGCTGGCGATGTTCACCTGGTCGTCCGAGCCCTTGAAGCGGAACAGGAACCACTTCTGCTTCTGCCCGCGATACTTGCCCTTCCAGACCTTGCCCAGCAGTTCGGGCGGGAGGTCATAGGTCACCCAATCCTCGGTCCGGTCGATCATTTCCACCAGATCGGCGGTGATGCCGGTTTCTTCCCACAGTTCGCGCAAGGCGGCGGGTTCCGGGTCTTCGCCCTTGTCGATGCCGCCCTGGGGCATCTGCCAGGCGGGAACATCGCTGTCGATGCGGCGGCCAGCGAAGATCTCGCCCCGGTCGTTGATCAGCATCACGCCCACGCAGGGGCGATAGGGGAGGTCCGTCATCGTTCTTACACCTTCACATCCATGGCGACCTGTTCGCCCACGCCGAACACGCGCTTGTAGCGCGCGACCTGATCGGCCGGGCCCAGCGCCTTGCTGGGATTGTCTGACAGCTTCACCGTGGGGCGGCCGTCGGCCGACACGGCCTTGCACACCAAGCTGAACGGGTCCAGCGCGCCATCGGGCACCAGATCGCGGAAATCGTTGGTCAGCATGGTGCCCCAGCCGAAGGACACGCGGACGCGGCCCGTGAACTGCGCGTGCAGCTCCTCGATCTTGTCGACGTCCAGCCCGTCCGAGAAGATCACCAGCTTGTCGCGCGGATCCTCTCCACGCTCCTGCCACCAGCGGATGGCGCGTTCCGCCCCGGCCGCCGGATCGCCCGAATCGATGCGGATGCCGGTCCAGGTGGTCAGCCAGTCGGGCGCGCGGGACAGGAAGCCTTCGCTGCCGAAGGTGTCGGGCAGCATGACGCGCAGGTTGCCCTCATGCTCCTCGTGCCAGTCGGCCATGACGCGATAGGGGGCCTGGGCCAGTTCCTCGTCGCTGTCGGCCAGGGCGGCCAGCACCATGGGCAGTTCGTGGGCGTTGGTGCCGATGGCCTCCACCTCGCGCCGCATGGCGATCAGGCAGTTGGAGGTGCCGATGAACGAATGCCCCAGCCCTTCGCGCATCGCCTGCACGCACCAGTCCTGCCACAGGAACGAATGGCGGCGGCGCGTGCCGAAATCGGCGATCAGCAGCCCGTCGATCTTCTTCAGCCGTTCGATCTTCTCCCAAAGCTTGGACATGGCGCGGGCGTAGAGTACCTGGATCTCGAACCGGCCCATGCGTTCCAGGACGGCGCGGGACCGCAGTTCGACCAGGATCGCCAGTGCCGGGATCTCCCACAGCATCACCTCGGGCCAGGTGCCCTCGAAGGTCAGCTCGTACTGGCCGTCCTTCTTTTCCAGGTGATAGGGCGGCAGTTCCAGATTCTCGAACCACTCCATGAAGTCGGAACTGAACATCTGGCGCTTGCCATAGAAGGTGTTGCCGCGCAGCCAGGTGGATTCGCCGCGAGTCAGGCGCAGGCTGCGGACATGGTCCAGTTGCTGGCGCAACTCCCCCTCGTCGATCAGGTCGCCCAGGCGGATCGACTTCGTGCGGTTGATCAGGCTGAACTTCACCACCGTCGTGGGGCGGTTGCGCAGGATCGACTGGCACATCAGCAGCTTGTAGAAGTCCGTGTCGATCAGCGAACGGACGATCGGGTCGATCTTCCACTTGTGATTGTGCACACGGGTCGCGATATCGACCATTCAGTCCTCCAGCTCCACTCCGGCGGCGCGCATCTGGCCCGTCGCCTCCTCCAGCGATGCGTTCAGGTCGATGGCGCGGCAGGCGCCCATCGCCACGCGGGTCGCAAAGCCCAGTCGTGCCGCGTCCAGCGCGGAAAACGCCACGCAGAAATCTGTGGCAAGGCCAGCCAGCGTCACCTGCGTCACGCCGCGGGTCCTCAGATAGCCCTCCAGCCCCGTCGGGGTGGTGCGGTCATTCTCGAAGAACGCGGAATAGCTGTCGATGGCCGGGCGGAAGCCCTTGCGCAGGATCAGGTCCGCCGCGTCCGTGTTCAGATCGGGATGGAAATCGGCGCCCGCCGTGCCTTGCACGCAATGGTCGGGCCACAGCACCTGCGGGCCGTAAGGCATCTCGATTGTGCCGTAAGGTGCAAGCCCGTGGCCCGAGGCGAAGCTGGAATGCCCGGCCGGATGCCAGTCCTGCGTCAGCACGCGAACGGGAAAGGCGCCCATCATCGCGTTGACGCGGGGCAGGATGGCGTCGCCGCCGGCCACGGCCAAGGCGCCGCCGGGGCAGAAATCGTTCTGCACGTCGATGACGATCAGCGCGTCCATCGGTCCCTCTCCTCCCTGAAAGGCCCATGATGGGTAGGGGGGTCCTGCGGTGGCGTCAATGGCGGGTCGTGCGGGGCCCTTGATTTTCGGACCGCTTCGGCGCATCTGGCGGCCATGTTCACCGTCGCCGCCTTGTATCACTTCACCCGCTTTGCGGATCCCGCCGCCCTGATCGCGCCTCTGCGCGCCGTGGCGGAAGGAGGGGGCGTGCGCGGATCGCTTCTGATCGCGGGCGAAGGGATCAACGGCACGATCGCCGGCCCCCGCACCGGCATCGACGCGGTGCTGGCCGCCATTCGCGCCCTGCCGGGGTGTTCGGATCTGGAGTGGAAGGAAAGCACCGCCGCGCAGCTGCCCTTCGACCGCCTGAAGGTCCGCCTGAAGCGCGAGATCGTGACCATGGGTCAGCCTGACGTCGATCCCCGCGCCCGCGTGGGCCATTACGTGGAAGCAAAGGACTGGAACGACCTGATCCGTCAGCCCGACGTCGTCGTTATCGACACCCGCAACGACTACGAGGTGGAGATCGGCACGTTCGAGGGCGCGGTCGATCCGCAAACCACGTCCTTCGGTGAGTTCCCTGCCTGGTGGGAGGCGAACCGCGACCGCTTCCACAACAAGCGCGTGGCCATGTTCTGCACGGGCGGCATCCGGTGCGAGAAGTCCACCAACTACCTTCTGGGGCAGGGGGTGGAGGATGTGTTCCACCTGAAGGGCGGCATCCTGAAGTATCTGGAGGAGGTGCCGGAGGAGCAGAGCCTCTGGAACGGCGAATGCTACGTCTTCGACAAGCGCGTGTCGGTCACGCATGCGCTGGGGCAGGGGCGGTACGGCATGTGCCACGCCTGCGGGCGGCCCGTGGGCGCGGACGCCAAGGCGCATCCGGATTACGAGGAAGGCGTCTCCTGCCCCCGCTGCATCGGCGAATACAGCGAGACGGACCGCGACCGCTTCCGGATGCGGCAGCGGCAACGCGGCTGACGGTTGCGGGGCTTTCGCCCGCACCCTACAACGGGGGCGAACCAAGGAGGCCCTCCATGTCCAAACCCGTCGTTCTCTGCATCCTTGATGGCTGGGGCCTGCGCGAGGAGCGGGAGGCGAACGCCCCCGCGCTGGCGAACACGCCCAACATGGACCGGCTGATGGCCACCTGCCCCCATTCGACGCTGGTGACCTTTGGCCCCGATGTGGGCCTTCCCCGCGGCCAGATGGGCAATTCCGAGGTGGGCCACACCAACATCGGCGCCGGCCGCGTGGTGGCAATGGATCTGGGCCAGATCGATCTGGCGATCGAGGACGGGACCTTCTTCACGAACCCGGCGCTGCTGGCGTTCATCGACAGGCTGAAGGCTTCGGGCGGGACGGCGCATCTGATGGGCGTGATTTCGGACGGGGGGGTGCATGGGCATGTGGTGCATGTGCTGGCCGCCTGCCGCGCGGTGGCGGCGCAGGGCGTGCCGGTGGTCCTGCATGCCATCACCGACGGGCGGGACGTGGCCCCCTCTTCGGCCCGCGCGTTCATGGCGCAGGTTCTGGCCGATCTTCCGGCGGGCGTGACGATCGGCACCGTGTCGGGCCGCTACTACGCGATGGACCGTGATACGCGGTGGGAACGGGTGATGCGCGCCTGGCAGGCGATGGTGGAGGGGGAGGGCGAACGGGCGGCCACGGCCATGGGGGCGATCGACGCCGCCTATGCGCGCGGGGAAACGGACGAATTCATCGCGCCCACGGTGATCGGCGCTTACCCGGGGGCGAAGGACGGCGACGGCGTCTTCTGCCTGAACTTCCGCGCCGACCGTGCGAGGGAAATCCTGTCGGCGCTGGCCGATCCCGCCTTCGAGGCCGCCCCCCGCCGCGCCGTGCGCTGGGCGTCGGTGCTGGGGATGGTCGATTATTCCAAGGCCCATGACGCCTTCATGACCACGGCCTATCCCAAGCAGACGCTGGTGAACACGCTGGGGGAATGGGTGGCCGCACAAGGCAAGACCCAGTTCCGGCTGGCCGAGACCGAGAAGTATCCCCATGTCACCTTCTTCCTGAACGGCGGGCGCGAACAGCCTTTTGCCGCCGAAGACCGCGCCATGCCAAAATCGCCCAAGGTCGCCACCTACGACCTTCAGCCCGAGATGTCGGAGCCCGAGGTGGCCGAACAGCTCGTGGCCGCCATCCGGCACGGCTACGACCTGATCGTCGTGAACTTCGCCAACCCCGACATGGTGGGCCATACCGGCATCCTGAGCGCGGCGATCGCCGCCTGCGAGGCTGTGGACACCGGCCTTGGCCAGGCGCTGGCGGCACTGGAACAGGCGGGCGGCGCAATGCTGGTCATCGCCGATCACGGCAATTGCGAAACCATGGTCGATCCGGTGACGGGCGGCCCGCACACGGCGCACACCACGAACCTCGTCCCCGCGATCCTGTTCGGGGGGCCCGAAGGGGCGGCGCTGCGCAACGGGCGGCTGGCCGATGTCGCGCCGACGCTGCTGCAGCTGATGGGCCTGCCCCAACCGGCCGAGATGACGGGCGAGGCCCTGATCGCATGATCCGACGCGCGGCCCTTGTTTCCACCCTCGCGCTGGGCCTGATGGCGCCGCCGGCGCTGGCCGCGGATGTGGCCGGACAGGCGCAGGAGGCCGCGGCCTCCTTGCGGCAGTCGGTGGAGGACATGCGCTCCGCCCAGACGGGCCGCGACCGCGTGGCGGCGCTGACCCGCACCATCGGGGCCTATGAAACGGGCCTCGCCTCCCTGCGGGAAAGCCTGCGGGGCGTTGCGGCGCGCGAGGCTGCCTTGTCGGCCGAACAGGCGGCGAAGCGGGCCCAGATCTCGCAATTGCTGGGGGCGCTGGCGCGGATGGAAGGGGATCCGGGCCCGATGCTGCTGCTGCATCCGGGCGGCCCCTTGGCCACCGCCCGCACCGGTATGATCCTGGCCGACGTGACGCCCGCCCTTCAGGCCGAAGCGGAAGAGTTGAAATCAGAGCTGACCGAGCTGAACACGCTGAAGGCCGTCCAGCAGGCGGCGGTGGAAACGCTGGCGCAGGGTCTGGGCGTGGCGCAGCAGGCGCGCGTGGCGCTGGGGCAGGCGATTTCCGACCGGACGGACCTTCCGCGCCGGTTCACCGACGATCCCGCCGTGCTGCGCGCGCTTCTGGAAAGTTCGGAAACGCTGGACAGCTTTGCCGCGCAGCTGGACCCCGCCGGAATGCCGCCGGGCTTCGTGAACGCCAAGGGCCACCTTCCCCTTCCCGCGCAGGGCGTCCTGATCCGGGGCGCGAACGAACCGGACGCGGCGGGCGTGCGGCGGCCGGGGATCATCCTGGCCACGACGCCCGGTGCGCTGGTGACGGCCCCGGCCGCCGCGACCATCCGCTATCGCGGGCCGCTCACCGACTACGGAAATGTGATGATCCTGGAGCCGGGAGACGGCTATCTGATGGTGATCGCGGGCCTGGAAACGGTGTATGGCCAAGTGGGTGAGGTCGTGCCCGCGGGGGCGGCTTTGGGCTTGATGCCGGGCGGGGATCAGGGTCTGGTGGACTTTCTGGATCAGACTGCCCATCAACAGGGATCTGAACCACAGGATTCAGGACGTACGGAAACGCTGTATCTGGAATTGCGCCAGGGGTCCGGGCCGGTCGATCCGGCCGTCTGGTTCGCCGGGCTTGGGCAAGAATAGGACGAGGTATGAGGAAATATGTTCTGGCCGCCCTGGGCGGCACCGTGGCAGGGGTCTTGGCCACCACGCAGATGGCCGCGCCGCTGATCGCGCAGGAACAGAAGCAGGAGTCCTCGGTCTATGAGCAGCTGGACCTGTTCGGGGACGCGTTCGAGCGGATCCGCAACCAGTATGTCGAAGAGGTCGATTCGAAGAAGCTGATCGAGGCCGCCATCAACGGCATGCTCACCTCGCTGGATCCGCATTCCTCCTTCATGCCACCGGACGACTTCACCGACATGCAGGTGCAGACGCGCGGCGAATTCGGCGGCCTCGGGATCGAGGTCACGCAGGAGGACGGGTTCGTCAAGGTCGTGACGCCGATGGACGACACCCCCGCCGCCGCCGCCGGGATCGAGCCGGGCGACTTCATCACGGCCGTGGACGGCGAATCCCTGCAAGGGCTGCCGCTGGACGAGGCTGTGGACAAGATGCGCGGCCCGGTCGGGTCCGAGATCGTGGTCACCATCGTGCGCGAAGGCCGGGCCGAGCCGTTCGACGTGTCCATGATGCGCGACACGATCAAGCTGACGGCCGTGCGCACCAGCACCGTGGGCGGCCACACGATCGTGCTGCGGGTGTCCACCTTCAACGACCAGACCTATCCGGGGGTGGAATCCGAACTGGCCAAGCGCGTCGAGGAGTTGGGCGGCATGGACAATGTCAACGGCATCGTCCTTGATCTGCGCAACAACCCCGGCGGTCTGCTGACGCAGGCGATCAAGGTGTCCGACGCCTTCCTGAACGAAGGGGAGGTGGTGTCCACCCGCGGGCGGAACGCGCAGGACAACGAACGCTACAACGCGACGGCGGGCGATCTGGCGCAGGGCAAGCCCATCGTGGTGCTGATCAACGGCGGCTCGGCCTCGGCCTCGGAAATCGTGGCGGGCGCGCTGCAGGACCACAAGCGGGCCATCGTGGTCGGCACGAAAAGCTTCGGCAAGGGGTCGGTCCAGACGGTCATCCCGGTGCGCGGTGATGGCGGGATGCGCCTGACGACGGCGCGCTATTACACCCCGTCGGGCCGGTCGATCCAGGCGCTGGGCGTGTCGCCCGACATCGTGGTGGACCAGCCGCGCCGCGATCCCGAAACCACGCCGGAGGATGCGGACACCACCGCCTCCTCCATGCCGATGCGGTCGGAATCGAGCCTGCGGGGCATCCTGTCCAACGACTCGATGACCGAGGAGGAGAAGAAGCAGATGGAAGCCGATCGCGCGCTGGTCGAGGAGACGGCGAAGCTGCGCGAGGAGGATTACCAGCTGGCCTATGCCGTGGACATCCTGCGCGGATTGTCCGTGGTGGAAGGCAAGTGACACAAGGCGGGCGCTTTGGCGCCCGTTTCCTTATCCGTCGTCGTCCGCGATCGTGCCGCGTCCGGCCTTGATCTGGGCGCGATTCGCCTTTGCCGCCAGCCGGCGGCGCTGGCTGCCCAGCGTGGGCTTCGTGGGAATGCGGCGCTTGGGCGCCACCAGCGCCTGACGGATCAGGTCGGCCAGCCGTTCGCGCGCGATCTCGCGGTTGCGGGCCTGCGACCGCGTTTCGTCCACCTGAAGGATCAGCGCGCCTTCCAGCGTCCAGCGCCGTCCGGCCAGCCGTTTCAGCCGCGTCTTTACCGGCGCCGAAAGATGGGGCGAGCGTTCGGCCTCGAACCGCAGTTCGACCGCCGTGGACACCTTGTTCACGTTCTGCCCGCCAGGACCCGAGGCGCGGACGAAGTTTTCCGTCAGCTCCCAGTCGGCGATGAAAATGGTGTCGTTGATGTGCAGCATGATCGTTCAAAAACAGAGAAAGGGTCGCCATACGGACGACCCTTTCCGAGATCCAAGGAGATGAGCCAGTTAGGAATCACCCCAATCGTATGGTCCGTCTGCCAGGGGGCTGCCCCTAGCCGATGAGCCCTCCGACTGTCCCGACACCTCTCTCCAATATCACTCTAGACACTGGATCACCTCCTTTCAAATGTGTTGCCGATACCACAAAGGTTGGCACAGATGTGGTGGATGTCAACGGTCATCACGCAAGAGATGTCGTCATCCGGCGGACAATCATCCGGAAGGGCAAAAGCGCCACAATTGCGAGCACGATCTTGACGCACCAGTCGGCGGCGGCCAGCGACATCCACAAGGGCAGGGCAGGACCGGTGCCCAGAAGGGGAACCAGCTCGTTCGCCCAAGCCACATCGGTCGCGGGATGCAGGACGGTCAGCCAGGCTGAGAAGGCGATCGTGAAGAACAGCGCCGTGTCGAGGGTGGAGCCGAGGAGCGTGGAAATCGCAGGCGCGCGCCACCAGGATGCGTGGCGCAGCCGGTCGAACACGAACACGTCCAGCATCTGCGACACGAAGAACGCCGTGGCCGAAGCCAGCGCCACGCGGAACGACACCAGCGGCCCGAAAGCGCCTTCGATCTGCGTGCCCACCAGAGAGCAGGCCAGACCCGTCAGGAAGCCCGCGATCACCACCTTGCGCGCGGCGCGGGCGCCGTAAAGGCGGTTGGTGATGTCGTTGACGAAGAAGGCCAGTGGATAGCTGAACGCCCCCCAGGTCAGCCAGTCGCCCAGCACGAACTGCACGAGGATGTTGGAGGCGACGACTGTCGCCGCCATGGCGAAGATCAGCGGAATGAGGGGACGCGTCATGGAATGATCCGTTTTGGCAGGGTGGCGGAGAACCTGGAGGAAGGCCGCGCCTATAGCCGAAAACGTTCAGTCGGGGAAGCGGTATTCCACGAATTCCGTTCGCTCGACCGGGATGAAGTTGTCGTCCGAGATCATGGTCAGTACGGTGTCCGCCCCGTCGCGCCAAACCGACAAGCCTTCCAGATTGTCGAACTTCCCGGGGCGCGAGGTCAGGAGCGTAATCTCCCCCCCGCCGTCCAGGTCGAAGCGGCGGACGCGGCTGGAAAAGCCGAAGCCGAAGAAGGCGCGTTCCAGGATGTAGAGATGACCTTCAAACACGTCAGCGTCGGCCACGCGGAAGATGCCGCGTTCGGGGATCATGAAGTCGCGCCGCCATGTGCCGTGGAGCCGCCAGACGGTGAAGGTGCCGTCGTTGGGCGCTTCGGGAATAGTGAGCAGGTCGGAGCCGTCGAAGGTCAGCGCCTCCAGCCCCGCGTTGAAGGGCAGGGTGTGGAACGGCCTGTCGTCGATCACCTGCGGCACGCCTTCGATCGTGGGATAGCGGCGCAGGCCCGTCCGCTGTTCGAAGGTGACGAAGACGGACCCGTCGGGCGCGAAGGCAAATCCTTCGCTGTCGGATTCGGCGGGGGCCACGGGGCGGCCCTTGACGTCGCGCAGGGCGGTCAGGGGTCCTGCCTTCACGCCGACGATGCGGGTGCCGTCGCGCAGCAGCGTGCCCTTCAGCCAGTCGCCCTTGTCGGTGATCGTGGTGAAGCCGCGCCCGTCCCGGTCCAGCCGGATCGAGGAAAAGCCCCCGAAGCGCGGATCCTCCATGTGCCAGCGGAAGGTGGCCGCGTGCTGCCCCCCGGCCGGAAGTTTCCAAGATCCGACGGCCGCCAGAACAACCAGCAAAGGAACCGCGATCAGCGCGCGCGCAAGACGGCGGAGCATTGGGCTGGAAGATCGGACAAGGCGTATTCGCGCGGATGGGTGCGCGCCGGGGCAGAGGGGGCCGGGGCCGGGCGGTCCTCCAGCCACGACGCGAGCGAGGCGTCGCAGCCGCTTCCGCCCTGCGACAGTTCGGCCACGGACGGGGTTTGCGGCGCGCAGGTGCGGCTGCCGGCGGGGCAGCGCAGGCGGACGTGCATGTGTTCGTCATGCCCGGCGGCCGGGCGGATTTTCTGCAGCCAGGCCGCATCGGCGGGCGTGGCCGTGCGGCACATCTCCATCTTGATGGCGGCGTTCAGGAAGATGCGGTCCACGCGCGGGTCCATCGCCGCCGACTGCACCAGCGCCCGGTGGCGCGGCGTCCAATAGGCGTTGACGGTGCGCCGGTCGCGCAGGACGGACACGAAAGGCAGATCCTCGCGTGCTGCAGGGGACAGGCGCAGCGTGTCGGGCATCCGCAGCCATATGTCCGCGTCCAGCCCTGTCTGGTGGCTGGCATGGCCGGAAGGAGCGGGGCCGCCCCGCGGTTGCGCAATGTCGCCGATGTAAAGCCCCTGCCAGCCCATCTTCGTGGCCGCGACCGACAGTTGCTGCAGGAAGGCCACCATTTCCGGCTGGCCCCAGTTGCGGTTGCGCGACAGGCGCATGGCTTGCCAGGTCGGGCCGGTTTCGGGCAGTGGCACAAGACCCGTGGCACAGCCGCGGCTGTAGAAGCCGATGGCCTGCGCTGCGCCATGGGTGGACGTCGACGCCGCGCCGAACAGCGTCGAGGCTGGCGTTTCGGCCCCTGCGGGAAGGGCCAGCGCGAGGCTGAGCGCTACGGCAAGGGATCGGATCATGTTCGGGGCCTGCGGGTCATGTCGGCCCACCATAGCAGCCCCAGCCCCGCAAGGAAGAGCACGATGACCGGCAGCACCCCGATCCGCTGGGATCCGCTGATCTGCGTGGCGAATCCGATGGCCAGCGGCGCCAGGAACGCCGTGGCCTTGCCGGACAGGGCGTAAAGGCCGAACGCTTCGGTCATGCGGGTGGGATCGGCGCGGTCGATCAGCGCCGTGCGGCTGGCCGCCTGAAGCGCGCCGCCGGCCGCGCCGATCACGGCCCCGACGGCATAGAAGGCGAGGGTCGGCGCCAGGGCGGGCACGGGCAGGCCGAAGATGCGGGCCGGCCCGATGCCCGCCACGCACAGCGCGCACCCCATCAGCGCCAGCAGGCTGCCCACGATCACGGGGCGGGGACCGAAACGGCTGTCGGCCCGCCCGCCCATCCACGCGCCCAAGGCCCCGGTGATCGCGGCCAGGATGCCGAAGATCCCCACATCCCGCACCTGCCAGCCCAGCACCCCCACGGCGTAGATGCCGCCAAAGGCGTAGATGCCGTTCAGCGCGTCGCGATACAGCATCGACGCGCCAAGGAACCCGGCCAGCGGGCGGTTCTGCGGTAGGCGGCGCAGGCTGGCCTTCAGGTCGGGCCAGGCGTGGCGCAAGGCGGTACAAATGCCGTCCGGTCCTGCCGGGGGCATGGGCACGAAGGCGAAGAAGGGCAGGATGAAGACCGCATACCACAGCGCGGTGAAGGGACCGACGGCGCGTGTCCCCTCGGCCATCGCGGGATCAAGGCTGAAGGCGGGGGCGAGGCCGACGAGGGTCGTGCCCTCCGGCCCCTCTTGCAGGAACAGCAGCACGAGGATCAGGGCCACGACCCCGCCCGCATAGCCGAACGCCCAGCCGGAGCCGGAAAGGCGCCCCAGATCGCCGCGCGCCGCCAGTTTCGGCATCAGGGCGTTGGTGAAGCTGGTGGCGTATTCCATCCCGATCAGGCCCAGCGCAAAGCAGCCGATGGTCCACACCACGCGCGGCTGCCCCGGTTCGGCCCACCACAGCCCCCACGCCCCCAGCATGTACATGGCCGAGAAGACCAGCAGGAACCGTCGATGCCCACCCGACCGGTCCGCCACCGCCCCCAGAAGGGGGGAGCCCAGCGCAATCAGCAGCCCCGCCGCCGCAAGCCCGTAGCCCCAGACCGTCTGCGCCGCCGTGCCGTCGCCCATGATCCGCGCCATGTAGGGGGCAAAGATGAAGGTGGTCAGCAGCGTGGCATAGGGCTGGCTGGCCCAATCGAAGAAATACCAGCCCCAGATCGTCCTGCGCATGACCGCCCCCGTGATTGGCCGCATCAAGCGTGAAAGAGGGGGGTGTGGCAAGGCGGGATGTTGTGCCGGGGCACGGGATTGCTTACCTCTGGGCCAACAGTTCCTTACAGGCCGGCCCATGGTATCCCTGCTCCAGATCCTCCTGCTGATCCTCAGCGTCGTGCAGTTCATCATCCTTGCCCATGTGATCATGAGCTGGCTGATCAATTTCGGCGTGCTGAACCTGCGCCAGCCCGTGGTCTACCAGATCTGGGAAGGCCTGAACCGCCTCCTGGAGCCGGTCTATGGCCGCATCCGCCGCATCCTGCCCGCGATGGGCGGCCTTGATCTGGCGCCGCTGATCGCGCTGCTGGCGGTCTATGCCCTGCGCATCGTCATCACGAACAACGCGGGCTATCTCATCTGATGCCCACCCCTGCGACGCTGCTGCGCGAGGTCTTCGGCTTCGACGACTTCCGCCCCGGCCAAGCCGAGATCGTGGAGGCGGTCACGGAAGGCCGCAACACGCTGGCCATCATGCCGACGGGCGGCGGCAAGTCGCTGTGCTACCAGATCCCGGCGCTGAGCCGGGAGGGCGTGACCGTTGTCATCTCCCCCCTGATCGCGCTGATGCGGGATCAGGTGCGCAGCTTGCGCGAAGTGGGGGTGGAGGCCGGCGCCCTCACCTCGGCCAACACGGAGTCTGAGAACGAGGAGGTATTCTCCGCGCTGGACGAAGGGCGGCTGAAGCTTCTTTACATGGCGCCGGAACGGCTGGGCGTGGCCGAAGGCATGCTGCGGCGCGTGGGCGTGAACCTGATCGCCGTGGACGAGGCGCATTGCGTGAGCCAGTGGGGCCACGACTTCCGCCCCGACTATCTGCGGATCGGGGCCTTGCGCCGGTCGCTGAACGTGCCGCTGGCGGCCTTCACGGCCACCGCCGACGCCGAAACGCAGGCCGAGATCGTGGAACGGCTGTTCGGGGGCGAGCAGCCCGCGACCTTCCTGCGCGGCTTCGACCGGCCGAACATCCATCTGGCCTTCGCGGTGAAGGACAGTCCGCGCAAGCAGATTTTGGACTGGGCCAGCCGTCGCAAGGGGCTGTCGGGCATCGTTTATGCCGCCACGCGCGCCAAGACGGAAACCCTGTCGCGCGCGCTGGCCGAGGCGGGGCACCCGACCTGCCATTACCACGGCGGGATGGACCCCGAGGAACGCCGCATGGTGGAAACGCGTTTCCAGCGCGAGGACGGGCTGATCGTGGTGGCCACGGTGGCCTTCGGCATGGGGATCGACAAGCCCGACATCCGTTGGGTGGCCCATGCCGACCTGCCCAAGACCATCGAAGGCTATTATCAGGAGATCGGACGGGCGGGCCGCGACGGGGCGCCCGCCGAGACGCTGACCCTTTACGGCCCCGACGACATCCGCCTGCGCCGCAGCCAGATCGACGAAAGCGTGGCCCCGCCCGAACGCAAGGCCGCCGATCACGCCCGCCTGAACGCGCTTCTGGGGCTGGCCGAGGCGATGAGCTGCCGCCGTCAGGGCCTGTTGCGCTATTTCGGCGAAACGTCGGAGCCCTGCGGCAACTGCGACATCTGCGACCGCCCGGTGGACACGTTCGACGCGACGGAGGCGGTGCGAAAGGCGCTGTCGGCCATCCTGCGCACGGGCGAATGGTTCGGCACCGGCCACCTGATCGACATCCTGACCGGCAACCGCACCGACAAGGTGAAGGAGCGTCGGCATGACGACCTGCCCACCTTTGCGGTGGGCAAGGATCTGTCGAAGGGGGCTTGGGGTGCCGTGTTCCGCCAGATGATGGGCCGCGATCTTGTGCGCCCCGATCCTGAACGCCATGGTGCGCTGCGGATGACGGACGAGGCCCTGCCCATCCTGAAGGGCGAACAGAACATCACCCTGCGCCGCGACACCGTGGACAAGGCCGCCACCCGCAACGTCGTCAAGACGCTGGTCAGCGATGAGGCGGCGCCCCTGATGTCGGCGCTGAAAGCCAAGCGCCGCGCGCTGGCCGAGGCGCAGAACGTGCCCGCCTATGTCATCTTCACCGACCGGACCCTGGCCGAGATGGCGGAAACCCGGCCCGCGACCTTGGACGACATGGCGCGAATCAGCGGTGTCGGCGCGCGCAAGCTGGAAAGCTATGGCGACGTGTTCCTTCAGGTGATCAACGGCTCGGTAGAGCCGATGCACCCCCAGCGCCGCCGGCTGGCCGGTCGCGACGCGGGCGTGCTGTACGACCGCCTTGCCGAGGAGCATCTGCGGCTGATGCGGGGCGAGGACGGGACGGCCAAGCCGATGAGCCTGTCCACCACGACGCTGAGACGGATCGCGGAGCGTCGGCCTGCCACGCTGGAGGAGCTGGACCGCGCCGGCGATCTGGGCGAAGCGCGTCTGGAACGGTTCGGCCCTGCTTTCCTATCGGTGCTGGAGACGGAGTGACGGAGAACGTCGTTCCTTCCAGCCCACCCGGCAGGACGGCGATGTTCCGCCACAGCGCCCCGTTGCGAACCTTGGATTTTTTTCACATTGATACCTTTCGGTTGCGTTAAGAGCGTGGCACGACAAGGATACGCACGACACTTGCACCCCAGACTTGTCCGAGAAGGCGACCATGGCACTCGATGACCGGCAACTGACCCATCTGCAGCGGCTTGAAGCCGAAAGCATCCAGATCATGCGTGAGGTCGTTTCGACCGCGACGAATCCGGTGATGCTGTATTCCGTAGGCAAGGATTCGGCCTGCATGCTGCATCTGGCCAAGAAGGCCTTCTATCCCTCCCCCCCGCCGTTCCCGCTGCTGCACGTGGACACGACCTGGAAGTTCCGGGAAATGTACAAGCTGCGCGACAAGGCGGCGGCGGATGCCGGGATGCAGCTTCTGGTCCATCACAACCCCGAGGCGATGGAAAAGGGGATCAACCCCTTCGACCACGGATCGCTTCACACCGACATGTGGAAGACCGACGGCCTGAAGCAGGCGCTGAGCCATTACGGCTTCGACGCGGCCTTCGGCGGCGCCCGCCGCGACGAGGAGAAGTCCCGTGCCAAGGAACGCGTCTTCTCGTTCCGGTCGGCCAACCACCGCTGGGACCCCAAGAACCAGCGGCCGGAACTGTGGAGCCAGTACAACGCCCGCAAGTCCAAGGGCGAATCGATCCGGGTCTTCCCGCTGTCGAACTGGACCGAACTGGACATCTGGCAATACATCCAGCTGGAAGGGATCGAGATCGTTCCGCTGTACTTCTCGGCCCCGCGCCCCGTGGTGGAACGCGACGGCCTTCTGATCATGGTGGACGACGACCGTTTCCCGCTGCGCGAGGGCGAGACGCCGGAACTGCGGTCCATCCGCTTCCGCACGCTGGGCTGCTATCCTCTGACGGGTGCGGTGGAATCGGAAGCGGCCACGCTGTCCGAAGTCATCCAGGAAATGCTGCTGACCACCACGTCCGAGCGGCAGGGCCGCGCGATCGACCATGACAGCGCCGCCTCGATGGAAAAGAAGAAGCAGGAAGGTTACTTCTGATGTCGATCGAACAGACGCAGGAATACAAGGTCGACGCGCTGATCGCGGAAGACATCGACGCCTATCTGTCCAAGCACCAGCACAAGACGATGCTGCGCTTCATCACCTGCGGGTCGGTGGATGACGGCAAGTCCACGCTGATCGGCCGTCTTCTGTACGACAGCAAGATGATCTTCGAAGACCAGCTGGCCACACTGTCGAAGGATTCGAAGGCCGTCGGCACCCAAGGGCAGGAGATCGACTTCGCGCTTCTGGTGGACGGTCTGGCTGCGGAACGCGAACAGGGCATCACCATCGACGTGGCCTACCGCTTCTTCGCGACCGACAAGCGCAAGTTCATCGTGGCCGACACCCCTGGCCATGAACAGTACACCCGCAACATGGTCACCGGCGCCTCCACCGCCGATCTGGCCGTGATCCTGATCGACGCGCGGCAGGGCATCCTGACCCAGACGCGCCGTCACAGCTATATCGTGAACCTGTTGGGCATTCCGAACGTGGTGCTGGCGGTCAATAAGATGGACCTTGTCGGCTACAGCCAAGAGCGGTTTGACCAGATCGTGGCCGATTACCGCGACTTCGCGACCTCCATCGGGATCAGGGACTTCACGGCGATCCCGATTTCGGGCCTGAAGGGCGACAACATCGTCGACCGTTCGACGGGCATGGACTGGTACACCGGTCCCACTCTGATGGCCCATCTGGAGGAGGTGCCGCTGTCGGACCGCAGCGCGCTGCAGCGTCCGTTCCGCATGCCGGTGCAATGGGTGAACCGCCCGAACCTCGACTTCCGCGGGTTCTCCGGCACCATCTCCTCGGGTGAGGTGAAGCCGGGGGATGCGGTGCGGGTCGTGCCGTCGGGCAAGACCTCCATCGTGAAGTCGATCGTGACCTTCGACGGCGACCTGGACCGGGCCGTGGCGGGGCAGGCGGTGACGCTGACCTTCCAGGACGAGATCGACTGTTCGCGCGGCAACGTCATCGCGACGGCGGACAGCCCGCCTGAGGTGGCCGACCAGTTCGAGACGACGCTGATCTGGATGGACGAGCACGAGATGCTGCCCGGCCGTCCCTACATCCTGCAGCTGGGCACGCAATCCGTGACCGCCACGATCACCGAGCCGAAATACGAGGTGAACGTCAACACGGCCGAGCAGTTGCCGTCCCGCACGCTGAAGCTGAACGCGATCGGGGTGTGCAACATCTCCACCGACCGTCCGCTGGTCTTCGAAAGCTACGACGACGACCGGACGATGGGCGGCTTCATCCTGATCGACCGGATGACGAACGCGACGGTGGCCGCCGGCCTGATCCACTTCGCGCTGCGCCGGTCGCAGAACATCCACTGGCAGGCCGTGGACATCGACCGCAACGCCCATGCCCAGCAAAAGGGCCAGAAGGCGCGGGTCGTGTGGTTCACCGGCCTGTCGGGATCGGGCAAGTCCACCATCGCCAACCTGGTGGAAAAGAAGCTGCATTCGATGGGGCGGCATTCGTTCCTGCTGGACGGCGACAACGTCCGCCACGGCCTGAACCGCGACCTTGGCTTCACCGACGCCGACCGGGTGGAGAACATCCGCCGCGTGGGCGAGGTGGCCCGGCTGATGACGGATGCGGGCCTGATCGTGCTGACGGCCTTCATCTCTCCCTTCCGGTCGGAACGCCGGATGGTCCGCGACCTGATGGCCGAAGGGGAGTTCATCGAGGTGTTCGTGAACACGCCGCTGGCGATCGCGGAAAGCCGTGACGTGAAGGGCCTCTACAAGAAGGCGCGGGCCGGGCAGTTGAAGAACTTCACCGGCATCGACAGCCCGTACGAGGAGCCGCAGAATGCGGAAGTTACCGTCAACACGGCCGAGATGACGGCCGAAGAGGCGGCGGAGATGATCGTGGATCACCTGTTGCGCACCTGAGGCGCAGCAAATCTGACCGATAAAAAAAAGCCCCGCGGAAGCGGGGCTTTTTCTTTGGAAGGGGAGGGGGTCAGTGACGACCCATCTCCGAGCTCATGCGGTTCAGGCGCAGCGCGAACATCGTGCCGATCGCGCCCGAAAGCAGGTAGGCGCCCGCCGCCCAGATGCCCAGCGTGGCCGTCAGGTAAAGGGCGACCAGCGGCGCGAAGCCCGCACCCGCAACCCAGGCCAGATCCGACGTGATGGCTGAGGCGGAGTAGCGGTATTTCGGACCGAAGCTGGACGCAACCGCGCCCGAGGACTGGCCGAAGCTGAGGCCCAGCAGGATGAAGCCCACGACCACATACAGCGTCTGACCGGCACCGCCCAGGGACAGAAGGAACGGCCCGATCACGGCGAAGATCGCGATGCCGATCGTGCTCCAGGTCAGCAGCGTGCGACGGCCGATACGGTCCGACAGGAGGCCCGAGGCGATGGTGGAGAAGAGGCCCACGAAGGCGCCCAGCAGCAGCGTGGTCAGGAAGCCGACCGGGCTGTTGTCCGTGAACAGGTACACGTAGGCCAGCGGGAACACGGTCATCATGTGGAACAGTGCAAAGCCCGCCAGCGGCGTCAGGGCACCGGCCAGGATGTTGCGACCCTGGTTGGCAAAAGTTTCCCGGTAGCCGCGGGGCGCGAGTTCCGCCTTCTTGAACATCTCCTCGTATTCCGGGGTCACGACCAGGCGCACACGGGAGAACAGGGCCACGACGTTGATCGCGAAGGCCACGAAGAACGGATAGCGCCAGCCCCAGTCGATGAAGTCGGCCTGCGACACGCTCATCACCAGATAGACAAAGAGGCCGGCCGACACGATCAGCGCGATCGGGACGCCCAGCTGCGGAATCATCGCGTACCAGCCGCGCTTCTTTTCCGGCGCGCTCAGCGCCAGAAGCGAGGCGAGGCCGTCCCAGGCGCCACCAAGGGCAAAACCCTGCGCCAGGCGCAGGATGCACAGGATGATGATGGCCCAGCTTCCCAGCACCTCGTAGGTGGGGATCAGGCCGAAGGCGACCGTGGATGTGCCCAGCATGAACAGCGCGGAGGTCAGCTTGGCGCTGCGGCCGTAGGTGCGGTCCACCCACATGAAGAAGGCCGAACCGAAGGGCCGCGCGATGAATGCCAAAGACAGGACGGCAAAGGCGTACAGCGTTCCCGTCAGGGGATCGACGAACGGGAACAGGCGGGCCGGGAAGACCAGGACGCAGGCGATCGAGAAGACCAGAAAATCGAAGAACTCGGCGGACCGTCCGATGATGACGCCGATGGACATTTCGCCGGGGTCGGCCTCGTGTCCGTGACCTTCGTCGTGCAGGCGGCGCGCGTCCCGCTCTCCCGTAATTGATGCAGGGGTGCTCACGTCCTCAACTCCGTTGGATAGGTTGATATGCTCTGTGCCTTTTTCGAAGTAGACTTTGGATTGGGCAAATTGTCCAATGTTGTCGTCGCGCCTTCAGGATTACTCGAGGGCATACAAACGCCACCTCGGCCGCAAGTCCGACCGTTCCGAATGGATTCGCCGTGAAAAGCCTCCGTCTCGCCGCCTTGGCGCCCCTTGCCTTCATAGCCGCCTGCAAACCCGTGGTTCTGGCCCCTGCAGGGGACATTGCCGCACAGCAGCGCGACGTGCTCGTGATTTCCACGCTTCTGATGCTGCTGATCATCATCCCGGTGATCGCGCTGGTCATCTTCTTCGCGTGGAAATACCGCGAATCGAACAAGGACGCCGAATACGATCCCGAATTCCACCACTCCACCCGGCTGGAGCTTGTGATCTGGGCCGCCCCCCTGATGATCATCATCGCGCTGGGCGCGCTGACCTGGGTCGGCACGCACCTGCTCGATCCCTACCGCCCACTGGACCGGATCGCGGCCGACAAGCCGATCACGGAAGACTACGCACCCCTTCAGGTGCAGGTGGTGGCGATGGACTGGAAGTGGATGTTCATCTACCCGGAATACGGCGTCGCGACGATCAACGAACTGGCCGTTCCGGTGGACCGTCCCGTCGAGTTCACGATGACCGCGACCTCGGTGATGAACGCCTTCTACATCCCCGCGATGGCCGGCATGATCTATGCCATGCCCGCGATGGAAACGAAGCTGAACGGCGTCCTGAACAACGAGGGCACCTATGAGGGCTTCTCGTCGCACTATTCGGGCCACGGCTTCTCGCACATGCGCTTCGACACGCAGGCCCTGCCGCAGGCTGGCTTCGACAGCTGGATCGAAAAGGTCCGCACCGAAGGCGGCGCGCTGGACCGCGCCCGCTACGCCGAACTGGAAAAGCCGTCCGAGGCCGTTCCGGTGATGTATTTCGGCAATGTCGCACCCGATCTGTGGCACGCGGTCCTGAACCGCTGCGTCGACGCCAACCGCATGTGCGTGGACGAGATGATGGCCGTGGACGAGGTGGGCGGCTTCGGCATGGCCGGCACGCTCAACGTGACCGAACTCACGCAGAAGGTCTTCACCCGCGGCCCGACGCCCTTCGGTTCGCAGCCGGTCGTGGTCGACGCCTTCTGCACCGTGCTGGACTCGCAGCGCGTGTACGGCCAGGACCAGGTGATTGTCGCGGCCCGGGACACGAGCCCGCTGCGTGGTCACGGTCTGAAGCCCGGCATGTCGCTGACGCCCACATTCACCCTTCTTTCTGCGCCTCAGCGCGCACAGGCCCTTTGACGGAACAGGCGCAATGACCCTAACCGAATTCATCTTTGGCCGCCTGACCTGGGCTGCCATCCCGATCCACGAGCCGATTCTCATCGGCACCTTCGCGGCCGTTGCGGTTCTGGGCGTGGTGCTGCTGGGGACCATGACCTACTACCGCCTCTGGGGGCCATTCTGGACCAACTGGGTCGTCAGCATCGACCACAAGAAGATCGGCATCATGTACATGGTGCTGGGCATCGTGATGCTGCTGCGCGGCTTTGCCGACGCGCTGATGATGCGTCTTCAGCAGACCCTCTCCTTCGACGGGGGGGAGGGCTATCTGAACGCCCACCACTATGACCAGATCTTCACGGCGCATGGCGTCATCATGATCTTCTTCGTGGCGATGCCCTTCGTCACCGGCCTGATGAACTTCATCATGCCGCTGCAGATCGGCGCGCGCGACGTGGCCTTCCCGTTCCTGAACAACTTCTCGTTCTGGATGACAGTGGGTGGCGCGGTGCTGACCATGCTGTCGCTGTTCATAGGTGAATATGCGCAAACCGGCTGGCTGGCCTTCCCGCCGCTGTCGGGGATCGGCGCCTCTCCGTCGACGGGCGTGGACTATTACATCTGGGGCCTTCAGGTCGCCGGTGTGGGCACCACGCTGTCGGGCATCAACCTGCTGGTGACCATCGTCAAGATGCGCGCGCCCGGCATGACCATGACGAAGATGCCGATCTTCTGCTGGACGGCGCTGTGCACGAACATCCTGATCGTCGCCTCCTTCCCGATCTTGACGGCCGTTCTGGTCCTGCTGACGCTGGACCGCTATGTCGGCACGAACTTCTTCACCGCCGACCTCGGCGGCAACCCGATGATGTACGTCAACCTCATCTGGATCTGGGGCCACCCGGAGGTGTACATCCTCATCCTGCCGCTGTTCGGCGTCTATTCCGAGGTCGTGTCGACCTTCTCGGGCAAGCGTCTGTTCGGCTACACCTCGATGATCTACGCGACGGTCGTCATCACGATCCTGTCCTACCTCGTCTGGCTGCACCACTTCTTCACGATGGGGTCGGGCGCGTCCGTGAACTCGTTCTTCGGGATCACCACGATGATCATCTCCATCCCGACGGGTGCGAAGATCTTCAACTGGCTGTTCACGATGTACAAGGGCCGCATCCGGTTCGAATTGCCGATGTACTGGGTGATCGCCTTCATGATCACCTTCACCGTGGGCGGGATGACCGGCGTTCTGCTGGCCGTGCCTCCGGCCGACTTCGTGCTGCACAACTCGCTGTTCCTGGTCGCCCACTTCCACAACGTGATCATCGGCGGCGTCGTGTTCGGCGTGTTCGCGGGCATCAACTACTGGTTCCCGAAGGCCTTCGGTTTCAAGCTGAACGAGTTCTGGGGCAAGGTGTCGTTCTGGGGCTGGGTGCTGGGCTACTGGTTCACCTTCACACCGCTTTACGTCATGGGCCTGATGGGCGTCACCCGCCGCATGCGCGTGTTCGAGGATCCGAGCCTGGCGCCCTGGATGTACTGCGCCATGTTCGGCGTGTCGCTGGTGGCCATCGGCATCGCGGCCTTCCTGATCCAGATCGCCGTGTCGATCCTGCAGCGCGACAAGCTGCGCGACCTGACGGGCGACCCCTGGAACGGACGCACGCTGGAATGGGCCACGTCCTCGCCCCCGCCCAGCTACAACTTCGCGTTCACGCCGGTCGTCTACGAGATCGACAGCTGGCATGACATGAAGAACAAGAAGTACGAGCGTCCGGCCGGTGGTTACCGTCCGATCCACATGCCGCGCAGCACCGAAGCCGGTGTGATCCTGGCCGGCCTTGCCACGATCTGCGGCTTCGCCCTGATCTGGTACATGTGGTGGCTCGCGGCCCTGTCCTTCGTGGCCATGCTCGCCTACGCGATCTACCACACCTACAACCGCGACCGTGACTTCTACATCACGGCCGAGGAGGTCGCCGAAACCGAAGCCGCGCGCACGAAGCTGCTCGCCTCGCAGGTGTAAGACATGAGCACTGTAACCTTGCCCAAAGACGGCGCCTTCCACCTGACGGAAGAGCCGCATCACCCCGAAGGCGCCAGCACGCTGCTGGGCTTCTACATCTACCTGATGAGCGACTGCCTCATCTTCTCGGTCCTGTTCGCGACCTATGCGGTTCTCGGCGGCGCTTATGCCGCCGGGCCCGGCCCGAAGGAACTGTTCGATTTGGACCTGATCGCGGTGAACACGGCGATGCTGCTGTTCTCCTCGATCACCTACGGGTTCGCGATGCTGGCGATGCAGCGCCACAATTCGAAGCAGGTCATCGGCTGGCTGCTGGTGACGGCCGTCTTCGGCGCCTGCTTCCTGGGGATCGAGCTTTACGAATTCCACCACCTCATCCACGAGGGGGCGGGTCCGCAGCGTTCGGCCTTCCTGTCGGCCTTCTTCCTGCTGGTCGGCACGCACGGTCTGCACGTGACCTTCGGTTTGGTCTGGCTGTTCACGCTGGTCTTCCAGGTCCGCAAGTTCGGCCTGACGACCGCAATGCAGCGCAGGCTGTCCTGCCTCAGCCTGTTCTGGCACTTCCTGGACGTCATCTGGATCGGCGTCTTCAGCTTCGTCTATCTGGTGAGGATGGTTTGATGGCACATCACGCACACACCCACGCGCATGACGACCATCACGGCGCGGAGCACGATCACGGCTCGATGAAATCCTACATGACGGGCTTCGTGCTGTCGGTGATCCTGACGGTCATCCCGTTCTGGCTGGTGATGGGCGAAGTGCTGGAAAATCGCACGGCCACGATCCTTCTGGTGGCCGCCTTCGCCGCCGTGCAGGTCATCGTCCACGTGATCTACTTCCTGCACGTCACCCCGCACGCCGAGGAAGGCTGGACGCTGACCTCCACCGTGTTCACGCTGGTAGTCGTCATCATCATGATCGCGGGTTCCGTCTGGGTCATGTTCAACATGAACGCCAACATGATGCCCAACCACGAGATGGGCGGAAACCTTGGCGCCTATGCCCCCGAAGGGCAGGGCAGCGGCGAACCGGAAAGCCCGAGGTGAACGGGGCGGGGACGGATCGTCGGCCCCGCTCTGCCCTGACACTGGCCGTTCTGGCGGTTCTGGCAGCAGCAGGGGTCGCCCTTCTGCTGTCTTTGGGTGTCTGGCAGGTGCAGCGCCTGGCCTGGAAGACGGCCCTGATCGAACGGGTGGAGGCGCGTCTTGACGCCCCGGCCGTTCCGGCACCCGAATCGGACGAATGGGCCGCCGTCACGCGGGAATCGGCCGAATACCGCAAGGTGCAGGTGCAGGGGCAGTTTCTGAACGACAAGGCGGTGCTGACGCAGGCCGTGACCGAACAAGGCGCGGGCTTTTGGGTCCTGACCCCGCTGGTGGCTGGTGACGCCACCTATCTGATCAACCGCGGTTTCGTTCCGGCGGCGACGCGCAACGACTATACACGCCCTGAAGGTGAGCAGGTGGTGTCGGGCCTTCTGCGCATCACCGAACCGAAGGGCGGCTTCCTGCGCAGCAACGATCCGGTCGCCGACCGCTGGTTTTCCCGCGACGTGGCCGCCATCGCCCAGGCGCAGGGGCTGACCAACGTGGCCCCGTTCTTCATCGACGCCGCACGTTCGGGCGATGCGGCGCCGGTCGGTGGGCTGACGGTTGTGCAGTTCCGCAACTCGCATCTGAGCTATGCGCTGACATGGTTCGCGCTGGCACTTGGGCTGGCGGGGGTGTCAGTCTTCGTGGGGTGGCATGAATGGCGTTTGCGGCGCGACTCTTGACCGATGAGGTTGCGGACGGCCGCAACCTCAACCTTCTGGTGCAGTTGCGATGGCTGGCGGTGGCCGGCCAGATCGCCGCCATCAGCGTCGTGCACATCTTCCTTGGTATCAATCTTCCGCTGGTGCCGATGTATGGCGTGCTGGCCGTCCTGATCGTGATGAACCTGATCAGCCGCACGCGGTTCCGCAACTGGCGGTGGGCCGCCGCGTCGGAAATGGTGGTTGATGTCCTCGCGCTGACGACGCAACTGGCGCTGTCTGGCGGGGCCACCAATCCCTTTACCATCCTTTACCTGCTGCAGATCACCCTGTCCGCCGTCTTGCTGCCGCGCGCCGTCACCTGGGCGCTGGTGGGGCTGGTCGTGGTTATGCTGGGCCTGCTGATCCCCTTCCACTACACCTTCACCCTGCCCGAGGGGTTGGAGTTGTTCCCCATCTACATCATCGGCCTGATGTTCGCGCTTGTGGTGGACGCGGTGCTGATTGCCGCCTTCATGACGCGGATCACGGCCAACCTGCGCGACCGGACCCAGCGTCTGGCGATCATGCACCAGCGCGCGGTGGAGGAGGACCAGATCGTGCGGATGGGCCTTTTCGCCTCGGGTGCCGCGCATGAACTGGGCACGCCGCTGGCGTCGATCTCGGTGATCCTTGGCGACTGGCGCCATTCGGTGACGGACCCGGAGCAGCGCGAGGAGATCGCGGCCATGCAGAAGGCCGTGGACCGCTGCAAGGCCATCGTGACCGGCATCCTCATGACCTCGGGCGAGGCGCGGGGCGAATCGCCCCATCCGACGACCGTTCACCGCTTCATCGAGCAATTGGCCGAGGATTGGGCCGACCTGCGCGACTTCGAGGGCCTGATCGTCCGGAACGACTTCGGGCCGGACATGCAGATCGTCCTCGATACGACGCTGACCAAGATGCTGATGAACGTGCTGGACAATGCCTATGAAGTGTCGCCGCAATGGGTGCGGCTGACCGTGGAACGTGCGGGCGACGATCTGGTTCTTATCGTGGAGGATCGCGGTCCCGGCTTCACGCCCGAGATTCTGGCCGACATCGGTCGTCCTTATCGCAGCACCAAGGACCGCCCCGGGCGGGGTTTGGGGCTGTTCCTGACGGTCAGCGCCCTTCGCAAGCTGGGGGGCGACGTGATCGTCGCCAACCGCCCGCGCGGGGCCGAAGTGACGTTGCGCCTGCCGCTCGAATCCCTGGCGCTGAGGAGACACGATGCCTGAAGGTCTGATCCTGCTGGTGGAGGATGACGAGGATTTCGCCGCCACGCTGAAACGCTCACTGGAAAAGCGCGGCTATCAGGTGGTGCATGCGACGGGGCCGGAGGGTCTGGCCACTGTTCTGGAAGCGCAGCGCCCCACCCATGCGGTGGTGGACCTGAAGCTGGCCGGTGGGTCCGGCCTTGTCTGCGTGGACCAGCTGCACCGGTACGATCCGGACATGCTGATCGTGGTGCTGACCGGCTTTGCCAGCATCGCCACGGCGGTGGAAGCGATCAAGCTGGGCGCCTGCCACTACCTGACGAAGCCGTCGAACACCGACGACATCCTGGACGCGTTTCAGCGCGGCGCGGGAGACACGGGCGTGGCGGCCGCCACCCAGCCCACCACGATCAAGACGCTGGAATGGGAGCGGATCCACGAAACGCTGGTGGCCACCGACTTCAACATCTCCGAAACCGCGCGGCGGCTGGGGATGCACCGCCGGACGCTGGCCCGGAAGCTGGAAAAGTGGCAGGTGCGCTAGGGCGTCGTCCTACCAGCCGGTGATCCCCTCGATCGGGGCAGGGGGCGTGGGCTGAGTGACCCGTTCGCGCTTGCGCCGTTCGTAGAAGGCGTTCCCGCCGGTCACGAGGACATAGTGCATGTTGTTGTAGCCGGCGCGATATCCGGCGGTGTGGAAGAACTGCGCGTTGCCGATCAGCGGGTGGCGTTCGCCGCGCAACACGGACACCGCCGCCTCGCGGATGCGGGGGGCAGAGCGGCTGTCCATCCGGCGCGACATGACGCCGGGCGCGAACTGCTTCTTCTGCGCCACGACGCCGCAGACTGACCGGGGGTAATTCCCCGACTCCACCCGGTTCATCACGACGCTGCCCACCGCGATCATCCCGTCGCGGCTGGAGCGATTGGATTCGAAATACATCGCGCGCTCCATGCACTCCAGCTCCGTAGGGCGATGGAAGATGCCGCAGCCCATCAGCAGGGCCAGCGCGGCGACCGGAAGGCCCCGTCGCAACATTCGTGTGAAAGATGTCATCCGGGGGGACCTGCTGCCTGAACCTGCTTTTTGTCAGAACCTTAGCAAGGTCGGGCCCTGTCCTTCAACCGTCCTGCGGCGGCGGGTGCGCCCCGTCCGCCATCAGGCGCTGGAACAGCCAGCGACCGGCGGGGCCCAGCGTCCGCGACCGCAGATGGGCACAGGCCAGCGGCACCCGGAATCCGAAGGCGTTTTCGGCGGTGGGGTCCAGATCCAGCCGGACCAGCCACCCTTGCCGCAGATCCTCTACGATCATGTGGCTGGGCATGCTGCTTTATCCGATGCCGGCCAGCAGAAGGCGGTGGCGCATGTGAAGGTCGTGGATGCGCCAGCGGTTGAGGCCGACGCCCGAATGATCGGACGCGGTCAGGGTGCCGGAGGACAGCATCAGCTGCGTGTGGTCGCGCAGGTCGTTTTCGGCCAGCGGACGATCCGCCCGCGCCAGCGCATGATCCGGCGCCGCGACCGGGACCAGCGAGAGCTCACCGAAGGTGCGAAACTCCACCCCCCTCCAGAAGACGATAGGCGGGGGGCGCGATGACCACGCCCAGATCGGCCGTCCCGTCCTGAAGCGCCAAGAAGGTGTTGTCGAGGACGCGGGTCAGAAGCACCAGCTCCACCCTCGGGAATTCGGCATAGAAGGCCTTCAGGGTGGCGGTGACCAGATCCGCAGGCGCCGTCACATCCGCGACCAGCGTCAGGCGCGCCTCGACCCCGGCCAGAAGGTCGTGCGCCTGAGGGCGATAATCCTGCACCCCGCTGACGATCCGTTGCGCCTGCGGCAGCAGGACGGGCCCCGCCGCCGTCAGCGCAGGCCGATAGGAGGAGCGGCCAAACAGTTCGGTCCCCATCTGCGTTCCAAGTTCTGGATGCCATAGGTGATGGCGGAGTGCGTCCGCCGCAGATGCCGGGCGGCGGCAGAGAAGCGTCCCTGCTCCGCCACGGCGAGGAAGATCGTCAGCTGATCCAGCGTCAGGCCGGCAATGGCAGGCTCCACACCCACTCCATCGCAATATCGGATCATCAAAGTGTCTTATGCCCAGTTTTCGGTACGAATCGCACGCCCATGCCTTGCCGCAACATGATCCGGGATGAAGAAAGAATGACGCAAAGATCCAAGGCCGCCACCGTGGCCCTGTGGGTTCTGCGCGTGCTGATCGCGGCGGCCTTTCTGGCGGCCGGTTTCATGAAGCTGAGCGGCCAGCCGATGATGGTGGCTGAATTCGACCATGTCGGCCTTGGCCAGTGGTTCCGCTGTTTCACCGGCCTTATGGAACTGGTCGGGGGCCTCGCTGTCCTGATCCCGGCCGTTTCTGCCTATGGCGCGATGGTGGTGCTGGTGGTCGACATCGGCGCCTTCGTGGCGCTGGTGGCCGTGCTGCACATGGACTGGATCCATGCCGTCGTCATCGGCCTGATCCTGGGCGTCCTGATCTATCTGCACCGCGAGGTCTTCACCTCGTGCAAGGCCCCGGCCTTTTCAAGTCGCCCCTCGGGGCGATGCCCGCCAATGTGATCCCGGCCCCTGCTGACTTGTCGGGGAACACCCGCTACTCCTGCCTGCGATGAAGCCATCGAAAGGACCATCCGATGAAACTCTTCTACTCTCCCTGGGCTTGTTCGCTGAGCGTTCACATCACCCTGGCCGAAGCGGATCTGGCCTATGATCTGGAAGCGGTGGACCTGAAGACCAAGAAGACCGCGACGGGCACCGACTTCCTGACGATCACCAAGCGCGGCGCGGTGCCCGCCCTGCGTCTGGAAGATGGCGAAGTGCTGACCCAGAACGCGGCGATCCTGCAATATGTGGGCGACCGTTCCGATGTGGCCGCGTTCAAGCCGGCCCAAGGCTCCATCGAGCGTGCCCGTCTTCAGGAAGCGCTGGCCTTCTGCAGCGACCTGCACGACGCCTTCGGGGGCCTGTTCGCCCCGGACCTGACGCCGGACGCGCTGGCCGCCGTCACGAAGAAGATCAACCGTCGCATGGCGCAGATGGAGGAGATGCTGACCGGCGACTACTGGCTGGGCGAGTTCACGCAGGCCGATGCCTATCTGGCGGTCATCATGAACTGGGGCTTTGCCAAGAACGTGGATCTGAGCGCCTATCCCAAGGCCTGCGCGCTGCGCGAACGCGTGCTGGCCCGTCCGGCCGTGCAGCGTGCCATGAAGGAAGAAGGCCTGATCTGAAGGCCGAAGAACCGGCCGGGGGTAATCCCCGGCCGATCCGACACGGGTTACTTCGACACGGGCATCGTGAATTCGGCGCCTTCCACGATGCTTTCGGGCCAGCGCTGCATGATCGACTTCTGCTTGGTGTAGAAGCGGACCCCTTCCTCGCCATAGGCGTGCATGTCGCCGAACAGGCTGCGCTTCCAGCCGCCAAAGCCGTGCCACGCCATGGGCACCGGGATCGGGACGTTGATGCCCACCATGCCCACCTGCACCTGACGTCCGAATTCCCGCGCCAGATGGCCGTCGCGCGTGAACAGCGAGACGCCATTGCCGAATTCGTGGTCGTTGATCAGCTTCAGCCCTTCGGCGAAGGTGTCCACGCGCAGGCAGGACAGGACCGGCCCGAAGATTTCCTCGCGGTAGATCTTCATGTCGGGCGTGACATGGTCGAACAGGGTGGCGCCCAGCCAGAAGCCGTCCTCATGGCCCGGAACGGTGAAGCTGCGGCCGTCGACGACCAGTTCCGCGCCCTCGGCGACGCCCGCGTCGATGTAACCTGCGATCCGGTCGCGCGCGGCGGCGGTGACGATGGGGCCCATCTCGGCGTCCAGTTCCACCCCGTTGCGGATCTTCAGCGTCTCGGCCCGCGCCTTCAGGGCGGGGATCAGCCGATCGG
This sequence comes from Falsirhodobacter sp. 1013, assembly GCF_051195255.1. Taxonomy (NCBI): domain Bacteria; kingdom Pseudomonadati; phylum Pseudomonadota; class Alphaproteobacteria; order Rhodobacterales; family Paracoccaceae; genus Falsirhodobacter; species Falsirhodobacter sp. 1013. The sequence goes on along the minus strand of NZ_JBNJLK010000001.1, from coordinate 463,355 downwards.
CCGCGTCGCCCACCATCACCACGGCCGAAATCGCCATGCAGCGTTCCCCGGCCGAGCCGTAGCCGGCCCCGATCAGCGCGTCCACGGCCTTGTCCATGTCGGCGTCAGGCATGACCATCAGGTGGTTCTTGGCCCCACCCAGCGCCTGCATGCGCTTGCCGTGCCGCGCGCCCGTTTCATAGATGTGGTTGGCGACGGGGGTGGATCCGACAAAGGACACCGCCTTCACGTCCGGATGCTCCAGCAACGCGTCGACCGCCACCTTGTCGCCCTGCACGACGTTGAACACGCCGTCCGGGAAGCCCGCCTTCCGCATCAGCTCGGCATACAGCAGCGACGCCGAAGGATCGGTGGGAGAGGGTTTCAGGATGAAGGTGTTTCCCGCGGCGATCGCGACGGGGAACATCCACATCGGCACCATGACGGGGAAGTTGAACGGCGTGATCCCGGCCACCACGCCCAAGGGCTGGCGCAGCGTCCAGTTGTCGATCCCGGTGGACACCTGATCGGTGTAGTCGCCCTTCAGAAGCTGGGGGATGCCGCAAGCAAATTCGATGATGTCGATGCCACGCTCCACCTCGCCCTGGGCGTCGGTGAAGACCTTGCCATGTTCGGCCGTGATGGCGTGGGCAAGCGCATCCTTGTTTTCGCGCACCAGGGCCAGGAAGGCGTTCATCAGACGCGCGCGGCGGATGGGGGGCATGTCGGCCCAGGCGGGAAAGGCGGCCTTCGCGGCGGCCACGGCACGGTCCACGGTGCTGGCATCCGCCAGCGCGACCGCGCCCGTGATCCGGCCGGTCGCGGGGTTCGTCACCGGCTGCGTGCGGTCGCCCGTGCCGGGCGTGATCTGGCCGCCGATGTAGTGGCCGATCTGCGGGATGTCGGTGTGGTCTTTCATGATGGTTCTCCTTCAGGCGACCTTGCGCAGGAAGTGTGCCTGTGTCGAGACAAGCCTGTCGATGTCCTGTGGGCGCGAAGTGTCGTCGGCCTTGGCCGGCGCGGCAATGCCGCTTCCGGGCCAGGCGGATTTTGTTGTCGGCATTGGCGATTCTGATCATCCTGCTTCGGATCCGAAGCGGGAAAGCGGGCATGGAAGCGGAACCCTTGGCCGAGGCGCTGGTCGCGATGCGCCTGCGTGCAATGCGCAAGGCGAACGGTTTGTCGCAACGGGAGTTGGCGCGGCGGACAGGGGGGCAGCGGCACGATCTCGCAGATCGAGTCGATGGGGATGCAGCCGTCGGTGTCGGTTCTGAAGAAGATCCTCGATGGCATTCCCGTGGATCTTGGCCGGTTCTTCAGCTTCGAACTGGCGCAGGAACAGGCGCGCGTCTTCCGCTGCGACGATCATCTGAACATAGGGGCACAGGGCGTCCGTTACCTGCTGGTGGCCACGCAACGGTCGGACCACGCGCTGCAGATGCTGCACGAGTTCTACGATCCCGGCCGCCGCGCCCTGTCGCATGATGGAGAGGAATGCCACGCTGGAGGTGACCATCCACGAGGAGGTGCATGTCCTTCACGCCAGGGACGCGTATTACTTTACAGCCGCACGCCCCACAGGTTCCGCAACATCGGCAGCAAGATCTGCGGGGGGGTGGTCAGCGCCTGCACCCTGCCCGCGTTCTGAACGGGAAACCGCAGAAAACCCGACCACAAAGCGATCAACCTGTTGCGTTATATCGACTTCGGGAAGATGTCCCTGTCCTGACGGTGCCGCCGGACAAGGGATACAGTGGTGAGCCCAACAGGATTCGAACCTGTGACCCACTGATTAAAAGTCAGTTGCTCTACCAACTGAGCTATGGGCCCACATCTGTGAGGCGCTGATTACGTATTACCGGCGGGGGGGTCAACACCAAAATGCACAAGCTCTGGCAAAAAGATTACCAGAGGCGTATATCGCGCCCATGCACCCGATCAGTTTCATCAAGATGCACGGCCTTGGCAACGATTTTGTCGTGCTGGACACGCGTGGCCGCGAGGCGGTCACGACGCCGGCACTGGCAAAGGCGCTGGGCGACCGCAACCGTGGCGTCGGCTTCGATCAACTGGCCGAGATTCGGGACTGCGATCATGCGGATTACGCGCTGGAATTTTGGAACACGGATGGCAGCCGCGCGGGGGCCTGCGGCAATGCCAGCCGCTGCGTCGCCTCGCTGATGCTGGACGGGCGGGATCGCGTGACCTTCGCGACCGAACGCGGCCTTCTGCACGCCGAACGTGCGGGCGATCTGATTCGCGTCAACATGGGTGCTCCCCAGCTGGAGTGGGCGGAGGTTCCGCTGGTGCGGGAGATGGACACCGCCCACCTTCCCATCGACGGCGATCCGATGGCCGTGGGCATGGGCAATCCGCATTGCATCTTCTTCGTGAAGGACGCCGAGGCGGTGGATCTGACCGGTCTTGGCCCGAAGATGGAACATCACCCGCTGTTTCCGCAGCGGACGAATGTCGAATTCGCCAGCGTCCTTGGCCCCGACCACCTGCGCATGCGCGTGTGGGAACGTGGTGCCGGGGTGACGCTGGCTTGCGGTTCCGGCACCTGCGCCACGGCCGTGGCCGCGCATCTGCGCGGGCTGACGGGCCGCAGCGTGACCGTCGATGTCGATGGCGGACGGTTGCAGATCGACTGGCAGGACGATGGCGTCTGGATGACCGGCCCCGTGGCCCGCGTCTTCGATGGCACCTTGTCCCGCGAATGGCTGGAGGCTGTATGAACGCGCCCGTCTTCTCCACCCTCGGCTGCCGTCTGAACGCGTATGAGACGGAGGCGATGAAGGAACTGGCCGCCACCGCGGGCCTGTCCAACGCCGTCGTGGTCAACACCTGCGCCGTGACGGCCGAGGCCGTCCGCAAGGCCAAGCAGGAGATCCGGCGTCTGGCGCGCGAAAACCCCGGCGCGCCGATCCTTGTCACCGGCTGCGCCGCGCAGACCGAGCCCGAGACCTTCGCCGGGATGGCCGAGGTCACCCGCGTCATCGGCAACCACGAAAAGATGCAGGCCGAGACGTGGCAGTCCCTGCGCGCGCCCGACCTGATCGGCGTGACCGAGAAGGTGATGGTCGACGACATCATGTCGGTCAAGGAAACGGCGGGCCACCTGATCGACGGGTTCGGCCGTCACCGCGCCTATGTGCAAGTGCAGAACGGTTGCGACCACCGCTGCACCTTCTGCATCATTCCCTTCGGGCGCGGCAACTCCCGCTCCGTTCCGGCCGGCGTGGTGATCGAGCAGATCAAGCGTCTGGTCGGCAAGGGCTTCAACGAGGTGGTGCTGACGGGCGTCGACCTCACCTCTTGGGGGGCGGACCTTCCAGCGACGCCGCGTCTGGGCGATCTGGTGATGCGGATCCTGAAGCTGGTGCCGGACCTGCCGCGCCTGCGCATCTCCTCCATCGACTCGATCGAGGCGGACGAGAACCTGATGCAGGCCATCGCGACGGAATCGCGCCTAATGCCGCATCTGCACCTGTCCCTGCAGGCCGGCGACGACATGATCCTGAAACGGATGAAGCGCCGCCACCTGCGCGACGACGCCATCCGCTTCTGCGAGGATGCCCGCAAGCTGCGTCCCGACATGGTCTTCGGCGCCGACATCATCGCCGGCTTCCCGACCGAAACGGAGGCGATGTTCGAAAATTCGCTGAAGCTAGTGGACGATTGCGGCCTGACCTTCCTGCACGTCTTTCCGTTCAGCCCCCGCAAGGGCACCCCGGCCGCGCGGATGCCGCAGGTGAAGGGCCCGGCCATCCGCGACCGCGCCGCACGTCTTCGGGCGGCCGGGGCGGTGCAGGTGGCCGCCCATCTGGATGCCCAGCAGGGGCAGATGCACCGCATCCTGATGGAAGGCCCTCGTCTGGGCCGGACCGAGCAGTTCACCGAGGTGGACTTCGCCACCGACCAGCCCGAAGGCCAGATCGTGACCGCGTGCATCACGGGGCGGTCGGACCAGCGGCTGCGGGCCTGACCGTTCAGCGGATCGTGTCGCCCCGCGCCAGCTTCGGCGTCAGGGCGATCACCTCGCCCCCGATGATCCCTTCGGGATGGCGGCCGGCCACGATCGCCGCGGCCTGACGACCGATTTCCGAACGGCAGGAATCCATCGTGGCCAGCCGCATCGGCAGCCCGTCCAGCAGGTCCACGTTGTTGAAGCCCGCCAGGCCAAGGCGGCCGGGAATGTCGATCCCCCGCTCCATACAGTACAGAAGCCCGCCAGCGCCGATCATGTCGTTGGAATAATACAGGAAGTCGAGGTCGGGGGAGCGTGCCAGCATCGCCGCCGTCATCTCGCGCCCCTTGGCCAGCGCCGAACCGCCTTCGTAGAATTCGCGGTCGGCCAGCGTCACCCCCGCCTCGGCCAGCGCCGCCTCGAACCCTTCCAGCCGCTTGCGGGCCCGGTGGTCGCCCGTCATGCGCGTGCCAAGGAAGCCGATGCGGCGATAGCCGGCCGCCAGGATCGTTTCGGCCATCATCCGCCCCGCGCGGGCGTGGGAAATGCCGACGGCCGTGTCGATCACAGGGCCGTCGGTGTCCATCACCTCCACCACCGGGACGCCCGCGTTTTCCAGCATGATCCGCGCCACGTCCGAATGCTCCAGCCCCGCGACAATCAGGCCGGAGGGACGCCAGGACAGCATCTCGTAGATGACGGTTTCTTCCTTCTCGGGGGCATAGCCGGTGACGCCGAACACCGGTTGCAGGCCCGTATCCTCCAGCACGGCCGAAATGGCGCCCAGCACTTCGGGAAACACCATGTTCGACAGGGACGGGATGACCACGCCGACAAGGTTCACCCGCTGGCTGGCCAGCGCGCCCGCGATCTTGTTGGGAACGTAGCCAAGGGTCTTCGCCGCCTCCAGCACGCGTTCACGCGTGGCGGGGGACACGTCCCCCCGGTTGCGCAGCACGCGGCTGACCGTCATCTCGCTGACGCCCGAGGCTTCGGAAACGTCGCGCAGGGTGAGGGGTCGGCGAAGGTCGGCCATGGGGGTCTCCGGCTGTTTCACCCTTGTTACAGCGAAGCCCGCCTCTTGTCCAAGCGGGCTTGCGGCGCGGTTAATTTCCCCTCAAAAGGGAAGCTGGCGACCCCGTGGCTCAACTGGATAGAGCAGCCCCCTCCTAAGGGGCAGGTTACAGGTTCAAGTCCTGTCGGGGTCACCAAATCAGCAAGTTGCTGATGAAGCATAAGCGTGCGCAAACCACCCATAAGCGTGCGCACTCCTGTCAAGCAAATTGTGCAAACCAATCCCTGCTTGGCTGCTTCGCCATTGTGAACACAAGCGGAATATCTACGCTTGAGAAGATCGCTTCTCAGCCGAAGGCCGGCTCGACATCCTTGCGGTGGAAGATCGCTCCAAAGCTCTGACCCTCCACCTCGAAGCGTGGCACGTCTTTCGCTGCCAGAATCGTCCGCACGCTGTTTCGGTGCATGCCGTATTCGACCGCGATCGTGTGGGTCGTCATGAAGGTCCGGTGGAAGGTCGCGATGTCGTCAGGGCTCATCATTCTTTGCGCCCGTCGGCTGCGGGGGTTCCATTCCTTGCGGGAGGGGACGTGCCCGGCCTCGACCATGGCCGCGAAGCCGCCCGCACCGCGGATGCCGATGGATCGCCCGAATTCGGCGACAGGCACGAGATCGGTCGGGGAGGCTAGGCGACGCGCCATAACTGCGGCCACCGTCTTCGGAACGACAAGGGCATGGTAGCCCTCGGCGCCCGTCCGGCGACCGACGGGCAGCGTGCCTCTTCGAATCTCGGCGATCAGGTCGGCGACCGGAACGCCGCGCCGCACCTTCGCCAGCTGGATTTCTTCCCAGCCAACGTCATCCGGGGTGACGGGCACGGCCAGCGCCTCCAAGTCGCGCAAAAAGACCTCGCCATCCTCGGTCAGCCAGCGGGCACGGGTCGTGGGCACGCGAGTGCGGGGCGTCAGGAGCCCCGCCTCCTCAAGCGCGCCGAGTTCGATGGCGGTAGCCCCGATCGCGCGGCGCATCTCGCCGTTACGCACAAGCTGCGGGATTGTGGCGAGCAGGTCACGGCAGGCGGCAGCGGCGAAGGTGGTGCGGCTATCGGGGCGGGGATCGTCCTCGGCGACCAGACCGGCCTCGATGAGGAAGGCTCTCATCAGCGCGGTGGAGATGCCCGCTTCGCGTGCTGCGGTCAGGACGGAATGCAGGTGCCGCTGGGGCACCTCCTCCCCCAGCACCACCTGACCTCCGGCAACGGGCCACACCTCCAGGATGCAGGTGCGCAGCAGGTCGATGAAAGGCGCAAATGCGGGATCGTCGGTGTGGTCGAAGTTGAACTTCTCGTAAAGCTTGCCGAAGGCCTTGCTCGGCTCGTCCAGCTTGCCGGTGGCATGGCTGGCAAGACGATGGAGCGCGGCGAGGATCGCATCATCCCCGCGCCTGGCAACGTCGAAGCCGGCGGCGCGGGCAAGACGGGGGTCTGGGTCGACCTGTCCGTCCAGCCGCAGGAGCTCCGTGCCCAAAAGACGGCAGAACGTCGTCGCGGCATGAAGCGAGCGACCGGCAAGCGCCGTCTCGTCCTGCCCATCTTCCAGCCGCCGGTCGAGCCAACGGTCGTAGCTTGTAGGCTCGACGGTCGGAATATCGTCGGCCAGGCTTGCCATGATCTCGTCGAGGCGGGCCGGAACATCGTAGCGGCTCGCCGGCGCGTCTACTGTCCACAACTCCACCAGCGGCACCGAATGTCGAAGGCAGATCGACACCTCGCGCAACTGCCAGTCGCCCCGCATCACCATAGCTTCCAGTGGTGCCTCGGGCCGTGATGCCGCATCCTCCCGCAGGCAGGCGGTGCATCCCCGCATGACAGGATTGCGGAGCGCTCGGGACACGAAGACCTCGCCCCGAAACCGCATCTTGACATCACCCAGTCGCTGTCCGGACCAAGAGCAGAGGTCGTCTATCTGCCCTTGCGACACACCCGCCCACATCGAGAGCTTGTCGAGGAATGTCGGATCGAGGTTGAGCATCTGTCTCATGGAGCCGCCCAGGTCGAGCACCAGGTCTGCCACAGCCACCCCCCGAGACGCCGCGAGGCGGCCGACGTAGGAGGTAAGAATTTCTCGTTGGGCCGGAAAAAGCATGAAGACGGTCCGTAACAGGGTGCGCGCCTTGTCGTCCACTGATCATCAGATCGCAACCTGAGCGACGCTTAATCCTAGGGGAAGCTCTGGGGTCATGTCGGGACCTTCCTCCTACCCCCATGATCCATCGATCAGGCAAATCAGCGTCTGCTCGTGGGACATTCCTGCCATTCGCTGCGCCGCAGAAACCACCGGGGTTTTCCCGCTTCATGCGACGCTGAGGACCACCGCGTATCTACCGGCCTTTGCAATACTGACGACGAGCAGGAAGCGCCAGAATGGCTCCTTCATTGCCCCGGCGATCAGGGTCAGAGGATCGCCCACGACCGGTAACCAGCTGCCAAGCAGCGTCCACCAGCCCCACCGTCGATACCAATCCTCGGCGCGAGCGCGTTGGTCCGGCTTCATCGGAAACCAACGCCTGTCCCGATATCGATGCAAGCTCCGCCCCAGGATCCAATTGACGATGGATCCCAGGATGTTTCCGAGCGATGCCACCACAAGCAGGGTGGCTGCCGGAATTTCCCCTTGCCTGCCTAACATGAACAGCAGGGCCTCGGACTGAGCCGGGATCAATGTCGCCGCCAGAAAGGCCGAACCGAACAGGCCCGCCAAGGTCACAAGATCGGTCATCCCATCATCCTCCGGGCGACGCATACGCGCCAGAGTCTGCTGATCTGAACCCACCCCATGTTACGGCTCAGGCCAAAATAGCTGCGGCACCATGCCAGCCAACATAGATGCCCACGAGGATGATCAGAACGCCCGAGAGGTAGGGCGCACGTGCCGCAACTTTCGACAGCCACGGGAACCGACCCCGCGCCTTGCGAGATCCGATCGCCGCCAGCGCCCCGACCGTTACCAGCGTGATTGCCAGTCCGAGGGAGAAGCACAGCACCATTACGGCACCCAACGAGATCTCCTTCAGTTGCAGACAGATCAGCAGGACGGTGATCGCGGCCGGACAGGGCAGCAGCCCGCCGGTAATGCCGAACAGCGCGATCTGCCAGTTCGTCACCGGACTGCCGTCGAACCGGCGACGGATGTCGTTTGCGTGGGCGAGTGCGTGGGCATCCTGATAGCCGTCGGTTGCCAGATCCAGCCTCTGCACCTCGCGATGCATGGCGTCGTGGCCGTGGCCCTCCACGAAGGAAAGGTCGTAGTCATGCGCGTGATTGCCGTGGCTCAGCGTCAGACGCGCCATGAACTCGTGCGGTTCTGGGATTGGATCGGCAGATTCGAGAATGCCATCCTTCGCGACGAAGGGGAAACTTTGGCGCGTGCCGTCCGGGCGCTCGGTTTCCACGCAGATGTCGCCGACCTTCCAGAACTGACCGCTGACCGTTCTGAAGCGCCAATGCGGCGGTTGGCCTTCCTCGAAAATCGATAACTCCACGGTCCCGTGGCCGGTATCCACCAGTCGCGTTTCGTCATGGTCATGATGGTGATCATGATCGTGGTTGCCCGCCTCTGCCGCCCGCTTCTGATCACGGCGGGTGCGCAGGATCATCCAGACCGCCAGCCCGATGATGATCACGCCCGAGAGAAGCTGAAAATACGGCTCCACCACTTCGGCATCCATACCTTGATAGAGCCACATACCGCCAAGGGCGATCGCCCAGACCACGATGGTGTGCGAGACTGTCGCCGCCAGACCCAGAAGCACGGCCTGCTTAACCGTCCCGCGGATCGCGACGATGAACGCTGCCATCATCGTTTTGGAGTGTCCCGGCTCCAGCCCGTGCAGAGCGCCAAGCAGGATGGCACTCGGGATGAAGAACCAGGCGCGGGCACCGCCTTGGGCGATCAGGTCATCGAAGGGGGTCATGTAAATCCACCGGCTGAGTCGGGGATGATGTATCCCCCCTCAGGGGATACCTTAGATGCGCTGTCGGCATCAATCCCCCCTAGGGGGATACTTATAGCATCTTTGCCAGTGCCTTGATGTCCTCAAGGTCGTGCGGGCCGGATTCATCATTTGCGGTGCCGAGACAGTGATCGATGTGATCGTGGATCAACGCCCGCTTGGCGGCCACGATCCCGCGTTCCACGGCGAGCATCTGGCGGGCGATGTCGAGACAGTCCTTCCCCTCCTCCAACATGCCGATGACATGGCGCAGGTGGCCTTCGGCGCGTTTCAGCCGCTTTACGATATCGGGGTGGCTTGCATGAATGTGTGTATGTGACATACAGCTACCTTATCCCCCCGATGGGGATGCAAGCAACGGGTTCGACACGATGAAGCGGCACGGCCTGCTTTCCGGGATCATTGGAGTGATACTCATCGCGATCATGGCGTTGACGCCGATTGTGAATGCTGTTTCGCATGGCCCTGCCGCGGTCGTTGCCAGTCTCGAGGATCCGTTGGACGACCATGGCCATTCCCATGGTGATGAGGATGACACGCGATATTCGCACGATGCGTCAGACCATGATCATCCGGCGTTCATGCTGCCGATGCGGGCCGCCGCCGATGCCGATGTAACCATTGCCATGGTGCTTCGATCCGAGCAGCCTGAATTCATAGGCAGGATTCCTTACGATCTGGAACGCCCCCCTCGCGCCTGAAGCGATCAAACCGTGCATTCGGCACGGCTTCTTCCGTTTCAACGCAAGGATAAAATCCCATGAACCTCGACTTCCGAAGGAAGCGAGCCCCGTTCGCGACGCGCAGGCTGATGCTGGCCGCCGTCGCAAGCGTGGCCTGCTTCATAATGTTCCTGCACCCGGCCTTTGCCCATAACGTCACCGAGGGCGATCGGGGCTATATTCAGGAAATCTATGGGGTGAACCTCATCCCGTTCCTCTACCTTGGGGCCAAGCACATGGTCACGGGATACGACCATCTGCTCTTCCTTTTCGGCGTGATCTTCTTTCTCTACAGAATGAAGCATATCGGGATTTACGTCAGTCTCTTCGCCCTCGGTCACTCGACGACGATGCTGCTCGGGGTCTATTTCGACTGGGCGGTCAACGCTTATGTCATCGACGCGATCATCGGCCTGTCGGTCGTCTACAAGGCGCTCGACAACATCGGCGCATTCGAGCGCTGGTTCGGGGTCCAGCCGAACACGAAGGCCGCGACGCTGATCTTCGGGTTCTTCCACGGGCTTGGCCTCGCCACGAAAATCCTCGAATACGACATCGCCTCCGAAGGGCTCATCCCGAACCTTCTCGCATTCAACGTGGGGGTCGAGATCGGCCAGCTGATCGCCCTCTCGATGATCCTGATCATCATGGGGTTCTGGCGCCGCACGCCCAGCTTCTGGAAACACGCCTACACCGCGAACGTCATCATGATGAGCCTCGGCTTCATCCTGTTCGGCTATCAGGTCGCAGGCTTCTTTGCGGCCTGAGGGCCGCTGGCAAACAAGGACAGATCTTATGCATAACGTCAAAAAACCGACCCTCGACGAGCTGCCGACCTCCGCACAGCTTCTCCGGTCCACCTTTATCGCGGCGGGTGCTGCGGCAGCGATCCTCGTGACCGTGGTCCTGCCATCGGAATATGCCATCGATCCGACGGGCATCGGCGAGGTGCTCGGCCTGACCGAGATGGGGGAGATCAAGACCCAGCTTGCCGATGAAGCCGAGGCCGACCGCCTGCTGCTGGAAAGCGAAGACCAGTCGAGCCTTGGCAGCACCATCTTCGGTTTCTTCGTCGGCACCGCGCACGCACAGACAGCGCCAGCCTGGACGGACACGATCCAACTGACGCTGGAGCCGGGCGTAGGCAGCGAAGTCAAACTGGTCATGGAGGAAGGCGGTGTTGCCGCCTATGCGTGGTCCGTCGACAAGGGCGCGGTCAATTACGACCTCCATGGCGACGGTGGGGGAGAGCAGATCAGCTACGAAAAAGGCCGGGGTGAGACGAGTGGCGAAGGGGAACTCACGGCCGCCTTCACCGGCAACCATGGCTGGTTCTTCCGCAACCGTGGGTCTGACGTTGCAACTGTCACGCTCAACGTCGGTGGCGCCTACACCGAGGTGAAGCGCTTCGACTGACCCTGTCTGCCGGGAGTGACGTCCCGGCAGCACACCCTGATCCCATTCGGAACGCAGGAAAGTTGACAACTGGCCCGAATGACGGAAGATGGGCGAATGGGGACCAGCGACCTCCCCACGAGGCGCCAGCCAAAGTTCGCGTTCCAGTCCATCAACCCCGATGAAGGGAGGAACGCCGATGCCTGCGCCAGACGCAATCAGCTGCGACAAGCTTGCCAAGCTCATAGGCACATCCAAATCTCCGCAGATTTTCGATCTGCGTGATGACGCCATTTTGCTCATTCCGGGTGCTCGGTCAGTCGACCGACACTCACTGATCTCTGAAGATGCAGGATCCATCGTCGTGGTCTGCGCCCATGGTGGTGCCGATAGCCAAGGGGCTGCGGCGCTGCTCAGATCGAAGGGAATGGCCGCCGAATATCTCGAAGGTGGCTATCAGGCGTGGGAGGAGGCGCACCTACCGGTCTTCGACGGCAGCAAACTGACCTGTCGCGACGAGGCGGGCCGGAGTCTGTGGGTCACTCGCGCCCGCCCGAAGATCGACCGCATCGCCTGCCCATGGCTGATCCGCCGCTTCATCGACCCCCGCGCGGTCTTCCTTTACGTCTCGCCCTCCGAAGTTCTGGCCGTGGCCGAACGGCTGGGTGCCGCACCTTTCGACGTGGAAGCGGCATTCTGGAGCCATGACGGTGACCGATGCACTTTCGACAAGATGATCGCGGAGTTCGGGTTGAACCTGCCCGCCCTCGACCGGCTTGCCACGATCGTGCGGGGAGCCGACACCGCTCGTCCCGATCTCGCACCCGAATGTGCCGGACTGATCGCGGCCTCCCTCGGCCTGTCGCGGATGTTCACGGACGATCTGGCACAGCTCGAGGCGGGGATGGGCCTCTACGACGCCTTCTACCGTTGGGCACGCGATGCGACGGGCGAGACCCATAACTGGCCGGCGAACAAGGTGACGACATGAGTGTCGAGCGCCCCAGCCTCAGGGCCGCGTCTAAGGTCTGGGCCCGCATTGCCCTTCTGTCCTTCGGAGGTCCCGCAGGCCAGATCGCCGTCATGCACCGCATTCTGGTGGAGGAGAAGCGTTGGCTGGGCGACAGCCGCTTTCTTCACGCCCTCAACTTTTGCATGCTGCTGCCGGGGCCGGAAGCGCAGCAGCTTGCGACCTATATTGGTTGGCTGATGCACGGCGTGCGCGGTGCGGTCATCGCAGGCGCGCTGTTCATCCTGCCGGGCCTCGTCTCCATCATGGCGCTCAGCTGGATCTACGTCGCCTTCGGCGATGTGGCGGCAGTGGAAGCGCTGTTCTTCGGCTTGAAGGCGGCCGTCCTCGCCATCGTGCTGCAGGCCGTGGTGCGCGTGGGCAAGCGCGCGCTGAAAAACAGCGCGATGAAGCTAATTGCATTCGCCTCCTTCATCGCGATCTTCGCATTCGGCCTGCCGTTCCCCGCGATCATCGCCGCTGCCGCGTTGATTGGCTGGGCAGGCGAACGGGCGGGGATGACCGCCTTTCGTGGCGGTGGGCACGGGTCGGTTGCCGGGGATGCGGTGGAGGATGCGGAAACGCTGCTTGGCGTCGAACTCGACCTGCCACCTGCGGCGCGTCGGGGTGCCCTGCGTGCCGGACTGATCGCGCTGATGCTGTGGCTGCTGCCGGTTGGCCTCCTCCTGCTGGCAGGTCCTGGCGTCTTCACCGACATCGCCGTCTACTTCTCCAGGATGGCGGTGCTGACCTTCGGCGGCGCCTACGCGGTCCTCGCCTGGGTCGCGCAAGAGGCGGTCAGCACCTACGGCTGGCTGGAACCGGGCGAGATGCTGGACGGCCTCGGCATGGCGGAAACGACACCAGGGCCGCTGATCATGGTCCTGCAGTTCGTGGGCTTTCTGGGTGCCTATCGCGAGGCGGGTTGGGCAAGCCCAATGCTTGCGGGCACGCTGGGTGGCCTTCTGGCAACGTGGGTGACTTTTGCGCCTTGCTTTGCGTGGATACTCCTTGGCGCGCCCTTCATGGAAGGGCTGCGGGCAAACCGCGCCTTGTCGGCGGCGCTCACCGCCGTGACCGCGGCCGTGGTGGGCGTCATCCTGAACCTGGCGATCTGGTTCGGGGTCCACGTCATTTGGCGCGAGGTCGAAAGGTGGGAAGCCGGTCCGATCTCGTTCGAGTTGCCGGTCCTTGCATCCATCGATGGGATGGCGGCAGTTTTGGCGGCACTGGCACTTTTGGCTGTGTTCCGGCTGAAGATGGGAATGACGGCTGTGCTTGGTAGTGCAGCGGCGCTCGGGCTTTTTCTCCATCTCATCGGCTGGCGGTAGTCGCTTGCTATGGTCGTCGCCGCCACGCGATCCGCGATCTTGCTGCAATTGCAAAAGTTGCTTCTTCCCGAAGGTCGGCTTTGGGGCTTTCGCGTAGGGCGGCGTCCGCGCCTCGCGAAGGTCCGGTTTGGGCTCTGAACGCCAATGCTGCTCGCCGCGCCAAGCGTCGGCTTTGCAATAGCGGATGGAACATTGCCGACATTCGCTGCACTGCAGCGTAATCATTGCTGTTGCAGCGAACCCAGCGAGAAGTGTGGGAGCGGCCTGATGGCACCGCGGCCCAACAGCCGAAGCGAAACCAAGGCAGCGGTCATTCACCCACGGTGCCGCTATCACCCTGCTACGGCCCCATGAACGGCCACGCCCTCCCAAGGATCGTTGGGCATGTATGATCTTGCAGACCATACATCGTCACGCTGCGAGAAAACGTCTGTGTGGTGGTGGCTCGGACCCTGCAGTGTGAACGCCTCAAGGGATGGGAACGATAAGAGAACAACAGCCCGGAAAACTCTTGCCGACCGAGTGTGCCGGGCGTGGACTTCACCAGCATGTTGTGGTCTCTTGGGCGGAAATCACTACAGACGCAGGCGGAGATCAGCATGGCAGACGCAAAAAGCGCATCGGAAGAGCTGAGCTCCTTCTTGCACGGGCAAAAATTTGGCTGCGTGATGGCCGATCCGCCTTGGAGATTTACGAACCGGACAGGGAAAGTTGCGCCTGAACACAAGCGGCTAGCTCGGTATCCGACAATGGAGCTGGATGAGATCTGCGCGCTGCCTGTCGCCACGCATCTCGAGACGCGGGCTCACTGCTACTTATGGGTTCCGAATGCCCTCCTGCCGGACGGACTCCAGGTGCTGAAAGCTTGGGGCTTCGAATATAAATCGCACATCGTCTGGGAGAAGATCCGGAAGGATGGAGGCCCGGACGGCCGCGGGGTGGGGTTCTATTTCCGCAACGTAACCGAAATCTTGTTGTTCGGCGTTCGCGGCAGGGATGTCCGCACGCTCGCGCCTGGCAGGAGCCAGGTCAACTTCATCGAAGCTGAAGAGCCCGGTGACGATGATCATGTCGGCCCCGATGGGGACCTTCTGAAGACACGGAAGCGCGAGCACTCTAGGAAGCCCGACGAACAATATCAGATCATCGAGTCCTGCAGCTGGGGTCCCTACTTGGAGCTTTTCGGCCGCGGAAAGCGCAAGGGCTGGACCGTTTGGGGCAACCAGGCGGACGATGACTACAAGCCGACTTGGAAAACTTACTCCCATAATTCGGCGACCGACGTGATCGCCACACCCGCGGAATAATCCGTTGGCCGAGGCCGACTACGCCTGGAAACCAGGAAGCTTCACGAAGAACTTTTCTTGGGGCAAGGATACAGTCGGCCTCATCGAACTCTACACCGTAATCCGGGAGGGTTTTGCTGATCGGCTTGAGGATGTTCCTCGGGCCGTCTTCCGTGAGCGCATCGCTGAAAGCGGTCGCCCGGACTACATTCCGATGAACTTCTTCCTGTTCAACAATACGATCGAGGGCGAGGATTACATTGTCGCCGATGAACTCGTGTTTCAAGCGCTCGCATGGGAGCACAGTCCGGCATTCGACCGGGTAGCGCTGTTTGCCTTCCTATTTAGCTATGCCGGGCGGTGGAAACGGGCCGGAGGTGACCAGCGTCGTCCCGCCCTGTGGGCCAATGCCTACATCACCGAGCGCCTGGCGCCGGCTCTCGGGTGGAACGCAGACCTCATTACGGCAGACGATATTCAGACGTTTGTCGATGGGGATCCCCGCTATCAGGCGGAGACTTCTCGGAAGCTCGCCACAAACCTTAATTATCTTCTGCACATCGGGCGCATCCAGGATTTCGCGGACCCGAATGTCAGTCGGTGGTGGGTCGACTGCCTGTTCCTTGCCCTAGACCGGCTAGTTGAAGACGCAAGCATAGATAGCGGCACTTCCGTGAAGCGCACGGGGCACCACAGTCTGCTGATGCAAAGCTCATTCATGGCGCTGACCGGTGGAAAGAACCTCGAGAAGGACCTGGCGGTCAAGCACCTAGTCAGGCTCTACACCGCCCTAGGTGGACGCAACCGTCTTTTCGAAGACATCGTGATCCAGAAAACGAAGGACGAGTTGCCCGGCGTTTACCCGGTGCGGCCCAACGACAACCGGCCGCGGGGCGCTGTCCATCGGACAAATGCGAAGATCCTTAAGAGCATACCGCCGATGTGTGCCGATCTTGCGCGCCACGCCGGCTTCGATGTCATCTCGCCTGGAGAGATGAATGAGATGCAGCTCGAAGAATTCGTCCGGCTTCGAACTGAGGCGGCAATAGCCGTGCTGAAGGATCGAGGCATCAAGCCGAGCATGACTATCGACGAACTCCTGAAAATCACGAGGGGTGAATGACGGTATTGGTCGACACGAACATCGTCATCGCCCTGCTTGACGACGACAACTTCTTCCATGGATGGGCGACCGAACAGGTCGCGTCTCTCAAGGCCTCATCGCCGCCCCTGATCGTGCCGGATATCGTATATTGCGAGGTGTCGGTGGCGATGGAGCATCAGGACCAGATGGATCAGGCCATCGCCGAGCATGGTTTCGAACGGCTGTCCCCATCTGACGAGGCGCTGTTCCGAGCAGGAAAGGCATACCGGCAATATAAGGATTTGAACAACGGCCCCAAACTCGGAGTCTTGCCGGATTATCTGATCGGCGCGATGGCTGAAGTCCTGAACATCCCGCTCTTAACCGCAAATCCCAAGGACTTTGTTGGCTATTTCCCAGATGTCGTCACAATTCAGCCCCCGGATCAGGTCGAGCAATCCCCACCTGCTGCGGTAGCGAACATCGGGAATTTCGAAGACCTCCTAGGGAATTGACCTATTCAACAATCACGGACGCTGGCAATCCGATTAGCAGAAGCGGGCATGGGTTTCCGACCCCCCGGTTGATGCGATCTTCCAACTTGCGCCAGTGAGTCGTCGCTTGACCGAATTTGTCGCTTACGAAGTGACGCGCGAAGGCGTGAGCGAAGGGCACCTGCTGATTAACGAGGCGCTGGACAGATTGCCGCTGGCGGGCTGTCCGGTCCTTCATATCCAGCGTTGCGACCATCTCAGCCTCGTCGATGAATCCGTGTTTCTTGATGCACCGCTCGACCATACCCAACAGGGCATCCTGAAGGCTGGCACCGCGGGTGATCAGAACCCCGACCGAGATGGCCGATTGCGCATGCAGTCGCTGGAAATTCTCTAGATCGCGGTCGTAGAACGGGTCCTTGTTGTTCCATTCTATTTCGCATGCGACCGTGCCTCCATTCGCCCGGCGAACATGGTCGATTTCGTGGCTGTTAGCTACGGTCTCAACGCCATCAACGATAAGGCGGAAGCTGAAATTGTGCTTCGGCCAGCCGGCGTCGTAGAGGGCCCGGCGTAGCCGCTGGGTTGACTGGGCCTCCCCGCCGCCGGATTTAATTAGCTCTTCAGCAGGGATGCTTACGGAAAGCAGAGCCTGCTCCAACTCGTCGGCGATTTCGGGGAAATCTACAGAAAGAATGGCACCGGCATGGTTGCGGATGGCGATGTCAAATCCGCGGTCGCGTAATGCATCAAACATGTCTTGCCCTTACAGAAACTTCGGTAGTCATAGCGACCCAAGGAAAATGGATCTAGATCAATGCCTTGGCCGAACTGGGAAAAGGCCCGGCGCGGCATGCCGGCGGCCTCCTGGCCTGATGGGTCTGCTGGACGGCGCGACAGCGGCGACGCATTGGCCATCCTGCATCTGCGGATCACGACGTCTATTGCAGATGCACATCAGGTGGACGGGAACACGCGACCAGGTTCGACCTCGTCCCAATAAGCATTCACCGAAAGCGCCATGGCCCGCGTGACGATCTGCTGGGTTGAGACGGGGCGGAAGCCCCAGACGTCGACTCCAACGTTGACGCTGTTGCGTGTGCCCTGCCAGTTGCCATGGACGTGCCCGAACAACTGGATCGACTTCCTCCTTGCCCCGGGAAAGGTGATCATCGGGTAGTGGCACAGGAACAATCTCTGCCCCTCGACGGCGAAGTCCCACATGTCATGAACGCTGGCCCATGGAAGATTTCGGATCCATGGTCGATCATGGTTGCCTGCAACAAGATGTTTCCGACCTGGGATCGCATCGAGGATATCTGCCGCACGCTGCCGCTCGGCGGCACCCCTCGCAAAGGCGAAGTCTCCGACGATCCAGAGATCGTCTTCGGGTTCCACGGTTTCTCGATAGGCGTTCAGGAGATGCGCATCCATTGCCTGGACGTTGTCGAACGGGCGCTTGCAATGCCGAATGATGGCATCGTGTCCGAAGTGCGGGTCGGCGGTGAACCAGTGCGTCATGCGCTCTCTCGCATAGGTTAAGGGAATGACATCGGCAACGCCAAGAGGGCTGCGGAAGCCGAGAACAACTTAACGGATCGAAGCGCTGCCCCGGCCGTCTTATGCGGCGCGCGAGGTTCGAATGAGCTCGACCGCCATCCACGACGCGAGCGCGTCTTGTGGGATGCGCAACAGGTGAGGGCCCGTCGCGGATGCTGCCAGCCATCCCTCAGGGTATCGCCATCGCCGCGCGAGGAGGTCCATCATACCGAGTTGCCACAATGACGGTCGCTCCTCCTCAAGGATGTCCGACATCTCCGCCGCAACGTCTTCGGGGATCTCGTTGATCGCATTTGTCCGGAAGGCATGGAGGCCCGGGACGGCGTCGAAGTCCGGCAGGGGGTCCAATGCCGCATGATACCGCAGCAAGGCCGGTATCGCAGGTTCGGTCCATGCACCATCCTCCACGGCTCCGAGCTCCATGAAGAATGCGAAGACGTCAGGCGACGCGGCCAAGTCTCGGTGGAGCGGGTCGTTACGGATCTTCATTCGCCGGATCCATCGATGCGCTCCCTGCCCAAACCCGTAATCACGTTCCGCTACAAGGAGAAGCGCCAGAAGCGTGTCGTCCATCCGTGGCAGACTGCCCGGCGAACTGGGCGGATCGAGAGGTTCTGCGCCCCGCTCGGCCCTGGTGGCGTGACCGAGCGCGATGAGCAACTTACGGGCCATCGTGCATGAAACGCTGCGGTCACGGCCCCAATCCTTCCAACCCCGAGGAAAATGGCGGTGCAGGAAATCGATCACGTCAGCTGCTGCTTTACGGTCAATGCTTGTCATTGGCTGCTTCCTTGTTGCACAAGCCGAGCAGCAAACATCGAAGCTCGAACAAGTCGCCGATCGATGCTTGGTCGCGCGCACCCTCCCGCGCACCATCCACGTCCGAAACTTGGTTGTCGCCTACGACCAAGATGTCACTTGGGGGGAGATCCAGCTGTGCGCACAGTCTCGCGAAGATCTCCGGTTGAGGTTTTGCCGACCCGACATCGCAGGAGTAAACTTCGACATCGACATGGCGTTTGAGAAGCGACTGAACCACAGAAACATATGGCTTCGCGAGGTTCGAGATGATCGCCAGTTTGATGCCCTCGAGCCTCAGTTCCTCGAGTGTCTCAAGGGCATCCCCATACGGTCTGATTGATCGGAGTTCGGCGTCGAGATCACTCGCCCAGTTTTCGTTCCACGGCACCCCGCACGCAGCCGCGAAACCCTGCAGGTCTATGGGCACAACCCGTGGATCGATACTATAACCGGCACCTGCCTGCGCGATTCGCCTCCACGGATTTCGATTATCCTCTATGTTGAGCAACGTCCCGAATGCATCGAACGCTACCGCGCGAGGACGGCTCGTCTGCTGATGCCCCGATCGGTCCGGCGAAAGCGAAGATGCGACGGACATGTCCTTCGGCGTCAGGTTCGGTCTGCTCGATGTCCTCCGGTCGATCAAGAGCAGGAAAGCGGTCACGATGCCGACGCCGAACACCAACGTGGCCGCCGCTATAGCCACTGCCCACCCCGAGGCCATCTCAGTGCACCATGGGCAGGGCGTCATGACGCTCCGCCAAGTCGAGCATCCGTGACAGGATCCTGAGGTCAGGCTGGACCGGGGAGGAAGCGGTCTCCTGCAGGGCGCCGACGATGCCTTCCGTCGCCGGATCGGACAGACCGCGCCGCCGCTGCTCACGCAGCGTGATCGCGACGAGTTCGGCCGTGGTCAGGCGGCGCAGGCGCAATTCTCGACAGCGGCTGCGCAAAGGGGTGGGGACAAGCCCGGCATCGTTGGCCGTGAGGATCCATGAGATCCAGGACATGTCCATGGAGACGCGATAGAACGGGCAGGTCCATGCCTTCGCCGTCGACGGCTCGAGCAACGGAAGAAGGGAGTTCTGCAGGGAGTGCGCCACTCCGCTTGCCCCATGTATTGTGCCCGTCTTGTCGATCTCATCGATGACGACCATCGGATTTCCAACATGCTCCCTCAAGATCAGCGCAACGGGCTGACCGGATTGCGCGCTGGACCATCCCCGTTGGACGCCCACGATGCCAAACCCGGCGGCTTCGGCGCTCGCGTCGATGGCGAGGCTCGGAACGCGAACTTGCCCGGCCACATAACGAGCCCATGAGCTCTTGCCGATTCCCGGTGGCCCGTCGAGCAGGATGGGGGTGAAACGAAACCCCGCATCGCCGCGTCGCACGGACCGGCGCAAATCCTGCCAGAGCGCGTCGGTGGCCTCTGCCATCCAAGGGTATTCGTCGTGCACCGCCGCGGCGATCTCGTCCGCCTGATGCTCGGTGTCGATGCGCATGAGACTCACGCCCGTCCTGACGGACTGCAGTGCTTCCCGCTCCTTGTCCGTGAGGTGGAACAGCTGGCCACTCCGCCTGTAGGCTGCCTCCAGGCTGTTCGCGCGCCGAATGATCTTGCTGGAAACCGCATGAGGCATGATGAGCTGATCGGTCCATGCTTCCAGTTTCACGCTGTGGAGAGTGCCGTCAGGCTTCGTCGTCACGTCGGGGGCGGGTCCCGCCTTAACTTCGCGCATCCGCCTCCAGAACGCTTGCAGTCTCATGGCCAATTTGCGGCTCGTATAGTCTGGATCAGGCCATCGCACGTGAAGGAACGGGGCACGGGTCGCGGAACGACGCTTGGGGGTCTTCGCGGGTGCTGCTGCTTGGGCCATGACTTATCTCCGACGTCAGCGTGCGCTGCGTGTTCAGGCAGTAAGGTTGGCGTTGGTCTCGTCGATGTCGCGCTCAGGTGCTCGTAGACCCGAGGGCGGTAGTCCGCTCGGTGCCGTCATGAGAGCATGAAAGCTGACGCACGACAAGGCATATCTTAAAAAAATACATACATATCATATATTTACAAGAATTACTGTTTTTCTCAAGGTGGGAGGCGTGCCGATCGCGCCCTATTACATGGCACGCTCAAGCGGGGCGCCGATTTCTCGCATGCACCTGTTGAATCCCCTGTGAGATGGGCGTCGAAACCGGCGACGTATGGCATCTGCCGAGTGTCGATGGCATGACAGACGGGTCATGCTCGCGGCCGGAGACCGAATGAAGCTGTCTGGCGACGATATGGAAGAGATCCACTGGCGGACGCTGCGGCTCGAGTTGCCCGAGCACGGCGTCGGAACGCTCTACGATACCGAAGAACAATGCCGCGCATCGTTCGCGCGAGTTCGTTGGCCGGAGGGTGCGCAATGCCCACGGTGCGGTGCCTCGGGTCCCACACGGCTGGCATCCCGGCACGTCTACCAATGCGAAAAGTGCCGGCACCAGTTCTCGGAAACATCGGGGAGTGCGCTTCACCGCACCCGAATCAGTCTCCGGACCTGGTTCGTGGCGACCGAGATCATGATCCTCCGCCGGACCGGTTTCGGTCAGAATCGCCATGTCACGACAGATAGTTTTGCGAAAAACGTTGGGTTGCAGTATGTCGCCGCGCATAGGATGAAGCGGATCATCATTGCAGACCTGTCACGTTCGGACGGACTGCTACGTCAGTGTGTCTGCTGCAGGCGCTTCTCGCTTCCAGACGGCGTGCAGCCCCTCACGGTCGAGCATCTCATGTGGCTGATCGAGATGTCGTATGCCGGCTAGCTGAGTTAAGCATATAAGCTATCCCCGACCACGCCTCCTGCCGGCATTCTCGCGCCTCGTCGGCTCGTGTATCGTCCACGATGAAGATTACGGACGCGGCCCCTTGGAAGGGTCAGGAATGAAGGAGCACCACGACGGCGCTGAAGCGGATCGGCTGCACCGGCCATAAAGACTTCGGCCGCAAGATTTTTCGCAGATAACCGTGGAATCGCAGGGGATTGACTCGCGAGTTTCGGCGGGGAAGGTCGATCTTGAAGGCCGTTTTGCTTGTGACCGTCGCCTATGAAGACCCTGATGTGACACCCTGCGCCGATAAGTATCCGAAAGAAAAAAGCGCGCCACCACAGTGACGCGCGTCTGAAGTTGGGGCTGAGATCGCCCGTGTTTCACTTGCCAACCTAGAGTCCGAATACGGACCGGGCAAGAGCGGATCTCTCCCTCGTCAACCGTAGCGCACCGATCAGCACGCTGGCCGGTATCGGAGATCGCATGTCTGAGATCATCGACCACGACACCTGGAACTACTCGCTGCCGAAGAGCGCGGTTGCGCCGAAAATCCACCTCGGTCCCATCCACGGCGTCCTGCCCTATGACGGTGTCCGCAATCCGAGTGGCCGCAGTGCGACCTCGCAGAAGGTCTTCCTGGCCTACCGGACGCGCGCGAACAACTGGACGCCGAAGGTGGGTGTCGCGGAGAGCGCGGCCGAGGCGGCCGTCGCCCTCGAGGCGTTGATCGCGCCGTCTACGGACGACATCCGCTTCCAACCGCTGTCGGTGCACTACACCGGGGAAAGCGGCAGACGCGTCACCTACACCCACGACCTGCTGATCACGTCGACATCGGGCCACCGTCGGCTGGTCTTCGTGCGAAACGAGCACAGCCTCTCGAAACCCGCAACCATCCGGTCGATCAAGGAGATCGTGAAGGCCACCCCGAGGGGCGAGGCGGACGACATGATCGTGGTCAATGCCGCCGACTATCCCCGCGCGCGCCGCGACAACTTGTTCCGCCTCCACCATTTCGTCTTCAGCCCTGACCCCGAAGCCGACGAGATCGTCTGGCACGTCGCTACGCGGACCAGGTCGTTCTACTACATGCGAGACCTGTTTCCGAAAGCACCGATCTCCGCGCCTAGAGTGTTCGCGGCTTGCCACCGGCTCGTGGCGCGGCAGCGCCTCCATGCGAACCTGAATCACGTGCTCTGGGAATACTCCCGACTGGATGTTCGCACATGACGGTGCCGAAGTTCTCGGTCCCCGGCGGCACGCACGTGACGCTCGGCGGGGTTCGCGTGATGATCGCCGGAAGGGGCGAGATCGGCTACGAGGCCGTCGATCTCGATACCGGTCAGGAGCGGATCATCCCGTTCGGCGTCCTTGTCGACTACCTGAACCTGCCCGGCGCGCGCATCGACACAGCCACGGCAATAAGCGGTGATCGCATCCGGCACCGGCTGGGCGGATACTTATCCTCGAAAGGGCTGTCGAAAGATGCCCTTAACCAGGCGCGGGTCTACACCGCGTGCTGCATAGCAATGGCGACCATCAGGAACCGGATGCGGGAAGAGGCCGGTGATGACACGTTGCAGCTTTCCGGTCGTCTCGTAGACCTGCACCGGCCGGAGATCCGCGACATCGTGCAGGATCTTACCGGCGAAAGGATTTACCTGTCCGTTCCCCGGAATGGAAAGTCGGATCATCGTCATCTTCTTAAGGGTCGCAAGCTCATGGAGAAGTTCCGCGTCTACGAAAACCTCGCGCCCGGGGAAAGCGCTATCGACGCATTGGTGCCGGTTGTCCATCTGCGGGGAAACCGCACGGCAAGGATACAACCGCGGACGAAAGAGCTCATGACCCGCGCATGGGAAGAGGTCGGTCTCGACGAAAAGAAAGCCAGCGTGGCCAGCGTGCTTCGACACCTGGAGATGCTGATCGATGAAGAAAACACGCTTCGGGCGCGGAATGACCTGGGCCCCCTGAAGCTGCCGTCTCCCGCAACGATGTCTGCACACCGCAAAGCCATCATCGGCGACACTGCGTATCTTGTCGCCACGACCGGCGAGCGGAACGCGCGCAAGAAGGTGGGGCGCGGCAGCACGGATATTCGAGCCTTGCTCGTCGGCGAGTATGTCGAGATCGATGAATGCAAGGCGTCGCTCGTGGTTTCGGCGAAGGCGACGGGTCGATGGGAAAGTCTCGGCAACACCGACCGCAAGGTTCTGGAGGCGATGGACAAGGAAATCCGCGAACGTCTGCACATCCTGGTCATGATCGATGTGGCGTCTCGGATGCCCCTTGCCTGGGTCGTCAGCGATCAACCACGGGCAGAAGCGACTCTGGCATTGTTTCGCATGGCGACCCGAAGCAAGGCGCGGGAAGCGCGAGTCTTCGCGTGCGAGGGGCAAGCCCTTCCCGGAATCGGGATCGGGCATGTCAAGAACGACAACGGCACCGGCCTCAGGAACGCCTCGACCGTCGCGGCATTGATGGGCGGCGCCGCTTCGATGAACACCATCGCCCGCGCGTATTCCCCAACCGAACGTCCCTATATCGAGCGCATGTTCGGCACCGAGGAATCTGTGCTCCTCCAGTTGATTCACGGCTACACCGGTCGGAAGCCCGGGGAACTGCCGGGCTATGACGCCGTCGAAAATGGCGTTCTCGACGTCGAAGCGCTGATGGGCATTCTGACCCGGTTCATGATCGATGAGTATCCTGCGATGCGGCATACAGGCATCGGCATGGGGTCGCGTCGGCCGATCGAGGTCTGGAACGAGATCAACGACACGCGTGGCTGTATCCTGAAAATGGATGCGGACCTCCGGCGCATCCATCTCGGCTGGGAATGCAAAGCCACCCCGTCCGACGAGGGGGTAAAGGTTTTTTCGGGGCTGTGGTATACCTCCGATGCGCTCCAGGAGAAGCGCGAGGAACTGCGCCACAAGGGCAAGGTGTCGGTGTTCGTCGACCCTGACGACGTGACGCGGGCGACCGTGCTCATGCCGAAGTCGTTGGATCCGATCCCGGTCGATTTGCAGATCACCGCCTTCGCGGACATGACCGTGCCCGAGGTCTTGGAACTCCTGGAAATCCAGCGTCGGGAAGATCCCCGTCTGACGGAATACTACGAGGACCGGCTCGCCCGCATCCGTCGCGAGCGGTTCAACAGTCTCCGTGCAATCGGCGTCGAGAAGAGGTTGCGCCGCAGCTACAGCACGCTCGAGGAGTGCGCCAGGAAGGCGCGCGCCCTTTTCGCGGGTGCCCGCATCATCCGAAATGCGCCCCTTGCGGGCACGACGCCGGCAGGTCGGGTCACGGATCTGACCCCGGGTGCCCATGTCTTCCAGATCGGGGGCGAGGACATGCTGATCGACGGCCAAGCCGAGCCCGTCGAAATGTTCGATCTCGCGCACTCGGAAGAAGGCGCTGATGTTCCCATGCTTCAGGCCGACGATGCCCTTGAGGCGGAGAGCCGTCCGGAGCTGCTCCATGCGCCTTCTATGCCCCGCCAGTCGCAGAAGATGTCGAAAGACCCAGCCCATCGGCCGACCTCCCTCGGCCGCCCCAGCAGATTGAAGGACCTCGAGTGAACGACTTCATCGATATGGCCGCGGTGAAAGTCGCAGCCCCCCTCAAGGCCGTATACTACCCCTTCGCGCGAGCGGAGGCGCTGCACGGAACCATTAAGTCATGCTTAACAGACTACTACATGAAGGCAGACGTCGGCGCTGCGTTCGAGGCACGTGGCGTGCTCGTAACCGGCAAGTCGCGCAGCGGAAAGACGCGTGAACTCCAGCACCTGATCCAGAAGGTAAACGAAGCGCAGATCATGATGCCGTCCGGGCTCCCGGCGCGCATCGTGAAATGCACGTTGCCCGCACGCATGAACTGGAAGGAGTTGGGGCTGAAGACCCTTACGGCCCTCGGCTATCCGGGGGAGGGAAGTCGCCGGACGACGAACGCGATCTGGCAGATGGTTCGCGATCAGGCGAAGCGGCAAGGTGTCATCGGAATCCACTACGACGAGGCCCAGCACATGTTTTCGGATACCGGCAACGCGGCGAACAGGGTTGTGCTCGACTCGTTCAAAGCGGTCATGAAAGAGGCAGACTGGCCGCTGATGATCATCCTCTCGGGCGTGCCGTCCCTGAAGACGCACATCGAGACCGATCACGCGTCCGAAGAGCGAAAGCAGTTGCGGTTCCTGTTGACCCCGGTGCACTTCGAGCTGATCCGGCCGAAAGCCCCCGAGGACATCCACGAGTTGAACACGCTCGCCTATACCTACGCGGACAAGGCCGGTATCGACTTCGATCCTCTGTCCAACGTCGACTTCTTCGAAAGGCTCAGCCACGCATGTGCCTACCGGTGGGGCCTTGTGATCGAGATGATGATCGAAGCCTTCACCATCTGCAAAGTGGCCGGTGAGACCACGATCGGGATCGGACATTTCGTCGAGGCGTTCTCTAGGATCCACGGAATTCCGAACGGCTACACGCCCTTCACGGTCGACGACTACATGGATAGCTTCGACCCGGACAACCTGCTCAGACTCCTCTCCCACCAGGATTGACCTTCCCCTTCATCTGCCCTCGGAAGCCCGCCTCGTGCGGGCTTTCTGCATTCCAGCGGGGCCAGAACGGAAAGGTGTGCACGCTTATGCCATGAGCGTGCGTCCTTATGGTGCAACAAGACAATTGCTCAATCTAAGTTATTGATTTAGCGAAATATTATCCGTAAAACTCATTGCAAGCGCTAGGGTGCGCACGCTTATGCTTCATTTGCACGAAGCAATGGCTTGCGAAGATTTGGCGAAGACAAGACCGTTCCCCGCCCGAAACATTACTAGAACGTCGAACCTGAATCGAACCTCCTGCCGTACAAACCACGTACAGCGCCGCGCTTGCCGCGCGCATTTTGTTCGGTGTTTGTCCGCGATGTTCTCCAACCGGGGGATGGTCGCGTGAGCCACGAAGCAACCATCTGGGCCATCAAGCAAACCGGCAAAGGCCTCAGCCCTGGCGCAAAGCTGGTGCTGTGGCATCTGGCCGACTGGCCTCACCACTCGCGAAAGCCTGCTTTGGGCTCGCAGGGTCGATCATGGACATTGCCGCTATTCATTGACACGCAAGTAGTCCGATAAGCTCATCTCGACTTCTTCAAGCAGACATCCATCGAGCTAACCGGCAGTCAGTATTTCATCCACTTGCTCATCGCATAGGCCAGCCCGGCACTCCGACCAAGACTTCACATCAGGAGCCAGCAGAAGATGCCCTTTTCGGCGCGAGGGGACATAGGGCGATCCATCGAGCATCGCGGAATACCCTCCGGCTTCCGAGTGGATCAAAGCACCCGCCGCATGGTCCCACGGCATCAAGCTGGCCGTCATCGTAAAATCGACAGCTCCAGTAGCCAAGAGACGGTATTCGAATGCAGAGCAGCGCCAGTTCAAGACGTTTCGGAACTTGAGGCTATTGGACGCGATTTTGGCCCGAAGATCGGCGGGCAGGACGTTCATGGTGATAAAGCCGGTCATCTCGCTTATGGACGACGCGACGGACACGCATAGGCGTTGCCGCGCGCCGTCCGCTGCGACATGCCACGCGCCGTGACCTGCTCGCGCCACGACGAAATCGCCCGTCACCGGATAGTGGATCACGCCCGCGATGGTGCGCCCCTTGGCGGTGATCGCAAGGATCATGCCGAACACCGGGATACCGTGGGCGAAGTTCCACGTCCCGTCCACCGGATCGATGATCGCGCACAGATCGGCATCCGCGATCCGGTCAAGGATGGTCTTGTCGGCCGAGACCGCCTCCTCGCCCACCAGCACGATGCCCGGAAGACGCGTGACCAGCGCGGTGCCAAGTGCCTTTTCGGCAGCGATATCGGCATCCGTCACCAGATCGTCCGGCGCGGTCTTGGCGCGGGCGCTGTCCGACGCGATGGCTTGGAACCGAGGCAGAACCTCGACCTTGGCCACCCGTGCCATGTCGGCCATCAGCGCATCCAGCAGTGCGTCATCCACTTCGGTCATGCCTTGCGTCCTTCCAGCCATGCGCGCAGCGCCTCGGGTTCATCGGTCTGGATGCAGCTGATGCCTGCGCCGATCAGCGTGCCCCAGATCGCGTCGGGGTCCTTCAGCGCCGCCGCGTCGTTCCATTCGCCGCTGTTGGCCGGATCGAGCGTGTTCTTCCACAGCGCCATGCCCGCCGCACGGAAGCGGTCCTGATTGGTGGCGATGGTGGACAGATCGTCGAAGCGAATCTCGGCCATGAAAGGCGCGGCGTGCGACAGAAGCTCAAGGCGGGCGTCGATGTTTTCAGCTGTGAATGTGGTCATCGCGATGAACGCCACCGGCGCGATACCTTGCGCGGCCACCCAGTCTAGATGCGCCCGTTCGTGGATTTCGGTCTTCAGGTCCACGTAGGCTGCTGCCCCCATGCGGCGGGCGGCCTCGGCCACCTGCGGGAACAGGGCGCGGTCTTTCAGGTCCAGATCAGCGAAGATGTTGCCGCGGATCAGGTCCAGCGCCTCGTCCAGCGTGGGGATGCGTTCGGCGGTCGCATTGCGGTGGCCGCCATTGTCCTCGCGCAGGGCGAAGGCTTTCAGTTCGGCCATCGTGAAGCTTTCGACGTCGCGGTCCACGCCCGCCATTCGCTCAAGCGTGTCGTCGTGGCACAGGAACAGCACGCCGTCGGCGCTGCGGCGCACGTCCAGTTCCACGATGTCGGCGCGGACGTCCATCGCGCGCTGGATGGCCGCAAGGCTATTTTCAGGTGCGCCATGCCATGCCCCGCGATGGGCAACGATGGCGCAGTCGCGGTTCGGGTCGCGGATGAAGTCGGAATAGCTCATGGTCGGTCCTGCTGAATGAGACGGCGCAGCGCGCAAGCCTCGTCGGTCTGGATAAGGGTGACACCCGCTGCAATCAGCGTGCGCCATGTCGTTTCGGGGGCCGTGCGGTCATCGAAGGCCGCAGGGGCGATGCCGGGCAGGGTGTTGGCCATCAGCGCGACGCCCTGCGCGTTCGGCGCGAAGGCAGCGATCTGGTCGGGATGGGCGAAGCGCAACTCGCAGATCTCGGGGTGCAGGGCGTGCAGGCGGGCGGTCTGCGCGGCAATGTCGGGCGCATCCAGCCACAGCCGCGCCATACGCAGCATCCCCTTCGGCACCACCTGCCGGAACCAGTCCAGATCTGCGCTCGAGCGCAGATCGCCCCAGACATCTACCTGTTCGGCCATGCCCATGCGGGTGGCGGTGGCGATGACCTCGGGCAGGATGCGGCGGTCCTTGGCGTCCAGATGCACGCAGGCGCGGTCGCGGCACAGTTCCAGCGCCTCAGTCAGCCGCGGGATGCGATGCCCGTCATGCAGCCGCAGCCACGATAGATCGGCCGAGGTCATGCTCTCGACCGGCTGGTCGAGGCCGGTCATACGCAGCAGGCTGTCGTCATGCATCAGCACCAGAACGCCGTCCGCCGTGGCGCGGATGTCGATTTCCAGCACGCTGTGCCCCGCCGCAATTGCGGCCTCCAGCGCGGAAAGGCTGTTTTCCGGCGCATGGGAGCAAAGCCCGCGATGGACGATCGGACAGGGGCTGTGCAGGTGGTCGCGGTAATTCAACTGAACACCCTGCTTTCGGCGAAAGTGGTCTCGACCCGCAGGCCCGCCGTGTCGAACAGATGCAGTTTCTCGGGCGGGAATCGCAGCGCCAGATCGCTGCCCTCGGGCGGGGCCGCGCCGAAGGGGGTAGCGATGCGGATCTCGGCCAAATCCATCGTGGCAGTCAGCACGGAATGTGAGCCCAGGTCCTCGCGATAGCGCAGGCGGGCGCGAAGGGGAGCGTCTTTGATCAGCAGGATGTCTTCGGGGCGGATGCCAAGCTGGAAGTCGCCGCGCAGCGGGCTTGCGGCCAGCACCTGCCCGTCGGCCAGGCGCAGCCTGTGGCCGTCGCCGCTGACCTGTAGGATGTTCATGGGCGGTGCGCCGATGAAGCGGGCGACGAAGGTGGAGGCCGGGCGGGAATAGATTGCCTTCGGGGTATCGAACTGCTCGATCCTGCCCTTGCTCAGGATCAAGATGCGGTCGGCGAGCGTCATCGCCTCCACCTGATCATGCGTCACGAACACCGAGGTTGCGCCTATGCGGCGGTGCAACTCGCCCAGTTCCAACCGCATGTCATGGCGCAATTGCGCGTCGAGGTTCGACAGCGGCTCGTCGAACAGCAGAACCCCAGGTTCGCGGATGATGGCGCGGCCGATGGCCACACGCTGGCGCTGGCCGCCCGAAAGCTGCGACGGTTTGCGCACCAGCAGATCGCCAAGGCCCAGCATCCCCGCCACAGCCTGCACTTTCGCTGCGCGTTCGGTCTTCCCCATCCCCGCCACGCGCAGGGAATAGCCGATGTTTTCGGCCACGGTCATGTGCGGATAGAGGGCGTAGTTCTGGAACACCATCGCAAGGCCGCGCGCTTTCGGTTCCAGATCCTGCACCTCGCGCCCGCCGATCTCGATCGTGCCCGCTGTCACACGCTCCAGCCCCGCCAGCATTTGCAGCAGGGTGGATTTGCCGCAGCCTGAGGGGCCGAGGATCACCGTGAACTCGCCCGCCCGCATTTCCAGATCCATCGGCGGGATGGTCTGGTGCGCGCCGTCATAGGACTTCGTGACGCCCTTCAGGCGGATGCCCTGCGCCGTGGAATGGATGGAGGCGGTCATGGTCATTTCTCGGTCATCACAAGGCCGCGGACAAGGAAACGCTGCAGAAGCGCGATCATCGCCAGCGGGATCAGCGATACGATCACGGCACCCGCCATGATCATCGGAAAGTCGGGCATCCGCCCGTCATTGTCGGGGGCAAGGCGGGCAAGGCCCACCACCGCCGTCTGCATCTCGGGGCGCGAGGCGCCGACCAGGGGCCACAGGTATTGCGTCCAGCCCGACAGGAAGGTCAGCACGAACAGGGCGGCGACTGAGGTGCGCGACAGTGGCAGCAGGATGTCCCACATGAACCGCAGCGGCCCCGCGCCATCCATCCGCGCCGCCTTGAACAGATCGCGCGGCAAGGTGAGGAAGAACTGGCGGAACAGGAACGTGCCGGTGCCATGCGCGATCAGCGGCAGGATCAGGCCCGCGTGGGTGTCGAGGATGCTCAGCTCCAGATGCAGCGGCACGCCGACCAGGTCCATCACCGCGTTCAGGGGCGAGAACACGTTGGCCGCCACCTGATAGGTGGTGACCACGCGGATATCCAAGGGCAGCATGATGGTCGCAAGGATGGCGGCGAAGGCCACGGCGGCCCAGCGGATGCGGAACCACACCAGGGCGAACGCGGTCAGGAACGACAGCACGCAGGTCAGCACCGCGTTGCCAAGCGCCACAATCAGGCTGTTGGCCATCTGCTGCGGGATGCGCGTTTCCATCCAGATGCGGCGGATGTTGTCGGGCAGATCGTTCCCCGGCAGCCAGCTTATGCCGTTCTGCAGCATCTCGGTATAGGAGTGGCTGGCGGTGGTGACGGCCAGATACAGCGGCCCGAGGATATAGACGATGCCGAGCGCGAGGATGATCGTGGCGGCAATGTTGATGGAACGGGCTTTCTCGATCATCTCAGCGCTCGTAATCGATGCGGCGGCCAAGGACGCCGAATTGCAGACCGGCAAGGATCAGAACGAAGACCATCAGGATCGCCGTTTGCGTCGATGCACCAGAAAGGTCGTAGCCGCGGAAGCCGTCGGCATAGATCTTGTAGACCAGCAGCGTGGTCGAACCGCCGGGTCCCCCTTGGGTGATCGTGTCGATCAGCGAAAAGGCCGAGGTGATGCTTTCCGTGAACTCCAGCACCAGCGTCAGGAACAGTTGCGGCGCGATCAGCGGAAGTTGCACGTCGCGGATCCGCCGCCACGGGCTCGCGCCGTCCAGCGCGGCGGCCTGATACAGCGTGTGCGGCACGGCGCGCAGGCCCGCCAGCAGGATCACGAAGTTGAAGGGAATACCGCTCCAGACATGGGCGGCGATCAGGGTCAGGAAAGCGTCGGTGCCGTGCAGACCGGGGTTCCATGCGCCGGGGAACCATGCGTTCAGCGGCGCCATGACGCCGACGAACGGGTTGAATATGAAGGCGAACACCACCCCGATGGACGCCCCCGCCACGCCCTTTGGCCACACAAGGATGTTGCGCGCCGGAACTGACAGGCGGATCTGCCGGTCGGCGGCGATGGCCAGCACCAGCGGCAGGATCACTGCCAAGGACGATGCCGTGACCATGAACACCAGCGTTCGGCCCGTCGCGGCCCAGAACTCGGGGTCGGCCAGCACGCGGGCGAAGTTTTCGAACCCCACGAACTGCGAGCCGCCACCGAAGGGTTGTTCCAGAAAGAACGACCAGTAGAATGCCTGAACGACCGGCGCATAGAAGAAAACGACGATCAACAGAAGCAGTGGCGCCGCCAGAAGGGCGGGCAGCCAGCCATTCGCGAAACGGGCGGAGTCGGAGGTCATGGGGCAGTCCTTGGGAATGGGCGGGCCACTCGGGCCCGCCGGTCAGGGCTTACGGCAGATCGGCGTTGCGGTAGGTCTGCTGGAAGCGGCGCAGCAGTTCGTCACCACGGCGTGCGGCGTTGTCGAGCGCGACCTGCATCGGCTGGTCGCCCGACCATGCCTTCTGGGTTTCCTCCATGAAGATTTCGCGGAACTGAACGTAGAAGCCCAGACGGATGCCGCGCGTGTCGGGGGTCGAAGGTTGGTTCATCGACTCGACGCCGATCTTGGCGGTCAGGTATTTCGGCGTATCGGCCTCGCCGCTGGCTTGAATTGCCGCCAGACCTTCGTTGGTCACAGGGACGTAGCCGGTGGCCGCCGTGAACGCCATTTGCTGCTCAGGCGCACGCAGGAAGTCGAGGAAGGCCTTGGCCGCCGCGATCTCGTCATCCGCATGGCCTTTCATGACATAGATGGACGCGCCGCCGACGAAGGTGTTGTGGCGTTCGTGGCCTTCATACATCGGAGCCATCGCGGCGGTCAGTTCGTATGTGTCGCCGAAGGCTTCCTTGGCGGCGGCGTAGCTGCCCGAGGATTGCTCCATCATCGCGCATTCGCCCGCGTTGAAAGCGGCGGTGTAGTTTCCGGCCTTGGTGTCGGCGGCGATGCGGACCAGACCCTCGTTCCGCCATTCGACCAGATTGGCCAGATGTTGGGCTGCGAAGGTGGTGTTGAAGGCATATTCGGCGTCCATGCCGTCGAAGCCGTTATGCTGCGTCGCGATCGGCAGCGCGTGACGGGCCGAGAACTGCTCCAGCACGCGCCACGTGTCGCCGTCCGTCACGAACGGACAGGCATGGCCTGCGTCCTTCAGCTTCTGCGCGGCGGCGATGATCTGTTCCCACGTCTCGGGGGTTTCGGTCACGCCTGCGGCTTCGAGTTGGGTCTTGTTGGTGTAGAACAGCAGCGTGGACGAGTTGTAGGGCTGCGCATAGAGCTTGCCGGTCGAGGTCTCGTAATAGCTGCGCGCGCCGCCGATGTAGTCGTCCCAGTCCACCTCGGGCATGATGTCTTCCACCGGCACCACGGCGTCCGAAAGCATCAGATCCAGCGTGCCCGCGTCGAAGAACTGGATCAGCACCGGATGCTGTTTGGCGCGATAAGCCGCGATGGCCTTCTGCATGCTGACTTCATAGCTGCCTTGGCCGACGCATGTGACGGTGTGGTCCGTTTGCGCGTCGTTGAAGGCCGCGCATTGGTTCTGGATCGCGACCTCGACATTGCCGGTGTTGCCATACCAGAACTCGATATCCGCCGCGTGCAGTTGCGGGGCAAGGGCCAGAAGGCCGGCTGCCGCCAGAAGGGTGGGTTTCACGGATCGTCCGCCTTTTGTCAGTGTCACACTTTTCAGGTGACTCGATTGTGCTTGGCGGAGAGTTACTCTTTACGTGTGACAGAGAAATGACGTATTGCTGTTGCCACCCGATAATTTCAGAAATGACCTATCCATGCGATACTGCCCCGACGCCTTGGTCTCGCCCGCTTTCCTGCGCGGGATGGATGACGGCGTGGTGTCGGGCAACGAACGCGCCATCCTGCGCCGCATCTGGCAGGCGCCCGACATCTCGCGGCGCGAGTTGACGGCTCAGGTCGATCTGACGCAGCAATCGGTCCACCGGATACTGGACACGCTGTCCGGTCGCGGGATCCTCTGCTTTGGCGCGCCGAAACCGGGCCTTGGCAGCGGCCAGCCCAGTCCGATGCTGCGGTTGAACGGGGATTACGCATGGAGCCTCGGCATCTCGCTCAACAGCGACGTAATCGACCTGTGCCTTCTGGATCTTGCGGGAACGGTGCTGGCGCAAGACAGCTTCGCGCTGGACGGGCGTCCGATGGACGCCTGCCTGACCGAGGTGGAACGCATTCTTGACGTGCGGCGCAAGGCGCTGCGGCTGGACCCTGCACGGATGTTCGGCATCGGCTTCGCCATCGCGGGCTTCCACCTCGGCGGCACACGGTTCAATGCCACCCTGCCGTTGCAGGAATGGTCGCTGATCGAACTTGGCCCGATCCTGTCGCATCGTTTTGGAGTGCCGGTCTGGTCCTTCAACGGAGGCAAGGCAGGCGCAGTGGCAGAAGCGATGTTCGGCGTCGGGCGACAGCACCGCCACTTCGCCTATCTCAGCTTCAACTACGGCTTCGGCGGCGGCCTGATCTGTGACGGAGAGCTGCTGGAGGGCGGCAACGGCAATGCGGGCGAATTCTCGCAGATGTTCGACGAGGAGGAGGTTCGCCGTCGCCCCGCGCTGCAACTGCTGATGGAGACGCTGAAGCGGAACGGCGTGGATGTTCCGACCATCGCCGCCATGCGCGAAGGGTTCGATCCCGCTTGGCCAGGCCTGGCGGATTGGGTCGATGAGGTCACGCCCGCGTACCGCCGTCTGATCAACGCGATCTGGGCGGTCTATGACCCGCAGGCGATCGTTTTCGGCGGCGAGGTGCCGCCCGAATTGGCGAAACTTCTCATTGATCGCACACGACTGTTTGGCGCGTCCCGATACGGCGCTCCGCGACCGAACCCTGCCCTGATCGTATCGAACATCGGCGCCGAGGCTGCGGCGATGGGAGCTGCGGTGAAGCCGTTCAAAAGGTGTTTCTACTAGGCTCCAGACTCATTGAGTTTCAGAGCCAGAACAAGACGGCGGCTGCGAGAGCAATGGCGGAGAAGAACGTCTCCGGGCCTCGGTCGTAACGGGTGGCGATCCGCCGCCGACCCTTGAGGCGTCCGAACAACCCCCGCGTCGGCAGCTGGAAGGGCACCTTCACCGCCCCGCCGGCCGAGGTGACCGGGGCCGTGCTGATCCTGCCGAACCTTGCCCCCGTGCCGCTGACGATCAAGGACCGCTGACGGTCGGGCCGCTTCAGGCCGGCCGCAACGAATGCCCGTTCGCGAACAGGTGCACGCGGGCGGGATCGGCCGTCAGGCCGACGGTGGTGCGTCGCGCTTGCCTGTGGATGCCGGGCAGCTTGGCGATCACGCCGGGCCGGTCGCCTTCGGCCACGAAATACAGCAGCGTCACCTCGCCCAGCGCTTCCACGTAATCCACATGACCCTTGTAGATGGCGGGCCCGTCGGTGGGCACGAAATCCTCGGGGCGGATGCCGATGTTGACCTGCCGGCCCATGGCGTCCGGCGGGGTCGGGATGGCGGACACGGCAACGCCGCCGGTTGCCAGAGTGACCTCGGTCTGCGCGCCCGTGGCGGTGATCTTGCCCGGCAGAAGGTTCATCGAAGGCGAGCCGATGAACTGGGCCACGAACTCGTTCTTCGGCGCCTCGTACAGCTCCAGCGGGGTGCCGACCTGGCTGATGCCCTTGTTGGCCAGCACCACGATGCGCGTGGCCAGCGTCATCGCCTCCACCTGGTCGTGGGTGACGTAGATCATCGTGGCGTCGGGCATGCGTTCCTTCAGCTGCGCGATCTCGATCCGGGTGGCGACGCGCAGGGCGGCGTCCAGGTTCGACAGCGGCTCGTCGAAGAGATACACCTTCGGGTCGCGCACGATGGCGCGGCCGATGGCGACCCGCTGGCGCTGTCCGCCCGACAGCGCCTTGGGCAGCCGGTCCAGATAGGGCGTCAGTTGCAGCGTCTCGGCCGCGACCTCGACCTTGCGCGCTGCCTCGGCCTTCGGGACCTTGGCGATGTCCAGCGCAAAGGCCATGTTCTCGCGCACGGTCATGTGGGGGTAAAGGGCATATGACTGGAACACCATCGCGATGCCGCGCTGGGCGGGGGGCGTGTCGTTCACCACCTGCCCGTCGATCTCCAGCGTGCCGCCGCTGATCTTTTCCAGCCCCGCGATCATGCGCAGAAGGGTGGACTTGCCACAGCCCGAAGGACCGACGAAGACCACAAGCTCCCCTTGCCGGATATCAAGGTCGATGTCCTTCAGCACGTTGGTCGCGCCATAGGATTTCGACACGTCGGTCAGCGTCACGTTTGCCATGGTTATCCCCCCTTGACCGATCCGGCGAGAAGGCCGCGGACGAAGTATTTCTGAAGTGAGAAGAAGACGATCAGCGGCACGATCATGGAGATGAAGGCCGCCGCCGTCAGCAGTTCCCAGTTGTTGCCGCGCGAACCCAGAAGCTCCACGATCCGGCCCGTCATCACCATCTGCGTGTCGGAGGTGCCAAGGAACACCTTGGCCACCAGCAGGTCGTTCCACGTCCACAGGAACTGGAAGATCCCGAAGGCCGCCAGCGCGGGCAGGGACAAAGGCAGGATGATCTTGCGGAAGATCTCGAAATCCGTGGCCCCGTCGACGCGCGCGCTTTCAATCACCTCGCGCGGGAGGCCGACCATGTAATTGCGCAGAAGATAGATGGCGAGCGGGAGGCCGAAGCCCGTATGCGCCAGCCACGCCCCGATATAGCCGCGCCCCAATCCAATGCCGTTGTGCAGCTGCAAAAGCGGGATCAGTGCCAGTTGCAGCGGCACGACCAGCAGCCCTACCACAATGGACACCAGCAGCGCCCGCCCCGGAAAGTGCATCCAGGCCAGCGCATAGGCGGCGTAGGCGGCGACCAGGATCGGGATCACCGTGGCGGGAATGGCCACCGTCAGCGTGTTCAGGAAGGACTGGCCCATCCCGTCGGCGTTGAGCACGGTGCCATAGTTGCCGGTGGTGAAGTCCGGCGGTTCGGTGGAGGTGACGAAAACGCGCAGCCCGCGCGGGGCCGTTCCGCCCGCCGTGTCGCCGGCGGCCACCTCGGGCGGGGTGAAGGGCCGGGCCTGTTCCAGGCGGTAGCTTCCGTCGGCATTGACGGTCAGCGTGCCACCGTCGGGGCGATCGGCAGTGTCACCGGCCGCGAATTCCTCGGGGGCCATCGGGCTGACGCCGAAGGCCACGACCTTGCCCGTGGCATCGCCGAAGACGTTGCCTTCCAGCACATAGGTTCCGCCGTCGTGCACCGCTGCATCGGGCGCGGCGGACCGGGCGGACCAGGATTCCTGCTGCGGCGTCAGCGATGTCCACCAGCCCGACGTCTGAAGCTGTTCGGCGTCCCGGAACGAGGAGATCAGCAGCCCGATGGTCGGGATCGTCCACAACAGCACCAGAAGAAGGACGGCGATGTTCAGCGCCCATGTCAGCCGCCCGCGTTTGCCCGCGATGTTCTCCATCTCAATCCCTTTCCCGGCTGGCGTTGCGGATGTTCCAGACCATGATCGGCAGCACGGCGATCATGATGACGATGGCGATGGTGGCGCCGCGGTTGAAGTCGCCCGCGCGGAACGACCAGTCATACATCATGTTGGCCAGAACCTGCGTGCCCCATTGGCCGTTGGTGATGGCAAAGACGATGTCGAAGATCTTCAGCACCATGATCGTGATGGTGGTCCACACCACGGCGATGGTGCCCCAGATCTGCGGCACCTGGATGCGCCGGAACACCTGCCAGGGCGACGCGCCATCCAGAATCGCGGCCTCGATCGTCTCATCGGGGATGCCGCGCAGGGCGGCGGACAGAAGCACCATGGCAAAGCCCGCCTGCATCCAGACCATGATGATCATCAGAAAGAACGTGTTCCACACCGGCAGCGTCAGCCAGGCCTTGGGCGCGAACCCCATCGAGGTGACGATCGCGTTCAGAAGGCCGATCTGGGCCAGCTCCTCGGCCCGAAATTCGTAGATGAACTTCCAGATGACGGCGGCGCCCACGAAGCTGATCGCCATGGGCATGAAGATCAGCGATTTCGCGGCCGCGCCCCACTTGATGCTGTCGGTCAGCTGCGCCGCGATCAGGCCGACAAATGTGGCCATGGTCGGCACGAAGATCAGCCACAGAAGGTTGTTCAGCAGGCTTTCGCGGAACTTCGGATCGTTCACCAGCCAGACAAAATTCTCCACCCCCACGAACTCCCCATTGCGCGAGAAGGCGAGCCACAGGGACGCGAAGACCGGATACACAAGGTAGACGGCCAGAAACAGGATGGCCGGCGTCAGGAACAGCCAGGGGCGGATGCGGCCCGACCGGCGCAGGTTGTGGGCGGCGTTCGTTCCGCGCGGCGGAAACAGGCGGTCCAGCAACAGGTTCGACAGCCAGAAATAGGCGAGGCATCCGGCCACGCCGACGAGGATGGTCACGGCGGCAAGGAGGATCTGGTTCATCCGTCGATACCTCCGGTGCGGGCCAAGCTGTCCCAGGTTTGTTCGATCATTCCGGCGGCCTCGGCCGCGGTGTCGCCCGCCACGTAATCGATCATGCCGGTCCAGAAGGCGGCCGCCCCGATCGCGCCCGGCATCAGGTCCGACGCGTCGAAGCGGAAGGTGTCGGCGTTCACCAGGATCTCTCCCATCCCGCGCAAGGTCGGGTCGCCATAGGCATCAAGGTTCGCGCTTTTCAGCGGCGTCAGGAAGCCGGTCTGCGCCATCCACACCTCATGCGCCAATGGAATGCGCAGGAATTCCAGAAACGCCTGCGCCACCGGCGTGTCGCGGGTGAGCGAGAAGGTCGTGCCCGCGCCCAAGACGGGCTGGCCCAGTTCCGGGCGGCTGGCATAGGGGGGCATGTAGAAGAAGTCGACATCGCTCCCGAACTCCGTCCCCGGGGGGAAGAACGATCCGATGAAGGACGCCTGATGCATCAGGAAGCAGCGCGGCGGAATGGCGAACAGGCCGGTCGGGCTGTCGCGGTGGTCGATCCAGCCGACGCCGCCCGCGCCTCCATCCACGAAGGCGTCGGTCTTGGCGAACCAGCCGAACTCCTCGATCGCGGCAAGGACGCGCGGATCGTC
Organism: Falsirhodobacter sp. 1013; assembly: GCF_051195255.1. Taxonomy (NCBI): domain Bacteria; kingdom Pseudomonadati; phylum Pseudomonadota; class Alphaproteobacteria; order Rhodobacterales; family Paracoccaceae; genus Falsirhodobacter; species Falsirhodobacter sp. 1013. Next base: position 424,615 of record NZ_JBNJLK010000001.1, on the reverse strand, counting down.
GAAGGGGATCTGGTGCGTGACCCACTGGTCATAGACTTCGGGCGTGTTCACGCGCAGCATCAGGTCTTCCACCCAGTCGGTGGCGGGCCAGCCGGTGGCCGATCCCGCGCCAAGCCCGATGCACCAGGGCGTGCCGCCGTCGGCCACGATGCGTTCCGTCAGGGTCTTCAGATCCTCCATCGTGCGGGGAACCTCATAGCCCATCGCGGCGAAGTTCTCGGGCGAGTAGAACACCAGCGACTTCACGTCGATCTTGTAGGGCAGGCCATAGACATGGGGTTGCCCGTCCGGGCCGGGGAAGGTGACCAGTTCCACCCAACTGTCGCCGGCGGCATAGTTCTCGCGCAACCAGGGGCCTGTGTCCTCGGGCAGGGGGGTCAGCTTGCCCTGCGCCGCCAGCCCGCGTGCCAGCCCCGGCTGCGGAAAGACTGCGATGTCCGGCGGCGATCCGGCTGAGGTGTCGATGACGATCTGCTGCTCGAAACTGTCCGAACCCGCATAGTTCACCGTGGCCCCGGTGGCCGCCTCGAAATACTCGAACACGCGGCGAAAGGTCACCTCGTCCTCGGCCGTCCAGGGGCCGGCGATGGTGACGCTCTGGCCACTCAGGTCATGACCAGTCTTGAAGGCCTCGTAGGACGCCCAGTTGAAGCGTGCGTCCTCACCCGGGGGGAACAGCAGGTCCTGCGCCTGTGCCGTGCCGGCGGCAAGGATCAGCGCTGCGGACAGCAGCGGATGTCGCATGGTGCCTTTTCCCCCTCAGGTTGCTGAGGGAAAGTTAGGTCCAGCAAAGAGCGTATCAAATCTTTGCGACAATCCCGGGAACATCCGGCCGCGTCCTCCCGTCGGTCATTTTCCGCCTGTGCCCGGAACCTGACGGAACATCGTCCCGCTCATACGGTTGTCACGTCGCTCTCTGTGAAAGGATGTCATGGCCGAGGAACATCATACGGACTTTCTTCCCCTGATGGAGGAACGGGCAACCGTGACGAAGGAAAAGATCGTCACGGGCCGGGTGCGTGTCAGCACGCACACGGAGGCGGTGGAATCGCTGGTCCCCCTCGAACTCGGGAGAATGGAAGTGGAAGTCGTACGGGTTCCCGTGGATCGCAAGGTCGACAAGGCCCCGGAGGTCGTTGTCGAAGGCGATCTGACCATCATCCCCATAGTGGAGGAGCGGCTTGTCGTTCTTCGCGAACTCTACGTCCGCGAAGAAATTCACATCCGACGTGTGGAACATCGGGACACGACCGAAGTGCCGGTCACAACCCGCAGGCAAACCGCTTCCGTCGAGCGGCTTCTTCCCGAAGACGACCGCTGATTCAATGAAATGACGAAAGGACGACCCCGATGACCTATGACACTGATATCGGCACATCCGGTGCAACCTCGATCTCCGCCCTGTTCGACAACCGTGCCGACGCGGACGCCGCCGTCGCGCGCCTGAACCAGGCCGGAGTGTCTTCGTCGCAAATCCGTGTGGAAGGCGACTCCGCCACCGGCACGACGACCACCCCCACCGCCACGACGTCCGGCGAGGACAAGGGCTTCTGGGACAAGCTGGGCGACTACTTCTTCCCCGATGAAGACCGCTACACCTATGCCGAGGGTCTGTCGCGAGGCGGCTACCTTGTGACGGTCACGGGCATCGCCGGTACCGAATACGACACCGTGCTCGACATCCTGGACGACGAAGGCACCGTCAACCTGGACGAGCGTGAAGCCAGCTGGCGTTCGGAAGGCTGGGGCGGATACGAATCCAGCGCCTATGCCGCGCCGGTGGCACGCCCGGTGTCCGACGTCGACCGCACCGATCTGAACCGCACGGATGACGACGTCATCCCGATCGTGGAAGAGCGTCTGCGCGTCGGCAAGCGCGACACCCAGCACGGCCGTGTCCGCGTCCGCGCCTACACGGTGGAAGAGCCGGTCAGCGAAACGATCGACCTGCGCGAAGAGCATGTCTCGCTGGAGCGTCGTCCGGTGGACCGCGACGTGACCGCCGCCGACACCTTCACAGACCGCACGCTGGAAGCCGAGGAATACCGCGAGGAAGCCGTCGTGTCCAAAGACGCCCGCGTTGTGGAAGAGGTCGGCCTGCGCAAGACCAGCGAAACCCACCGCGAGACGATCTCGGACTCGGTCCGTCACACGGAAGTGGAGATCGAGGACGACCGCACCGATCGTCCCGGCTTCGACACCACCAAGCGCTGATCACTGCCAGACAGTGTGACGAAGGGCCGGATCTTCCGGCCCTTCTGCTTTGCGCGGGTCAGTGATGGGGTCCGGGGGTGAACAGCGTGGCGAAGCAACGCCGCGCCTCCTCATGAGAGCCAAGGCCGCTGGCGGCCTTGAACGCTTCGGAATAGGCGATGCGGCGTTCGGCGGGCGGCAAGCTTCGCCATTGGGCTTCAAGAAAGGAAAGGGCGTCTTCGGTCGTGGCCACCCGCATTCCGTCGGGAAGCACCCATACAGGTCGCGTCCAGTTTGTCGTCATGTCCTGCCCCACATTTTAAGGTTGTTTTCGGAACAGACGAATGAAGCGTCAAGACGTTCCCGATGCGGCGCAGCTTCAACGAAACCGTGGCGGCAAAACCACAGGCGTTCGGGGGAGTATCACATTAAACCCATATAAAGTAAGGGAAAATCCGGTGACGGGTGCGGTCACATACTCGCACAAACAAACGCTCGATGCACACTGGTTAAGCTTCACCACACCCGCCACCGCGACCTAACGCACTTTCCTGAAATCAGGTTCCGCATGTTTTTCGAGAAAATGAACAACAAATCCGCTCTTCTTCCAAACGATCCTGGCCCGATTGTCCCGCAGCAATTCCATCCCATATATTCCAAAGCCGTCCGGTATCTTCCGTCCGGCCTTATGGAGGACCCCTCATGGGATCCGGCAAACCCGACACTCTTCCAAAATTGCAGAAAGTCGCCGTGACGAGCCCGCTGCAGGGTGAACCGCGGTCGATCTTCAACGCGTCCTACGGCGTCCCCGACACGGGCGCGACGCATCGCGCGAAACCGAAGCCGCCAAAGAAACTCGCGCCGGCCAAGCCTGCGAAAAGCGCGGCCGAAGGGATGTGGGGCGACATGCTCCGCTAGGCCTGTCCGGCCTCAGGGGCGCGCCTGACCAACGCGCGAGATGTTCCGTCTTTACGATCCCTTTACGCCCGACCCTGCATTCCGAATGGCGCCCTTACGCGCCCCGGCGCCATCTCCCTCTTATCGAAAGACAGGAGATGTGGATGTCGGATCTAATCTATCTTGCCCTTGGCCTTGGCGGGTTCGCGGCCTTCGCCGGTGCGGTGCACCTGATCGGAAGGGTGTGACGCGCATGTTCGACCTGATCCTCGGGCTGGGCGTGGCGACCGGCCTTTTCGTGTTCCTTGTTCTGGCGCTTGCCCGCCCCGGCCGTGGCTGAGGGGGCATCATGACCGATCTTCTGGCCTTTGCCCTGTTCGCCGCGCTGCTGACGGCGGCGGGCTGGCTGCTGGCCGCGCACATGACGCGCGTCTATGACGCAGCCCCTGTTCATGCCGCGGAAAAAGGTCTTTATCGTCTGGCCGGCATCCGGACGGACCTTCCGCAGGACGGGCGCAGCTATGCGCTGGCCGCGCTGGCCTTCAACGCCGCCGGCTTCGTGCTGCTTTACGCCATCCTGCGCGCGCAGGCGATGTTGCCGCTGAACCCCGATGGGGTCGGGGCCATGGCCCCGCATCTGGCGTTCAACACCGCCATCAGCTTTGTCACCAACACCAACTGGCAGGCCTATTCCGGAGAGGTGCAGCTGTCCTACCTGTCGCAGATGGCGGGTCTGACGGTGCAGAACTTTGTCTCCGCCGCAACCGGCATGGCGGTGGGCGTGGCCGTGATCCGCGGTTTTGCGGGCCGCCCCTTGGGCAACTTCTGGGCGGACATGACCCGTTCGGTCCTGTATGTGCTGATCCCGCTGTCGGTGGTGCTGGGGGGGGTGCTGATCCTGCAAGGCGTGCCGCAGACGCTGCTGGGCACCGCCCATGTGACGACGCTGGAAGGGGCGGATCAGGCGATCGCCCGCGGCCCCGCCGCCGCCCAGATCGCGATCAAGCAGCTGGGCACGAACGGCGGCGGCTTCTTCGGCGTGAACTCTGCCCATCCGCTGGAAAATCCCACCGTCCTGTCGAACATGGCGCAGGTCTTCGCAATCCTGCTGATCCCCGTGGCCTTCTGCTTCCTGTTCGGCCGCATGGTCCGCGACAGGCGGCAGGGCTGGGCGATCTTCGCGGCCATGGGCCTTCTGTTCGTGGCGGGGCTGGCCGTGATCCATGTCTCGGAACTGGGGGGCAACCCGCTTCTGGGCGCCGGTCCCAACCTTGAAGGGAAGGAGATGCGCTTTGGCGCCGCCCTGTCCTCCCTTTGGGCCGAGGCGACGACGGCGGCCTCCAACGGCTCCGTCAACGCGATGCATGACAGCTTCATGCCCTTGTCCGGTCTGGTGATGATCGTGAACATCGCGCTGGGCGAGGTGATCTTCGGCGGCGTGGGCGCGGGCCTTTACGGGATGCTTCTGTATGTCGTGCTGGCCGTGTTCCTGGCCGGCCTGATGGTGGGCCGCACCCCCGAATACCTTGGCCGCAAGATCGAGGCGCGGGAGGTCACGCTGGCCGTGCTGGCCTTCCTGTCGATCCCGCTGGGCATCCTTGTGGGGGCCGCCATCTCGGCCACGGTGCCGCAGGCCGCGGCGTCGGTGCAGGACGCGGGCCCCCACGGGTTGGGAGAGATTCTTTACGCCTACGCCTCGGCCGTGGGGAACAACGGGTCGGCCTTCGCGGGCTGGGGGGCCGCAAGCCAATGGCAGACGACGGCGCTGGGCCTTCTGATGCTGCTGGGGCGTTACGCCGTGATCCTGCCGATGCTGGCCATCGCGGGATCGCTGTCGGTGAAACGGCAAAGCGTGTCCGGCGCCGGCACCTTCCCGACCCATGGCCCGCTGTTCGTGGTGCTGCTGATCGTCACGGTGGTGATCTTCGGCGCGCTGACCTTCTTCCCGGTTCTTGCCCTTGGCCCGGTCGCGGAATTCACCGCGCTGCTGGCCGGGCAAAGCTTCTGACAAGGACGATGACGATGTCCAACCTGCAAATGGCGGCCAGGGCCGCCGTGCTGAAGCTGCACCCCCGCGCGCTGAAGGCCAACCCCGTGATCTTCGTGACCGCCATCGTGGCGGCGATGACCACGGTGCTGGCGCTGCGCGATCTTCTGACGGGGGCGGCGGGGGCGGGGGTGAACCTGCAGATCGCGCTGTGGCTGTGGATCTGCGTGCTCTTCGCCAACCTGGCCGAGGCGCTGGCCGAAGGTCGCGGCAAGGCCCGCGCCGACAGCCTGCGCGCCACCAAGGCCGAAACCACCGTGCGCCTTCTGGCCAGCCTGGACGATTCCGCCCCACGCGAGGTTCCGTCCTCGGCCCTGAAGGCGGGGCAGCTTGTGCGCGTGGACGCGGGCGACCTGATCCCCACGGATGCCGAGGTGGTGCGCGGCGTCGCCTCGGTCGATGAATCCGCGATCACGGGCGAAAGCGCGCCGGTGATCCGCGAATCCGGCGGCGACCGGTCTTCCGTCACCGGGGGCACGCGCGTCGTGTCGGACCACCTGATCCTGCGGGTGGTGGCGGAACCGGGGAAAAGCTTCCTCGACCGCATGATCGCGATGGTGGAAGGCGCCGAACGCCAGAAGACCCCGAACGAGATCGCGCTGAACATCCTGCTGGCCGGCCTGACGCTGATCTTCCTGATCGTCGTCGTCACGCTTGAGCCGTTCGCGCGATTTTCGGGCTTCGTGATCCCCGTCATCACCCTGGCCGCGCTGTTCGTGACGCTGATCCCTACGACGATCGGCGGCCTTCTGTCGGCCATCGGCATCGCGGGCATGGACCGGCTGGTGCGCGCCAACGTCATCGCGAAATCGGGCCGCGCGGTCGAAGCCGCGGGCGACGTGGACACGCTGCTGCTGGACAAGACGGGCACCATCACCTTCGGCAACCGCATGGCCGACGCCTTCGTGGCGGCGCAGGGCGTGGCCGAGGCCGATCTGGTGCGCGCCGCCTGGCTCGCCTCCTTGGCCGACGACACGCCGGAAGGGAAGTCCATCGTGGCGCTGGCCGACCGCATGGGCACCCACACGCCGCAGGCGGGGGAGCCCGTGGAGTTTTCCGCCCAAACCCGCCTTTCGGGCGTGGACCTGCCCGACCGCACGCTGCGCAAAGGCGCGGTGGATGCGGTGGAACGCTTTACGGGCACCGCCGCCGATCCGGCCCTGCGCGACGCCATCGACGGCATCGCGCGGTCGGGGGGCACCCCGCTTCTGGTGGCGGAGGGTGCGCGCATCCTGGGTGCGATCCATCTGAAGGACGTGATCAAGCCCGGTGTACGCGAACGCTTTGCCGAACTGCGCGCCATGGGCATCCGCACGGTGATGATCACGGGCGACAACCCGGTCACCGCCGCCTCCATCGCGGCGGAAGCCGGGGTGGACGACGTTCTGGCCGAGGCGACGCCCGAGATGAAGCTGGACTACATCCGGCGCGAACAGGCAGGCGGGCGGCTGGTCGCCATGTGCGGCGACGGGTCGAACGACGCGCCGGCGCTGGCGCAGGCCGATGTGGGCGTGGCCATGAACTCCGGCACTCCGGCTGCGAAGGAGGCCGCGAACCTGATCGATCTGGACAGTGACCCCACGAAGCTGATCGAGATCGTGATGGTGGGCAAGCAGCTCCTCATCTCGCGCGGGGCGCTGACCACGTTTTCCATCGCCAATGACGTGGCGAAATACTTCGCGATCCTGCCCGCGCTATTCGTGGGCGCGTTCCCGGGGCTGCAGGCGCTGAACATCATGCGCCTGAACCCCGACAGCGCGATCCTGTCGGCGGTGATCTTCAACGCGCTGGTGATTGTGGCGCTGATCCCGCTGGCGCTGCGTGGCGTGCGCTACCGCCCCTCCAGCGCGGCCGCGCTTCTGCGCCGCAACCTGACGATCTACGGCCTTGGCGGGCTGGTCGCGCCGTTCCTTGGCATCAAGGCCATCGACATGGCCGTGATCGCGCTGGGCCTTGCATGATGAAGGAGATGACGATGATCCGTCCCGCGCTGACCTTGATCGGCCTGATGACCCTGCTGACCGGCCTTGCCTATCCACTGGCCATGACCGGCCTTGCCACCGCGCTGGTGCCGGAAAAGGCCGCGGCCAGCCTGATCCTGCGCGACGGGCAGCCGGTTGGTTCCACCCTGGTGGGGCAGGGGTTCACGGCGGCCGCGTATCTGCATCCCCGACCCTCGGCCGTGGACTATGATGCGGCGGCCGGGGCGGGCACGAACCTTGGCCCCACGTCCGACACCTTGCGGCAGGCCGTGGCGGACCACCGCGCGGTGTGGGAGGCGGAGAAGGGCACGCCCGCGCCCATGGACGCGCTGACGGCCTCCGCCTCGGGGCTGGACCCCGACATCTCTCTCGCCAACGCACGGGGGCAGGCGCGGCGCATCGCCGAAGCACGGGGCGTGCCCTTGGCCGAGGTGCTGGCGGTGCTGGCGGCACACGAACAGCCTCCCCTCTGGGGGCTTTACGGCACGCATCGGGTGAACGTGCTGGCGGCGAACCTGGCCCTTGACGCGGCGCATCCCATGGCGCCTGCTGCGCCCTGAGGAAAACCGATGCCCGACACCCGCCCCGATCCCGAAGCCCTTCTGGCCGAAGCCCGCCGGATCGGGCGCGGGCGGCTGAAGATCTTCCTTGGGGCGGCGCCGGGCGTGGGCAAGACCTTCGCCATGCTGGCGGCGGCGGCGCGCCGTGCCGAAGGGGGCGACGCCGTCCTGATCGGCGTCGTTGAAACCCATGGCCGGGCCGAGACGGAGGCGATGGTCCGCGGCCTGACCGTCCTGCCACGACGTCCCTTCCTGCACGCGGGCCGCATCCTGCACGAACTGGACGTGGACGCGCTGATCGCGGCGCGCCCCGGTCTGGCCCTGATCGACGAACTGGCGCATTCCAACCTGTCCGGCAGCCGCCACGACAAGCGCTGGCAGGATGTGGAGGATGTGCTGGCCGCCGGCATCGACGTCTACACCACGCTGAACGTCCAGCATGTGGAAACGCTGAACGACACGGTGGCCCGCATCACCAATGTCCGCGTGCGCGAAACCGTCCCCGACCGCGTTCTGGAACAGGCGGACGAGATCGAGCTGATCGACCTGCCCCCGGACGAGCTGCTGGAGCGGCTGCGCGCGGGCAAGGTCTATGTGCAGGATCAGGCGGCCCGTGCGGTCGCCAGCTTCTTTGCCAAGGGCAACCTGACGGCGCTGCGCGAACTGGCCATGCGGACGGCGGCGGACCGCATCGACGCGCAGTTGCAGGAACACATGGCCGCCCATGCCATCGCCGGCCCTTGGCCCACGCAGGAACGCATCCTCGTGCTGCTGCCCGAAGGGGCGGTGGGGCGCGACGCGGTGCGGATCGCCAAGCGTTCGGCCGACCGGGCGCGGGTCGAATGGCTGGCGGTGGCGCTGACCAGCCTGAACGGGCCGGGCGATCCCGCCCCCGACGCGCTGCGTCTGGCCGAACGTCTGGGGGCCGACGTGTCGGTCGTGCAGGCCGAAGGCGACGCCACGGCCGAGATCCTGGCCTTTGCCCAGCGCCGCAACGTCCGCCGCATCGTGCTGCCCCGCCCAAGCCCGCGCGCCTGGGGCCGGCTGCTGCCCAACCCGCACGAACGCCTTCTGCGCGGCCTGCTGCGCCACGCCCTGCAGTTCGAACTGACGCTGGTCACGGATCAGGAAGCGACCCGCCAGCGCCGCCGCCCCCAGCGCCCCACGGCACCGTCCCTGCGGGGAGTGGCCATCGTCTGCGCGGCCGTTCTGGGCACGACGGTTCTGGCGCGCCTGATCCAGCCCATGTTCCCTGTGGTCAGCCTGCCGCTTCTGTACATGACGACCGTGGTCGCCGTCGCCTCGCGCATGGGGCGCTGGCCGGCCGTGCTGGCGGCGGGATTCAGCTTTCTGGTCTACAACTTCCTCTTCACCTCGCCCTACTACACGTTCCGCATCTGGAACCGCGGGCAGCTGCTGACGCTGGTGCTGTTCCTCGCCGCCTCCATCCTGACGGGGAACCTGGCGGCGCGGCTGCGCGAACGGGTGATCGCGCAGCGGGCCATCGCGGACCGGACGGGCAAGCTTTACGACTTTTCCCGAAAGGCCGCCGCCGCTGCCGCCTTCGACGAGGTGGTGTGGGCCGCCGTCAGCCATGTGGCGGCGGTGCTGGGCTGCCGTTCCATCCTGCTGGTGCCCGAAGGCGACCGTCTGGCCATCGTCGGGGCCTTCCCGCCCGAGGATCGGCTGGGCCCGCGTGAACTGTCCGCCGCCCGCTGGTGCTTCGATCACGGCGAACCGGCGGGCCACGGATCGGGCACCCTTCCTGCGGCGGACTGGCTGTTCCTGCCCCTGTCGGCGGGTGAACGTCGCATCGGCACGTTGGGCATCGCTTTCGACGACGGGCGCAGCGCGCAGGCGTCGGATCGCCGTCTGCTGGACGCGCTGACCGACCAGGTGGCGCTGGCGCTGGAACGCATCCGCCTGTCGGACGACCTTGCCCAGACCCGCGTCACCTCCGAGGCGGAGCGGCTGCGCTCGGCCCTCCTCTCCTCGGTCAGCCACGACCTGCGCACGCCCCTCGTTTCCATCCTCGGCGCGGCGGAGGGGCTGGAGGAACCGTCCCTGACCGAAGACACGCGCGCGGCCCTTCTGTCCATCGTGCGCGAGGAAGGGGAACGGCTGGACCGCTACATCCAGAACCTTCTGGACATGACGCGGCTGGGGCACGGGGCGCTGAAGCCGAACGCCGTGCCGACGGACCTGCGCGAACTGGCGGGCATGGCGCGGCACCGCCTGCGTCGGTCTTTGAAGGGCCGGCCCATCGACGTGTTCATCCCTGCCGATCTGGCCCCCGCACAGGTGGACCCGGTGCTGATGGAACAGGTTCTGGTCAACCTTCTGGACAACGCGGCGAAATATGCGGGGCCGGGCGTGCCGATCCGCATCGGCGCCCGCCTGTCCGGCCCCCGCGTGACCCTGTGGGTGGAGGATGACGGCCCCGGCCTGCCACCGGGGGCGGAGGATCAGGTCTTCGACATGTTCTGGCGCGCGGGGCAGGGCGATGGCCGCGGCACTGGCGCTGGGCTAGGCCTTGCGATCTGCCGGGGGATCGTGGAGGCTCATGGCGGAACGATCCACGCCCGCGCCACCCATCCCGACGGCCACGGCGCGCGGATCGAGATGACCTTGCCCCTGACCCGTCCGGAGAGCCCTGCATGAGCGCCCGCATCCTTGTCGTGGAGGACGACGCCCCGATCCGCCGCTTCCTGCGCGTCGCGCTGGAAGGGGAGGGCCATGCCGTCACCGAAGCCGTCACCGCCCGCGAAGGCATCGCCCGCGCCGCGCGCGAGGATCCGGACGTCATCATCCTCGACCTTGGCCTGCCCGATGCCGACGGGCTGACGGTGCTGCGGGCGGTGCGCGAATGGACGCAGACGCCGGTCCTGATCCTGTCCGTGCGGGACGGGGATGCGGGCAAGATCGCGGCGCTGGACGCGGGCGCGCAGGATTACGTGACGAAGCCCTTTTCCACCGGAGAACTGCTGGCGCGCCTGCGAAGCCTTTTGCGCGACCGGGCGCGGCCCGTGGCCCCGGCCGTGCTGATACTCGATGGGCTGGAGATCGACCGCACCGACCACCGCGCCACGCTGGACGGCAAGGACCTGCGCCTGACGCGGAAGGAATTCGACCTTCTGTGGCTGCTGGCCAGCCATGCGGGCCGCCTTGTCACGCAGGACATGATACTGAAGGCGATCTGGGGCCCGGCCCATGCCGAGGACAGCCAGTATCTGCGCGTCTATATCCGCCAGTTGCGGGCCAAGCTGGGGGATGACGCGGGCAACCCCCGCTGGATCTTCACCGAGCCGGGCGTCGGCTACCGGCTGTCCTCCGGGGCCTGATCAGTCCAGCCGGAAGGTCTTGGTGCGGCTTTGCGCGCCCTGCACCAGCACAAGGCGCGACGGCGCGACATCCAGATGCCGCGCCAGAAGCTTGCGGGCCGCCTCGGTCGCCTTGCCGTTTTCCGGCACGGCGGTCACGAGGATCCGGAGCGGGCCGCCCTCTTCGGACGGGCGCACCTCGTTGCGCGACGCGCGGGGCGTGACGCGCACCCTGATCGCGGTGCTATCCGCGGACAGGGGCCACCTGCCGCACCCGTGCCACCGCCTGGGCGATGGCCGCGCTCAGCTCCGCCTGACCGTAGGGCTTTTCCAGCCGCGTGGCATGGTTGCACTCGATCGCGCTGTCGCCGGTGGCCAGCACGATGGCCATGTCCGGATGGGCCTCCAGAACCTGTTCGATCAGTTGCAGGCCGGACATGCGCGGCAGGTTCAGGTCGGTGACCAGAACCTCCACCGTGCGGCCCTGCAGCATCATCAGCGCTTCCTCGGCGCTGGCGGCGGCGCAGACGGTGTGGCCCATGTCTTCCAGAAGGTCCGCCGTGCTCATCCGGATCAGGGCGTCATCCTCCACCAGCATGATCCCGTGGGTGCGGGCAGCAGTCGGAGCGGCGGCGGGCGGCGTCACGGGGGCCTTGGGCGCGGCGCCCTTCCGGCGTTGCGCCTCGTTCGCCAGCACGTGGCGCACCTTCCGGGCCAGCGCCTCGCGGGTGTAGGGCTTGGAGATCAGCTCCACCCCCGCGTCCAGACGTCCGCCATGCACGATGGAGTTTTCGGTGTAGCCCGAGGTGAACAGCACCGCGAGGTCGGGCAGACGCTCCTTCGCCTTGCGGGCCAGTTCCGGGCTTTTCAGCGTGCCGGGCATGACGACGTCGGTGAACAGAAGGTCGATCTTGATGCCGCTTTCGATCACGGTCAGACCCGATTGCGCGTCCACCGCCCGCAGCACGCTGTAGCCAAGCTCGGTCAGCAGCTCGACCACGGTGTTGCGGACATCCTCGTCATCCTCCACCACAAGCACGGTTTCGGTGCCGCCCTTGACGGGTTCGTTGACGGCCACGACCTCCACATCCTCGCTTTCCAGTGCGCGGGGCAGGTACAGGCGGATGGTGGTGCCGTGGCCCACTTCGGAATAGATCTTGATGTGGCCGCCCGACTGCTTGACGAAGCCGTAAACCATCGACAAGCCCAGACCCGATCCCTTGCCTTCCCCCTTGGTGGAGAAGAAGGGCTCGAACACGCGGGCCAGAACCTCGGGCGTCATGCCGCAGCCGGTGTCGGTCACGGCCAGCATCACGTATTGGCCGGCCTCCACCTCCTCATGCGAACGGGCATAGGTTTCGTCCAGGCTGGCATTGCCGAGTTCGATCGTCAGCTTGCCCTGACCGTCCATCGCGTCTCGGGCATTGATGGCGAGGTTCAGCAGCGCGTTCTCGATCTGCGTGGGGTCGATGAAGGTGTTCCACAGGCTGCCGCCGGCGATGGTCTCGATCTCGATCCCTTCGCCCAGCGCGCGGTGCAGCATGTCATCCATGTTGCGCACGAATCGCGTCACGTTAACGACCCGGGGTTCCAGCGCCTGACGGCGGCCGAAGGCCAGCAGCTGGGCGGCAAGCTTCGCCCCCCGCGCCACGCCCGCCATGGCGTTGGACACGCGGCGCTCGGCGCGCTCGTTGTTCATCACGTCGGTCGCCAGAAGCTGGAGGTTGCCCGACACGACCTGCAACAGATTGTTGAAGTCATGCGCAATGCCGCCGGTCAGCTTGCCGATGCTTTCCATCTTCTGCGCCTGCGCCAGCGCCACCTGCGCCTGACGGCGTTCGTCCACGGCGGCGATGATGCGCGCTTCCAGCGTCTCGTTCAGGGTGCGAAGCTGTTCCTCGGCCCGTTCGCGGTGACGGATCTGGCGTTGCAGATCCTCGGCATGGCGCACAAGGGCGGTTTCGGCCAGGCGCTGCGCGGTGATGTCGGTGTGGATGCCCACCCATTCGCGAATGGCGCCCTGTTCGTCGAAGATCGGCACGGCGCGGATTGCGAAATGGCACCATGTGCCGTCGGCGCGCCGCACGCGGTGTTCGTGCACGAAGGTCGACTTGGACGCGACCGCGTCCTGCCACGTCGCGACCGAGGCGCCGCGATCGTCGGGGTGAACCGCTTCGGCCCAGCCAAGGCCTTGATATTCTGCCGGGCTTTGGCCCGTCAGCTTGGCCCAGCCGGGCTGTTCGCCTTCCATCCGCCCATCGGGCGTGTTGGTCCACAGAACGCCGTGAACCGCGCCGACCGCCGCCGCGAACCGTTCGTTGCTGCGCTTCAGGTCACGCTGGGTCTGGACGAGGGTGGTTGTTTCCAGCACCGTGCACAGCACGCCGCCGACCGATCCATCCGTTTCACGGATGGGGGTGTAGAACAGGTCGAAGACCAGTTCCTCCACCTCTCCGTGTCGCAGAAGGGACATGGGCTGGTTGCGATAGGTTTGCGCCTGGCCGCGCAAGCCGGCGTCCAGCACGCGGCTGTTGAAGTCCCACACCTCGGAAAGCACGACCGCGACCTGTCCGCCAAGGGCGCCAGGGTGGTAGCCGCCCAAAATCTCGCGATAGGCGTCGTTGTAGATCATCCGGTGGTCGGCGCCCCACAGCATCACCTTGGGGATGGGGGAGTTCACGATCGTGTCCACGCCGGACCGCAGCGCCTGCGACCAGTCCGTGATGGGACCAAGGGGGGTGCTTGCCCAGTCGAACTCCGCGATCAGGGCCGCGGTCTCGCTGTCTCCGGACAGCCATAGCGGGCGGGCGTGGTTCAACTCGGTCAAATATCTTTCCCCCGGAATGAACGGAAGGGCAAGCCTTGGCTCACCCTTCACGACAGGACCTATTTAAGGGTTTGTCCCGGCGTTTCCAGAGGGGAAACGCGTACCCTTGCGTCACCCCTCGAAGGGGCGGTCGCCGTTCGCGTCCTTGATGCGGGTCGGCAGGCCCATGGTGTTCAGAAGGGCCAGGAACGGCTTGGGGTCCAGTTCCTCCACGTTGACCATCTTCGCCACGTCCCAGGTGCCGTCGGCCAGCAGGAGCGCTGCGGCCACCGGCGGTACGCCGGCGGTGTAGCTGATGCCTTGGCTGCCCGTTTCCTCGAACGCGTCCTTGTGGTCGGCGACGTTGTAGATGAACGTCTCGACGTCCTTGCCGTCCTTCGTGCCCTTCACGATGTCGCCGATGCAGGTCTTGCCGACATAGTCGGGGGCAAGGCTTGCGGGATCGGGCAGCACGGCCTTCACCACCTTCAGCGGGATGACTTCCAGCCCCTCGGCCGTGGTCACGGGCTTTTCGGACAGAAGGCCCAGCTTGTTCAGCACGGTGAACACGTTGATGTAGTGATCGCCAAAGCCCATCCAGAAGCGCACATCGGCCCCCGGATAGTTCGCGGACAGCGAATGCACCTCGTCATGGCCGGTCATGTAGGCCTTCTGCTTGCCGACGACGGGCAGGTCGAACTCCTGTCCCACCTCGAACATGGCGTTTTCCTGCCATGCGCCCTTCTGCCAGCTGTAGACGGTGCCGGTGAATTCACGGAAGTTGATCTCCGGATCGAAGTTGGTGGAAAACCAGCGCCCGTGCGAGCCTGCGTTGATGTCCACGATGTCGATGGACGTGACCGTGTCCATCTGGTCCGCCGCCAGCCGTGCATAGGCGTTGACCACGCCCGGATCGAAGCCCACGCCCAGGATGGCCGTGACGCCCGCCTCGGCGCAGCGCGCGCGCCGCTTCCATTCGTAGTTGCCGTACCACGGCGGGATCTCGCAGATCTTGGCCGGATCCTCGTGGATGGCCGTGTCCAGATAGGCGGTGCCGGTCTGGATGCAGGCTTCCAGCACGGTCATGTTCACGAAGGCCGATCCGACGTTGATCACGATCTGCGCGCCGGTGTCGCGGATCAGCGCGGCGACCGCGTCGGAATTCATCGCGTCCACGGCATGGGCCTTGAACACGCCGGGGGTCTTCATCGATCCCTTTTCGTTGACCGACGCAAGGATGGCCTCGCATTTCGCGACCGTGCGCGAGGCGATGTGCAAATCGCCCAGCCGGTCGTTGTTCTGCGCGCACTTGTGCGCCACCACTTGCGCGACGCCGCCGGCGCCGATGATCAACACGTTTCGCTTCACTTCGAACCGTCTCCTTTAAGGACAGAGGGAAGGTGCCAGCCAGTGGCTGACGGGGGGAGGGAGGTCAGCCGAGGCTGCTCTCGTAATCGGCATAGCCGAATTCGCGGACGACACGTTCCGTGCCATCCAGTTCACGCACGACGATGCTTGGCATCTTCACGCCGTTGAACCAGTTCTTCTTCACCATGGTGTAGCCCGCCGCGTCCGCGATCGACAGTCGGTCGCCCACCTTCAGCGGCGCGGGGAAGACGAAATCGCCATAGATGTCGCCGGCCAGGCAGGACTTGCCCGCCACCTGGTATTCATGGGGTCCCGAGGTCAGCATCTTGCCCGGAATGCGGTAGATCAGCAGGTCCAGCATGTGCGCCTCGACCGAGCTGTCGACGATCGCCAGCTTCTTGCCGTTGTCGAGGATGTCGAGAACCGTCACCTCGAGGCTCGCGGTGTTGGTGATCGACGCCTCGCCCGGCTCCAGATAGACCTGCACGCCGAAGCGTTGCGAAAACGCCTTCAGGCGCGTGGCCAGCTTGTCCAGCGGGTAGCCTGCGCCGGTGAAGTGGATGCCGCCGCCCAGGCTGACCCATTTCACCTGTTCCAGAAGGTTTCCGAAGCGGGTTTCGATGTCCGACAGCTGGCGGTCGAACAGGTCGAAATCCCCGTTCTCGCAGTTGTAATGGATCATGAAGCCCGAGATGCGGTCGATCACGGCCGTGATCTTCTCCGCATCCCATTCGCCCAGCCGGCTGAACTTCCGCGCCGGATCCGCCAGATCGAAGCCGGAGGTGGAGATGCCGGGGTTCAGGCGCAGACCACGCTCGATCCCTGCCGCACGGTCCTCGAACCGCTCCAGCTGGCCGATGGTGTTGAAGATGATCTTGTCGGCGTAGCTCACGGCCTCGTCGATCTCGTCCTCGCCCCAGGCGACGGAATAGGCGTGGGTTTCCTTGCCGAACTTTTCGCGTCCCAGCCGCAGTTCGAACAGGCTGGAGGAGGTGGTGCCCGCCATGTGGGGCTGCATCACGTCGAAGACGGGCCAGGTGGCGAAGCATTTCAGCGCCAGCAGGGCCTTCGCGCCCGACGCCTCGCACAGGCGTTCCACGATCTGCATGTTGCGCAGGACCGCAGCCTTGTCGATCAGGTAGTAGGGTGTCTGGATCATGGCGCGCCCCCCGCAGGACCAAAGGGAAAGTGAGGCGCGTACATATGGCCCCCCCTTTCCACGTGCAAGCGTTTTGCCCGTGGGGCGTGACAGGGGCATGACAGGACGTTATGGGAGCCGCCATGAACGAGCTTCCCGATTTCCCGCCCGCGCCTGATTTCCGGCACGAGGACGACGCCCGCACCCGCGGCTTCCTGTGCATCGCCGGCGTGGACGAGGTGGGCCGCGGCCCGCTGGCCGGCCCCGTCACGGCCGCCGCCGTCTGCCTGCACCCCGACCGCATTCCCGCGGGCCTGAACGATTCCAAGAAGCTGACGGCCGCGCGGCGCGAGGCGCTGGCCGCCGAGATCCATGCCGTGGCCGAGGTGTGCATCGCCCATGCCAGTGTGGAGGAGATCGACAGCCTCAACATCCTGTGGGCCAGCCATCTGGCGATGCGGCGGGCGGTGGCGGGGCTGGCGCGGATCGCCGATTGCGTGCTGGTGGACGGCAACCTGAAGGTGCGGGATCTGGCTTGCCATTGCGTGCCGCTGGTGAAGGGCGACGCGCGGTCCCTGTCCATCGCCGCTGCGTCGATCGTGGCCAAGGTGGAACGGGACCGGATCATGTGCGAATTGGCGCAGGCGCATCCGGGCTACGGGTGGGAGCGGAACGCGGGCTATGGCACGGCTCAGCATCAGGCCGCGCTGCAAGATCTGGGGATAACTCCGCACCATAGACGTTCGTTCAAAACCATCCACAATATCTTGTATCAAGTGGAAATCTTAACCTCTTGATTCATTAATAGAATTGACCTTACCCCCAATTCTGTCCCATGTTTTATCCACAAGACCACGGCGCAAAGCCGGGAAGCATTGAGGCGGATACATGGCAAAGACCGGGGTCAAGGCGGCGAAATCGCTGCCCCTGAACGATATTCTTTCGGGGGACTGCGTGGAGGCGATGAACGCCCTTCCCGAATCGAGCGTCGATCTGATCTTCGCCGATCCGCCCTACAACCTTCAGCTGAAGGGCGAGTTGCACCGCCCGGACAACAGCCGGGTCGACGCCGTGGACGACGCCTGGGACCAGTTCGCCTCTTTCCAGGCCTATGACACGTTCACGCGGGCCTGGCTGGCGGCCGCGCGCCGCATCCTGAAGCCGAACGGGGCCATCTGGGTCATCGGCAGCTATCACAACATCTTCCGTGTGGGTGCGGCGTTGCAGGACCAGGGGTTCTGGATGCTGAACGACGTGATCTGGCGCAAGTCGAACCCGATGCCGAACTTTCGCGGCAAGCGGCTGACCAACGCGCATGAAACGCTGATCTGGGCGTCGAAGTCGGAAAAGTCGAAATACACCTTCAACTACGAAGCGATGAAGGCGTCGAACGACGATCTTCAGATGCGTTCCGACTGGACCTTGCCGATCTGCACCGGGCACGAACGCCTGAAGGACGCCAACGGCGACAAGGCGCATCCGACGCAAAAGCCGGAATCTCTGCTGCACCGCGTGCTCTTGGCCACGACCAATCCCGGCGATGTCGTGCTGGACCCGTTCTTCGGCACGGGCACCACGGGCGCCGTGGCCAAGATGCTGGGCCGCAACTTCATCGGGATCGAGCGTGAGGAGGCCTATCGCGCCATCGCGGCCGAGCGCATTTCCCGCGTGCGGGTGCTGGACGCGGCGGCGCTGGAGGTGACGGGGTCCAAGCGCGCCGAACCGCGGGTGCCCTTCGGCACGCTGGTGGAACGCGGCATGCTGCGCCCGGGCGAGAATCTCTATTCGGTCGGCAACCGCCACAGCGCCAAGGTGCGCGCGGACGGCACGCTGGCCTTTGCCGACGTGAAGGGCTCCATCCATCAGGTGGGCGCAAGGCTGGAAGGCGCGCCGTCCTGCAACGGCTGGACCTATTGGCACATCCAGCGCGAAGGCAAGCTGATCCCCATCGACACCCTGCGCCAGCAGATCCGGGCCGAAATGGTCTGATCCGAAGGACGTTGCCCGCATCGCGGCGCTGCCTGCGCGATGCGACTTGCCCTGCCGTTTCGACGGCAGGGTTTTTTCATGCCTTGCCGTTGATCACCTCGAAGATGAACCAGAAGCTGCCCGTGGACAGGATGGCCGCGATCAGGATCACCAGCCCGTCGCGCGCCATCAGGCCCAGCCCCATCAGCGCGATTGCCCCCATCGGGATGGACGAGGCGAAGGGCAGCAGTTCCAACGGCGGCACGGTGCAGCACAAAAGGATGCACAGCACCGCCACGACCCGCAGCCCGGCCCCTCCCGCGATCTTCTGCAGGCGCGGGCGCAGCAGGCGGTCCAGCCAGCCGGCGGGCTTGTCGATCCACTCCATCCCCTTCTTCAGCTTGTCCCCACCGATCTTGCGGTTGTCGAGAAAGCCGGGAAGCCACAGGTGCTTTCGCCCGAAGGCGAGTTGCGCCGAAATGATGGCGATGATCAGCGCGATCACCGTGGGCAGGCCGGGAATGCCGCCGATCGGGCTCAGCTCGATCAGGGCGGGGACGGCCAGGAAGGGGCCGTAGCTTCGTTGCCCCATCGTGTCGCGGATGTCGTGAACGGAAACCTCGTCCCGCTCATCGCCCAGATCGCGCAGGCGCGCGACGATATCCTGAAGGTCTTGTTCATGCTCGGCCATGCGCGGGGAACGCCAGATCGTTTCAGACGGTTCCCGGCGCGGCCAGATCGAATGCCTTTCGCATGACGGTGGGCAATTCGCGTCCCTTCAGGAGGCGGAAGCTGCCCCGTTCCGGGTTGGCGCCCTGTGGGACCGTCGCCGTCAGGACGGTCAGGATCAGGTGGAAATGGCTGAAGGTGTGGCGCACCTCTCCGGCCGGTTGCCAGTCGGCGCGCAGGGGTTCGGTTCCGCCACCGCCGTCCCACGGCGATCCGGGCCAGCCCCACATGCCGCCCAGAAGGCCCTTGTCGGGCCGATCCTCCACCAGCCACAGCCCGTCGGCGCGGCGGGCCAGCCAGACGGTGCCTTCGCGCACGGGCTTCGCGGTTTTCGGCAGCTTGCGGGGCAGGGTGGTCTGGATGCCTTCGGCTCGCGCGGCGCACGGCTCCATCCACGGGCAGATGCCGCAGGCCGGATTGCGCGGGGTGCAGATGGTCGCACCCAGATCCATGATCGCCTGCGCGTAATCGCCGGGGCGGTGCGCAGGCGTAATCGCCTCGGCCAGCCGCGCGATCTCGGGACGGGCGGCGGGCAGCGGGGTTTCCAGCTTGCGCAGGCGGGTGATCACCCGTTCCACGTTGCCATCGACCACTGTCGCCTGTTCGTCGAACGCGATGGAGGCGATGGCCGCGGCGGTGTAAGGTCCGATGCCGGGCAAGGCCAGCAGTTCGGCCTTGCTGCCGGGGAAGCGGCCGCCGTGGCGGGTCACCACCTCGCGCGCGCATTTCAGAAGGTTGCGGGCCCGGGCATAATAGCCAAGGCCCGCCCATTCGGCCATCACCTCCGCGTCCGGGGCGGCGGCCAGATCGGCAACGGTCGGCCAGCGTTCGGTGAACCGCTGGAAATATCCCTTCACGGCGGCCACGGTCGTCTGCTGGCACATCACCTCGGACAGCCAGATGCGATAGGGGTCAAGGGTCTGGCCGGCCAGCAACGCGCCGGGCGGGGCGCGCCAGGGCAGTTCGCGGCCGTGGCGGTCGTACCAGTCCAGCAGGGTCTGGCTGAGGGTGTCGTCACGCAATATTTATGGCGTCCTTCGGGGCATTCTTCTGGCGCAGGGCGCGCGCCTGCCGCAAGATATGCACGATCAGCGCAAGGAACCAGATGCCGCCGCCCACCCCCCCCACCAAGCGCCGCTTTCGCGGGTTCGAGCCGGCGTCGAGCCTGCTGCGCGACCGCATCCGCAGCGCCGGGGAATCGCGCGGCTTTGCCGTCACCCGCCTGCTGACCGGCTGGGCCGAGATCGTGGGCGACGATCTGGCCCGCATGACGCGGCCGGTGAAGATGTCCTATCCCCGCGACGGGTTCGGGGCGACGCTGACCCTTCTGGTCCGGTCCGCCCACGCCCCGATGGTGGAGATGCATAAGCCCCGCCTGATCGAGAAGGTGAACGCCTGCTACGGCTATGCCGCCATCTCGCGCGTGCACCTGACGCAGACCGCGCCCACCGGCTTTGCGGGCGGGGAGGCTGATTTCATGACCCCGCCCAAGGCGCCCGCGCCCCCCGATCCCGTGATCGAGGCGGAGGCGCGCCAACGCACAACGGGTGTGGCCGACGACGGCTTGCGCGCGGCGCTGGAAAACCTCACACGCAATTACCTGACGCGATCAGCGTCGACGAAGAAAGGCAGATGACGATGAAGAACGGCTTTGCAACGCTGGCGCTGATCGCCGCTTTCGGCGCATTCGGCACGGCGGCGACGGCGCAAACCGCCACCCCGGCACCCGCCACGACCGAGGCACCGGCCCCGGTGATCGCGGACATGACGATGGGCCAGAAGGACGCGCCGGTGCAGGTCATCGAATACGGCTCGTACACCTGCCCGCATTGCGCGGACTTCCACGCCAATGTCATGGACAAGCTGAAGGCCGACTACATCGACACCGGCAAGGTGCAGTTCACCTTCCGCGAGGTGTATTTCGACCGGTACGGCCTGTGGGCTGCCATGATGGCCCGCTGCGGCGGAGAGATGCGCTATTTCGGCATCGCCGACATCCTGTACGACACCCAGCGCGACTGGGCGGCGTCCAGTGATCCGGCAGTCGTGGTGCAGAACCTGAAGAAGATCGGCCGTCAGGCGGGCATGGACGACGCGGCGCTGGACCAGTGCATGCAGGACGGCGCCATGGCGCAGGCCCTTGTCGACACCTACGAGGCGAACGTGAAGAAGGATGGGGTGGAAGGCACGCCCACGATCTTCGTCAACGGCACGAAGCATTCGAACATGAGCTATGACGATCTGAAGAAGATCATCGACGGCGAGCTGAACGGATAAGCCGGTCCAGCGCCGCGTCCAGTGGCGCGGCATCGTCGAAGACCAGCCGCACGGGCAGGGTCAGGACATTCGGCCGGAAGGACGCGGGCAGGCGCACCGCGTCCTTTTCCGTTGTGACCAGTTGCGCGTTCAGGGCCACCGCCTCGGCCTGAAGGCGCGACAGGACGGCCGGTGTCAGCGGCTGGTGATCGGCCAGGGCACGGGTGCCGGCGATGTCAGCCCCTAGGGCGCGCAGCGTGGCGAAGAACTTTTCGGGATGGCCGATGCCGGCAAAGGCGAAGACGCGGGCGTCTTGCCAGTCCATGCCGGTGGGCAAAGGCTCCAACCGCGCGGTCAGGTGCGGGGGGGCAGGGGGCGGAGCGAAGGGCGCGTCGCCGATGGACAGCAGCAGGTCGGCCCGGGCCAGACCGGCCGCCACGGGTTCGCGCAAGGGGCCCGCGGGAAGGCAGCGGCCGTTCCCGAAGCCCCGTGCGGCGTCCACCACCACGATGGACAGGTCCTTCTGGACCGAAGGGTTCTGGAACCCGTCATCCAGGAGGACCACCTCTGCCCCTGCTTCCGCCGCCGCCCGCACACCGGCCGCGCGGTCCTTGGCGACCCAGGTGGGTGCAAAGGCGGCCAGCAGCAGCGGTTCATCCCCCACCAGATCGGCGGACTGCCCTGCCACGCGCACGGGGCCTTCCAGCCGCCCCCCATGGCCGCGCGACACGACATGCGCGGCCACGCCGCGTGCCGCCAGCATCTGAAGGATCGCGATGGCGGTGGGGGTCTTGCCGGTGCCGCCCGCGTTCAGGTTGCCGACGCAGATCACCGGCACGGGGGCGCGCCAGCCCGGTTGCGCCACCCGTCGCGCCGTGGCCCGCCCGTACAGCCATCCCAGCGGCGCCAGCAGCCGGGCGGGCGGGGCGGGGCGGTCCGGCGGGGTGAACCAGAAACCGGGGGTGCGCATCAGCGTTCGTCCATCATGCGTTCGATCAGCGCCAGCACCCGGTCCGTCACCTCGCTCCCGTCCGAGGCGACGTCCCACGCCTCACCGGCCAGCTTGGCCACGCGTTCGGGCGACAGAAGGTCCGCCAAGGCCTCCGACAGCGCTTTCGGGTGGGCGATGGGGCGTGTCGCCTTGCGAGACATCAGGCGCTGGAACGTCGCCCCGTAGATCCCCGTCTTCGGCCCGTGGATGAGGGCGGAGCCGAGGCCCGCCCCTTCCAGCGGATCGCGGATCGCACCACCGGTCAGGCTGCCGCCCAGATAGCAGATGGGGGCCAGCCGGTACCAGAGCCCGAACTCGTCGGGATTGTCGGCCATGTAGACCTCGGTTTCCGGCAGGATCTCGTCCTCGTCGCAGCGGGCGGCGCAGGCAAGGCCCGCATCTTCCATCTTATGGGCCAAACCCGAGGCGCGGTCGGGATTTTCCGGCACCACGATCAGCAAAAGCCGGTGCGACAGGTGCAGGGCCGAATGATGCGCCGCGATGATCGCGTCCTCCTCCGCCTCGGGCAGGGCGGCCGCCAGCCAGACGGGGCGGCCGGCAATGGCGCGCGTGATCTCTGCCCGTTCCGCCTCGGTGCAGGGCAGGACCAGATGCGGCTCTTCCATTCGGCCGGCGACCTTCACCTGCGCCGCGCCCAGCCGCCGGAAGGCGCGGGCCGCCGGTTCGTCCAGCGTCAGGATATGGGTAAAGGCGTGAAGCGTGCCGCGCAGCAATCCCGGCCAGCGACGGCGGCCGTCCGGCAGATGGGGAAGCCCGGCTTCCACCATCATCATGGGTGTGCCGCGTTCCTGCAGCGCCGCGACCAAGGCAGGCCGCACCTCCGCCCCCGCGAACACGGCAAGGTCGGGGCGGAAATGCTCCAGAAAGCTGGCCGCCTCGGCGGGGGTATCCTCGCCCAGCGGGGTGTGCAGGGCGGTGGTGGGGCCGACGGGCGGGGCGCCGGTCAGAAGAACGAAATGCCCCAGCTCCTCTTCCACCCGGCGCGCCAGTTCGGCGATGGTTCGTGCGTTGTCGGGATCCGGGGCGTGTAGCCACACCAACGGCCCGCCGGGGCGCGGCGGGCGGGTCTGGGGCGCGGCCTCGCGTCGCGACGCGAGCGTGTACAGCGTGAGGCCGAGCGAGTGCGCCATAGGCTCCGGATCGTGTCAGGCGCCCAGTTCTTCGGTGGGCGAGGCTGGTTGCGCTTCGTCGCGCAGCCGGTGAATGTGCGCGATATAATAGCGGACATGCGCGTCGTCCACCGTGCGCTGCGCCGCGCCCTTCCACGCAAGGAAGGCCGAATCGTAGTCGGGGAACATGCCGACGATGTCGATGTCCTTCACGTCCCGGAAGACGTTCTTCGAAGGGGAGACGAGTTCGCCGCCAAAGACGAGGTGAAGTCGCTGCGCCATGATGCCTCCTGGGGTGCTGGCCTTTGGGGGACCGTAGCGCGTCAGGGGGGCGGGTTCAAGATTGTGTGCAACGGCATACACATATCGCCCCTATACAATCCTGAACGGAGCGGTTAGAGACCCGCCTTCGGCCAAAGGTCCGACGCGGTGGAATTGGGCCACCGCCAAGGGGATGGCAGGCCGGTGAACCGGCGGTTCAGGCCGCCCCCTTTGGAAAAGAATCATGACGGAAATGACACAGATCGCCGGGCCGTTGGCCGCGGCTCTGGAAGCAAAAGGCTATGCGAACCTGACCAAGGTTCAGGAAGCCGTTCTGGCCCCCGAGATGGCCGGTCGCGACGCGCTGGTGTCGGCGCAGACGGGTTCGGGCAAGACCGTGGCCTTCGGTCTGGCCATCGCGCCGGAAATCCTGAACGGCGCCGACCGGCTGCTGTTCGCCGACGTGCCGCTGGCCCTGGCCATCGCCCCTACCCGTGAACTGGCCCTGCAGGTCGCCCGCGAACTGGAATGGCTGTACGCCGAAGCCGGTGCCGTGATCGCCACCTGCGTGGGCGGCATGGATTACCGCACTGAAAAGCGCACGCTGGACCGGGGCGCCCACATCGTCGTCGGCACCCCCGGCCGTCTGCGCGACCATATCGAACGCGGGTCGCTGGACCTGTCGGGCCTGCGCGCCGCCGTTCTGGACGAAGCCGACGAGATGCTGGATCTGGGCTTCCGCGACGATCTGGAATTCATCCTGCAGGCCGCGCCGGAAGACCGCCGCACGCTCATGTTCTCGGCCACCGTGCCGAAAGAGATCGCGGCGTTGGCCGAAGATTTCCAGAACGACGCCCTGCGCATCCAGGCGGGTGGCGAGGCCAAGCAGCACGTCGACATCGAATACCGCGCCTATTCGGTCGTGTCGCGTGACAAGGAAAACGCGATCTTCAACACCCTGCGCTTCCACGAGGCGCAGACGGCCATCGTCTTCTGCAAGACGCGGGCGAACGTGAACAACCTGATGGCCCGCATGGGCAATCGCGGCTTCAAGGTCGTGGCGCTGTCGGGTGAGTTGTCGCAGCAAGAACGGACGCATGCCCTGCAATCCCTGCGGGACGGGCGTGCCAACGTCTGCATCGCGACGGACGTGGCCGCACGCGGGATCGACCTTCCGGGCCTGGAGCTGGTGATCCACGCCGATCTGCCCTCCAACTCCGAAACGCTGCTGCACCGTTCGGGCCGGACGGGCCGCGCGGGCTCCAAGGGCGTGTCGGCGCTGATCGTGCCGCAGGCCGAGTTGCGCAAGGCGCAACGCCTGCTGCAGGGCGCCAAGCTGGTGGCGGAATGGGGCAACCCCCCGTCGGCCGACGACGTGCAGGCCAAGGATGACGAACGCATCGTCAACCATCCCGCGCTGTCCAAGGATGCCGGTGACGAAGCCGCGCTGGCCGGCGCGCTGATCGAGCGTTTCGGCGCCGAAGGCGTGGCCGCCGCGTTCATCCGCCTGTGGCGCGAAGGCCGCTCGGCCCCCGAGGTTCTGACGGACGTGTCGGTGCCGGCCGCCGGCAAGGCCGAAGCCCGTCCGCGTGGCGAATTCGGCGATTCGGTCTGGTACACGCTGACGGTGGGCCACACGGGCCGCGCCGAAGCGCGCTGGCTGCTGCCCAAGCTGTGCGAGGCCGGCAACATCACCAAGAACGAGATCGGCGCGATCCGCATCCAGCAGGACCGGACCTTCGTGCAGATCGCCAAGGCCTCCGCCTCGCGCTTCGGCGACCGGCTGACGGTGGAAGACGGCATCGACATGGTGAAGATGGACGGCGAGCCGTCGCTGGACCGCCCTGAGCGTCCGCGCCGCGAGGCCCGTCCGGAGCGTCCGTTCCGCGAGGATCGCGCCCCCCGTGCCCCGCGCGAGGATCGTGCCCCGCGTGAAGAGCGTGCGCCCCGTTTCGAACGCCCCGCCCGCGAGGAGCGTCCGGCTCGGGACGAGCGTCCGGCCCGTGAAAAGCCCGCCTACGCGCCGAAGCCCTCGCGCTTTGTCGAGGATGAGGGTGCACCCCGCGCCGCCGCCGACGCGCCGCGCGAAAAGAAGGCCCGCTGGTCCCCCGAGGACCGCGCCCAGCGCGAGGACACCCCCCGTCCGCGTGCGGCCGGGTTCAAGAAGGACGGTGACGCGAAACCGCGTTCGGCGGGCTTCAAGTCCCATGGCGGCAAGCCGGACGGCAAGCCGCGCGCCGCCGGCTTCAAGAGTCATGGCGACAAGCCCGCCGGCCGGTCCACTGGCTTCAAGGCACAAGCCCCGCGCAGCGCCAGCGACACGTCGAAGCGCTTCACTCCGCCGAAGAAGAAATAAGGAAAGGGGGCCGAAAGGCCCCCTTTTTCACATCAGGTCGATGGCGCGGCGGATGCCTTCGTCGCGCAACGAGATTTCCTCGCCCAGATGGGCATCCCCCTCTGGCCCGCACATCCACAACAGGGCGCGCGCCGGCCAGTCGGCGGGGATGTGATCGGCGAAGTCGATCTGGCTGACTGCGTTCACGCCGCTCGCCTTGATGCGCCGCTGCATGTCGGTGGCCACCGTGCCGGGCGACAGCCCCATGATCCGCAACCCATGGGCCGCTTCCTCCAGATGCGCGGAGCGTGTGAGCATCGCGGCTCCGGCCTTGGACGCGCAATAGGCGCTCCACCCCTCCAGGGGGCGATGGGCCGCGCCGGAGCTGACGGTGACGATGGTTCCGCCCCCCTGCGCCCGCATCACCGGGATCGCCGCGCGCAAGCCGTGGAACACGCCCTTCAGGTTCACGTCGACCGCTCGGCCCCATTCGACCGGATCCGCCTGCGCCAGATCGCCGATGGGATCGATCACGCCGGCGTTGTTGATCAGGACGTCCAGCCGCCCGTGCAGGGCCGCGATGCGGGCCACGGCGCCTTCCACCTCGGGCCACAGGGACACGTCGCAGCGCAGGGCGGTCGTCCCTTCCGGCGCGTGGCGCTGCATCGCCTCCTCGTCCCGGCCCAGCATGACGACACGCGCGCCCGCCGCCGCAAACCGGCGCGCCGCTTCCAGCCCGATCCCGCGCCCCGCGCCGGTGATCGCCACGACCTTGCCCTGCATGTTTATTCCCTTCCGATGACTTGACCCTTGCGGCACGCCGCCCAACACTCAGGCGAACCGCTTTTCAAGGGAAGGTCAACGCATGAAACCGATTCGTCTGGCAGGGGCCAGCCTCGTGGCGCTGTGCATCGCTTCGGCCGCGACGGCCGCCGTCACGCCAGAGGAGGTGTGGGACAACTGGCAGGCGCTTGCGAAAAGCTGGGATCAGCAGATGACGGCGGACCGGACGGAACGTCAGGGCGACAGCCTGATCGTGTCGGGCGTGAAGGTGGTACAGGACAAGGAGGGCAACCATCTGGCAGGCACCATCGACCGCATCACGCTGGCCGATCAGGGCGACGGCACGGTTCTGGTCACCATGTCCGAACGCTTTCCCATGACCGTCGTGTCGACCCCCCCGGCGGTGGAAGGCGAACCGGCGCCTGAATCCGTCACCTCGCAGGTGGTGCAGTCGCAGGAAAACCTGCGCGTCATCGCCTCGGGCGATCCGTCGAACATCCGCAACGACCTGACCGCCGACCGCGTCGTCGTCGCCATGAACGACGTGAAGAAGTCCGACGGCACGGCGATCCCGATGACCATGACTGTGACGATGCAGGGCCTTGAAGGCTACTGGGAAGGGAACGAAGAGGTGGACTCCGTCACCCGCGCCTCGGACGTGGACATGATGGTCAAGTTTTCCGACCCCGAACAGCGCGCGTCCTTCGACACGAAGATGCAGGACGTGGCGATCACCCTGGCGGGCAAGACGAACGTCGCCCCCCAGTCCATCGGGTTCCTGGGGCAGATCGGCTTCGCCTATGTCACCTCCACCTACCGGCTGGACATGGCGGGGCCCAAGACCCTTCTGGCCGAAGGGGAAACCGGCGCCGGCACGACGAACATCGACCTGCGCGGAGAGGACATGACCAGCGACAGCGACGTGGAAAACGCCACCCTGCGGCTGAGCGGAACGCAGATGCCCTTCCCGATGGACCTGCAGATGGCCGGCGCCCGGCAAAGCGTCACGCTGCCGACCCAGCCCGAGCGCACGGGCCCGTTCAGCATGATGCTGGACCTGCGCGACGTCACCGCTTCGGACGAGACGTGGAAGCAGTTCGACCCGAAGGGCGCCCTTCCGCGCGATCCGGCGCAGCTGTCGCTGTCCCTGCACGGGACGGAAGGGGAAACGCCCGTGGTGACGCTGGAAAACCTGCGCGTGCTGGCCGCCGGGGCGGAACTGACGGGGCAGGGCCAGATGACGCCCACCCCCGACGCCGTGGGCCCCACGGCCGGACTGGGCCGCGGGCGAGTCGATCTGACCCTGCGCGGCGGCAATGGCCTGCTCGACCGGCTGGTGGCCGGCGGCATCCTTCCGGCCGAGCAGGAGATGGCGGCCCGCATGTCCCTGGGGGCCTTTGGCCGCGCGGTTCCGGGGCAGGAGGACACGATCACCTCGGCCATCCAGTTCGGCAATGGCCTCAGCGTGAACGGCATCCCGCTGCAATAGCTTGCCCATCGCGGGGGGAGGCATTACCTCCGCCTGCAAAGGAGCCGCCGATGACCGACATGCTGGAAACCCTCACCACCCGTCTGCTGGAGGCGGCAAAACGCGCCGGGGCGGGGGCCGCCGACGCGGTGGCCATTGACCAGAGCGCGACCGGCATCGACATCCGGGGCGGCAAGCTGGAACAGGCCGAACGGTCCGAAGCGGTGGAGGTCGGCCTGCGGGTGCTGGTCGGCCAGCGCCAGGCCTGCGTGTCCGTGTCGGACCTGTCGGATGCCAGCTTTGCCATGGCCGCCGAGCGTGCCGTCGCCATGGCGCACGAGGCACCGGAAGATCCCCATGCCGGTCTGGCCGATCCGTCGCAACTGTCACGCGACTGGGATCTGGCCGCGCTGCAACTGGCGGATGCTACGCCCGAACCCTTGCCGTCGGATCTGGAGGAAGACGCTCGCGAGGTGGAGGCCGCCGCCATGGCCCGGACGGGCGTCGTGCAGGTGGAAGCCTCCGCCTCCTACAGCCGGCGGGCGGTGCATTTGGCGGGAACCAACGGATTTTCGGGCGGCTATGCCCGCACCTCGCGCTCCGTCTCGGCTGTGGCCTTCACGGGTGAGGGACTCGGGATGGAGCGGGACTGGGCCGGCGAATCCCGCATCTTCCAAAGCGATCTGCCCAGCCCCCGCGGCGTGGGGGATCTGGCCGCCGAACGCGCGCTGGAACGGATTGGGGCGCGGCGTCCAAAAACCGGAGCCTATCCGGTGCTGTTCGACGAACGCGTCGCGGCGGGGCTGATCGGGCATCTGCTGCAGGCGGTGAACGGGGCCAGCGTCGCGCGGGGCGCGGGCTGGCTGCGCGACCGCCTGGGCGAACAGGTGCTGCCGAAGGGCCTGTCGGTGATCGAGGATCAGCTGCGCCCGCGCACCTCTGCCTCCCGTCCGTTCGATGCGGAAGGTCTGGCCTCGCGCCGGAGAGAGATCGTGACGGATGGCGTGTTGAACGGCTGGACGCTGGATCTGGCGACGGCTCGCAAGCTGGGCATGAACAGCACGGCGTCGGCCTCGCGCGGGCCGACGGCGCCACCGTCGCCCGCGTCTTCCAACATCGATCTGACGCAGGGGACGGCCACACGGGCCGAACTGATCGCCCAGATGGGCACCGGGCTTCTGATCACCTCCATGATCGGGGCGTCGATCAACGGCACCACGGGGGATTATTCGCGCGGCGCGTCGGGCTTCTGGGTGGAGAATGGCCAGATCACCTATCCGGTCAACGAACTGACCATCGCAGGCAACCTGCGCGAGATGCTGATGCGGATCACCCCGGCCAACGACGCGCGGATGCACCTGTCCACCCGGGTGCCCAGCCTTCTGGTCGAGGGTCTGACCCTTGCCGGATCGTGATCTTCTGATCCGCGCCGCCCGCGAAGGCGGGCACATCGCGCTGACCTTCTGGAAGCGCGATCCGCAGGTCTGGGAAAAATCGGGCGACCTTGGTCCCGTGACCGAGGCGGATCTGGCCGTCAACGCCGCGCTGGAGCGGATCCTGCGCGGCGCGCGCCCTGATTACGGCTGGCTGTCCGAGGAAAGTGCCGACGATCCCACGCGCCTGACGGCCGACCGCGTCTTCATCGTCGATCCGATCGACGGCACCCGTTCCTTTATCGCCGGGGAGGACACGTTCGCCGTGTCCCTTGCCGTGGCCGAGCGGGGGGAGATCGTCGCCGCCGCCGTTTATCTGCCCGCGCTGGACCGGATGTACGCCGCCGACGCCACCGGTGCGATCCGCGACGGTCAGCCGATCCAGGCCAGCGGCCGCACGGGGATCAAGGATGCCTCGCTTCTGGCCACGCGCGCGAACCTGTTGCCGGAACACTGGCCCGGCGGCGTGCCGGAGTTGAAGCGCAGCTTCCGCTCCTCCATCGCGTTCCGCATGTGCCTTGTGGCCGAAGGGCGGCATGACGGCATGCTGTCCTTGCGCGACAGCTTCGAATGGGACATTGCCGCCGGCGACCTTATCGCGCGGCGGGCCGGGGCCACCGTGACCGACCGGCACGGCGCCGCGCTGGTGTTCAACCGCCCGCAGCCCTGGGCGGCGGGCATTCTGGCCGCGGCGCCCGGCCTGCACGACGCGCTGCTGGAACGGCTGGTGCCATGACCGACGCGGTGGTGATCGGGGCCGGACCGGCGGGCCTGATGGCCGCCGAGGAGATGGCCCGTGGCGGGATGCGGGTGGTCGTGACCGACCAGAAACCTTCGGTCGCGCGGAAGTTCCTGATGGCGGGCAAGTCGGGCCTGAACCTGACCAAGGACGAACCCTTGGACGCGATCCTGGCCCGCTTCCCCCCGTGGCTGCACCCGATGCTGGAAGCCTTCGGGCCGGAACAGGTGATGGCCTGGGCACGCGGGCTGGGGCAGGAGGTGTTCACCGGCAGCTCGGGCCGGGTCTTTCCGGTGGCCATGAAAGGGTCCCCCCTGCTGCGGGCCTGGCTGGCGCGCCTTGGCAATCTGGGGGTGGAGGTGCGGACCCGCTGGCGCTGGACCGGCGATGGCTTCCAGACGCCCGAGGGTTTTGCGCGGATGGAGGCGCCGGTGCGCGTTCTGGCGATGGGCGGGGCCAGCTGGTCGCGATTGGGCAGCGACGGGGCCTGGGCCGCGCATCTGGAGGTGCCGCTGGCGCCGTTCCAGCCCGCCAATATGGGCTTCGTGATGCACTGGTCGCCGCATATGGCGCGGCATTTCGGCCAGCCGGTCAAGGGCGCCGTCCTGATCGCGGGCGACCAGCGCGAACGGGCAGAGTTCGTGATCTCGGCCAAGGGGATCGAGGGGGGTGGCATCTACGCCGTCAGCCGCGCGCTGCGCGACGGCGCACCCCTGCGTCTGGACCTGCTGCCCGACCGGGATATCCCGTGGATCGTGGAAAGGCTGGCGCGCCGCGACAGCATCGCCAACCGCCTGCGCAAGCTGGGCCTGTCGTCCGCCGCCATCGCGCTGGTGCAGGAGGTGGCGCGGCCCCTGCCCGAAGGCGAGGCGCTGGCCCATCTGCTGAAGGCGCTGCCCGTCCCGCATGCGGGACCAAGGCCGCTGGAGGAGGCGATCTCCTCCGCCGGGGGCATCCGGGCCGAGGCGCTGACTGAAGGGCTGGAGCTGCGCGCCATGCCCGGCACCTTCGCCTGCGGCGAGATGCTGGACTGGGAAGCGCCGACGGGCGGCTATCTTCTGACGGCATGTCTGGCGACCGGCCGTTGGGCCGGTCGCGCGGCGCTTACAGGCCGGGGATGATGTTCAGGACGCCGCGACGGTTGAACGAGGTGCCGCCATTGGCGCCGAAGCTCATCTTCGCGTTCACGCCCACAAAGGTTTCGCGGCCCCAGGAATCGCTCAGATCCGCGCGGAAGCTGCCGATTTCGGCGCCGAGGGTGATGTCGGGACGCACGGCATAGTCCGCTTGCAGCGCAACGCGCGACAGGTCCAGATTCTCGATGTCCGCGCGGTCATAGGCAAGGCCCAGACCGAATTGCGGCGTCACGGAATACCGGCCCGACACGCCGCCCATGATCCCGTCCCAGCCGAAATTCTCGCCGCGGCCGACATAGAGCTCCACGTCGAACTGTTCCGTCTGCTGGCCCAGTTCGAAACCGTAGAAGTTCTTGGTGTCGCCGGCGATCCGCTCTCCGCCATAGAAGACGCCCAGATCGGCGGGGCCGTCATGCCAGATGCCGTGCAGGGTCAGGTTGTGTTCGGTTTCGTCCACGCCCAGGAACTTCGACACGCCCGCATCCAGTTGCAGGCTGACCGAAGGGGTGATCCCGACTTCGGCCTGGCCCGTCAGGCTGGCGCGGGAGGTGTCCATGTCGTTCTTCAGGCCTGAATAGCCCAGCGTGACGTTGCCGCCCATGAAATCCAGCGCAAGCGCGGGGGAGGCCAGAACCAGCGCCATCGCGCTGACAGCTGCAAGTGTCTTCATGTCAATGTCCCGTGTGTTTGTTCGTGATTTTGCGGCCACGATAGCGCAGACGCCCTTGCGCTTCTACCGCTTCATCATCGACAGGCGGATCAGCGCCCGTTCCATCACCGCCATGTGAGGGGCGCGTGAAGCGGATCGCAGGGTCAGGTCCGTGTCCACCAGAAGCGCCAGCGCCTGTTCCAGCCGGTGCATCCCCCAGCCCGATGCCTGACGCAGCATCCGGTCGCGCCGGGGGCCGAAGACGGGGGGTTTCATGCGGGCCATCCCCTCGGACGCGCCGGCGGGATGGCTTGCCGCCACGTGAAGGGTGCGGAAGTGGCGCAGGGCAGCGATGCATAGCGCCACGGGCTGCACGCCCTGACCTTCCAGTCGGCGCAGAAGGGGGCTGATCTCGGCCGCGCGATGTTCGGCGGCGGCGTGCAGGATGTCGTCCAGATCCGCCTCGATCGTGGCGGGGGCCATCTGGGCCACTTCGGCCGGGGTCAGGGGGGTGGTGTCGCCATGCTTGTACAGGCCGATCTTTTCCACCGTCTGACGGAAGTCGCCGGGGTCCAGCGCGCGGGCCAGCACCGTCAGGTCGTTCATCGCCGCAGGATCCACGGCGCGCAGCCCGGCGCGGCGCAGGGTGTCCTCGATGTCCTCCCGGCTGGGCGGATCGTCGTAAAGGCCGATGCAGACGGACTGGGGGGAGGGTTCGAAGACCTTCCGTAGCGCCGATTTTGCCGTCAGGTTCCCCGCCGTCACGACCAGCTGCGCGTCGCCCGCGCGCCAGTCCTTCAGGGCGGCGGCGATGGCGGGGGCATGGGCGTCGCCCGCCTCCTCCAGAAAGGCCACGCGGGGGCCGGGGAAGAACCCTTGCGCCTTCAGCGCGTCCAGAAGCATCGCCGGATCGCGGCGCAGGTCGCCCGCCCCCATTCGGGTCAGCCGCATCTCGGCCTCCCCCTCGGGGCCGATGAGGGCGGCGATCACCTCTTGCCGGCGCAGGGCCACGCGCATGGTGTCCGCGCCGAAGATCAGCAGGCCCGCCTTGGACGGGTCGGGCTTTGCGAAATAACGCGCCGCCTCGGCCCCTTTCAGGATCATTTGGCCCAGCGGCCGGCGGTGGCCGTCAGCTGGGTCACGATCTGGTCGGCCAGGATGCGCATCAGGCGGTATTGCGCGTCTTCCTGCGCCGAAAGGCTGGCCAGCGTGGACCCCGTGGCCGAATAGGAGGTGAAGTTCGTCACCTTGCCGCCTGTCAGGCGCGCACCACTGTCGCGATCCACCACGCCCCAATCGACGCTGCCGGTGATGTTGTAGCGGGTGGTCGTGTTGTCGCGCTTGCTGCCGATGCCGACCGTGTCCGTGGTGATCACATAGGTCAGGTCATAGCGGGGGTCGATGTCGCGGCCCAGCCGTTCCTCCATCCGCTGGACAAAGTCGAACCCGGCCTTGTCGTCGGGTTCCGCCATCCGGAAAGCCCCCTGCAGGCCGGTGGCCGGGGCGCCGGGGGCATAGGCGGGCGTGAAGCCGCAGGCGGCAAGGCCCAGCAGCCCAAGGCCCGAGGCGAGGAGGGTGCGGCGATCAGGCGACGACATTGATGATCCGCCCCGGCACGACGATCAGCTTCTTGGGGGCATTGCCTTCCAGAAAGCGGATCACGGTTTCATCGGCAAGGACCAGCGCTTCGATCTGGTCCTTCGGCATGTCCTTGGGCACGGTCACCTCCGCACGGCGCTTGCCGTTGATCTGGATGGGAAGGGTCACAGTATCGTCCACCAGCAGCGCCTCGTCGGCCTTGGGCCACGGGGCCTGCGCCACAAGACCGGTTCCGCCCAGCATGTGCCAGACCTCCTCGGCCAGGTGGGGGACCAGGGGCGACAGAAGCTGCGCCATGACCTTCATGGCGTCGCGCTTGGCATCCGCCCCGGCCTTAGACTTCGACAGGGTGTTGGCGAATTCGTACAGCTTCGCCACGGCCTTGTTGAAGGCGAAGCCTTCGATCCCCTGTGTCACGTCGGCGATGGCGCGGGCGGCGGCGCGGGCCAGCGCGTCATCCTCGGGATTGGCCGGGGCGTCGTCGCGCGTGATCTCGTCCGCGATGCGCCACAGGCGGTTCAGGAACTTCGACGCGGCCTCCGCGCCCGAGGCGGTCCATTCCACGTCACGTTCAGGCGGGCTGTCGGACATCACGAACCAGCGGGCCGTGTCGGCGCCGAACGCGCTGATGATGTTCATCGGGTCGACGACGTTCTTCTTCGACTTCGACATCTTGGCCGAGGGGATGACCTCCACCGGCACGCCGCCGTCGCGGGTGCGGCCGTCCACCACATCCTCGGGCAGGTGATAGACGGGTCGGTTCTGCGCGTCCCGCGTCATGTAGATTTCGTGCGTGACCATGCCTTGCGTGAACAGGGCGTTGAACGGCTCCTGTGCCTCGGCCTTCAGGTGGCCGGTGCGGTGCATCGCCCGGCAGAAGAAGCGCGAATACAGAAGGTGCAGGATCGCGTGTTCGATCCCGCCGATATACTGGTCCACGTTCATCCAGTACTCGGTCTCGTCGGTCGTGGGCGTGTCGGCGCGCGGCGCGGTGAAGCGCGCGAAATACCACGAGGAGTCCACGAAGGTGTCCATCGTGTCCGTTTCACGCTTGGCCGCCGCACCGCAGGACGGGCAGGGGGTGTCGCGCCAGGTCGGGTGACGGTCCAGCGGGTTGCCGGGCTGGTCGAAGGTGACGTCGTCGGGCAGGCGGACGGGAAGATTCTCCTTCCGCTCCGGCACCACGCCGCAGGAGGGGCAATGCACGACCGGGATCGGGCAGCCCCAGTAGCGCTGGCGGGACAGGCCCCAGTCGCGCAGGCGGTAGTTGGTGACGCCTTTGCCGATGCCCTTCTCCTCGCAAAGCGCAATGGCGGCGGCAACGGCGGCCTCACCCGTCTGCTCCGCCTCTCCGGCCAGCGGACGGATGTAGCGGACCTTTTCCCCCTTCATCGGGGCATAGGCGCCGGGCGGGATGCCTTCGTCCAGCGGCTGGAAGACGGGATCGATCGGCAAGGAATATTTCTGCGCGAAGTCGAAGTCGCGCTGGTCATGGGCCGGGCAGCCGAAGATGGCGCCGGTGCCGTAATCCATCAGGATGAAGTTCGCGATGTAGACCGGAAGCTCCCACGACGGGTCCAGCGGGTGCTTCACGCGGATGCCGGTGTCCATGCCGCGCTTTTCGGCGGTTTCCAGCGCCTCGGCGGTGGTGCCCAGCTTGCGGCATTCGGCGTTGAAGTCGGCGATACGGGGGTCGACCTCCAGCGCCTTCGCCAGCGGGTGGTCCGCGCTGATCGCGGCGAAGCTCGCCCCCAGCAGCGTGTCGGGACGGGTGGTATAGACCTCCAGCGTCTCGAATCCCTCGGGCGCGCCGACCGTGTCGAAGGCGAACTGAAGCCCGCGCGACTGGCCGATCCAGTTGGCCTGCATCAGGCGCACCTTTTCGGGCCAGTCCTTCAGCCCGTCCAGCGCCTGCAGCAGATCCTCGGCAAAATCCGAAATGCGGAAGAACCACTGCGTCAGTTCCTTGCGCTCCACCGCCGCGCCGGACCGCCAGCCCTTGCCGTCGATCACCTGCTCGTTCGCCAGAACCGTCATGTCGACCGGGTCCCAGTTCACCTGCGCCGACTTGCGATACACCAGCCCCGCGTCCAGCATGTCGAGGAACATGGCCTGCTGCTGGCCGTAATATTCCGGATCACAGGTGGCGAATTCGCGGGTCCAGTCGATGGACAGACCCAGGGGCTTCATCTGGTCCTTCATCACGGCGATGTTGCCGTAGGTCCAGTCCTTCGGGTGGCCGCCTTTTTCCATGGCCGCGTTTTCGGCGGGCATGCCGAAGGCGTCCCAGCCCATCGGATGCAGGACCGAGAATCCGCAGCTCGCCTTGTAGCGCGCGACCACGTCGCCCATCGTGTAGTTGCGCACATGGCCCATGTGGATGCGCCCCGACGGATAGGGGAACATCTCCAGCACGTAATACTTCGGCTTCGACTCGTCCCGCTTCGCAAGAAAGACCTCGGCCTTGTCCCATTCGGCTTGCCACTTGGGTTCGGTCTGGGCGGGGGAGTAGGACATGGACGGGCCTTCTTTCGCGGGTTGCGTCACGAGGTCTACACCCATGGGCGCGACCCGTCCAGCAGCGCCGCCCGTCCTGCCGACCTGCACAGACTTGACGCCGTTTGGGCAGATTGTGACGGCGGGGGGCCGCCGTTAGGTTCGGGGCAACGCAGAAGGATACGGCCATGACACTGGAACTGGGCCTCGACACGTTCGGGGATATGACGAACGCCGCCGACGGGACGCCGAAAACCCACGCGCAGGTGGTGCGCGACGTGGTCGATCAGGGCGTGCTGGCCGACGAGGTCGGCATCGACTTCATCGGCATCGGCGAACATCACCGCGAGGATTACGCGATTTCCGCCCCCGAGGTGGTGCTGGCCGGGATCGCCGCGCGGACACAGCGCATCCGGCTCGGCTCGGCCGTGACGGTGCTGTCCTCGGACGATCCGATCCGGGTGTTCCAGCGCTTCGCCACGGTCGACGCCATCTCGGACGGGCGGGCCGAGGTGATCCTGGGGCGCGGGTCCTTCACGGAAAGCTTCCCGCTGTTCGGCTATGACCTGTCCGATTACGAACGCCTGTTCACCGAAAAGCTGGACCTGTTCACCAAGCTGTCGCGAGAGCGGGAGGTGACGTGGAAAGGATCCATCCATCCCGGCCTTCAGCGTCAGCGCGTCTTCCCGCCGATGGAATCGGGCACGCTGAAGACGTGGATCGGGGTGGGCGGCAGCCCGGAATCGGTGATCC
Source organism: Falsirhodobacter sp. 1013 (assembly GCF_051195255.1). Classification (NCBI taxonomy): domain Bacteria; kingdom Pseudomonadati; phylum Pseudomonadota; class Alphaproteobacteria; order Rhodobacterales; family Paracoccaceae; genus Falsirhodobacter; species Falsirhodobacter sp. 1013. The sequence goes on along the minus strand of NZ_JBNJLK010000001.1, from coordinate 387,578 downwards.
GCGCGGCCAGCCACGGGTTGCCCATGATGCTGGCGATCATCGGCGGCGCGCCCGCACGGTTCCGGCCCTTCGTGGATCTTTATCATCAAGCCTTGGAGCAGATGGATACCAAGGTTCTGCCCGTGGGCGTCCATTCCCCCGGCCACGTGGCCGAAACGGACGAGGCGGCGCGCGACCAGTTCTTCGCGGGCTACCGCATCATGCACCGTCTGGTCGGCCGCAGCCGCGGCTGGGGCGAGCTGAAGCGCGAGGATTTCGACCGCGAATGCAATCACGGTTCCATGTATGTGGGCAGCCCGGAAACGGTGGCGAAGAAGATCGCGGCCACGGCCCGCGCGCTGAGCCTGTCGCGTTTCGATCTGAAATATTCGGGCGGGCCGGTGCCGCACGATCTCTCGATGAACTCCATCCGCCTGTATGGCGAGAAGGTCATTCCGATGGTCCGCGACATGCTGGCCTGAAACGGCCTAGAACGGAACCGGGGCGAGGAAGGTCATGCTTCGCCCCGTGCCCGGATGCCGGACGCGCAGCGTTTCGGCGTGCAGCATCAGGCGCGGGTGGTTTGCGGCGGCGCCGGTTGCGTAAAGCGGATCGCCCAGGATCGCGTGGCCGGTTTCCATCATGTGCACGCGCAACTGGTGGCTGCGGCCCGTGATCGGCATCAGGTGCACGCGCGTTGTGTCGCCTTCGTAGCCCAGCACCTGCCAGTCGGTCTGGGCCGGCTTGCCGGTGTCGTGATTCACATGCTGGCGGGGGCGGTTCGGCCAGTCCACGATCAGCGGCAGGTCCACGCGGCCCGTTTCCGGTTCCAGCCGCCCGTCAAGCCGCGCCTGGTAGACCTTCTTCGTCAGCCGCTTTTCGAACTGCTGGGAGATGTCGCCCTGCGCGGGCTTGTCGCAGGCGAAGATCATCACGCCGGACGTGTCCAGATCCAGCCGGTGGATCAGCAGGATGTCCGGAAACTCCACCCTCAGCCGCGCGATCAGGCAATCGGCGCGGTCATCCCCGCGCCCCGGCACCGACAGAAGCCCGGCGGGTTTGTCGGCCACCACGATCCGGTCGTCGGCGTGCAGGATGTTCAGCGGAACGTCCGGCGGGGCGTAGACGAAGGTCACTCCGCGTCCTTGAAGATGCGGGCCATGATCGCGGTCAGCTGATCCGCGTCGGTCTGGTCGAAGGCGGCTTCGGTGTCGCTGTCCAGATCCAATACGCCCAGAAGCTTGCCCTCGCCGTTCCACACCGGCAGCACCAGTTCCGAACGGGTGGAGGAGGCGCAGGCGATGTGGCCGGGAAACAGCTCCACGTCCGGAACGATCTGGGGCTGGCCGGTGCGCGCGGCGGCCCCGCAGACGCCGCGGCTGAACGGGATGACCAGACAGCCATGGCCACCTTGATAGGGCCCGATCTTCAGCAGGTCCGGCGCCACCACGCGGTAGAAGCCGGTCCAGTCCGACAAGGGATGGGCGTTGTGCAACTCGCACGCGACGGTGGCCATCAGGGCGACCGTGTCCGTTTCCCCGTGGCACAGCGCGTCCAGCGTCGAAGAAAGCGTCGCGTAATCCATCAGTTCATCTGCACCTGAAGAGGGTAGCAGCCATCCTCGAAATCGCCGAACAGGTCGGCAAGGTCGGGATGGTCCACCGGTTCGCCCGTGTCGTCGGGCACGAGGTTTCCTTCGGACACGTAGGCCACGTAGTAGCTTTGATCGTTTTCGGCCAGAAGGTGATAGAAGGGCTGGTCCTTTGCCGGGCGGCTTTCCTCGGGGATCGCCTCGTACCATTCCTGGGTGTTGGCAAAGATCGCGTCCACATCGAAGACGACACCGCGAAACGGGTGCTTCCGATGGCGGAGCACCTGACCCAGATGGTATTTGGCTTCGGATCTGACGGTCATGGCCACTCCCTTTCGGCTGCGGGGCATAACGCCCCTTGGGGCCCGAGTCCACAATCCGCCGCAGCCCTCGCGGCGAAACCCCGCCTTTCGCACGGCTTTCACACGCTCGCGCATTTCCCTGTGAACGGTTTTCGCCTACATTCGGGCAAAACAAGAAGGCGAGGGGCAGTATGAGCAGATTTCTTCGCGCGTCGATTCTGTTGTTGTTGCTGATGTCCTGCGGACGCAGCGACTTTACGGCGCCGCGCAATCTTGATGATGCGTGCAGCATCGTCAGCGAACGGCCGGCCTACTGGCGGGCGATGAAAGCCACCGAACGGCGCTGGGGCATCCCCGTGCAGGTGCAGATGGCGACCATCCACCAGGAATCGTCCTTCATCGGCAATGCCCGCACGCCGCACCAGTTCATGCTGGGCATCATCCCGATGGGGCGTCAAAGCTCCGCCTATGGCTACAGCCAGGCGCTGGACGGCACGTGGGAGGAGTATCAGAAGGACACCGGCCGCTACCGCGCGCGCCGCGACCGGATCGAGGATGCGACCGACTTCATGGGCTGGTACATGAACAAGTCCTCCACCAACCTCGGCATTTCGCCCCATGACGCGGCGAATCAATATTTGGCCTATCACGAAGGCCGCGCCGGTTATGCGCGGGGCAGCTACACCGCCAAGCCGTGGCTGATGAACGTGGCGAACCGCGTCGCCTCGCGCGCGACGCGGTATCAGGCCCAGCTGGCGATCTGCCGCGGTTAACGCCCGCGGCTTTGCTGTTCCAGCGTGATGGAGAAGAGCGAGGAGGGCAGGCGCACGCCCTTCCGCAACTCGCCCAGGATCACGGTCGTCTTTGCCCCGGCGCCATCCGTGATGATCCATTGGCGCAGTTCGGTCGGGTTCGCGGTGAACACCATGTCGATCGTGCCGTAATCCGGATGGTCGGGGTCCTGCGCCACCACATGCGTGGTGTTGTCGATTTCCTGATGGCCCACGACCATGCGGGCGCGGCCCAGGTTCACGTTTTCGGCCAGGATGATCGACAGCGGCGTGCGGGCCAGCGGATACTGTTCCGGCGGCTGGTTCGACTTCGCGTCGAACACGGCCACCTGGCCGCCGCCCGCCATCACCACGGACCGGTCGGGCTTTGCGTATTCGAAGCGGACGCGACCGGGCCGATGGATCATCAACTCCCCGGTGGAGACGGAGCCGTCGGGATTGACCTGCGTGAAATCCGACTGCGCCGTGGTGAGCGAGTTCAGATAACGCGAGATCTCGGACAGCGGAAGCTTCTCGGCCATGGCGGGCACGGCAAGAAGGGTGACAGCGACGGCCGAAGCCATGAGGGTGCGAAACGGTTTCATGAAACGCAATCTAGGACGCCGCCGCGCCGCGTTCCAGTAACCGCGCATCACCGTTGCGCCATCCCGCCGACATGAAAAAGGGCCCCGAAGGGCCCCGTTTCGTGTGTCCTGTTTTGCCTCACTGCTCGGGCAGCAGGATCTCGCGCTTGCCGACGTGGTTGGCGGCGGTGACCACGCCCTGTTCCTCCATCTGCTCCACCAGCTTCGCGGCCTTGTTGTAGCCGACCCCCAGCTTGCGCTGGATGTAGGAGGTGGAGCATTTGCGGTCCTTCGCGACGACCGCCACGGCCTGATCGTAGAGCGAGTCTTCTCCATCCGTGTTGCCGCCAAGGCCCAGAACCGCGTCGATGTCGTCGGCGCGGTCATCCTCGGGGCCTTCCACGACGCCCGACATGTAGGTGGGCGGGCCGAAGGACTTGAGGTGGTTGACGATCTCCTCGACCTCCTCGTCCGAGACGAAGGGGCCGTGGATGCGGTTGATCTTCGATCCGCCCGCCATGTAGAGCATGTCGCCCATGCCCAGCAGCTGTTCCGCGCCCTGTTCGCCCAGAATGGTGCGGCTGTCGATCTTGGACGTGACCGAGAACGAGATACGGGTCGGGAAGTTCGCCTTGATCGTGCCGGTGATGACGTCGACCGAAGGGCGCTGCGTGGCCATGATCAGGTGGATGCCCGACGCCCGCGCCATCTGCGCCAGACGCTGGATGCAGGCCTCGATCTCCTTGCCCGCGACCATCATCAGGTCGGCCATCTCGTCCACGACGACGACGATGAAGGGGATCACCACGGGCATGAACTCTTCCGTCTCGAACACGGGCTCGCCCGTATCCTCGTCGAAGCCGGTCTGTATGGTGCGCTTGAACATCTCGCCCTTGTCCAGCGCTTCGCGGACGCGACCGTTGTAGCCTTCGATGTTCCGCACGCCCATCTTGGACATCTTGCGGTAGCGCTCCTCCATCTCTCCCACGACCCATTTCAGGGCGACGACGGCCTTCTTGGGGTCCGTCACCACGGGCGACAGCAGGTGCGGGATGCCGTCATAAACGGACAGTTCCAGCATCTTCGGGTCGATCATGATCAGGCGGCATTCCTCGGGCGTCAGCTTGTAGAGGAGCGACAGGATCATCGTGTTGATCGCGACCGACTTGCCCGAACCGGTGGTCCCCGCGATCAGCAGGTGGGGCATCTTGGCAAGGTTGGCCACGACCGGGCCGCCGCCGATGTCCTTGCCCAAGGCAAGCGGCAGGCGGTGGGTGCCGTCGCTGAAATCGCGGCTGGCCAGGATCTCGCGCAGGACGACCTTTTCGCGGTTGGCGTTGGGCAGTTCGATCCCGATCACCGTGCGGCCCGGAACGGTGGACACGCGGGCCGACAGGGCCGACATGGATCGTGCGATGTCGTCGGCCAGACCGATCACGCGGCTGGCCTTCAGGCCGGGTGCCGGTTCCAGTTCGTACATGGTGACGACGGGGCCGGGGCGGACCGAAACGATCTCTCCCTTCACGCCGTAATCGTCCAGAACGGATTCCAGCATGCGGGCATTTTCCTCCAGCACTTCCACGGACAGCGGGTTGCGCTGGATCGTGTCGGGGCTGGACAGAAGCGACAGGGGCGGAAGCTCGTAGGGAACGGGATCGTCGAAGCGGACCGGCGGACGCGCCGCCTTGGGCGCGGCGGCCATCGCCACCGGGGCAGGGGAGGGGGCGTCATCATGGTCGAACGTCGCGGCGTCCAGCTGCTCCTCGGGCCAGTCGTCTTCCTCGGCGGCATAGGTTGCCGTGTCGAGCTGGTCGGCCCAGAACTCGTCGTCCATCTCGGGGCCGTCCTCGGCCCACTGCTCCTCCTCGATGCGCTGGGCGGCGGTGGTCACGGGTTCGTTCGTGGCCGGCCCGAGGCGCGGGATCGCGCGGACGCCACGCACCGGGGGTTCGGGGGGCAGGTCCACGGCCTGACGGGTGCGGCGGGTTTCGGCCACCAGCGGCTGGGGCGACTTGCGGCGCCCGGCCAGCGGCGGTTCGCGGCGTTGCACCGCCGCCGTGACGGGCGACACGGGCGGAAGGGACTGGTGCGCGCGCACGCGGATGGCGTCGTTGATGCGGGCCTTGATGCGATCTTCGGTCGGAACGTCCACGGGCTCCGGCTCGGGCTGCGGATCAAGGTCCACGACGCGGCGCATCATCTGCGCGCCACGGGCCAGAAGGCTTCGCGGCTGCGGCGGCGCCACCTCGCGCGGTTCGGCGGCCAGACCGCGCGGCGCGGCGGACAGGGCGTCCGGACGGCCCCATGCAGCCTCGTGCCGCTGGGCGGCGGCGCGGGTCAGATCCCCCATCCGCGTGGCCGAAGGTTCGGGAAGGTCGATCTCCTCCGCCGCGGGACGGGCGGACAGGCGGGCGGCCAGACCGCGCACGGCGCTGCCCAGAAGGGCGGTGCGGGTTTGGGGATGCTCCTCCTCCTCGACCACCTCATCGTCCCAGTCCTGCATGCGGGCGGCCTTTTCGCGGCGCCGGTCCTGCACGTTGGCGGCCATCTGCGCGGCCCCCGTGGCCGAACGCCCGGCCAGGCCAAGGATCGTGGTGTAGGTCAGGATCAGGCCCAGCAGCAGGAAGTGCCAGATGCGCCGCATCTCGGTCATGGTGAAACCGCTCACGAAGAGGATGGAGGCCAGCACCCCCACGCCCCCCACCAGCGACAGCAGTTTCAGCCCCGCCACGGTGGGCAGGGGCAGCAGGTTCAGAAGTGCGGCCAGAACGGTGTCGCCGAACAGCCCGCCAAGGCCGAAGGTTTCCTGCCAGTCCGGACCGGGCGCGTGCGTGGCGGCGAAGGCCGAGGCGACGGCCACCGCGACCACGGCGAAGACCACACGGCCCACGGCGCGTTCCGACCCCTGATGCAGCACGAAACGCCCGCCCCACAGGAACAGGATGGTCGGGATCGCCCAGGCGCCCTTGCCCACGACCACGATGAGGGTGGAAGCGATGGCCGCCCCGAACCCGCCCAGCATGTTCTGGATCGGCTGGTCGCTTTCGACCATCCAGCCCTTGTCCTGCGGCGAGTAGCTGCCCAGCATCATCACGAAGATCAGGCCGAGGATGACGAGGCCGACGCCCAGAAGTTCACGCCCGCGCTTTTGCAGCATCTCCTGCGTGGATTCGTCCAGAAGCGGATCGCGCTGCCTGACGTGATAGGAAGCCATGCGTCAATCCTTCCGGTAAAGGCAGTCGTGGATCCGTTCCAGACCGCGTCGGGTGTCGTCATGGGAAGCGACCAGCGCCACCCGGATATAGCCGTGACCGGGGTTCACACCCCCGACATCACGAGAGAAGTAGGCCCCCGGCACGACCCGCACGCCGGTGTCCGTCCAAAGCTTCAGGGCCGCCGCCTCGCCGTCCGGAACCGGCAGCCACAGGAAGAAGCCGCCTTCGGGCGTGCGGTATCCCGGCACGTTGCCGAAGATGCGCTGCGCCAAGTCGAATTTCTGGTGGTACAAGGCAAGGGAGGCCTGGACATGCGCCTCGTCGTTCCAGGCGGCGGTGGCCACGGCCTGAAGGGGCGCGGGCACCGGCGCGCCGGAAAAGGCGCGCAGCTTGCGGATGTGGCGGATGCCCTCGGCCCCGCCCGCGACGAAGCCGGACCGCAGGCCCGGCAGGTTCGACCGCTTGGACAGCGAGTGGAAGACGAAGACGCGTTCGGGATCGGCCCCGATCTCGGCCGCGACCTCAAGGGCACCGGGGGGCGGGGCGTCGCGCCAGATCTCGGAATAGCATTCGTCGACGAACAGGCGGAAATCATGCTTTTCGGCCAGCCGGATCATGTCCGCCAGCCGGTCGCGCGACGCGATGGCCCCCTGCGGATTTGCGGGGGAGCAGAGATAGGCGACCGTCACCCGGTCCAGAACCTCGGCGGGCAGGGCGGCGTAATCGGGCAGGAAGCCGGTGTCGGCGGTGGCGGGGACGTAGACGGGCTCCGCCCCCACGGCCAGCGCGGCGGCGGCATAGACCTGATAGAAGGGATTCGGCATCAGGAAGACGGGCTGGCCGCCGTTCTTGCGTTCGGGCGATAAGGCCAGCGCGGCGTTGAACAGGCCTTCGCGCGTGCCGTTCAGAACCATCAGCCGGTCCGTGCCGACCTCTACCCCATAGCGGCGGCCCAACCAGCCTTGAATCGCCGTCAGCAGGGCGGCGGTGCCGTCATTGGCCGGATAAATCCCGAATCCGTTCAGATTCGCGGCCATCACCTCTGCCACGAAGGGCGGCATGGGATGCTTCGGCTCCCCGATCGACATGTGGATCACGTCGCCGCCCGCCGGATGCGGGTCCAGCAGCGCGCGGAGTCGCGGGAATGCGTAATCGGGTAGGTTCGAGAACCTTTCGGGGAACTGCATCGACTGCCTCGTGTCCGGGGTCTTTTGCCCCTTTTGTCCGCAGGATAGCGGGTTCAGGGACGCGGGTCCAGAAATTACCCCGCCCCGATGCGGTTCTGGCGGATCCGCGGACCTGTCAGCGGACCGCCCGCTCGGCCGCCATGCCCAGCCGCAGCAGCCGTTCTTCCTGCATCGGGGGGCACATCAGCATGATCCCGCAGGATGGCGTGTCGGTCGGCAGGGTCAGCGCGCACACCCCCAGAAGGTTGCCGATGCGCGTGTTGCGCAGCGCCAGCAGGTTCATGCGGGCATAATAGTCGGCATCTTCCATCAGGCGGCGCGCATGGGGCGGCAGGATGGCCGAGGTGGGCAGGATCACCGCGTCGAAAGGCGCGGAGGCGGCGCGCCATTCCCCCTGGATGCGCTTCAGGCGGCGGCGGTGATCGATGTAGTCGGCCGCGCCGACATTCCGCCCCGAAAGGAAGCGTTCCAGGATGGGCGGGAACATCCGTTCGGGATGCGCCTCGATCTGGTCGCGCCAGATGGCATAGCCTTCGGCCGTGAACAGCGCGCCCGAAAAGGCCATCGCCTCGCGAATCGGTTCAAAGGACAGGCGGGTGACATGGGCCCCTTCCTGCGCCAGCTTCCGGCAGGCGGTGTCGAAGGCGCGGGCCGGGGCGTCTTCCAGATCCTCCATCCCGACGGTGTCCAGAACGGCCAGCCGCATGCCGGACAGGGGCGTGCAGGTCATGTCGCCCGGACGGCGGCCTTCCAGCGCGGCCAGCAGCAGGGTGCAGTCTTCGGTGGTGCGGGCCAGGGGGCCGATCGTGTCCAGCGTTTCGCACAAGGGAACGACGCCCTTGTTCGACAGCCGGCCATGGGTGGTCTTCAGGCCCACCAGATCGTTCCAAGCCGCCGGCGTGCGGACGGACCCGCCCGTGTCCGACCCGATCGCCGCCGCCGCCAGCCCAAAGGCCACCGACGCCGCCGCGCCGGAGGACGATCCCCCCGCCACCGCCTCCGGATCGTTCACGTTGGGCGAGGTGGCCGTGACGGGGTTGAGGCCGAGACCCGAGAAGGCCAGCTCGCTCATATGCGTCTTGCCAAGGCACAGCAGACCGCCCGCGGTGGCCGTGGCCAGCACCGGCGCGTCCCGGTCCGGCACGCGGCCGGCCAGAAGGGCCGACCCCGCCTCGGTCGCGACGCCGGCGGTGTCGAACAGGTCCTTCCAGCTGATGGGCACGCCGTCCAGGGGGCCGCGCCGCCTCCCGTCCTTGGCGCGCGTGGCGGCAGCCAGCGCCTCGTCCCGCGCGCGTTCGGGGGTCAGGCGGGCATATATGCGCTTCCCGTCGGGATGGGAGGCCGCCGCGTCCAGAAAGGCTTCCGCCAGTTCGACGACGTTGATGCGCCCCGTGTGGATGCCCCGTCCAAGATCCGCCGCACTGCGCCTGAGCCACTCCATTGTCTTCGCTCTCCCTGTCCGGTTCGGGGCATGCTATCCATCGCGGAACGGATGGACAATCCCGACATCCCGTCGCTAGATCATGAGCATGAGCGATATCGTGATCATCGGCGGCGGTCTGAACGGCCTGCCATTGGCCTTGGCGCTGGCGCAGGGCGGGTTCGACGTGACGGTGGCGGACGCGCGCCCCGCGCCCGACCGCGCGGCGGCAGGGTTCGACGGGCGGGCCTATTCGTTGGCCGCCGCGTCCCGCAACCTTCTGGGCGCGGTCGGCGTCTGGAGCCGGGTGGAAGATCGGGCCCAGCCCATCCGCCGCATCCGCACGGCGGGCGGGCGGGCGGGCTTCGGGGCCTCGCCCTTCTCCCTCACCTTCGACGGGGCGGAGATCGAGGGCGGCCCGATGGGCAGCATGCTGGAAGACCGCTTCCTGTATGCCGCCCTTCTGGACGCCGTGCATGACGAACCGCGCCTCCGCCTGATTTCGGGCGACCGGGCCGTGGCGCAGGGCGAAGGGCGCGTGACGCTGGCCAGCGGCACCGAACTGGCCGGGCGGCTGATCGTGGCCTGCGACGGGCGCGGCAGCGGCATGGCGCAACGTGCGGGCCTGCGCCGCACCGGCTGGGACTATGGCCAGATGGCCCTGGTCGCGGCGGTGGAGCATGAGCGTCCGCATGAGGGCGTGGCCCACCAGCTGTTCCTACCCTCGGGGCCGCTGGCGGTCCTGCCCCTGCCTGGCAACCGTTCGTCCATCGTGTGGAGCGAGAAGACCGAGATCGCGCAGGCCGTGCAGGCCTTGCCCGACGCCGAATATCTGGCGGCGCTGGAGCCGCGCTTCGGGGGATTCCTGGGCCGTTTGGCGCTGGTGGGGCACCGTCACAGCTATCCCCTGTCGCTGAGCCTTGCGGACAGTTTCGTCGCGCCCCGGCTGGCGCTGGTGGGGGATGCGGCGCATGGCGTGCATCCCTTGGCGGGACAGGGGCTGAACCTTGGCCTGCGTGACGTGGCGGCGCTGGCCGAGGTGGTGATCCACGCCCGGCGGCGGGGCGAGGATATCGGCGCCCCCGACGTGCTGGCCCGCTATCAGGACTGGCGCCGACCCGAAACGCGGGCGATGGCGCTGGGCATGGACGCGATGAACCGCCTTTTCTCGAACGAGAATCCGATCCTGCGGCTGGGCCGCGATCTGGGGCTGGGGGCGGTGAACGCGCTGCCGGGCGTGCGGCGCGGGTTCATCCGGCAGGCGGCGGGGCTGTCGGGACGCTTGCCGGCGCTGCTGCGGGGCGAGCGGCCCTGATCAGTCCAGCGGGCGCGCTTCGGTGGGCAGCATGATCGGGATGCCGTCCCGGATGGGGAAGGCAAGACGCGCCGCCTGCGACACCAGCTCCTGCTTTTCGGCGTCATAGGACAGGACGGACTGGGTCAGGGGGCAGACCAGCGCTTCCAGCATGCGGCGGTCAAAGGCAACTTCGGTCATTGCAGGATGTCTCCGTTCGGGCCGCCGCGCAGGGCGAATTCGATCAGGGTGACCAATGTCTCACGCCGCGTCGAAAGGGAAGGCGCTTCCAGCAGAGCCTGCTTGTCCTCGGACGGGAAGGGGCACAGCATGGACAGGGAGTTGATCAGCAACTCCTCGTCCGCTTCCTTCAGGCTGGACCAGTCGGTCGACAGCTCCATCGTCTCGAAATAGCGCGACAGGCGGTCCATGAAGGCGTCGCGGTCCAGGCCCGGATCATGCTCCACCGAACCCAGATCGCGCTGGAAGCTGGACCAGTCCACCCGCCCGCGGCGATAGGGATGGAAGCCGTCCTCCTCCTCCATCAGCCGGAAGCGGGAGATGCCGGTCAGCGTGATCATGTAGCGCCCATCCTCGGTTTCCGAGAATCCGGTCAGCCGCCCCGCGCAGCCGATGGCCTGAAGGCGGTCGCCCGCCGGGCCTTCGCGCAATTGGATCAGGCCGACAAGGCGCTGCGGCGTCTTCATCATGTCCTCCACCATCTGAAGATAGCGGGGTTCGAAGATGTGCAACGGCAACCGGGCGCGCGGCAGAAGCAGCGCGCCGGGCAGCGGAAACAGCGGAAGGGTGTTGGGCAGGTCTGCGGCCTTGATCATAGCCGCGGACTTAGCCCGCCTTTCGTGCAGGAAAAGCCGTCACGCGAAGATCATGGAGGAGAGCTTGCGCCGCCCCTTCAGAACGATGGGGTCGGTGGGCTTCAGCGCGTCGAAGATGGTGAACAACTGGGCGCGCGCGGCACCGTCGTTCCAGTCACGGTTGCGGCGGAACAGGTCCAGCAACTGGTCCACCGCTTCCTCCACCTTGCCCGAGGCGTGGAGCGCCTGCGCCAGATCGAAGCGCGCCTGAGGATCTTCGGGATCGGCTTCCACCTTGGCGCGCAGATCGGCCTCGGGACCGGCATTGGCGGCCTGACGGGCCAGCGCGATCTGGGCGCGGGCGGCGTCCACCTCCTTGCTGCCGGCGATCTTGGCCGGGGCGGCGTCGGCCATGACCTGCGCCTGGTCCAGATCGCCCACGGCCAGCTGGCACCGGATCAGGCCCGCATAGGCGGCGGCGTTCTCCGGCTCCTCGCCCAGAATGGCGGCAAAGGTTTCGGCGGCGTCGGTCACGGCGCCTTCGGCCAGCATCTGCTCGGCCACCTCAAGCGCCTCGGCCAGGCCGCCGTCACCGGCCAGCGCGGACAGCTTTTCCACGAAGGCCTTGATCTCGGACTGCGGGACGGCGCCTTGGAACGCATCGACCGGCTGGCCCTGCCAGAAGGCGTAGACGGTGGGGATGGACTGCACACGCAGCTGAGCCGCGATGCGCTGGTTCTGGTCCACGTCGACCTTCACCATCTTCACCTTGCCCTTGGCGGCCGTCACCGCCGCCTCAAGCTGGGGGCCCAGCGTCTTGCAGGGGCCGCACCAGGGGGCCCAGAAGTCGACGATGACAGGAACCTCCTGGCTCGCCTCGATCACGTCCTGCAGGAAGGTGGCTTCGGTGGTGTCCTTGATCAGGTCGCCTTTGGGTGCTGCGGTGGTGTCGCCAAGCCCGAACATCTGTGCCTCCGTTTAGGGTCGGACCCTATATGCGCGTCCGCGGCGCGAAGGCCAAGGGGATCACAGGTCGAAGGTCGCGAAAACCGGCACGTGGTCCGACGGCTGTTCCCACCCCCGCACGGGGCGCAGCACGCGGCTGGAATGGCCCGCAGCCGCGATGTCGCGCGTGGCCCAGACGTGGTCCAGACGCCGGCCCTTGTCGGCGGCGTGCCAGTCGGCGGCGCGATAGGACCACCAGCTGTAGAGCTTGCCCTCAGGGTGGTCCTGCCGGGTGATGTCCACCCAGGTGCCCGCGTCCTGCGCCATGCCCAGATGCTCCACCTCGATCGGGGTGTGGCTGACGATCTTCAGAAGCTGCTTGTGGGACCAGACGTCATCCTCGCGCGGGGCGACGTTCAGATCGCCCACGAGGATGGATTTCGCGGGCTTGTGGGCATGGGCCCAGTCCCGCATCTCGGTCAGGAAGTCCAGCTTCTGGCCGAACTTGACGTTCTGTTCGCGGTCGGGAATGTCGCCACCGGCGGGGACATAGCAGTTGTGGATCGTCACGCCGTTGTCCAGCGTGGCCGCGACATGGCGCGCGTGGCCAAGGGAGGCGAAATCGCGGTCGCCCGCGTCCACCAGCGGCCGGCGCGACAGGATGGCCACGCCGTTGTAGCCCTTCTGCCCCCGCGCGACGATCCAGTGATAGCCAAGGGCCCGAAACTGCTCCAGCGGGATCTTCTCCACCGGGCTCTTGCACTCCTGCAGGCACAGGACATCGGGCAGCTCCTCGGCCAGAAGGCGCGCGACGAGGCCTTCGCGCAGACGGACGGAGTTGATGTTCCAGGTGGCAAGCGTGAAGGGCATGGGGCGTCTCCTTTGCCCACCGCATTAGCCACAAAAAGAGGCCGGGCGAAAGCCCGGCCCAAGTCCAACAGGGAGGTGTCGCGCCAAGGCACGACATGGCTGAGATATGATCGCCCCCGCGCCGGACAAGAGGCGGGTTAGGCGACCAGCCGGTATCCGCCGCTTTCGGTGACCAGAAGCCGCGCGTTCGAGGGATCGGGCTCGATCTTCTGGCGCAGGCGGTAGATGTGGGTTTCCAGCGTGTGCGTGGTCACACCGGCGTTGTAACCCCAGACCTCGTGCAGCAGCACGTCGCGCGGGACCACGCCCTGCGTCGCGCGGTACAGGAACTTGAGGATGTTGGTTTCCTTTTCCGTCAGGCGGATCTTCTTGTCCTTGTCGTCGACCAGAAGCTTCTGCGCGGGGCGGAAGGAATACGGGCCCAGCTGGAAGACGGCGTCCTCGGACTGTTCGTGGGTGCGCAGCTGCGCGCGGATGCGGGCCAGCAGCACCGGGAACTTGAAGGGCTTGGTGATGTAGTCGTTCGCGCCGGAGTCGAGGCCGAGGATCGTGTCCGCGTCGGTGTCATGTCCCGTCAGCATCACGATCGGCGCCTTGACGCCCGCCTTGCGCATGCGGCGGCACAGTTCGCGCCCGTCGGTGTCGGGCAGGCCCACGTCCAGAATCACGAGGTCGTGGTGACCGGCCTTCGCCTTTTCCATGCCGTCGGCGCCAGTGGCCGCCTCGAAGACGTCGAAGTCCTCGGTCATCACGAGCTGTTCGCTCAGCGCCTCGCGGATGTCGTCGTCATCGTCGACCAGCAGAATTTTCTTCAAGGCTGCCATCTGGCCCTCCATTGCTTTGGACGTGACATGCAAACCCGCGGGCGGCAGGGCAAGGAACGTGACAATCCTTCACGCGGACGTGTCGGATGCGCGGGATATGTTTCAAAATCCCGCCGCCGCGCGTATCTGTCACGGGCAGAAGGAGCCGCCATGCTGTCGTTGACCATCACCGAACGTCTTGCCCGTGCCCGCAGCGACCTGCGCCTTGGCCTGCCCGTCGCGCTGACCGGCGGCGTGCCCGCGCTTGTGGCCGCCGTGGAGGCGCTGACGCCGGAACGGCTGGAGGATCTGCGCGCGCTGGGCCCGCTGGAACTGGCGATCACGGCGCGGCGGGCAGAGACGCTGAAGGCGCATGCCTATGACGGGGACGTGGCGCGGATCGCCGTGGGGGATGCGCCCTTGTCGTGGCTGCGGGCCGTGGCGGATCCGGCGGGAGATCTGGCCTCCCCGCTGAAGGGGCCGTTCCACAGCGTACGGGGCGGGGACGCCGTGGCCCATCGCGCGGGCGTGCAATTGGCCAAGACGGCGCAGCTTCTGCCGACCGTCGTGCTGGTCCGCGCGCCGGCGCCGGAGGTTCTGACCGCGCTGCCGTCTGACATCGCCTTGGCGGAAATGGCGCGCGAACATGCTTTGACGCCCGTCATCTCGGCCCGTCTGCCGATGGTGGCGTCGGACGCCGGCCGCGTGCACATCTTCCGCCCGCATGATGACACCGCTGAACATTACGCGATCGAGATCGGCCGCCCGGACCGCGACCAGCCGGTTCTGGCGCGGCTGCATTCGGCCTGCTTCACCGGCGATGTGCTGGGCAGCCTGAAATGCGACTGCGGCCCCCAGTTGCGCGCCGCCCTTACCGAGATGGGGGCGCAAGGGACGGGGGTGCTTCTGTATCTGAACCAGGAAGGGCGCGGCATTGGTCTGGCCAACAAGATGCGGGCCTATGCCCTTCAGGATCAGGGCTTTGACACGGTGGAGGCCAACCACCGCCTGGGGTTCGAGGATGACGAGCGGGACTTCCGTCTGGGCGCGGGCATCTTGCGGCAGATGGGCTTTTCCGCCGTGCGCCTGCTGACGAACAACCCGGCGAAGATCCGCATGATGGAAAACCATGGGGTGCGGGTGGCCGAACATGTGCCGCTGAAAGTGGGGCAGACGGCGCAGAATGCGGCCTATCTGGCGACCAAGGCCGCCAAGTCGGGGCATCTGCTGTGATCCGTGTCACACCGATGGGCGCATTCTTCGCCGGTCGCCGATTTGCCTGCACCTTGGGCCGCAACGGCGTCACGGATCGCAAGCGCGAAGGCGATATGGCCACGCCGCGCGGCGATCATCGCATCGTGGCGATGCTGTATCGCCCCGACCGGCTGGTGGGAATGCCGGACTGGGCGCAGCCGGTCGGGCCGCGGGACCTGTGGTCGGACGACGTGAGGGATGCGGACTACAACCTGCCCGTCCGCGCGCCCCACGCCTTCAGCCACGAGGCGTTGCGGCGGCCCGACCCGCTTTATGATCTGGTGCTGGTGACGGACTGGAACATGCCGGCGACGCCGGGGCGGGGGTCGGCCATCTTCGTGCACACGTGGCGCCGGCCCGGCTATCCAACGGCGGGCTGCGTGGCTTTCGCGCAATCGGACCTGCTGTGGATCGCCCGCCGCATCCGCTGGGGCGAGGTGCTGCGCGTTCAGTAGGTGCGAGCGCCGAACAGCGCGCTGCCCACCCGGACATGGGTGGCACCGTGGGCGATGGCGATCTCGAAATCCGCGCTCATCCCCATGGACAGGTGGGGCAGGCCGTTGCGTTCCGCGATCTGCGCCAGATGGACGAAATGGGGGGCGGGGTCCTCGCCCTCGGGCGGAATGCACATCGCGCCGGTCACCGGCAGGTCCAGCGCGCGCGCTTCGGCGATGAAGGCGTCGGCGTTGGCGGGCAGGATGCCGGCCTTCTGCGGCTCCTCCCCCGTGTTCACCTGCACGAACAGGTCGGGGCAGCGTCCTGCCTCCTGCGCCAGACGGGCCAGCCTGTGGGCCAGCGAGGGGCGGTCCAGCGTGTGGATGGCGTCGAACAGGTGCAGGGCAGGTTTGGCCTTGTTCGTCTGGAGGGGGCCGATCAGATGCACCTCCACCGGGCCGAAGGTGTCGCGGAAGGTGGGCCACTTGCCCTGCGCCTCCTGCACATAGTTTTCCCCGAACAGCCGGTGCCCGTCGCGCAGGACCGCGTCCACCCGCGCGTCCGGCTGCACCTTGGACACGGCGATCAGGTGGACCGAGCCTTCGGCGCGCCCTTGGGCGGCTTCGGCGGCGCGAATGCGTTGGAGGATGTCGTCATATGCCATGGGCACAGGGGTAATGGGCGCGGGATGAAAAGAAAAGAGCGGGCTTTCGCCCGCTCTCTCTGAAGGTGGTGATCCGGAAGGATCAGAAGTTCAGGCGGATGCCGACGTCGGCAACCGTCTGGCCTTCGCCTTCGATGTCGTAGATCAGGTCGGTGTCGACAACACCGGCGCGCAGCGAAGCGCCACCGCCGAGGTCATAGACGGCGCCGATGCCGTAGGTCGTCAGCGAGTCCTCGCCGAAGACGTTTTCGCCATCGAGTTCGTCGCGACGGAAGAAGCCGTCAAATTGGATGGAGTTCACTTCGTACGAAGCGTTGATGCCGAAGGTCTTGTCCAGTTCGACATCGCCCTGCAGGACTTCATCGCCGGCGAGGCCTTCGTACGACGTCCAGACGTCGTCATAGCTGGTGTAGTAGGCTTTCAGGCCAACGCCCGCCACTTCGGTTTCACCCGAAATGATCCACTGGCTGCCGCCGTAGTTGTTGTTGTTGTCGTCGTAGTCGCCGTTGTCGAGGTAGCCCAGACCCAGCTTGAAGTTGTCCCCAGCATACGCAAGAGCGGCCGAATAGGTCGGATCCCGGTCGTCTTCGATGGAGACCGCGATCGGCTCGCCGAGTTCGCTCTCGCCGATCTGACGGCCGCTCAGGCCGAACTGACGGCTGCCATCGGTCATGCCGAGGTGGAATTCGAAGCCGCCCATCGTGTACGAGTACAGAGCGCCCGGGCCTTGGTCCAGGTTGTCCGCGCCATCGCCGTTGATGTACGGCGTATCGGTCAGGTCGCCGAGACCCGAGAAGCCGATGGGGTTCAGGTCACCGAACGCTTCTTCGGCGGCCGAGTTCACGTCGCCCATTTCCAGCTTGCCGAAGGCGCCGGAGATCCAGACGGTGCCGCGCTTGCCGGTGTCATTGCCGAACGAACCGCCCGAAGCCGAACCGTTTGCTTGGTCTGCACGGAACGAGGCGCCGAATTCCAGACCGGTGTCGGTCTGACCCGACATGTTGAAACGAACGCGTGCGCGCTCGGAGAACTGCACGTCCTCACCGTCATAGACGACACCCATACGAGCGTCACCCGTCAGGGAGATTTCAGCGGCCGCGTAGCCGGTGGTTGCGGCGAGGATCGACGTCGCCAGAAGAAGCTTTTTCATGTTTTCCCTCGTTTACCTAAAAAGGCGGCCCGACCTTTCGGGCGGGACTGGAAAATGTTCTCGGCTCTCGTGATCGTGAAATCAACGATTTCGAGCGGGGGTTTCACCGTGGTGCCAATACTGATGCAGCCATGCAACACAGGGGGGGATCGGGAAAGGTCTTGTTTGGCTGAAAGCCCTCGGATACCACAGCCAGAGAAATGCAGAATGAGGATCGCATGACCTTCAACCGTACTGCCCGGGTCGTTTTCCTTGGGGGGCTGGTCGTCCTGGTCGCCGCCTGTGGAAACCGCGAGGCCGCGGATCGTCAGCGCGAACAACTGGCCGCGGCCGAACCCTTCCGCAGCGATGTGGTTGGCGGTCAGCGTGGGGATGGCAACATCTGGACCCTGTTCCGCAACAACGACGATCCCAACACCCGCATTGCCGTGAACCGCTACATCTGGACCGCTGCGCTTGACGTGCTCAGCTTCCTGCCGGTGCAGACGGTCGATCCCTTCTCGGGCGTGTTCACGACGGGCTATGGCACGCCGCCCGGCGGTGGCCGCGCCTATCGCGCGACCGTCTACGTGCAGGATGCGGCGCTGGACGCGCGGTCGCTGCATGTCGCCCTTCAGACGAATGGCGGGGCGGCCGTTTCGGCGGAAACGACCCGCACGATCGAGGATGCGATCCTGACCCGCGCGCGCCAGCTGCGCCTGGCGGACGGAAAACGCTAGGCGTTCTCGCGCAGGATCGCCCCCGCGAGATACAACGAGCCGCAGACCAGCACACGCGCCTGCGGCTCTTTCGCCACAATGGCTTGCAGTGCTTCGGCCACGGAGTCTGCCATTGTTGCGGGCAGGCCCGCGGCCAAGGCGGCGTCGCGTGTCGTCTCGGCGGGCAGGGTGTTCGCTTCCCCCGGAATGGCGACGGCGGTGAGGGTGGTCGCGACATCGGCCAACGGCCGCATGTAGCCGGTCACGTCCTTGGTGTTCAGCATCCCGCAGACCAAATGCGTCGGGCGCTGCGGCATGGCCGCCAGCGTGGCCGCCACGGCCTGACCGCCCGCAGGATTGTGACCACCGTCCAGCCAGATCTCCGCCTGCGGGGCAAGTTCCACCAAGGGCCCTTTGCGCAGGCGCTGCATGCGGGCGGGCCAGACGGCGCGGGTGACCGCGGCCTCGCAGGCGGCCTCGTCATGGCCAAGGTGGCGCAGGGCGGCCAGCGCGGTGCCCGCGTTCTGGATCTGGTGCGGGCCGGGCAGTACGGGCAAGGGCAGATCCAGCAGGCCGTTTTCATCCTGAAAGATCAGGCGGCCATGTTCGGTGGTGACGTGCCAGTGCTGGCCATGCACCAGAAGCGGCGCGCCCAGACGGGCAGCGCGGGCCTCGATCACGTCCAGCCCCTCGGGCGCCTGAGGGGCGACGATGCAGGGCATGCCGCGCTTCAGGATGCCCGCCTTTTCACCCGCGATCTCGGCCAGTGTTTCGCCCAGATATTGCTGGTGATCGATGGACACGGGGGTGATGATCGTCAGGCGCGGGCGGTCGATCACGTTGGTCGCGTCCAGCCGTCCGCCCAAACCCACCTCCAGCAAGGTGGCGTCGGCAGGGGTGCGGGCGAAAGCCAACATCGCGGCGGCGGTCGTGATCTCGAAGAAGGTGATGGGGTCGGCGCCGTTGGCGGCCGAACATTCGTCCAGCAGCGCCGTCAGCTCCGCCTCCGAGATCAGTTCCCCCGCCAGGCGGATGCGTTCATGGAAACGGGCCAAATGCGGCGACGTGTAAGCGTGCACGCGCAGGCCCGCCGCTTCCAGCCCCGCCCGGATCATCGCCTGGGTCGATCCCTTGCCGTTGGTGCCCGCCACATGGATCACCGGGGGCAGGCCGCGTTCGGGGTGGTCCAGCACCGCCAGAAGGCGGTGCATGCGGTCCAGCGTCAGGTCGATGACCTTCGGGTGCAGCGCCATCATGCGCTGCAGGATGACGTCCGAGCGGATCACGCGTCTTGCGGGGCCGGAGGGGTGATCGGCGCCTCGGGCGGCGGGGCGGGCAGGTCGGCGCGGACGGCCGGCGTCTGGCGGGTCAGCATGCGCAGGATCGTGACCAGCTCCTCGCGCAGCGCCTTGCGGTGCGTCACGCGGTCCAGCATCCCGTGATCCAGCAGGTATTCGGCGCGCTGGAAGCCTTCGGGCAGCTTTTCGCGAATCGTCTGCTCGATCACCCGTGGGCCGGCAAAGCAGATCAGCGCGTTGGGTTCGGCAATGTGGACGTCGCCCAGCATCGCGTAGGAAGCCGTCACGCCGCCCGTCGTCGGGTGCGTCAGCACCACGATGTAGGGCAGGTTCGCTTCCTTCAGCATCTGCACGGCCACGGTGGTGCGCGGCATCTGCATCAGGGACAGGATGCCTTCCTGCATCCGCGCGCCACCGGCGGCCGAAAACAGCACCAGCGGGCGTTTCAGCGCGACGGCGCGTTCGGCGGCGGCCACGATGGCGTTGCCCACATACATGCCCATGGACCCGGCCATGAAGCTGAAATCCTGGCCGGCGGCCACGACCGGCGTGCGGGCGATCTCGCCTTCCACCACCAGCATGGCTTCCTTTTCACCGGTGGATTTCTGCGCGCCCTTAAGGCGGTCAGGATACCGCTTCTGGTCGCGGAATTGCAGCGGATCGGCCACCGGCTCCGGCACGGGCACCTCGGTGAAGATGCCGCCGTCGAACAGGGCGCGGAACCGTTCGCGCGGGCTGATCGCCATGTGGTGATCGCAGTTCGGGCAGACGTTCAGGTTGTCGGCCAGTTCCCGGTGAAACAGCATGGTCCCGCATTCCGGGCACTTCGTCCACAGGTTCTCCGGCACCTCGCGGCGCGAGAAGAGCGAATTGATCTTCGGGCGTACGTAGTTCGAGATCCAGTTCATGGGCGGTTGGGCCTTCTGCTCGCGTCTGACCGACCCGAGATAGCCGCCAGCCGACCGAATTGCAATTCTACGCGTGCAGGGGGACGAAGCGGATGCCGGCGGGGTCCATGCCGGTGACGCCCTTCAGGATGGCCAGGGGCTCTCCGTCCACAAGGACATGGGTGGCGTCTCCCATCTCCTGCAGCTCCACGACCGGAACACCTTGGGCGGGATCATAGCTCAGATCCAGCTGGTCCTGCGCGGGGTCGTAATCCATCAGGGTCACCGGCTGGCCGGCGCTGCCTTCGCCCAGAACGAAGGTGTCGAGGCCTTCGCCGCCCGTGCCGTAATCGTCCGCGGACAGAACCAGACGGTCATCCCCGGCGCCGCCGTTCAGGAAGTCCTGCTCCGCATCGTCGCCGCCGAACAGGACGTCGTCGCCGTCATCGCCGTCCAGCGTGTCGGCGCCGGTGCCGCCGTCCAGGGTGTCGTCGTCGTCGTTGCCGGTCAGCCAGTCGTCGCCCTCGTCCCCCCACAGTTGGTCTTGGTCCGCGCCGCCGATCAGCGTGTCGTGGCCCACGCCGCCTTTCAGCGTGTCGTTGCCGCCCTGACCCTGAAGGCTGTCCGCGTCCGCGCCGCCCTCGGCCAAGTCGTCGCCACGGCCGCCGCGCAGGGTGTCCGCGCCCGCGCCGCCGTCCAGGGTGTCGTCGCCATCGCCGCCTTCCAGATGGTCCCGGCCGTCGCCGCCCTGAAGAGCATCGTCGCCGCCGCGCCCTTCAAGCCCGTCGCCGCCGCCCGCGCCGGTCAGGATGTCGTTTCCGCCCCCGCCGTTCAGCGTGTCGGCCCCGTCCGTCCCGACCAGCGTCGCGGGGGCGTCCACCGGGTCGGGAAGGTCGTCCGATTGCGGCATGCCATCCTTGGGGGGCGTGATCAGGTCCAGGAAATCCCCGCCCGTTGCGTCGTCGTCGGATTCTTCCTCCGGTGCGGGTTCCTCGTCTTCGGGAAGATCCTCCTCCAGCGGGCGGAAACGGCCTGCCACGGCGTCGGCGGCGGCGCCCGCCATCATCGCGCCCATGATTCCGATCAGACCGATCATAGCCCCACCCCCCATTTACCATCGCGGGCACCCATGGGCCGCGTCTGTCCTGAAAAGATAACCCAATCTCACCTCTGCGCGAAGCGTGTTCTTGAAACGTTCTTACAATGTGGTTAATTTTAGCAAGGGCAAACACCCTTCCCTTGAAGGGGATTTTCGCGTATAGGCGCGTATCCGTCCGCGTTCGCGGGCGGTCCGGGCCCTGCTGGACGACATCCTGGCTTGCGCCGTCACACCGAACATCGAAGGAGACCCCGATGTCGATCACCGTTGAAGAAAAGAACCGCCTCATCAAGGAATACGCGACCAAGGAAGGCGACACCGGTTCGCCCGAAGTTCAGGTCGCCGTCCTGTCGTCGCGGATCGCCACCCTGACCGAGCACTTCAAGACCCACAAGAAGGACAACCACTCCCGTCGTGGCCTTCTGATGATGGTGGCCCAGCGCCGCAAGCTGCTCGACTACCTCAAGGGCAAGGACGAAGGCCGCTACACGTCCCTGATCGGACGTCTGGGCCTGCGCCGCTGACCTTTCCGACGCGCCCCCCCCTGCGGGGCGCGTCGCCGTTTTTCGCATCGCGCGGCCCAGGTCCGCCCGCGCGGCAGAAGTTTCAGGACCCCGGGCGAATGCCGTCCGGACGCGAAGCCGGGGGAGGGTCCCCCGGCCAGAACAGGAAAATACATGTTCAACATTACCAAAAAGTCGATCGAGTGGGGCGGCGAGACGCTGACGCTCGAAACCGGCAAGGTGGCCCGTCAGGCCGACGGCACCGTGATCGCCACGCTTGGCGAAACCTCGGTCATGGCCAACGTGACCTTTGCCAAGGCGCAAAAGCCCGGCCAGGACTTCTTCCCCCTGACCGTCCACTACCAGGAAAAATACTACGCGGCCGGCAAGATCCCCGGCGGCTTCTTCAAGCGTGAGGCCCGTCCGTCCGAGAAGGAGACGCTGACCTCCCGCCTGATCGACCGCCCCTGCCGTCCGCTGTTCGTGCCGGGCTTCAAGAACGAAGTCCTCCTGATGTGCACCGTGCTGAGCCACGATCTGGAAAACGAGCCCGACGTCGTGGCGATGATCGCCGCGTCGGCCGCGCTGACGCTCTCCGGCGTGCCCTTCATGGGTCCGATCGGTGCGGCCCGCGTGGGCTTCGTCAACGGCGAATACGTGCTGAACCCGTCGGTCGACGACATGCAGAACCTGCGTGGCAACCCAGACCAGCGTCTGGACCTGATCGTCGCCGGCACCAAAAACGCCGTGATGATGGTCGAATCGGAAGCCTACGAACTGACCGAGGCCGAGATGCTGGGCGCCGTGAAGTTCGGCCACGAGGCGATGCAGCCGGTGATCGACCTGATCATCGACCTGGCCGAAGACGCGGCGAAAGAGCCGTTCGACTTTGCGCCGGCCGACTACTCCGCCCTGTACGCCAAGGTGAAGAAGGCCGGCGAGACGCAGATGCGCGCCGCCTTCGCCATCAAGGACAAGGGCGACCGCGTCGACGCGATCGACGCCGCGCGCGAGGCCGTGAAGGCCGCGCTGTCCGAGGAAGACCTGGCGGATGCGAATCTCGGTTCCGCGTTCAAGAAGCTGGAATCGTCCATCCTGCGCGGCGATGTCGTGAAGAACGGCACCCGCATCGACGGCCGCAACACGACCACCGTGCGTCCGATCACCTCGGAAACCGGCATCCTGCCGCGCACGCACGGCTCCTCGCTGTTCACCCGCGGTGAAACGCAGGCGCTGGTCGTGACGACGCTGGGCACGGGCGAGGATGAGCAGATCATCGACGCGCTGCACGGCAACTCGCGCTCCAACTTCCTGCTGCACTACAACTTCCCGCCCTATTCGGTCGGCGAAGTGGGCCGCGTGGGTTCGCCCGGCCGTCGCGAAGTGGGCCATGGCAAGCTGGCCTGGCGCGCGCTGCAGGCCGTCCTGCCGTCGCCGACCGACTTCCCCTACACGATCCGCGTCGTGTCAGAGATCACGGAGTCGAACGGGTCGTCCTCCATGGCGTCCGTCTGCGGCGGTTCGCTGGCGATGATGGATGCGGGTGTTCCGCTGAAGGCGCCGGTGGCCGGCGTGGCCATGGGTCTGATTCTGGAAGAGGACGGCTCCTACGCCGTGCTGACCGACATCCTGGGCGACGAGGATCACCTCGGCGACATGGACTTCAAGGTCGCGGGCACGGAAAACGGGATCACCTCGCTTCAGATGGACATCAAGGTCGCGGGCATCACGCCCGAGATCATGGAGCAGGCGCTGGCACAGGCCAAGGATGGCCGTCTGCACATCCTGGGCGAGATGGCGAAGGCCCTGACCTCGGCCAACGCGTTCTCCGCCTACGCCCCCAAGATCGAGACGCTGACCATCCCGACCGACAAGATCCGTGAAGTGATCGGTTCGGGCGGCAAGGTCATCCGCGAGATCGTGGAAACTTCCGGTGCCAAGGTCGACATCAACGACGACGGCATGATCAAGATCGCGTCGAACGACGCGGACGCGATCAAGCGCGCCTATGACATGATCTGGTCCATCGTGGCCGAGCCGGAAGAAGGCAAGGTCTACACCGGCAAGGTCGTGAAGCTGGTCGATTTCGGCGCCTTCGTGAACTTCTTCGGCAAGCGTGACGGTCTGGTTCACGTGTCGCAGATCGCCAACAAGCGCCTGCAGCACCCGAACGAGATCCTGAAGGAAGGCCAGGAAGTGAAAGTGAAGCTTCTGGGCTTCGACGATCGCGGCAAGGTGCGCCTTGGCATGAAGATGGTCGATCAGGAGACCGGCGAGGAAATCGCGCCCGAAGCCAAGGCCGAAGGCGACGCGTAAAAAGAAAGGCCCCGCCATCGTGCGGGGCCTTTTTCCTGGAGTGGCCGTGCCGCCTCAGTTCAGCAGGATCAGCGTCCCGTTCAGCGCGAGCGCCACCGTCACCCAGGCGGCATAGGGCACGAACAGCAGGGCCGACAGCTTGTCTTGGCCCCAGGCCCGCCCGATGAAGGCCACGATCGTCAGCCATAGCGCGGCGATGATCGCCACCCCTGCCACCATGTTGTGCGCCCCGAAGAAGACGGGCGTCCAGACGAAGTTCAGCGCCAGTTGCAGGATCCACAGCAGCACCGGCCCGCCCTGGGTGAAGATGCGCGCGCCCACGAACCCGATGATGACGTAAAGCGCCGTCCAGACCACGGGGAACCAGGCGTTCGGCGGGGTGAAGAACGGCTTTTGCAGTGCTGCATACCATTCGCCCGGCGGCCAGTGCGTGCCGACGAACATGCCGATCCCGACAACGGCCACGACAAACAGGATATAGGTGATCAAGCTACGCATTTACGGCCTCCGGACGTCCGCGGGGACCCTTGCTTTTCCGGGGCCCGAAGGTCAACCCGCGCGTGGCGTGTCGGCGGGAATCGGCTTGCGGCCGGTCTTCGTCAGAAGGAACGCCTCGCGCCCCTCGATGACGACGGCCGACAGAGGACCGCCATAGGCGGCGCTGCTGTCCAGGTTGATGCGGTTGCCGTAATGGGTGGCGTGGTCGATGGCCGTGTGGCCGTGCACGATCAGCGCCTCGAACGGCTCCGTCACCTCAAGAAAGCCGCGGCGGATCCAGCACAGGTCCTGTTCGGTCTGTGCGCCCAGCGAGGCGGAAGGGCGGATGCCCGCATGGCAGAAGAAGCACCCGCCGCGCTGGAAGCCGACAGGGCGGGAGGCGAGAAAGTCGCGATGCGCTTGCGGAACGGCGGCCACCGCCTCGGCGTGGACCTTGGCAACAGGGCGGTCGCCGGCGTTCAGGACACCATAGCTGGCTAGCGTCGTGGCACCGCCGATGCGCGGATGCAGATAGCTGTAATCGGCCCGCAGCCCCGGATCGGCCCATTCGGGATCGTCCAGAAAGCCTGACAGCATCCGGTCATGATTGCCCTTCAGCACGATCCAGTCCTGTCCGGCGGCGATCCCCGCCCGCAGAAGCTCCACCACACCCGCCGAATCCGGCCCGCGATCCACCAGATCGCCGATATGCACCACCGGCGCGGCCCCGTGTGCGGCCATGTCCTGTGCGATCAGGTCATGCGCGGCGTGCAGAAGGTCGATCTGGCCGTGAATGTCGCCGATGGCATAGATGTGCATGTCGTCTCCAACGCAAAGGACCGGAGCCAAGGCTCCGGTCCCGATAGAAGCGCGCGGTGCGCGAAGGTCAAGCCACGTCGAAGGCCAGCGGACGCACCTGCTGGAACTTGCCGGTGGCCTGAAGGGCCTCGATCGCGTCGGCCTTCAGCGGCTCGTCCAGATAGATCACGGCGATGGCCTGCTTGCCGGCGGCGGCGCGGCCCAGCGTGAAGTTGGCGATGTTCGCGCCGTGCTGGCCCAGCGTCGTGCCCAGAAGGCCGATGATGCCCGGCACATCCTCGTTCGTGGTGTAAAGCATGTGGGCCCCGATCTCGGCATCGACATTGATGCCCTTGATCTGGATGAAGCGCGGCTTGCCGTCCGAGAAGACGGTGCCCGCGATCGACCGTTCGCGGTCGTTCGTCACCACGGTCACCTTGATGTAGCCGTCAAAGGTGCCCGACTTTTCCTGACGGGTGGTAGAGATCTGGATCCCGCGTTCCTTCGCGACCACGGGGGCGGACACCATGTTGGCGTCGGGGTTCGCGACCTTCATGATGCCCGCGATGGCGGCGGCGTTCAGCGCGGCCAGGTTCATCTGCGATACGGAGCCGTCGTAAAGGACGTTGATCGCCGTGATCGGCTCGTCCGTCATCTGGCCGATGAAGGTGCCGATGTGGGAGGCAAGCTTCACCCACGGGCCCATGACCTTGGCTTCCTCGGCCGTGACGGACGGCATGTTCAGCGCGTTCTGCACGGCACCCGTCAGCAGGTAGTCCGACATCTGCTCGGCCACCTGAAGGGCCACGTTTTCCTGCGCCTCGGTGGTGGAGGCGCCAAGATGCGGCGTGACCACCACGTTCGGCAGGTTGAAGAGGGGGGACTCCGTCGCGGGCTCCGTCTCGAACACGTCGAAGGCGGCGCCGGCGACATGGCCGGATTTCAGCGCTTCGGCCAGTGCGGCCTCATCCACCAAGCCGCCGCGGGCGCAGTTGATGATGCGGACGCCGGGCTTGGCCTTGGCCAGCGATTCGGCGTTCAGGATGCCCTTGGTCTTGTCGGTCAGCGGCACGTGCAGGGTGATGAAGTCGGCGCGCGCCAGCAGTTCGTCCAGTTCCACCTTCTGCACGCCCATCTTGGCCGCGCGTTCGTCCGACAGGAAGGGATCGTAGGCCACGACCTTCATGTGCAGGCCCAGCGCGCGGTCGCAGACGATGCCGCCGATGTTGCCCGCGCCGATCACGCCCAGCGTCTTGTTGAACAGCTCCACCCCCATGAAGCGGGTCTTTTCCCACTTCCCGGCATGGGTGGAGGCCGACGCCTCGGGCAGTTGGCGCGCGACGGCGAACATCATCGCGATCGCATGTTCGGCCGTGGTGATGGAGTTTCCAAAGGGCGTGTTCATCACGATCACGCCCTTTTTGGACGCGGCGGGAATGTCCACGTTGTCGACGCCGATCCCGGCACGGCCGATGACCTTCAGGTTCGTGGCGGATTCCAGCAGCTTGTCGGTGACCTTCGTCGCCGAACGGATCGCAAGGCCGTCATACTGGCCGATGATGCGGGCCAGCTCTTCCTTGTCCTTGCCGAGCTTGGGCAAATAGTCGACCTCGATCCCGCGGTCGCGGAAGATCTGGACGGCGGTTTCGGACAGGGCGTCGGAGACGAGAACGCGGGGGGCCATGGCAGGCTCCTTATCTTTGAGGGGGGAGGGGAGAGAGGCGCTTACTGCGCCTCGATCTCCGTGTTGAAGGCGTATTCGATCCACGGCATCAGGGCCGCGACGTCCGCGGTTTCCACCGTGGCACCGCACCAGATCCGCAAGCCCGCCGGGGCGTCGCGATAGGCCGCGACGTCCAAGGCCACGCCTTCCTTTTCCAGCCGCTTGGCCACGGCCTTGGCAAAGGCCGCATCGTCCTTGATGCGGTCATCCGTGAACTTCAGGCAGACCGAGGTGCAGGACGCGGTGGCCGGATCGACGGCAAGGTTCGCGATCCACGGGCGCGTGGCGGCGAAATCGGTCACGGCCTTGGCGTTCGCCTCGGACCGCGCGATCAGCGCCTTCAGGCCGCCAAGGTTCTGCGCCCATTTCAGGCTGACCAGATAATCTTCCACGCACAGCATCGACGGCGTGTTGATCGTCTCGCCCTTGAAGATGCCCTCGATCAGCTTGCCGCCCTTGGTCATGCGGAAGATCTTCGGCAGCGGCCAGGACGGGGTGTAGCTTTCCAAACGTTCGACCGCGCGGGGCGACAGGATCAGGACGCCGTGACCGCCTTCACCGCCCAGCACCTTCTGCCACGAGAAGGTGACGACATCCAGCTTGTCCCACGGCAGGTCCATCGCAAAGGCGGCGGAGGTCGCGTCGCAGATCGTCAGGCCCTGACGGTTCGCGGGGATCGCGTCGCCGTTCGGCACCCGCACGCCCGAGGTGGTGCCGTTCCAGGTGAAGACCACGTCCTTGTCGAAATCGACCGTGTTCAGGTCCACGATCTCGCCGTAAGGGGCCTTCTTGACCTCGGCATGGATCTTCAGCTGCTTGACCACGTCGGTGACCCAGCCTTCGCCAAAGGATTCCCAAGCCAGCATTTCCACCGGGCGCGGGCCCAGCAGCGACCAGAGCGCCATTTCAACGGCCCCGGTGTCGGAGGCGGGAACGATACCGATGCGGTAATCTGCAGGAACGCCCAGAACCTCACGCGTGAGGTCGATCGCCTCGGCCAGCTTGGACTTGCCAACGGCGGCACGGTGCGAACGGCCCAGCGGCGCGTCGGACAGCATGTCGAGGGAGAAACCGGGGATCTTGGCGCAGGGGCCGGAAGAAAAGCGCGGGTTTGCCGGACGCGTGGCCGGAGCTTGGAAAGCCATTGATGTTATCCTTACAGATATACGCCCTTCGTTGGGGAAGGGTGTCCCACCAACAGCGATACGGCCCTGTTCCGGATAACGCAAGAAAAAACTGTCTGCGGTCCGGCCCGCAGACAGAAGGGTCGCCCTCAGCCGACCTGCACCAGCGTCTTCATGGCATGGCCGTCCGTGTCCAGATCCGCAAAGGCCAGCGACACCTCCTCCAGCGGGCGGATCCCGGTGATCATCGTCTTCGCGTCGATGACCCCGCGCGCCAGAAGGTCGATGGCGGCGTCGAAATCCTCGGGCTCGTAGACACGGGCGCCGATCAGTTCCAGCTCGCGCCAGAAGAACCGGAACAGGTCCACCTGCGGGCGCGTGGTGTGGATGGCGACCATCACGATCCGTCCCCGGCTGGCGGCCACGTCCGTCATCAAGTCGGTGCCCGCCTGTGTGCCCGACACTTCAAAGACCACATCCGCGCCCTTGCCGCCCGTGGCGTCGGTCACATGCGCGACGGGGTCGGTTTCCCGGGGGTTCAGGGTGGCAAAGCCCAGCGCTTGCGCCACGCCCAGCCGGTGGGGGTTCACCTCGGACAGGATCACCTTCGCGCCCGCTTCCCGCGCCACCATCGCGATCAGCAGGCCGATGGGGCCGCCGCCGATCACCAGAACATCCTCACCCGCCCGCACCCGTCCGCGGCGGACGTCGTGGCAGGCGACGGCGACGGGTTCGGTCAGGGCGGCGTGTTCCAGGCTGGCCCCTTCGGGCAGGCGGTGCACTGCATGGGCCGGAACCGTCCAATATTCCTGCAGCGCCCCGTCGGTGTCGAGGCCGAGGAACTTCAGCCGGTGGCAGATATGGGCAAGCCCCGCATTGCAGGCCGGGCAGTCGCCGCAAGGCGCCAGCGGACGAATCGCGACGGCCGCGCCCATCGGCAGATCGACGCCGTCCCCCACCGAGGCGATGGTGCCCGAGGTTTCGTGCCCCAGCACGCGGTTGTGGCCGATGCGTGCGTCCATCGCCCCGTGATAGGCGTGCATGTCCGTGCCGCAGATGCCGTTATAGGCGACCCGCACCTCCACCTCGCCCGCCTTCGGGGGCTGGCGGGGGATGTCGCGGATCTCGAACGTCTTGTGGCCGGTGTAGAAGGCGGCTTTCATGGCGTGTGTCCCTTGAAAAAGAGGCTGGGCGCTTCCCGCGCCCGGCACAGGATCAGCGCGAGGTCAGATCGTCCGGCAGGTCGCGGTCGTGGAACCGGGTGAACAGTTCGCGCAGCGTGCCGTCGGCGAAATGGGTGGTGATCCAGTCGTTCACCCAGGCCTGAAGCTCGGGATTGCCCTTGGGCAGGCCCACGCCAAGGTTCGTTTCCTTCTGGACGAACTTGATCTCCATCGGGGTGCCGCTGCGCTTGGCATTGATGCCGCCGATCACGGCGGACTGGCTGGACAGGATGTCGATCTGGCCCGACACGGCGGCGGTGATCAGCGTCGCGTCATCCTCGAAGCGTAGGATATCGGCGCCGGGGGCGTTGGCGGTCAGGTCCTGGTCGTTGGTGGTGGCGCGGGTCACGCCGACGCGCTGGCCTACAAGATCATCGTATCCTGTGATCTCCACATCCTCGGGCGCGGCCACGACGATGGCCAGCGTGGCGTAGGGAACGCTGAAGTCGATGGCCTGCTTGCGTTCCTCGGTGATGCCAAGGGCGGACACGACCAGATCGGCCTTGCCGGTCTGGATGGTGGGCACGCGGGCCGCGTTGGTGATTTCCACCAGTTGCAGGTCGACGCCCAGATCCTTGGCGATCAGCTTCGCCGTTTCCACGTCCGATCCCGTGGGCTGCATGGACCCGTCGATGTAGGAATATTGCGGGATGCCCATCGCCACGGCGATGCGGATGCGCCCCGCGTCCCTGATCTGCTGCAGGTCGGCATGGGCCGCCCCGGCCACAAGCGCGAAGGCCGTCGCCATCAGTGTTAGTTTCATCGTTTTTCCTCCCTTTCGGTCCGGCCTCCCCGCCGGACGGTTACAAGTCGTGGTCCAGGAACTCGCGCAGTTCGGGCGTTCCCGGGGTCGTCAGGATGTCCGGGCCGCCCACCTCGTGGACGTGGCCCTGATGCATGAAGATCACCTTGTCGGCGGCGCGGCGGGCGAAGGCCATTTCGTGCGTGACGACGACCATCGTCATGCCGCCGCGGGCCAGATCCTCCATCACGCGCAGCACCTCGCCCGTCAGTTTCGGATCAAGGGCCGAGGTGACCTCGTCGAACAGCATCACCTTGGGCGACATGGCAAGGCTGCGGGCGATGGCCACGCGCTGCTGCTGCCCGCCTGAAAGCTGTTCGGGATAGCTGTCGATCTTTTCGGCCAGCCCCACCTGAAGCAGTACGCGTCTGGCCACCTCCAGCGCCTCGGCCTTCGACATCCGCTTCACCCGCTTCAGGGCGAGGATGACGTTCTGCCCCACCGTCATGTGCGGGAACAGGTTGTAGGACTGGAACACCATGCCCACGTCCTGCCGCAGCACACGCGGGTCCAGCGCCTCGTCCTCCACCCGGTGGCCGCAGACCTCGATCCGGCCGCCCTGAATCCGCTCCAGCCGGTTGATGCAGCGCAGCGCCGTGGACTTGCCCGAGCCGGAGGCGCCGATCAGCGCCACGACCTGTCCGGGCTCGATGTCGAAGGAAATGCCCTTCAGCACCTCCAGCGCGCCGAACCGTTTGACGACATTCTCAAGCGTGACGACGGCCGGCATTCAGCTTCCTTTCAAGCGTGCGGCTCCACAGCGACAGCGGGTAGCAGACGGCGAAATACAGCGCCGCCGCGATCCCGAAGACGAGGAACGGCTGGAACAGAGAGTTGTTGATGACCTGGGCCGAACGCGTCAGCTCCAGGAACCCCACGACGGAGGCGAGCGAGGTGTTCTTCACCAGTTGCACCGTGAAGCCGACCGTGGGCGGCGTGGCGATGCGGGCGGCCTGCGGCAGGATCACGTCGACCAGCGTCTGCCAGCGGGTCAAGGCCAGCGTCTCGGCGGCCTCGAACTGCGTCTTCTCGATCGACAGGACCGAGCCGCGCCAGATCTCCCCCAGATAGGCCGAGGAGTAGACCATCATCGCGAGCGAGGCCGCGACAAGGGCCGGAACCTCCACCCCGGCCACGCCAAGGCCGAAATACATCAGGAACATCTGGATCAGCAGCGGCGTGCCCTGCACGATCTGGACATGGCCCAGCGACACCCGCCGCAGCCATCGGCGGCGCGAGATGCGGGCGAGCATCACCACGAACCCCGCGATCCCGCCCAGCAGCAGCGCGCAGGCCGACAGCACCACCGTCCACAGAAGGCCGTTCAGAAGATAGATCAGGTGGCCTTGGGAAAATCCGTCCATCACTGCACCCCCAGCTTGCGCTGACGGGGGAAGGCGACCAGCCCGATGGCCCAGAACGCGCCCCGCATCGCGAAGGTGATGGCGATGTACAGAAGGCCCACCACGATATACGTCTCGAACGACCGGAAGGTGTTGGACTGGATGTTGTTGGCGACGCCCGTCAGCTCCTCGGCCGAGATCTGCGAGGCGATGGAGGTGGTCAGCATCATCAGCACGAACTGGCTGGTGAGCGAGGGGTACACCTTCTCGATCGCGGGCATCAGGATGATGTCGCGATAGATCTGGAATTTCGTGAGGCCCAGCGATTCGGCCGCCTCGATCTGGCCACGCGGGATGGCGTCCATGCCGGCGCGCACGATCTCGGCCGTGTAGGCGCCCACGTTGATGACCAGCGCGAAGATGGCGGCCCACAGGATGGGCATCCGCAGCCCGACAGACGACAGGCCGAAGAAGATGAAGAAGATCTGCACGATGAAGGGCGTGTTCCTCACCGTCTCGATATAAATACCCGCAACCGTCTGAAGGCTGCGAAGACGGGACCGGCGCGCCACCGCGCACAGCACCCCGATGACCATGCCGAAGGCGACCGAGGCCACCGTCAGCTGGACCGTCACCCAGGCGCCCGACAGGAAGTTCTGCCAGTAGGGCGCAAGGGCCGCGAAGTTGAACTCGTATTGCATCGCCGGGCCTCCCCTCCCAGTGTTGCGGTCACCGGGCGAGCCATCCTCCGTCGACCGGCAGGGTGATCCCGTTCACGTAGTCGGACGCGGAGGATGCAAGAAACACCGCCGCCCCGCCCATGTCCGACGGCCGTCCCCAGCGCCCCGCCGGAATGCGGCCCAGGATGTCCGCGCTGCGCTTTGGATCCTCGCGCAGGGCCGTCGTGTTGTTCGTCTCGATATAGCCGGGGGCGATGGCGTTCACGTTCACGCCCTTGGCCGCCCATTCGTTGGCGAGGATCTTCGTCAGTCCCGCCACGCCGCTTTTCGCCGCCGTGTAGGACGACACGCGGATGCCGCCCTGAAAGGACAGAAGCGAGGCGACGTTGATGATCTTGCCCGATCCCTGTCCGATCATCGCGCGGCCCGCCGCCTGAGACAGGAAGAACAGGGACTTGAGGTTGGTGTCCATCACCGCGTCCCAGTCGGCTTCGGTGAAGTCCACGGCGTCGGCGCGGCGGATGATGCCCGCATTGTTCACGAGGATGTCGATGCAGCCCATGGTCGACACCACCTCCTCCACGATGCCGGCGGCGGGCGCGGCGGTGGACAGGTCGGTGCGGATGTCATGGTGGCGCGTGCCTTCGGGCAGCATCGCGCGCGTCTCGTCGGTCGGGGACCGGCCCACCGTCACCACGTCGGCGCCCGCCTGGGCCAGCGCCACGGCGATGCCTTGTCCGATGCCGGTGTTCGCCCCCGTGACCACGGCCACGCGGCCCGAAAGATTGAAAAGATCCGTCACGCCTGTTCCTCCCAGTCGTCCAAGAAATAGTCGGGGTGGGCGCTGCCGGCGGTGTCGAGCTCGGTCAGCATCTGCCCGATGTGCAGGTTCATGGCCTGCGCCGTCGCCGCGCCGTCGCGGGCGGCCAGCCCGTCGCGGATGGTGCCATGTTCGCGCACCACGCGGGCCAGCCGCCCCGCCTGTGGCAGGGTCGTCAGCCGGTAGCGGTCGATCTGCGCGCGCACCGTGTCCACCGTCGCCATGATGGTGCGGCGGCCCGACAGCTCTCCGATGATGCGGTGGAACTCGGTGTCGGTGCGGTGGAAGGCGTCGGTGTCGCCATCGCGCCGCGCCGCGTCCAGCGCCGCAAGATTGGCGTCCAGGCGGGCCAGGACGGCGTCGTCCACCCGCGCCGCCGCTTCCTCGGCCATGACGAGTTCCAGCGCCCGGCGGATCATGATGCTTTCATGAAGAACGCGCAGCGGGATGCGGGCCACGAAGGTCCCCACCTGCGGGTAGATGACGACCAGCCCTTCATCCGCCAGCCGCAGAAGCGCTTCGCGCAGCGGGGTCCGGCTGACGCCGAAATGCTCCAGCAACTCACGCTCGGGCAGGGGGTCGTTGGGCTTGCGGCGGAAGGCCACGATGTCGTCGTGAAGCTCGCGGTGGATCAGGCTGGCGGTGCGCGGCTGCTCGGCCCGCGACCGCGCCGCCGCGGTCATGGCACCGACACGCCTTGGTCGCCGCTGACGCGCTTCCTGTTCCATCCCGCCGCCTCCTGATTCTTCGACAATACTAGTATGTTTGTAAGAAGCGGAGGAAGCGTTTTGTTGAAGCGCCCGTTCAGGCAGGGTTCAGGATGAACTCGGCGCAGCGGTCGCCCAGCATCATGGCGGGCGCATTGGTGTTTCCGGCGTTGATGTCAGGCACCGCCGACATGTCGGCGACCCGAAGCCCCTGGATCCCGCGCACCCGCATGCGTGCGTCCAGCACCGCCATCGGGTCGCCATCCGCCCCCATCCGCGCGGTGGAGGCGGGGTGGTAGTTCGTCTTGACGAAGCGGCGGCAGTGATCCGCCAGCGCCGCGTCGTCCAGTTGTTCGGGATCGGGCACGGCCAGCCGCTTGATCCGCTCGGCCAGCGGGGAGGTTTGGAACGCCCGCAGGAAATAGCGCTGGCCCGCGATCATCGTCGCCATGTCGTCGGGGTGCTTCAGCATGTTGGGGCTGACCAACGGCTTGTCGGCGGGATTGGCGGATCGCAGCCGCACCTCGCCCCGCGACTTGGGCTTCACCACGACGGTGGTCACGGTCAGCCCGTGCGTGTTTTCCACCAAGGACAGCGTGTCGCGGTCCAGATAAACGATCGGCACGCAGAACGCCTGGATCGTCGGTTCGGCGGCGGGATCGACGGGGTTGACGAAGGCCCCGGCCTCCACACCCGCCGACAGGATGCGGCCCGTGCCGAACAGCCGGAACTGAAGGCCGTTCATCACCATCCGCCAGCCATTGCCCTGCCCGAAATAGCCGTAGGGGCCGTTGGCGGTCGCGATGATCGGCACCTCCGGATGGTCGATCAGGTTCTGGCCCACGCCGGGCAGGTCGGCCCGAACCTCGATCCCGTGAGCGCGCAGATGATCCGCCGGACCGATCCCCGACAGCATCAGAAGCTTCGGCGTGATCAGTGCGCCGGCGGTCACCACCACCTCGCCCTGCGCGTGGCTGCGGTGTTCGATGCCGGCCTTGTCGCGCCAGATCACGCCGACCGCGCGTCCGTTCTCGATCAGGATACGCTCCACCCGTGCCTCCAGCCGCACACACAGGCGCGGATCACCGTCCAGCGGCGCGAGGAAGGCATAGGCGGCGGAGGACCGGCGCCCATGCCGGTTCATGAACTGGTAGAAGCCGACCCCGTTCTGCGACGCGCCGTTGAAGTCCGGGTTGAACGGCTGGCCCATGGCCTGCACCGCCTGCACGAACCAGCGCGACATCTGGTCGATATGGCCAGGGTCGGACACCTGCATCTTGCCGCCGACGCCGTGCAGGTCGTTGAACAGGCGGTTGTTGTCCTCCATCCCGCGGAAGTGCTTCAGCACCGCGGTCCACGACCAGTCCGCGCCGTCGTTGTTGCCCCGAAGCTGCGCGTCCCATGCGTCGTAATCCGACGGCCGCCCCCGCATGTAGACCTGCGCGTTGACCGAGGATCCGCCCCCCAGCACGTTCGCCTGCGGGATGTCATGGGCCCGCCCGTTCAGGTGCGGCTGCGGTTCCGTGGTGTGGTAGTGCATGAACTTGGAGCCGTTGATCATCCGGAAGATCCCCGGCGGCATGTCCAGAAGCGGGTGCCGGTGGGAATGCCCGCCTTCGAGCAGCAGCACGCGGCCGCCGCCGTTTTCCACAAGGCGCGCCGCCGCCACGCAGCCCGACGATCCGCCGCCCACGACGATATGGTCGAAATCCTCGCGTGCCATGGGTCCTCATTCCTCGGTGAAGGTGCCGCGGACATATTCCCACGCGGCGTGCAGATGAGAGGTCAGCGCCGCCTCGGCCCCATCCGGATCACGGTCGCGGATCGCGACAAAGATGTCGGAATGGCGCAGGAAGTTGACGCGATTGCGTTCCGGCGAGCGGGGCATCTTCACCCAGTGCGGCGCCAGCCAGCCCGTGAAGGCCTTGTGGATCGCCGGAAAGATCGGGTTCCTGGAAATGTCATAAAGCACGGCGTGGAACGCGACGTCGGTGCTGTAGAACTGGTGGCTGTCGGGGATCGCCGCCTCGTTCGCGGCGAGGGCCAAACGAAGCGCTTCCAGATCGTCCTTGCGCGCAGTCAGCGCCGCCTGGCGCACCAGCGCCGCTTCCAGGAAGATGCGCGTGTCGTAAAGGTTCTTCACCCCGCCGCTGTTGGCCAGAAGATGCCCGACCACACCGTTCGCGGCGGCCAGCGCCGCATCCACGCCCGGCCGCCGCACCACGGGGCGAAAGCGCGGCCGGTTTTCCACCAGCCCCCGGCTGGCCAGCGTCGCCACCGCCTCGCGCACCACGGTGCGGCTGACGCCGAACGTCTCGATCAGGTCACGTTCGGGGGGCAGGGGGGCGCCGTCTGCAATGTCGCCCGACACAATCCGCGCCTCCAGTCCGTGAACAACGGCGTCCGAGGCGCGCGTGCGGTTGTTGGTGGAAGAGGCGGTGGTCATCGGCTGGTCCTTGTTGTTTGGTATGATCATATTGGCTTCGGACAGGGCTTCAAGGGGTTTATTTATCTGTATAGTGGAACAAATTTGTTGATGAACGCGAGAATTGCCCGCTAATCTAGCAAACATGGTCATACCAAAGGCGGCGATTCGTGCTGAACGTGTTAAACCAGTTGCTGACGGACCACCGACCGGCGACGGCATGTATGTTCGTCGAGGGCCGCTGGATCCGTGACGCGGCCGATTGGCACGAGGTCGAAAATCCCGCCGATGAGGCCCTGATCGCCCGCACACCCGCCGGGGGTGCGAACGTGGCCGAGGTGGCGCTTGACGCCGCGCGGCGCGCGCAGCCCGCCTGGGCCGCACGTCCGGCGGTCGAGCGGGGGCGGGCCGTGGCCGCCTTGGCCGATCAGGTGCGGCAGCATGCCGACCTTCTGGCCCACATCGTGGTGGCCGAACAGGGCAAGCCCCTGGATCAGGCACGGGGAGAGACTGGGGGGACCGAAAACTTCCTGCGCTTATCCGCCGAACAGGCGCGGCGGATCGAGGGGAAAATCCTCCCCTCGGACGCACCGGATGAGGAAATCCAGATCCGCCGTCTGCCCCATGGCGTGGTTCTGGGGCCGACAGCCTGGAACTACCCCTCTGCGCTGGCGGGGCGCAAGATCGGGCCAGCCTTGGTGGCCCGCAACAGCTTCATCCTGAGGGCGCATGACTTCACGCCGCTGTCGGGGTTGGCGGCCTTCGCCGAAACGGCGGGCATCCCGCCGGGCGTGCTGAGATCTACTGCAACCGCGTCAACGGCGAACGGGTGCAAGGCTTCCATTCCGGATGGCGCTGTCCGGGCTTGGCGGGGAGGACGGTAAACACGGGTTCGACGGGTATCTGCGCAAGAAGACGATGTACGTCAACTGGGCCTGAGGAGGGCCCATCATCATCGTGCGGCCGGAGGGGGCCGCACCCTTTGGGAGGAGGAAGACATGCAACGACGCATCCTGCTTGGTGCCGCGGCCGTGGCCGCGACGCTGTCGATGACGGGTCTGGCGATGGCGCAGGGCCTGCCGCCGCTGGAACAGCAAGACCGTTACAAGGTCGGGTTCGCCCAGACCGAAAGCAACAACCCCTGGCGCATCGCCCAGACGAAAAGCTTCGAGGACGCCGCCGCGGGCTGCAACTGGGATCTGGTCGTGACCGACGCCGGTGGTTCGGCCGCCAAGCAGGTGGCCGACGTGGACAGCATGATCGCGCAGGGCATCGACGTGCTGTTCCTTCCCCCGCGTGAGGAAAGCCCCCTGATCCCGGCCGTGATGCGCGCCAAGGCGCAGGGCATTCCGACCTTCCTCGTGGACCGGTCGGTCGACAAGTCGGTGGCCGTGGCCGGGCGGGATTACGTCAGCTTCCTCGGGTCCGATTTCGTGGAACAGGGCGGGCGCGCGGCCGACTGGCTGACCGCCAACTTCAAGGGCGACAAGGGGGTGATCATCGAACTGGAAGGCACCACCGGATCCTCCCCCGCCAACGACCGCAAGAAGGGCTTTGACGACAAGATCGCGGCCGACGACCGTTTCGAGATCGTGGAAAGCCGTTCGGGCGACTTTGCGCGCGACGCAGGGCGCAAGGTGATGGAAACGCTGCTGCAATCCCATCCCGACGTGAACATCGTCTACGCCCACAACGACGAGATGGCGATCGGCGCGATCCAGGCGCTGGAAGCCGCCGGCCGCAAGCCCGGCGAGGATGTCACGGTCGTGTCCATCGACGGCACCCGCGACGCGCTTCAGGCGATCATCGACGGCAAGATGGGCGTCACGGTGGAAAGCTCTCCGTTCTTTGGCCCGCTGGCCTGCGACACGATGAAGCGCTACGCCGCAGGCGAGACGATCGAGCCGTGGATCCGCGTGGAGGACCGCATCTTCACGTCCGAAAACGCCGCCGAGCATATCGGCGAAGCCTACTGACCCTTGGTCTTGGAGCTGCGGGTTTCCGCGGCCCCTTTCTTTTCAGGATGTGGCGCAGGCATGACGGAACCGCTTCTTCAGATGACCGGCATCACCAAGGCCTTCGGCGGTGTGCCGGCGCTGTCCGACGGGCAACTGACGATCGGCGCGGGCGAGGTCCACTCGATCGTCGGGCAGAACGGGGCGGGCAAGTCCACCCTGATCAAGATCCTCACCGGGGTGTACCGGCGCGACGGCGGCACCATCCGCTGGCAGGGGCGGGAGGTGGACCTGCGCTCCCCCCGCGACGCGCAGGAGGCCGGGATTGCCACCATCTACCAGGAACTGACGCTGGTGCCGCAGCGCACCGTGATCGAGAACATCGTGCTGGGCTATGAGCCCCGCACCCGCTTTGGCATGATCGACTGGAAGGCGGCCGAAGCCCGCACGCGCGAGGTTCTGTCGCGTTTGGGCATCGACATCGACCCGCACCGCCCCCTGGGCAGCTATCCCACCGCCATCCAGCAGCTTGTGGCGATCGGCCGGGCCGCCTCGATGGACGTACGCCTGCTGATCATGGACGAACCCACGTCGTCCTTGGACGAGCGGGAGGTCGAGGTGCTGTTTGGCGTGATCCGGCAGCTGCGCGCCCAGGGCACGGCGGTGCTTTACGTCAGCCACTTCCTTGAGGAGCTGTTCGCGATCTGCGACGGCGTGACCATCCTGCGCGACGGGCGCACCACGGGCACGACACGGATCGCGGACACGACGAAGCTCGACCTCATCGCCGGAATGCTGGGCCGCAGCGCCGAGGACATCCGCGCCGCGGGCCGGACCGATCTGGTCCTCGACACCGATCCGGACGGGGACGTCGTGCTGGACACGCGCGGCCTTGCGTCGGACCGGCGGCTGCGGAGCCTGGATCTGACGGTGCGGTCGGGGCAGATCGTGGGGCTGGCCGGCCTTCTGGGGTCGGGCCGGACCGAGGCGGCGCGCGCGATCTTCGGCATGGACCGGCAAACGGAGGGGGAGGTCCGCATGGACGGCCAACCCTGCCGCTTGTCCTGCCCGCGCGACGCCATCGGCGCCGGCATCGCCTTCCTGACCGAGGATCGCA
Organism: Falsirhodobacter sp. 1013; assembly: GCF_051195255.1. NCBI lineage: Bacteria > Pseudomonadati > Pseudomonadota > Alphaproteobacteria > Rhodobacterales > Paracoccaceae > Falsirhodobacter > Falsirhodobacter sp. 1013. The sequence continues at coordinate 348,305 of NZ_JBNJLK010000001.1, read as the reverse complement.
AGACCGAAGGCATCATCCCCGACCTGTCCGTGCGCGAAAACCTGACGCTCGCTTTGCTGCCCCGCCTGTCCCGCATGGGCGTGGTGGACGAAAACCGCGAACGCCGCATCGTGACCGACTTCGTGAAGGCGCTGGGCATCAAGACGGCGGACATGGACCAGCCCATCCGCGAACTGTCGGGCGGCAACCAGCAGAAGGTCCTTTTGGGCCGGTGGCTGGCGGTCGAGCCCCGCCTCCTGATCCTGGACGAACCGACGCGCGGCGTGGATGTCGGCGCCAAGCGCGAGATCCAGGCGATCATCCGCGACCGCGTGGCCAAGGGCTGCGCCGTGCTCCTCATCTCCTCGGAGTTCGAGGAGCTGATCGAGGGAGCGAACGAGATCGTCGTCATGCAGGACGGCCGCAGCACGCGCCGCCTGGTCAACCCGGGCGTGACCGAAAACAGCCTGATCAACGCCATTGCGGCGGGGGCGTCCTGATGCGCCGGGGGCTGAACACCCGGCTGATCGGCCTGATCGTCGCGCTGGCGGTGCTTCTGGTGCTGAACGTGGCGATCACGCCGAACTTCCTGAACCTGCAAACGCTGGCCGTGAACGCAAGCCAAGTGTCGACCATCGCCATCGTCGCGCTGGGCATGACGCTGGTGATCGCCTCGGGCGGGATCGACCTGTCGGTGGGCGCGGTCATGGCCGTTGCAGGGGCGCTGGCCCCGATCCTGTTCCTGTCGGATTGGGGCGTGGCCCATCCGGGGGTGGGGTTGGCGGCGGCCATCGTGCTGCCGCTGTGCGCCGCGGCGCTGTGCGGGCTGTTCAACGGAACGCTCATCAGCCTTGTCGGCGTGCAGCCGATCATCGCGACGCTGATCTTCTTCATCTCGGGGCGCGGGATCGCGCAGGTGATGACCAACGGCAACCTTCAGACCTTCAACAACCCCTCCTTCGCGTGGCTGGGAACGGGCCGCGTGCTGGGGCTGCCGGTGCAGGGCTGGATCGCCCTTGCGCTGGTGCTGATCATCGCGTGGACCGTCCGGCGCACCGTCTATGGTCGCTACCTTCTGGCCATCGGCGGGAACGAACGGGCGGCGCTCCTGGCGGGCGTGCCGGTGACGCGCGTGAAGATGGTGACCTACGTGATCTCGGCCACGCTGGCGGGGCTGGCGGGGCTGATGGTCGTGGCCATCAATTCGGCCGCCGACGCCGCGCGGATCGGGCAGCTGATGGAACTGGACGCCATCGCGGCCTCGGTCGTGGGCGGGGCCGCGCTGTCGGGCGGGCGGGCGCCGATCCTTGGCACCCTTCTGGGCGCGGTGTTCATCCAGCTGATGCACTACACGCTGGTCGCCAATGGCGTCCCGGACGAGGCGACGCTGATCGTGACCGCCGGCATCATCATCGTCGCGGTCTGGCTGCAACGGGAACGGAGGGTGTGATGACCTTTGGCATGACCGGAACCCCCCTGCGCCGTCTGGGCGGTGGCGCGCATCTGGCGGTGTGGGTGGCGCTGGCTGCGCTGCTCCTGTTCGGGGTGCTGCGCTACGACAACTTCGCCTCGGCCTACAACCTGTCCTCGTTCCTTGGCTACAACTCCATGTTCATCCTGATTTCGGTCGGGATGTGCCTTGTGATCATGACGGGCGGGATCGACCTGTCGGTGGGGGCGGTGGCCGCCTTGTCCAGCGTGGTGGCGGCCTTCCTGTCGCCGCAGGGGCTGGTGGTGGCGCTGCCCGGCGGGCTGGCCACCGGCCTTGCGATCGGTGCGCTGAACGCCCTCCTGATCACGGGGCTGCGCCTGCCGCCCTTCATGGCGACCATCGCAACCATGCTGGCGGCCAAGGGCGTGGCACTGTGGCTGTCGGACAATCGCGCGGTCCCCGTCAGCTGGTCGTCGGACTTCACGAAGCTGGGCATGAACAAGGTGGTAGGCCTTCTGCCCTGGACGATCCTTCTGGCCCTTGCCGTCGTGATCGCCGCCTGGATCGTGCTGGAGCGGACATCGCTGGGCCGCACGATCCTGGCCATCGGCGGCAACGCGGAAGCGGCCCACCTGATGGGCCTGAAGACCCGCCGGGCCGAGGTCTTCGCCTATGTGTTTTCCGGTGCCTGCGCGGGTCTGGCAGGGGTCTTCCTTGCCTCAGGCTATGGCGCGGGGCAGCCGCTGGAAGGGGCGGGCTGGGAACTGGCGGCCATCGCCGCCGTGGTGGTGGGCGGCACGCTTCTGACGGGGGGCATGGGATCGATCCCGGCCACCGTGGCGGGGGCGCTTCTGTTCGGCCTCGTCCTCAACCTTCTGAACTTCGAAAACGGGCGCGGCACGTTCAGCCTGTCGGCCCATTGGCAATCCGTCATCCGTGGCGCGTTTCTTTTGATCGTCATCCTTCTTCAGGCACGGCTGTCGCGCCCTGCCACCAGGACCTGAGGTGTTTCATGCCCCGCATCACCGACCTGCAATGCCGCCTGTTCCGCGTGCCCCTGGACGAGGTGATGGCCGACGCCAAACACGGTGAGCATACGCATTTCGAACTGGTCACCGTGACCCTGACGGCCGAGGACGGGGAAACGGGCACCGGCTATACCTATACCGGCGGGAAGGGGGGGCACGCGATCCGGGCCATGGTGAACCACGACCTGCGCCCCCTTGTCCTTGGGCGGGACGCGGCCGACATCGACGGCGTTTACGACGCGATGCAATGGGGGGTGCATTACGTGGCGCGGGGCGGGATCGCGTCCTTCGCCATCTCGGCCATCGACATCGCGTTGTGGGACCTGAAGGGGCGGCACGAGGATCGGCCGCTGTGGCGCATGGCCGGGGGCGCGTCGAACCGCAGCCGCGCCTATCGCGGGGCCATCGACCTGAACTTCCCCTTGGAAAAGCTGCTGGCCAACGTGCAGGGTTTTCTGGACGAAGGCTATCGCGCGGTGAAAATCAAGGTTGGTCAGCCGGACATGCGCGACGACTTCGCCCGAGCCGAGGCGGTGCGTGATCTGCTGGGCCCCGACCGCGCCTTCATGGTCGACGCCAATTACGGGTGGAGCGTCGAGGAGGCGATCCACGCCGCCCGCGGCTTCGCCCCCCTGAACCTGACCTGGTTCGAGGAGCCGATCGTCCCCGACGACTACCAAGGCTACGCCCGCATCTTCGAGGCCACCGGCATCCCGCTGGCGATGGGGGAGAACCTGCACACGATCCACGAATTCGAATACGCCGTGGCGCAATCGCGCTGCGCCTATCTTCAGCCCGACGCCTCCAACTGCGGGGGCATCACCGGCTGGCTGCGCGCTGCCCGACTGTGCGCGGCCCACGGCATCCCCGTCTGTTCCCACGGAATGCAGGAGCTGCATGTCAGCCTTGTGGGCGCGCAACCCAATGCGGGGTGGGTGGAGGTGCATTCCTTCCCGATCGACCGCTACACGACCCGTCCGCTTGTGCTGGATGGATTGCACTGCGTCGCCCCGGATGTTGCGGGAACCGGGGTGCAGTTCGATTGGCCCCGCCTTGCGCCCTTCGCCGTTCCGTAAGGCCCGCCGCCTGTGATTTAATTCATTGCTTATCAGTTGGGCAGTACGATTAAATCGAAGGCATCAGCCCTGGGGGGCCTGTGGAGCTTTGGCCAGCGGGGCGGTTGATGCGGGCCGTCCCTTGCATCAGGAACGGTTCCTTGCAGTGTCCCCCTCACGTAACGGAAGGACACGGCCATGATGAAGAACGAAGCGGAAATCTGGACTTTGGTGGAGGCGAACGCCGCCCGCATGATCCAACTCAGCGACGATGTCTGGGCCGTGCCCGAAACCTGCTACACCGAAACGAAGTCGGTGGCCCTGCATCAGCAAGCCCTTGAGGATGCAGGATTCCGCGTCCGCGCGGGGGTGGCCGACATTCCCACGGCGGTGATCGGCGAAGCGGGCGAGGGCGGTCCCGTCATCGCCATCCTGGGGGAATACGATGCCCTGCCGGGGCTGAGCCAGCAGGCCGGTCTGGCCGAGCATTCGGAGGTGGAGCCCGACGGTCACGGCCATGGCTGCGGCCACAACCTGCTGGGCGCGGGGGCATTGCTGGCGGCGGCCGCGGTCAAGGACTGGCTGGCACAGACCGGCGCGCCGGGTCGCGTCCGCTACTATGGCTGCCCTGCGGAAGAAGGCGGCGGCGCCAAGGCGTTCATGGTCAAGGCAGGCCTGTTCGACGACGTGGACATCGCGATCACCTGGCACCCCGAAAGCCTGACGGACGTGCAGGGGGGCGGGTCGCTGGCCAACACGCGCATCGACTTCGCCTTCCACGGCCGCGCGTCGCACGCCGCCTCCGCCCCGCATCTGGGCCGTTCGGCGCTGGACGCGGTGGAACTGACCAATGTGGGCGTGAACTACATGCGCGAACACATGCCGTCAGACGCGCGGGTGCATTACGCCATGATCAACGGCGGCGGCATCGCACCCAACGTAGTGCAGCCCTATGCCCGCGTCCGCTATTCCGTGCGTGCGCCGCAACTGCCCGACATGGTCAAGCTGGTGGACCGCGTCCGCAAGGTGGCCGAAGGCGCCGCGCTGATGACCGAAACACGGGTGGAGCCGGAGGTGCTGAGCGCCGTGTCCAACCTGATCGCCAACGCCCCGCTGATGGAGGCGATGGAAGCGGAACTGCAACGCCTGGGCCCGGTCCCCTTCGACGAATCCGACCGCGCCTTTGCCGAGGAGATCCGCGCCACCCTGTCCGAGGAAGAGAAGCGCGACGTCTTCGCCCGCTTCAACGCCCCGGTGCAGGAGGACAGGATCCTGTGCGACTTCCTGCTGCCGGCCGGCAACCCCAAGCCACCGATCAGCGGGTCCACCGACGTGTCCGACGTGTCGTGGGTGGTGCCGCTGGTGCAGGCCATGGTCGCGACGGCCGCCATCGGCACCCCGCTGCATTCCTGGCAGATGGTCGCGCAAGGCAAGGCGCCCGCCGCGCACAAGGGCATGACGCACGCCGCCAAGATCATGGCGGGCACGGCGGTCGCCGCCCTGTCGGACCCGACGCTGATCGAGCGGGCCAAGGCCGATCTGGCGCGGCGCGTGGGGCCGAAAGGCTACACCAGCCCGCTGCCGGACGGAACGAAGCCGCCGATCGCGCTCATGTCGCTTTGATCTGACCCCTTGCCAAGAAGGACACCGAACATGAGCGCGTCGCTGCATGCCCCGCCCCCCCCGCCCGGCCGGGGGGACCGTTTTCTGAACGCCATCGAACGGATGGGAAACAAGCTTCCCGACCCGTTCATCATCTTCGTCGTGCTGGCCGTTCTGGTCGCGGCGCTGTCGGCGCTGGGGGCCAGCCTTGGCGCCAGCGTGGTTCTTCCCGCCTCGGGCGAGGAGGTGGCCGTGCGCAGCCTCCTGTCCGCCGAGGGGCTTCTCTACATCCTCAGCTCGCTCATCGACAACTTCGTGGGCTTCAAGCCGCTGGGTCTCGTGCTGACGGTGATGCTGGGCATCGGTCTGGCCGAACGGGTGGGGCTGCTGACCGCGCTGATCCGGCGGATCATGATGGCGGCACCCGCGCGTCTGGCCACCCTGATCACCTGCTTTGCCGCCATCTGCATGAGCATCGCCTCCGACGCGTCGATCATTCTGCTGCCCCCGCTGGCCGCGCTGATCTTCCGCGAGATTGGCCGCCATCCCGCCGTGGGCTTCGTCGCGGGCTTTGCCTGTTCCGGCGCGGGTTTCACCGCCAACCTGCTGATCCAGGGCACGGACGTGCTTCTGGCCGGCATCAGCACCGAGGCCGCGTCGATCATCGACCCGACCGCCGTGGTGACGCCGGTGGCCAACTGGTACTTCAACATCGTATCGGTCTTCGTGCTGACGCTGGCCGGCGCCTTCATCACCGACCGGATCATCGCGCCAAAGTTCGCGGGCCGCGAATCCGAGGTGGAGATCGAGGTGGCGCCCGAGGCCGAGAATTCCGGCCGTGGCCTGCGGAACGCGGGGATCGCGGCGCTGGTCTTCCTGGCGCTGCTGATCACTGCCATCGCCTGGCCCGGATCGGCGCTGCGCAACCCGGCGGGCGGGCTGGTTCCGTCGCCCTTCCTGTCGGGCATCGTGCCGATCATCTTCGCCTTCTTCGTGACCGTGGCGCTGGCCTACGGGATCACGGTGGGCGCGATCCGCAGCACCAAGGACGTGGTGGACCGCATGACCGCCTCCATCGCGGACATGGCGCCCTACATCGTGCTGGTCTTTGCGGCGGCGCAATTCATCGCGTATTTCAACTGGTCGAACCTTGGCACGTGGCTTGCGATCAACGGGGCCGAACTGCTGGTGCACATCAACTTCACCGGCTTCCCGCTGCTTCTGGCCTATTCCTGCCTGAGCGCCGTGCTGGAGTTCTTCATCACCTCCGGTTCGGCGAAGTGGGCGCTGGAGGCGCCGATCTTCGTGCCGCTGCTGATGCAGCTGGGCTATGATCCGGGGTTCATCCAGCTGCCCTATCGCGTGGCGGACAGCGCCTTCAACATCCTGGCGCCGACGAACCCCTACGTGTTCGTGGCCTTGGGCTTCCTGCGCCGCTACAAGCCCGAGGCGGGGCTGGGCACGCTGATCGCCCTGATGCTGCCCTATGCCTTCATCTTCTTCGGGTTGTGGCAGGTGATGATCGCGATCTTCTACTTCCTGAACCTGCCGGTCGGTCCGGGCGTCCTGCCCATGGCGGGCTGACCCCATCACGAACGCGGAAAGGCGCCCTTCGGGGCGCCTTTTTCATGCCACCAGCGCAAGCCCCACACCCGCCATCGCGCCCAGCGCCACGACGGCCCAGGGCGGCACCTTCCACAGTGTCAGCGCGACCAGCCCGACCAGCGCCAGCGCGAAATCCGTCCGGCCGGTGATGCCGGTGGTGAAGACGGGATCGTACAGCGCCGATGCCAGCACCCCCACCACCGCCGCGTTGGCCCCGGCGACGGCGGAATGCGTCCATACGGCGCGCCGCAGCCACGTCCAGCCGGGAAGGGCCGCGATCAGGATCAGGAAGCCGGGCAGGAACAGCGCCAACAGCGCCAGCAGCGCGCCCGGAACGCCGGCCATCGCCGCGCCCAGCCAGGCGGCAAAGCTGAAAAGCGGCCCCGGCACGGCCTGCGCCAGCCCGTAGCCCGACAGGAACACATCCTCGGTGACCCGGCCCGTCGCCACCACCTCGGCCTGCAGAAGCGGCAACACCACATGCCCGCCGCCAAAGACCAGGGATCCCGCGCGATAGAAGCTGTCGATCATCGCGAAGGCGGCACCTTGTCCGTGCAGCGCGGGAAGCAGAACCAGCAGCAGAACGAAGATCGCCAGTGCCCCCAGCCCCGCCGCCCGCGTGACGGGGAAGGCAAGGGCTGGCCCCGCCGCACTTGCGCCGGGCACCCGCCACAGGCCCAGCGCCATGCCCATTCCGATCGCGCCCAGCATGGCGGCCGGGCCCGAGATCACGGCCAGAAGCACCACGGCCGCCACGGCGATGGCCGCCCGGTCCCGATCCGGGCACAGAGACCGCGCCATGCCCCAGACGGCCTGCGCCACGATGGCCACGGACACGATCTTCAACCCGTGGACCAGCCCGGCCGCCGCCACCCCGTCCACGGCCGCAGCCGTCAGGGCCAGCGCCACCAGAACCAACGCCGAGGGGAGGGTGAAGGCCGCAAACGCTGCCAGCGCACCGCCCCAGCCCGCGCGCCCCAGCCCGAGCGCAAAGCCGACCTGGCTGGAGGTGGGGCCCGGCAGGAACTGGCACAGCGCCACCAGTTCGGCATAGGCGCCCTCGTCCAGCCAGCGGCGGCGGATCACCAGCTCGTCCCGGAAGTATCCCAGATGCGCGACCGGCCCCCCGAACGAGGTCAGGCCCAGCTTCAGGAAGGCCCCGAAGACCTCGGCCACGGAGCCCGGGGCGCGTTTGGTTTGCGGTGTCATGCACGTCTCCCCCAGATGCCGGGTGGCCGACCGAAGGTATCCGGCACCCTGTGCCACTTCGGCAAGCCTGCGCGTTGCCGCATCCTGCGGCGCGCCCTTGTCACATCCGTGTGACCTTGCGGCCCTACAGGAAGGCGTTCCCCTGCCAGCAAGGATCCTGTTCCGGTGCCTCTTCCCCTGTTGCCTTCGCGGCTTGCGAGCCTGACCTTCACCCTTCTTTGCGCCACGGCGCTGTCCGGCGCGGCCTTTGCCCAGTCGGCCTGCGAATCCTCGGCCAGCGGCGTGACCTGCTCCGGTTCCGGCACCGGTCTCGTGGACAAGGACCTGGACGACGCAACGCTGATCATCCAGTCCGGCGCACAGGTGGAGGCGGCGGAGGCGCAGGCGTTCCGCTTTGGGGACGGTGGCACGCTGTCGAATGCGGGCACGGTGCGGTCGGCCTTCGATCACGCGATCCAGGGGGGTGACGACGCCACGGTCACCAACACCGGCACGATCGAAAGCACGGGCAAGGACGGGATCAACCTGAACGCCGGCGCAGTGGTCGACAACTCGGGCGTCATCACCGCCACTGATGACGGCATCCAGACCGAGGGCCTGTCGCGTGTCATCAACAGCGGTGCGATCACGGGGGGTGCCGCAGGCATCAAGATCGAGGGCGACGATTCCAGCGTAACCAACATGGAGGGGGGAACCCTCACCGCGGGCGAGGATGGCATCCGCATCGAAGGTCTGCGCGGGCAGGCCACCAATGCCGGCAGCATCACCTCGGGCGAGGATGGCATCAAGATCGACGATGACGAGGGCATCGCGGAAAACACCGGCACCATCACGGCCGGACGTTTTGATGCGTCGGGCGCGGTGCTGGTCGAAGGGGACGGCATCCAGACGGAGAACAACAGCTTCGTCGGGAACAGCGGGACGATCCGCGCCAGCAAGGACGGCATCAACGTGGGCGACAACAGCGCGGTCGCCAACTACGGCACGGTCACGGGCGCCGATGACGGGATCCAGATCGGGGCTGGAAGCGAGTTCTTCAACGATGATCCGGGGGTGGTCGTGGCGGTGGGTGAAGGCGTCAATGCCAACGAGGATGACACCACCGTCTACAATCACGGCACGATCCAGGCCGGGGATGACGGGATCAACGCCGGCCGGAACGCGACCATCGTGAACGCGGGCACCATCCTGTCCAACGGGGGCGAACAGGACGGCATCGACCTCGATTCCGGAACGGTGCGGAACACGGGCACGATCCTGGCGCTGGGCAGCCAGGACGGCATCGACTTCGATCCCAGCACCGACGCGTCGACCGTGACCAACAGCGGGCGGATCGAAGGGGCGATCGGGATCAACACCGATCCGGCCGACACCGGCGCGCAGACGGTGATCAACACGGGCACGATCACCGGACGCGACGGCACGGCCGTCAACCTTGGCGCGGGGGAGGATCGGCTGGTCCTGAACGACGGCTCCCAGATCGACGGCGCGATCGAGATGGGCGAGGGCGCCGACACGCTGGAGGTGAATTACGTCGCCTTTGAGCGTCTGGAGTTCGGATCGGAGATCGAGACGGTCACGACGGCGGGCACCGCCATCGTCGGCGCCTCGGCCATCGTCCTGCTGGAGGATGACGCCCTGCGCGCCGAAGATCGAGACACGCAGACGCTGTCCTACGGCCTGTCGCGTCAGGTTCTGGCCGCCCCGATGGGCGAGGGCCTGTGGACCGCCGGGCGCGGGCAGGACGGCGATCATGACGGCTCGCTGGCGCTGGGTGTCGTGGGCTATGACCTGCCGTTGGGCGGCGGCACCGCGGGCGCCTTTGTCAGCCTGTCGAAAAGCGGCGACGTGACGGCAAAGGTGGCGGGCCTGCGCCTTGGCCTGACGAACGACCGCCTGACCGCCACGGCCATGGCCTTCGCGGGCCGGACCGAGGGCGAGGACATCGCCGGAACCGCAGGCGCGGACGGCGACGTCGCGGGCGTCGCGGGCCGCGTGACGATGCGGCTGCGCACGCCGCAGGCCGGGGGCGTCGGCTTCGATCTGGCGGCCGAGGGCGGGTGGAGCCGCAACGCGCTGGACGGCTACGACCTGACGCGTCTGGACACGCGGGTGGAGGGTCGCGATGTCGACAGCCACTACATCCGTGCGGAAGCGGGTCTTCCCGTGGCACTGGGCGGCGCGGACGCCTTGCGCGGCTATGCCGCCGTCACGCGAATGGACGGCAGCGCCGATGACATCACCGCCCGCTTCGACGGGCAGGCGGTCACGATCGGCGGCGCGGGTATGGACCGGACCGTCTACGGACTGGGCGCAAGCTGGTCGCGGCACTTCGGCGGCGACGCTGTTCTGGACGCGCAGGTGGAGGCGAGCTTTGGCGACGACACCGATGGCGACATCGCCCTTGGCGTGTCGTTCCGGATGCCGCTGGGCCGCTGAGGCGCGAACGAAAGGGCCTCCGGGATCACCGGGGGCCCGTGTCGCGTCAAGAACGGGGCGGAGGTGCCGCCCCGACAGGCCTCAGTTCTCGCCCCAGATCACCTGGGCGGTGTTCACCACCAGCTCCAGCTTGCGCTTCTGGTCGTCTTCGGTGATCGCGTTGCCATGTTCGGTGGAAGCGAAGCCGCATTGCGGGGCGATGCCCAGCTGGTCAAGGTCCACGTATCTCGACGCCTCGTCGAACTTCGCGCGCAGCCAGTCGGGGCTTTCCAGCTCGCCCGTCTTGGTGGTGATGAAACCGGCCATGACGCGCTTGTGGCCCTTGGGCAGCAGCCTCAGCGGCTCCAGCCCTCCGGCGCGTTCCGTGTCGTATTCCATGAAGTACACGTCGACCGAGGTGCGGTTGAAGATGGCGTCCGCCGCGACGTCGTAGCCACCTTCCGCCACGTGCGAGGAGCGGAAGTTGCCACGGCACATGTGCATCCCGATGACCATGTCCTGCGGGCGGTCCTTGATCGATTCCTCCAGCATCCAGGCGTATTGATCGATCAGCCAGTCGGGATCCTGGCCCATGGCGCGGCGCTGTTCGCGTTGCTTCGGGTCGGCCAGATAGGCAAAGAAGATGTCGTCCAGTTGCAGATACCGGCAACCGGCATCGTAGTAGGCCTGCACGGCCTTCTTGTAGGTTTTGGCGATGTCGGCGAACAGCACCTCGGGGTCGTTGTACGGCGCGTGTTCGATGTTCTCCGGCTCCATCCGGAAATGGCAGGCCGAGGGGCCGGGGATGGAGATCTTGGGCACCTCTCCGGCCTGCACCAGACCTTTCACGAAGGTGAAATGCTCGATCATCGGGTGGTCGGCGGGGAAGTCCAGCGGGCCGGTCAGATGCGCCTCGATCGGCGGGGTCTTGTGTTCGGTCTTGAAGGGCAGGCTGCGGGTGGAGGGCTTCATGTCCAGCCCCGTCAGCATGCCCATGAAGTCGTAATGCCAGAAGGCGCGGCGCGCCTCGCCATCGGTGATGACCTTCATGCCGGCGTCGCGCTGCAGCTGCACCAGGTCGCGGATGCCCGCATCCTCGATCGGGCGCAGCTCGGCGGGGGCAAGATGCGCGGCGCGGGCCACGGCCACCGCGGCCGGGCGAAGGAGGGAGCCGACATGGTCGGCGCGGAAGGGTGCGGTGCGGGTGCTGGTCATGATCCTGGCCTCATCTCCGGCATGGCCGGGCTGTGTCATCGGTGGAAAAATCGCGGTTCGTCCTCGGGTTGTCAACATGACCCCGGGCGCGGAGTTCTCAAGATGATCATGAAGGAAACCGAACATCCGGGTGGCTGGCGAAGCGGCGGGAATGGTTGTAATCCTGCCCAAACGCCTTTCTGGATCGGAGCGATCATGCATGTTGTCACCCTCCTGACCCGCCCGGACACGCCCCGGCTGACCACCGCGCTGGCCGAAGGGGTGCGCCGCACCTGGGGCGGTGACGCCCTGCGCTGGCTGGAGCCGGAGGTCGCGGCGGAATTTGCGGTGGCCGCCGTTCCGGACGACCGCTGGGACATGTGGGAAGCGCTTCAGGCGCAGGGCATCGACATGGCCGTGGTGCCGCAGGCGGGCCGGCGCAAGCGCCTGCTGCTGGCCGACATGGACTCCACGATGATCCAGCAGGAATGCATCGATGAACTGGCCGACATGGCCGGCGTGGGGGCCTTCGTGTCGGCCATCACCGCCCGCGCCATGAACGGAGAGCTGGATTTCGAGGCCGCCCTTCGCGAACGCGTGGCGCTGCTGAAGGATCTGCCGGTGTCGATCATCGACCAGGTGATCGCCGAACGGATCACCTTCATGCCTGGTGGCGCGACGCTGATCGCCACGATGAAGGCGCAGGGCGGCCGGGCGGTGCTGGTGTCGGGCGGGTTCGTCGATTTCACGGCGCGCGTGGCCAAGGTTCTGGGCTTTGACGAAAACCGCGCCAACATCCTGCTGGCCGAGGGTGGCAAGCTGACCGGCAAGGTCGCCGAACCCATCCTTGGCCGCGAAGCGAAGGTGACGGCGCTGGAGGAGGTGACCCGCCAGATGGGCATCACCGCCGCGGACGTGATCGCCGTGGGCGACGGGGCCAACGATCTGGGCATGCTGGGCCGCGCGGGCATGGGCGTGGCGCTGCACGCCAAGCCCGCCGTGGCCGCGCAATGCGAGCTGCGGGTGAATCACGGCGACCTGACGGCGCTTCTGTTCCTGCAGGGATACGCGCGCGAGGACTTCGTTCAGGCCCGCGCGTAGGAGTCGGCGTATCGGGTGATGTCGTCCTCGGCAAGATAGCTGCCGGTCTGAACCTCGATCAAAACCATCGGTACCTTGCCGGGGTTTTCCAGCCGGTGCACCGCGCCCAAGGGGACGTAGATGGACTGATTCTCGGTCACCAGCCGCTCGGCCCCGTCGATGGTCACGCGGGCGGTGCCGGACACCACGATCCAGTGTTCCGACCGGTGCACATGGCTTTGCAACGACAGCGCGGCGCCCGGATGCACGGTGATGCGCTTCACCTGAAACCGATCGGCCAAGGCCAGCGTTTCGAACCAGCCCCAGGGGCGGTGCGCGCGGGGGAAGGTATCGGCCTGCGTGGCGTTGCGGGCGCGCAGGGCGGTCACGGCCAGACGCGCCTCTTGCGCGCGGTGGCGGTCCATCACCAGCACGGCGTCGGGCATGGCCACGGCCACGATGTCGCGCAAACCGATGCCCACGATCTCCTGCCCCGGCGATTCCGACCGCAAAAGGCTGTCCTGGCAATCGATGGCGGTCGCCGCCCCATGCCGGGCCACGCCCTGCGCGCAGCGGGGGCTGCCCTGCCACACCGCGTCCCAGCCGCCCATGTCGGACCATGCGCCGGCAAAGGGTACCACGGTCAGGTTCTCCGCCCGCTCCATGACGGCATAGTCGATGGACAGGTCTGGAAGCCCGGCCCAGGCCTCCGCGTCCAGCCGCAGGAAGCCAAGGTCGGGGCGGGCCGCCTTCATTGCCGTCCGGACGAGGGTCAGGATGTCCGGGCAATGGCGGTCGGCGGTGGCGATCAGGGTGTCGGCGCGGCACAGGAACAGGCCCGCGTTCCACAGGAAACGGCCGTCCTGCAGCATCGCCTGCGCTTCCGGCAGCGCCGGCTTTTCCACGAACCGCTTCAAGGGGGACACGCCCGGCCTCTCCGCCTCCAGCCAGCCGAAGCCGGTTTCAGCGCGGTCGGGCGTGATGCCGAAGGTCACGATCCGGCCCTGCCGTGCCGCGTCCACTCCCTGCGCGATGGCGCCGTGAAACGCCTCCACATCCGGCAGGGCATGGTCCGAAGGGGACACCAGCAGCAGCGCCTCGGGCGGAAGGTGAAGGGCTGCGGCAAGGATGGCGGCGCAGGTGTTGCGCGCCTGCGGTTCGATCAGGATGGCGCCGGGATCGACCCCCACGGCCGCCAGCTGTTCGGTCACGATGAACCGGAAGTCCGACGCGGTGACGATCACCGGCGGCGCGAAGCCCGGCCCCGTCAGGCGCAGGGCGGCCTGCTGGAACAGGCTGTCCGGGCCCAGAAGCGGCGCGAACTGCTTGGGATAGCTGCGGCGCGACAATGGCCATAGACGCGTGCCCGACCCACCGCATAAAAGAACCGGAGTGATCACGCCCAACCCTCGACCTTGCTTAACCAACCCTTTCCATGGATCGCTTTACAAAGGGTTAACGACACCTTCCCAGCCCGGAGCCAGCATGCCTGCCACCCACAGCCACCACCTGAACATGACCGAGCTGATGACCCCCGACATGGCGAATTTCAGCGGCAAGGTGCACGGGGGGGAATTGCTGAAGCTTCTGGACCGCGTCGCCTTCTCGCTCGCCTCGCGCTATTCGAAGCATTACACGGTCACGCTGTCGGTGGATCAGGTGATCTTCAAGCAGCCGATCAACGTGGGAGAGCTGGTGACCTGCCTTGCCTCCGTGAACTACACCGGCCGCACCTCGATGGAGATCGGCATCCGGGTGGAGGCGGAGAACATCCGCACCGGCGAACGGCGCCACACCAATTCGTGCTATTTCACGATGGTGGCCGTGGGGGATGACGGGCGTCCCGTGGGCGTGCCGCAGCTGGAACCCACGAACGAGGCCGAACGCCAGCGCCACCGCGCGGCCGAGTTGCGCCGCACCCTGCGCCGCGAACATGCGGAACGCATGCGCGCGGCGGCCAAGGATCAGGCCTGACCCCAGCTCGCGTCCTGCATTTCCCGCAGGCGGGAAGCGGTGCGCTCGAACTCGAACGCGCCTTCGCCTTCTTCGTACAGCTTTTCCGGTTCGTCCGCGGCACTGGCGATCAGGCGCACCTTCGCCTCGTACAGCGCGTCGATCAGCGTGACGAGGCGCTTGGCCTCGTTGTTGCGGGCGCGGGACAGGCGGGGGATGTCTTCCAGGATCAGGACGCGCACGGCTTCGGCCAAAGCCAGATAATCAGCCGGCCCATGCGGCTTGACGCACAGGTCTTTGAACGTCGCCCAAGCCACACCATTGGCAAAGCGCGGCACCGACACCGTGCGCCCGTTGACGGTCAGGACCAGCGGTTCGCCCTTGGCGTCGCCCGTCAGGTGATCCCAAATCTCCTCCAGATGGGGCTTCGCGCCTTCGGCCGGGTGGAAATAGACGGGCTGGCCCGTCAGCCGGTGCTGGCGGTAATCATGCTCGCTGTCCAGCCCATGCACCACGAGCCGTTCCTTCAACAGGTCGATGAAGGGCAGGAACAGCTGCCGGTTCAGCCCGTTCTTGTACAGGTCGTCCGGCACGCGGTTGGAGGTGGTGACGATGGTCACCCCCCCTTCGAACAGCTTCTGGAACAGCCGGCCCACGATCATCGCGTCGGTGATGTCGGTGATCTGCATCTCGTCAAAGGCCAGAAGCCTCAGCTTCGAGGCGATGTCGGCGGCCACCGGGGCGATGGCATCGTCCACGCCCTTCTTGCGCGCCTCGTGCATTCCGTGATGGATTTCCTGCATGAAGGCGTGGAAGTGCACGCGGCGCTTGGCCGGGATGTCGACCGCGTCGATGAACATGTCCATCAGCATCGACTTGCCGCGCCCGACCCCGCCCCAAAGATACAACCCGCGGATCTGCGGGGTTCCCGTCTTCGTGAATCGCGCGAAGAAGCCGCGTTTCGCCGGGGGCGGGGGGGCCGCCTCCAGCGCCGTCTTGATGCGTTGCAGTTCCGGCAGCACGGCGCGCTGCGCGTCATCCGGTTTCAGCAGACCGGCGGCCACCCGCTGGTCGTAAAGCTCAGCGAGTGTCGGCACGTCAGATGTCCAGATTTTCCACGTTCAGGGCGTTCTGCTGGATGAACTCGCGGCGCGGCTCCACCACGTCGCCCATCAGCTTGGTGAAGATGTCGTCCGCCTCGGCCATGTCATCGACCTTGACCTGCAGCAGCGTCCGCGCGTCCGGGTCCAGCGTGGTTTCCCACAGCTGTCCGGGGTTCATCTCTCCCAGCCCCTTGTAGCGTTGCAGGCTCAGGCCCTTTTCGCCTTCGGCCAGGATCGCCTTCAGAAGGTCGACCGGCCCGTGGATCAGTTGTTCGCGGTCCTTGCGGATCAGGCGCGAGGTGCCCTGATAGACGTTGCGGTGCTGCTGCGACACGGCCGCGATGCGCCGCGCCTCGCCCGACCGCAAGACGGCGCCGTCCAGCGTCCGCAACTCCTCCACGCCGCGCAGGATGCGGCTCAGCCGGATGCCGTGGTCCTGCGTGATCCGGCCCGACCAGCCACGTTCGTATTCGCGGGCCACCTCGTCCAGACGTTTGGCCACCGTATCGGCCAGCGCCTGCAGATCGCCGGAATTGGCGTCGAACGCCCCGGCCAGCGCGGCCTGTTCGACGATGTGGCGCGGGTAATGGGTCGGGAACGCTTCCAGCACGCGGCGGAACTGGCGGGCGCCCTCGATCACGCGGATCAGGTCCTGACCGGCGATGACCTCTCCGCTGCCAAGGCGCAGGGTGGCGCCGTCGGTGCCCTGCTGGATCAGGTAATCCTCCAGCGCCGCCTGGTCCTTCAGGTAGACCTCGGACTTGCCGCGGGCGACCTTGTAGAGCGGCGGCTGCGCGATGTAGAGATATCCGCCTTCGATGATCTCGGGCATCTGGCGGAAGAAGAAGGTCAGCAGCAGCGTGCGGATGTGCGCGCCGTCCACGTCGGCGTCCGTCATGATGACGATCTTGTGGTAGCGCAGCTTGCCGATGTTGAATTCGTCCCGGCCGATGCCGGTGCCCATCGCGGTGATCAGCGTGCCGATCTCCTGGCTGGCCAGCATCCGGTCGAAGCGGGCGCGTTCCACGTTCAGGATCTTGCCCTTCAGCGGCAGCACGGCCTGGTTGGCGCGGCTGCGCCCCTGTTTGGCCGACCCGCCGGCGGAGTCACCCTCCACCAGGAACAGTTCAGATTTCGCGGGGTCGCGTTCCTGGCAGTCGGCCAGCTTGCCGGGCAGGGAGGCGACGTCCAGCGCCGTCTTGCGCCGCGTCAATTCGCGCGCCTTGCGGGCGGCTTCGCGGGCCAGCGCGGCTTCGATGATCTTGCCGACGATGATCTTGGCCTGCGCGGGGTTCTCCTCGAACCATTCCGACAGCTTCTCGTTCACGAGGTTCTCGACCGCCGGACGGACCTCGGACGACACCAGCTTGTCCTTGGTCTGGCTGGAGAACTTGGGATCCGGCACCTTCACCGACAGCACGCAGGTCAGGCCTTCGCGGGCGTCGTCGCCGGTGAAGTCCACCTTCTCGCGCTTGGCGATGCCGGAGGTCTGGGCGTAGTTGTTGATCGTCCGCGTCAGCGCGCCGCGGAAGCCCGCCATGTGCGTGCCGCCGTCACGTTGCGGGATGTTGTTGGTGAAGGGCAGGACGGTTTCGTGATAGGTGTCGTTCCACCACATCGCGACTTCGACGCCGATGCCGTTCTTTTCGCCGGTCATGAAGATCGGTTCGGCCATGTGCGAGGATTTGGAGCGGTCCAGATAGCGCACGAATTCCCGTACGCCGCCTTCATAGAACAGCTCGGTCTTCAGCGGTTCGGCCGGGCGTTCATCCTCGATGATGATCCGCACGCCGGAGTTCAGGAAGGCCAGTTCCCGCAGCCGCGTTTCCAGCGTCTTGAAGCTGAAGTCGAGGTTGGAGAAGGTGCCTTCCGGGTCCGTTTCCTTGGAGGAGGCGAAGAACCGCACCTCCGTCCCGCGTTCGCCGGGCGCGTCGGCCACGACGCGCACATGCTCCACGCATTCGCCCTTTTCGAAGCGGGCGTAGTATTCCTTGTCGTCGCGCCAGACGCGCAGTTCCAGCCACTCGCTCAGCGCGTTCACGACCGACACGCCCACGCCGTGCAAACCGCCCGACACCTTGTAGGCGTTGCCGCTTTCGTCGGTGTTGTTGAACTTCCCGCCGGCGTGCAACTGGGTCATGATGACCTCGGCCGCGGAAACGCCTTCTTCCTCGTGCAGGTCGACGGGAATGCCGCGGCCGTTGTCGCGCACGGACACGCTGCTGTCGGCGTGAATCTTCACCGTCACCGCGGTTGCATGGCCCGCCAGCGCCTCGTCGATGCCGTTGTCCACCACCTCGTACACCATGTGGTGAAGGCCCGAACCGTCATCGGTGTCCCCGATATACATGCCCGGACGTTTCCGCACCGCCTCCAAGCCCTTGAGAACCTTGATGGAACTTGCGCCATATGCGTCAGGTTGCCGTGCTGCTTCGGCCATGCGGAGTTACCTCTTCTTACACTCCGATCTTATACAGGCGGGCGGGGGGAATGTCACGCGACGGGGGGGCTTTTTCGCCTTTATCCGGCCGTTTTCACGGTGGATTCGCCAGCCGCTTCCCCCACGCACATCCTTTGCGCCCGGGGGCCGAGGCTGTCGAACAGTTCCGCCCCCGTTCCCGTCATCAGGACCTGCGCGTCCAGCGCCAGAAGCGCCTCGTACAGCGCGGCGCGGCGGTCGGCGTCCAGATGGGCCGCCACCTCGTCCAGAAGGATCACCACGGGCGCCTCGCCCGACAGGGCGCGGGCGTTGGCAAGGATCAGGCTGATCAGCAGGGCCTTCTGTTCCCCGGTGGAGCACTGGGCGGCGGGCATGTCCTTGGCGGCATAGGTGGCACGCAGATCGGCGCGGTGGGGGCCCGCCAGCGTGCGTCCGGCGGCCATGTCGCGGCGGCGATCGGCCCAGGCCTCGGGCCAGCCGTCTTCCTCCGTAATCTCCAGTTCGGCCCGGGGGAACACGCTGTCCGCCTGCGCCTGCGACAGGCGCGACAGGGCCAGCGCGCGGTTGGCGGTGATGGCCTGCGCGGCATCCGCCATCTGCGTTTCCAAGGCCGCGTACCAAGCGGGATCCGACACCTCGTCCCGAAGCAGGCGGTTGCGTTCGCGCATGGCTTTCTCATAAGCCAGCGAGGCTTCGGCGTGGTCGGGCAGGAAGCTCATCGTCATGCGGTCAAGGAACCGCCGACGTCCCTCCGCCGCTTCGATCCACAGCCGGTCCATGGACGGGACCAGCCAGACCTGCCGCAACAGGCGCGACAGGGCGATCTGCGGGGCAGGCTTGCCGTCGATGCGGACCTGCCGGGTATCGCCGGGCTCGGCCCAGGTTTCCAGCTCATGCCCCGGCGTTTCGGCCCGGATCTTCCAGCCCAAGGCCTCGGGCTTGCGGGACAGATCCTCCGCCCCCGCGCGGCGCAGGCCACGGCCGGGCGACAGAAGGGACACCGCTTCCAGCACGTTGGTCTTGCCGGCGCCGTTCGGGCCATAGAGCGCCACCGGCCGCCCGTCGAAGGACAGCCGCGTGTCGCGGTGGCTGCGGAAATGCGACAGCCTCAGCCCGGCGATCGCGGGGCCGGTCCGCTGCGTCTCAGACACGCATCGGCATCACGACATAGACGGCCGAGGCGTCGTTGCCTTCGCGCATCAGGGTCGGATCGCCCGAGGAGTTGAACAGGAAGACCGCATTCTCGCGGTCCACCTGGCTGGCGATCTCCAGCAGGTATTTCGCGTTGAAGCCGATCTCCAGCTTCTCGTCGCCGTAAGCCACGGCCAGCTCTTCCTCGGCGGCGCCGCTGTCGGGTGCGTTGACGGACAGGACCAGCCGGTCGTCCTCCATGCTCAGCTTCACGGCGCGGCTGCGTTCGGACGACACCGTGGCCACCCGGTCCACGGCCTTCGCGAATTCCGTCGCGTCCACTTCCAGCCGCTTGGCGTTCGCCTGCGGGATCACGCGGGTGTAGTCGGGGAAGGTGCCGTCGATGACCTTGGAGGTCATGATGATGTTCGGGGTGGCGAAACGTACCTTGGTTTCCGACACCGACACCTCGATGTCCGCATCGTCATCGTCCAGCAGCTTGCGCAGCTCACCCACCGTCTTGCGGGGCACGATCACGCCGGCCATGCCCTGCGCGCCGTCGGGCAGCGGGGCATCGATGCGGGCCAGACGGTGCCCGTCGGTCGCCACGCAGCGCAGCACGGGCCCGTCCTCTCCGGTCGCGACATGCATGTAGACGCCGTTCAGGTAATAGCGCGTTTCCTCGGTGGAGATGGCGAACTTCGCCTTGTCGAACAGGCGGCGCAGCATCTTGGCCTTGGCCGTGAAACTCGCCGCATATTCGGACGAGGCCATCACGGGGAAATCCTCGCGCGGAAGCGTGGTCAGGCTGAAGTTCGACCGGCCGGCCATGACGGTCAGGCGGCCCGCCGCCGCGTCCTCGGTCAGGTTGACCAGCGCGCCGTCGGGCAGCTTGCGGACGATCTCGTGCAGCATGGTGGCCGAGACGGTGGTGGCACCGGCGCGCTCGACCTGCGCGGGCGCGCGGTCAATCACCTCGATGTCCAGGTCGGTGGCGCGGAAGGACACGGTGTTGCCTTCCGCCTCGATCAGGACGTTCGCAAGGATCGGGATCGTGTTGCGGCGTTCCACCACCGACTGGGCCTGAGAGACCGCTTTCAGAAGTGTGCCGCGTTCGATGCTGATCTTCATGGACGTCTTTCCCGTTCACGGCCTTCGGCCGAAGTGTCGGTGGGACTTTCCAATTATCTCAGCCGGGCGTCAAGGTCACGCCTGAAGCAGGCGGCGCAGCATCTGCAGATCATCGGACAGCTGGGAATCGGTGGACATCAGCTCCTCCACCTTCTTGACGCCATGCATGATGGTGGTGTGGTCGCGGCCGCCGAAACGGCGCCCGATCTCGGGCAGCGAGCGCGGGGTCAGCTGCTTGGCCAGATACATCGCCACTTGGCGGGGCCGCGCGATGGTGCGCACGCGCTTCGGCCCGATCATGTCCGACAGGCGGACATTGTAATGCTCGGCCACCTTGCGCTGGATCTCCTCGATCGTGACCTTGCGGTCCGAGGCGCGGAGGATGTCCGACAGGCATTCCTGCGTGACTTCCAGCGTGACGGGACGGCCGACGAGGTTGGCAAAGGCGAACAGACGCGTCAGCGCGCCTTCCAGCACGCGCACGTTCGTTGTGATGCGATGGGCAAGGAATTCCAGCACGCCGTCGGCGATCACCAGATCGCCCATCTGGCGGCGGTAATGTTCGGCCTTCTGCTGCAGCACGCCCAGACGCAGTTCGTAATCGGTCGGGTGCAGGTCCACAACCAGCCCGCATTGCAGGCGGGACTTGATGCGGTCCTCCAGATCCTTGATCTCCCCTGGCGCGCGGTCGGCCGAGATGACGATCTGCTTGTTCTGGTCCACCAGCGCATTGAAGGTGTGGAAGAACTCCTCTTGCGTGGAATCCTTGCCGGCGATGAACTGCACGTCGTCGACCATCAGCACGTCGACCGAGCGGAACATTTCCTTGAAGTCCATGATCTGGCGTTCGCGCAGGGCCTGCACGAAGCGATACATGAACTGTTCGGCCGAAAGATACAGCACGCGCAGGTGCGGCTGGCGCAGCTGCAATTCATGCGCGATGGCGTGCATCAGGTGCGTCTTGCCCAGACCCACGCCCCCATACAGGAACAGCGGGTTGAAGGTCACGGGGCCTCCCTCGGCCACGCGGCGGGCGGCGGCATGGGCCAGCGCGTTGGGCTTTCCCACGACGAAGCTGTCGAACGTGAAACGCGCGTCCAGCGGGGCACTGGCGATCTCCTCCTCGCGCCGGGCGGGGGCCGCGGCCGGGGCCGCCACGGGTGCGGGGCGCGGGGCGCGGGTGGCCGCGGGGGCCGCCGCACGGGCCACGCAGAAGTCGATGCGCGACACCTCGATCCCGGCCTCGTTCAGGCGGTGGCGGATCTTGTCGGCGAAGTTGCGCTGCACCCAGTTGCCGAAGAACGAGGTCGGAACCTCGAACTCCGCCCGGCCTTCCGCCAGCTGCGTCAGCTTCAGCGGCTCGATCCAGGTGACGTAGTTGTTCCGGCCAACATGAAGCAGCAGGTCTTCACGCAACTTCGTCCATGTGTCGTTCGTCATGCCTGACCGCTCCAAATCCACCGCGCGGGCCTTTGCCCGATTTTTCTTGTGCCTCACCCGAACCCGAAGGACGGCAAGCCGCAGGGGATGACCGGCCGGCACAATGCCGACGGCCGCAACAACAGGACAACCTCACGGGAAACACGTCCCGTGAGGATATCGGGGCGCCGAAGGCACCCTGTTCGATCGTGCAAGGATCGCATCCCGCTGGCGGCCCTGGTCGCGCATGCGCGACGTACTGGCAGCCGGGCCCCAACGGGATGCGATCACGTCATGTCCCCCAGGACAGGTGAATCGCTTCAAGGACGCTAGCCCCGGAGCCGAGGGGTCCGCAACCGAACTTCGCTGTTGACAGAAAATTGGCGGGGCCGAATCCGGAACCTGCGATCTTGCCGCATCATCCCGAAATAAAAACGAAAAAGCGCGCCCAAGGGCGCGCCAATTCAACGGAATGTCTCTGGACTCAGGCCGCGGCGGCGCTAAGGGCCTTCACGCGCGACGACAGGCGCGACATCTTGCGGGCAACGGTGTTCTTGTGCAGCACACCCTTGGTCACGCCGCGCGCCATTTCGGGCTGGGCAGTGCGAAGGGCTTCGGCCGCGACAGCCTGATCGCCGGATGCGATGGCTTCTTCGACTTTGCGCAGGAAGGTGCGAATCCGCGAACGGCGCGCCTTGTTGATTGCAAAGCGTGCTTCGGACTGCCGGGCGCGCTTCTTGGACTGGGGCGTATTTGCCATTAATCGGTTTCCGGTTCTGTCGGGGTTCTATTCTTGAAGCCGGGTCTTTATGCCCGACTCGGGCGCAAGTCAAGCCTTTTGGCAGTCGGGACAGAAGAAGGTCGACCGCCCGGACTGAACGATCCTCTGCACTTGGGTGCCGCATTCGGGGCAGGGCCAACCCTCGCGGCCATAGACGCGGAAGCTGTGCTGGAAATAGCCCAGCTCCCCGCCCGCCTGGCGATAATCGCGCAGGGAGGACCCTCCGGCGGCGATCGCCTCCTCCAGCACGTCGCGGATGATGGGGACCAGCCGGCCCACCTCGTCCCCCGTCAGCTGCCCCGCCAGACGGCGCGGGTCGAGGCGGGCACGGAACAGCGCCTCGCACACGTAGATGTTGCCAAGACCGGCCACGATTCGCTGGTCCAGCAGGGCCGATTTCACGGGCGTGTTGCGCCCCTTCAGCCGCGCCGCCAGATAGTCCGTGTCGAAACTGTTGCCCAAGGGCTCCGGCCCCAGAATGGCCAGCAGCGGGTGATCGCCGCCGGTGGGCAGCAGGTCCATCGCGCCAAACCGCCGGGCGTCGTTGAAAGTCACGCGGGCGCCGGTTTCCATGGTCAGCACCACGTGGTCGTGCTTTTCGGGCGCGGGGTGTTCATGATGGAACTGTCCCACCTGCACGCCGGAAATCAGCATCCGGCCGGACATGCCCAGATGGATCAGCAGCGTTTCGCCACTGTCCAGATCGGCCAGGATGTATTTCGACCGCCGCCGCAGCCCCAGCACCCGCGCCCCGGTCAGCCGCGCCGCCATGTCGGGCGGGAAGGGCCAGCGCAGGTCGGGACGGTTCACCGCGGCCTTCGCGATCACATGGCCGGTCAGCACGGGCGCAAGGCCGCGGCGGACGGTTTCGACTTCGGGCAATTCGGGCATGGGCGACCTCCGGCGCATCGCTATATATGTGCGAAGCGCGGGCGACAAAGCGGTTTTCCTTTGCGCCGGCACCATATACCCATTCGGCGAACGACGGCCAACTTCGACATGAGGGCGCAGCATGAGCGACAAGACCACCCATTTCGGCTTCCGCACCGTGGATGAAACCGAGAAGGCGGGCCTCGTGCATGGCGTCTTCTCCTCCGTCGCCTCGCGCTATGACGTGATGAACGACCTCATGTCCGCCGGCGTCCACCGCCTGTGGAAGGATGCGATGATGGACTGGCTGGCCCCGCGCCCCGGACAGCGCCTGCTGGATGTGGCGGGCGGCACGGGCGACGTGGCCTTCCGCTTCCTGAAGCGCGCGGCGGGGTCGAAGGCCGTCGTGCTGGACATGACGGAATCGATGCTGGTCGCGGGGCGCCAGCGCGCCGATGCGGGCAACATGGCCGATCGTCTGGACTGGGTCGTGGGCGACGCGATGGCGCTGCCGCTGCCCGACAACAGCTTCGACGTCTACACGATCAGCTTCGGCATCCGGAACGTGACCCGCGTTCAGGACGCGTTGAACGAGGCGTATCGCGTCCTGCGCCCCGGCGGCCGCCTGATGGTGCTGGAGTTCAGCCAGTTGCCCAACCCGATGATGCAGAAGGCCTATGACCTCTACAGCTTCAACGTCATCCCCCAGATGGGCAAGATGGTGACGGGCGACCGCGACAGCTACCAGTACCTTGTCGAATCCATCCGCAAGTTCCCGGATCAGGAGACGTTCGCCGGCATGATCCGTCAGGCGGGCTTCGATCTGGTGAAGTATCGCAACATGTCCATGGGCATCGCGGCGCTGCATTCCGGCTGGAAGGTCTGACTTGAGGGGCCCGCACAACATTCTGCGGCTGATCCGCACGCTGGCGACGTTCCAGCGGACCGGCGCGCTTCCCGTCATCCTGCAACAGGCCGAGGCTCCCGCCCGTTTGCGGCTTGTGGCGCATCTTCTGGCCTGGCCCTTCACCTGGCTCGGTCTGAAGGGCGATCCGGCCCTGCCGCCGGTGGTGCGGGCGATCACGGCGCTGGGGCCGGCCTACATCAAGTTCGGCCAGATCCTGTCGACCCGACCCGACATCGTGGGCGGCGATCTGGCGATGCAGCTGCGCTATCTTCAGGACCGCCTTCCGCCGTTCCCGACCGTCCTGGCCAAGCAGCAGATCGCGGCGGAGCTTGGGCCGGAGGCGATTGACGCCTTCACCGACTTTTCCGAACCCGTGGCCGCGGCGTCCATCGCGCAGGTGCATTCCGCGCGCCTGATCGACGGGCGGGAGGTGGCGGTGAAGGTCCTGCGTCCCAGCATCGAACGCGCCTTCCGCGTGGACGTGGACGCCTTCTACACCGGTGCGCGGATCGTGGAGGCGCTTCTTCCCTTTTCGCGCCGGTTGCGGCCGATGGACGTGGTGCGCCATTTCGACGGCGTGGTGACGGGCGAACTGGATCTGCGGCTGGAAGCCGCGGCGGCCGGCGAATTCGCCGTCAACACGTCGGCCGACGAAGGTTTCCGCGTGCCGGCCCCGATCTGGAACCTGTCCGGCCGCACGCTCATGACGATGGACTGGGTGGACGGCATCAGCCTGGCCGACACCGACGCCCTTGACGCCGCAGGCCATGACCGCACGGTTCTGGGCGCGCGCGTGCTGCAACTGTTCCTGAACCATGCGTTGCGCGACGGGCTGTTCCACGCCGACATGCATCACGGCAACCTGAAGGTGGGTCCGGACGGCGCCATCGTCGCCTATGACTTCGGGATCATGGGGCGGCTCGACCCCTACACCCGCCGTGTCTATGCCGAGATCCTGTATGGCTTCATCCGCCGCGACTACCGTCGCGTGGCCGAGGTGCATTTCGAAGCGGGCTACGTCCCCCGCGACCGCGACATCGATGAATTCGCCCGCGCCCTGCGCGTGATCGGAGAGCCGATCTTCGGCATGGACGCGACCCACATTTCCATGGCGCGGCTGCTGTCCTACCTGTTCGAGGTGACGGAACGCTTCGGCATGCGCACCCGGACCGAACTGATCCTGCTGCAACGCACGATGGTGGTGGTCGAAGGCGTGGCCCGGTCGCTGGATCCGCACATCAACATCTGGCAGGTCGCCCGCCCGGTGGTGGAGGCTTATATCCGCGAGAATGTCGGCCCCCGGGCCGCCCTGCGCGATCTGGCACAAACGGCCCGCGTTCTGGCCCGCTTCGGGCCGCGCCTGCCCGAACTGGTCGAACAGCGGCTGATCCGAGACGATGCCGAACCGACCGTGATCGTCCGCACGCCGTCGCGCCTGAAGCCGATGGCGGTGGGGGCCGCCATCGCCCTGATCGGCGTCGCGATCGGCGCGCTGATCTAGCGTTTCAGGCTGGTCACGTCGGAGGCGGCGACCTCCGTCCCGTCTGCCAGCACCAGGACGGTGCCGTTGGCCCCGATCTTCGCCTCGGCCACCTCGGCATAATGCTGCACGGTGGTGAGCGACAGCGCCGTCTCGCCGGAATAGTTCTCCACGCTCAGCGCATAGCTGCCCGAGGGGAGGGCCCCGCCCGTGGCGTCCGTGGGGGACCATTCCAGGCTCTTGGCGGTGGGGTCGATCTCCTCGCGCGCGACGGTGTTTCCGGCGGCGTCCTTGACCACCAGAACCGCCCCGTCCGCCTTGGCGTCGAATTGCGGATACAGCGTCACCGGGCTGCCATCCACCGTCACGGGGGCGGTGACCATCGCCTGCGCCCCCAGCCAGGACGACAGGTCCGACAGCGTCATCGCGTCCATCTTCCCGCCGATGGATTCGAGGTGCTGGTTGGTGAGCGTCTGCTGCTCCACCCCCGAAAAGGTCGCAAGCTGCACCGCGAAATCCGTCGATTCCATGGGGGAGGTCGGATCCTGGTTCTTCAGCTGCGTTGTCAGCATCGTCAGGAAGGTCTGATAATCGGTGCTTCCCGACATCGTGGCCCCGCCCGAGGAGGTGCGCGTGGTGACGGAGGTGGTGCTGGTGACGTCCATGATCTGTCCTTAAAGCCGAAGGTCCAGGCCCGAAGAGGGCAGGAGGGGCGAATGCGTGTAACGGGCCATTTCGGCCCGGGGGGCGGGAACCTCATGTCCCGTGTCGGCTTGGGGCTCCGGCGTCTCCGGCTCCTTCCACTCCGAAAAGTCGAGCTGTGCGCCGCCGAAGCCCTGCTGGGCCAGATCCTGCTGCAGCTGGTCGGCGTGCCGGCGCATCAGGTCCAATGTCGCGGGGTTGTCCGCGCTGACCACGACGCGCCAGTCATCGCCGTCGCGTTGCAGGGTGACATGGACGCGGCCCTGATCCTCCCCCACGCTGTCGCGGGTCAACGTCTCGGCCTGGGCATGAACCACGGCCTCGGCCTGTTTGCGCGCGGCCTCGGGAACCGCTGCCTCGAATCCGCCCCTCGGGGTGTCGAGGCTGGATGTCGGCGTGGGTGCCGCGGTCGGCTCGGCGGGCACAGGGGGGATGTCCGCGCGCAGATCGAGGGGTACCACCGATGCGGCGGCCGGTTCGCTGGCCGACACCTCGGTGGCCGTGTCAGGGCGGGGGCGGGGCACCTTCGCAGACGCAACGTCCTGCGAGGGTGAGGTGGGGGCAGGCATGGTCGTGGGCGCATAAGCAATGGCGGCAGAGTCGGGGGTGGTGACGGCCGGGGATGAGGCGGCCTCCAGCCCCGTTGAGAAGGCAGCCGCACGCATAGGGGCGGGCATGAGGTCAGGGGGCAACGCTCCATCAGTCGCCCTGTGCAGGCCCGCGTCCGCGGCCTGCACAGGGGCAGGATTGGGCGGAACGACAGCCGCGTCCGCAGGAGTTGCCGCGGAAGGGATAAGGCCAGGGGCGGGGCCCCCCAGGACGACCATATCTTTCTCAGCCAATGCTCTCGGTTGATTGGCCGCGACGTCCGCTTGACGCATAG
This sequence comes from Falsirhodobacter sp. 1013, assembly GCF_051195255.1. Lineage (NCBI taxonomy): Bacteria > Pseudomonadati > Pseudomonadota > Alphaproteobacteria > Rhodobacterales > Paracoccaceae > Falsirhodobacter > Falsirhodobacter sp. 1013. Next base: position 320,903 of record NZ_JBNJLK010000001.1, on the reverse strand, counting down.
GCGCCGCCAAAGGCGCCATCCATCCCGGTGCCGCAGGCACGGGCGGTGCTAAGGATCTTGCATCCGTATTCTCCGCGATCACAGCCCCATCCGGTGCCGCAAGCATGGGAGGTGCCAAGGGTCTTGCATCCACATCCCCTTTGACGGCAGTCCCCTCTGGTGCCGCAGGGATGGGTAGGGCGGTGGGTCCCGCATCCCCATCTTCCGTGATTGCTGGCCTCTCCGGTGCCGGTGTCACGGGTCCCTTCGATGCGGCCCATACCTTCGCCGCTGCGGCGTCGGACGCCACAGGCATCGGGATCGGCACGATCTGATTTTCCGTCACGCTCTGATCCGATGGCATCACGCTCTCGGACAGCACGTCATCCGTGGCGGCATCAGCCTCCTCCGTCAGTCCGACCTCATCAGGCTGGGGGGCGATGGCCGCTTCCTCCACCGCCTTAGGGGTCTTGCCGTCGGCCGTGACGCCGGGCGGCACCGACACTCCACCCCCGGTAGCGACGCCTTCATCCAGCGCAAAGGGAACCTCCCCGGCCGACGGCTGGGGCGGGGACAGGCGCGGCGCCAGAAGCGCCTGCAGAAGATTCGCGGCCACCAACATCAGGACATCTCCGGTAATGGCCTTCTTCCTGGCATGGCGACCATTACCGGTTTCTTTACCGCGCCCCGCCAGACTGCCGGAAATTTCAGGAGGCTTCATGATTTCCGCCGTCACATCCCCCGCCATGCCCCGCCCGTCCGACCCGCTGCGCGACAAGGCCGCGCAACTGGAAACCACCTTCCTGTCGCAGATGCTCGGGCAGGCCGGCCTTGGCGCCACCTCCGGCGCGTTCGGCGGCGGCGCGGGGGAGGCGCAGTTCGCGTCCTTCCTGCGCGACGAACAGGCCCGCGCCATGGTGGATCACGGCGGCATCGGCCTGACCGAATCGCTGTATCGCGCGATGGGGGGTAAGGAATGACCGTGCTTGCGCTGATGGCCCGGATCGACACCGCGCTGGACACCGGAGATTTCGCTGAACTCGCCACCTGCGCCCCCCTGCTGAAGGCGGCGGCGGATGCGCTGCAGCCGGACGACGAACTGGTCGCCCTGCGGCAAAGGGCGCTGCGCTTGTCCTCCCGCCTGCAAAGCGCTGCGGAAGGGGTGCGTGCCGCACGCTGGCGCCTGGCCGACATCCGGTCGATGGGGCAGGCCGGGGACAAGCTGGTGACCTATGACGGCACGGGGCAGAAGCGCGACGCCGGAGGGACCGGCCTTCTGACCCGGAGGTATTGATTCAAATGCGCTTTATCTGGCCCGCCGCCATTAGCACGCCTTTAAGCATTGCGGTCCAAAACGGACCTGCGTCCCAAGGTTGGGGCGGCGCGCCGGACACAACCGGCGCAGGGTAGAAGCCCGTCAGATGCCGCAAACGCGGCAGGACCACGCAAAGCCGTGGAACAAGGGAAACTAAAATGTCTTCGATCCTGACCAACTCCAGCGCAATGGTTGCCCTCCAGACGATGAAGGGCATCAACAGCAACCTGAACCAGGTACAGAACGAAATCTCGACGGGGAAATCCGTCTCCTCCGCCAAGGACAACGCCGCCGTCTGGTCTATCTCGAAAACGATGGAATCGGACGTCTCCAACTTCGAGACCATCGGCGAGAACCTGTCGCTGGGCCAGTCCACCGTTTCGGTCGCGCGGGAAGCCGCAACCTCCGTCACGGACCGCCTGACGGAGATGAAGAACAAGATCGTTTCCGCCCAAGGCAAGACGGGCGAAGACCAGAAGACCATCCAGGCGGACATCGACGCTCTGAAAGAGCAGATCAAGTCGACGGTCGACTCGGCACAGTTCAACGGCGTGAACCTCGTCTCCAGCGACGACTACAAGGTGGACGACGCGGACGCCACGTCGGGCTACCAGGTCCTGTCCTCGCTGAACCGCGGGACGGACGGCACCGTCACCACGGGCAAGATCACCGTGTCCGGCCAGAACCTGAGCCAGGACGCGGGTGGCGGTCTTGAAGGCCTGGCCGACATCACGCTGACGCCGGCCGCGGGTGAAGAACTGGATATCGACGCGCTGCTGACGCAGATGGACACCCTGATCGGCGTGGCCACCGACGCCGCGGCTTCCTTCGGTTCGAAGGAAAACCAGCTGACGATGCAGTCCGACTTCGTGTCGAAACTGTCGGATGCCGTGGAAACCGGCATCGGCGCCATGGTCGATGCCGACATGGAGGAGGCTTCGGCCCGCCTTCAGGCCCTTCAGGTGCAGCAGCAGCTGAGCACGCAATCGCTGTCGATCGCGAACCAGGCGCCGCAAAGCATCCTGTCGCTGTTCCAGTAAGCGCAGACGGGGGCCGGGCGCATGTCCGGCCCCCAACCTGAACCCAATCGGGAGAAACCGGATTGAACGCCTATCATCCGCACGGCGCCTATGGGCGCACGGACGCCCCCCTGCGCAACGCGCGCAGCATCGAATATGACGCCTTCGCCCGCGTGACCCGCGCGCTGACCGCCGCCACCGCGCAGCGTGACACCGCATTTTCCGCCTATGCGAAGGCCCTGCACGACAACCAGCGGCTTTGGATGGCGCTGGCCGCCGATCTGGGGCGCGAAGGGAACGGCTTTCCCGCCGCCTTGAAGGCGCAGCTGTTCTATTTGTTCAAGTTCACCGCCCAGCACACGCCCAAGGCCTTGAAGAAAGATGTCGGGCTGGAGGTTCTGATCGACATCAACACTTCCGTCATGCGCGGACTGCGGGGGGAGGCGGCATGACCGGTCTTGTCCTGAAGCTGGGCCCCAACGAACGCGTGCTGATCAACGGCGCGGTGATCGAAAACGGCGATCGTCGCACGCGGCTGGCGGTGAAGACGCCGAATGCCCATATCCTGCGCCTGCGTGATGCGATTCCCGCCGATCAGGCCAACACGCCCGTGCGCCGCGTCTGCTACATCGCGCAGCTGGTCCTATCCGGGGATGCCGAACCGATGCTCGCCCGTCGCCAGTTGCTGATGGGGATCGAGCAGTTGAGCCAGGTGCTGACCGACCCCGACAGCCGGGCCCTGCTGACCGAAGCCACCAGCGCGGTCCTGACGCAGCAGTTCTACAGCGCGCTGAAGACGCTCCGCACCCTCCTCCCGCGGGAGGAGAGGTTGTTGGCGGCCCACGAGGCATGAGCTTCACCCCGATCGTCCCGATGTCCGGCTATGGCGGCTGGGCCTTTCTTCAGCGCACCATGGACCAGCAGAAGGAGGCGTTCGACTCCTCCTCTACCATGCAGCGGGAAGAAGCCTATTTTCGCGAGAACATCGGCAATGTCCGCACGGCCGAAGATCTGGTGTCCGACCGCCGCCTGCTGAAGGTTGCGCTGGGCGCCTTCGGGCTGGACGGGGACATCAACAACACCTTCTTCGTCCGCAAGGTGCTGGAGGAGGGGACGACGGAAAAGGCGGCCTTGGCCAACCGTCTTTCGGACAAGACCTACCTCGCCTTGTCCGAGGCGTTCGGCTTTGACAACGCCAAGGGCCCGAAGACGACCGAGGCCGGATTCGCCGACAAGATCCTGTCCCGCTATTCCGACCAGCAGTTCGAAACCGCGGTGGGGGAGCAGGACAGCGACATGCGCCTTGCCATGAACGCGCAGCGCGAACTGACCGAACTGGCCAAGAAGGACTCCAGCGACCTGACCAAGTGGTACACGGTGCTGGGGTCGGAGCCGCTGCGTCAGGTGATGCAGACGGCGTTCAACCTGCCGACGGCCTTCGCCTCGATCGACCTGGACCAGCAGGTCCGCCAGATTCAGAACAAGTTCGAAGGGCTGATGGGCACGGAGTCGCTTTCCACGCTTTCCGACCCCAAGCAGATGGACAAGCTGCTGAAGCGCTTCCTGACCATGTCGCAGATCGCAGGCAGCGCCAACACCGCGACCTCGCCCGCGTTGCAGATCCTGCAAGCGGGCGGATCGGCCAACAACATTTTCTCGATTCTGCGTTAGCGCAGTGCGTCTTCCAGCCGCTGGAACGCGTGGGTGACGCTGGAAGAGGATTCGGCCAGAAAGGCATCCAGCTTCGGCCACAAACGCACGGCGAGATCTACCTGCGGGTCTGATCCCTTCGCGTACAAGCCCGCCTGCACCATCATCTCGGCCCGGTCCCATGCGCCCAGAACCTGCCGTGCGCGGGCGATCTGCTTGTTCTCGTGCTCCGTTGCCGCCTTTGGCAAACTGCGCGACACGGACCGCAACAGGTCCACCGCCGGAAAGCGCCCGCGTTCGGCGATGCTGCGATCCATCACCACGTGGCCGTCGATGGTCCCGCGCAGGATGTCGGCCACAGGCTCCTCCATGTCCGATCCCGCGACCAGCACGCTGAAGACGGCAGTGATGTCGCCTTGGCCTTCGGCCCCCGGTCCCGCGCGTTCCGCCAGCGACATGATCGCATGGCTGGTGGACGGGGGGTAGCCGCGAAGCGAAGCCGCCTCACCCCCCGCCACGGCCATTTCGCGATGCGCTTCGGCGAAACGGGTGATGGAATCGGCCAGCAGCAGCACATGCCGTCCCTGATCGCGGAAATGTTCGGCCACCGTCATCGCGGCCAGCGCGCAACGCCGGCGGATCGCGGGCGACCGGTCCGAGGTGGCGGCCACGACCACCGCGCGGGCCATGCCGTCGGCACCCAGCACATGCTCCACGAACTCCCGCACCTCGCGCCCGCGTTCGCCCACCAGCGCGATCACCACCAGATCGGCCTGCACCCCCCGCGCAAAACCGGCCAGCAGCGTCGACTTGCCCACCCCGGAACCGGCGAACAACCCGATTCGCTGGCCCCGCACCAGCGGCAGAAGCGTGTCGAACACCGCCATTCCCGTGGCCAGCCGCGCGCCCATCGGGCGCCGATGCGCCGGGGGCGGGGGGGCGGCCCGCAGGCTGCGGGGCAGGGGGCCCTCCATCAGCGGGCGATCGTCCAGCGGGCGGCCAAGGGGATCGATCACCCGCCCGATCCAGCTGTCATCCGGCGACAGCACGGCCGCCCCTTCCAGAAGCACGGGATCGTCGATGGCCAGCCCCTCGGTCGCGTCGTCGGCCATGACGGTCAGGGTGTCGGCGGACAGTTCCACCACCTCTCCTCCGCAGCGGTTGGCGATGGTCACCCGGTCGCCCAGCGCCGCCACGTCCGACAGGCCGGACACCCGGATGGCGCCCCCGCCCAGAAACGCGATGCGCCCCACCCGGCGCAGGGGGGAGATGCGGGCCAGACGCGCGGTCAGCCGGCTGAACGATGCGGACATGATCCATCCTTTCCGATGCTTACGCTTTCTAAAGGAATCACCCTTAAGCCTTGGTGAAGGTGATCGAGGGAGAAACCCCGATGTTCGAGAGTTTGAAGATCGTGAAGATGGCGCATGCCATGGCGGAACATGCCGGCGCGCGGCAAGGGCTGGTGTCGCAGAACATCGCCAACGCCGACACGCCCGGTTACAAGGCGCGGGACCTGGCCGATTTCGGCCAGAGCTATGCCGAGGCGGGCGGCCTGCGGGCCACGCGCCCCGGCCATATCGGCGGCGGCGCGTCCGCCACGGCGCAGATCGTGCAATCCTCCGTGGCCGAGGATCCGAACGGCAATACCGTTTCCCTGGATCAGGAAATGGTGCGCGCGGTCAACATCCGGCAAGAACACGACATGGCGTTGTCCGTCTATCAGGCCACGTCCGACATCCTGCGCGCCAGCCTGGGCAACAAGGGATGAGCGATCTTCTCCAGTCCCTTTCTCTGTCCGCCTCGGGGATGACGGCGCAAACGCAGCGCCTGCGCCACGTGTCGGAAAACATCGCGAACGCCGACACGCCCGGCTATCACCGCAAGACCGTCAGCTTTGCCGAAACGCTGCAGGGCGGGGTCGCCACCGGCCCTGTGCAGCTGGACCGCAGCCCGCTGACCAGCGTCTACGACCCCTCGAACCCGCTGGCCGACGACACCGGGCATTTCGACAGCTCCAACGTCGATCTCGTGGTGGAAATCGCCGACGCGCGTGAAGCGCAGCGCAGCTACGAGGCCAATCTTCGCATGTTCGACCAGGCGCGTCAGATGACGCAGGGCCTGTTCGACCTTCTTCGCCGTTAAAAAGGGTCCGGAATGGATATCAGCGCAACCTTTGCCGCGCAGGGCTATGTCAAGGCACGCCCCGCGACGGAGCCTGCCGCCGGCGGCCTTCTGGGCGCCGCCAGCGATTTCACCAAGGTGCTTCAGCAGGGCGAAAGCACGGCCGCGGCCGCCATGACCGGCGGCGCCGATCCGCACGCCCTGGTGCAGGCGCTGTCAGCGTCCGAGATGGCCGTCGAAACCGCCGTGACGGTGCGCGACAAGGTCGTCGCCGCCTATCAGGAAATCCTGCGGATGCAGATCTGACCATGAACGAGAACGCAATCTTCGACATGCTGCGTCAGGCGCTCTGGATCTCGGTCCAGATCTCGGCCCCGCTTCTGGCGGTGGCGCTGATCGCGGGCGTGGTCATCGGCCTGTTCCAAGCCCTCACCTCGGTGCAGGAAATGACGCTGACCTTCGTGCCGAAGGTGGCCACGATGCTGGCCGTCTTCTGGGTGTCGATGAGCTTCATGACCTCCACCCTCGTGGCCTTCTTCCAGACCGGGGTGCTGCCCCGGATCGTGGGTCCGTGATGGAGGCGTCGGGTTACGTCACGCTGACGCGGCAATCGGGCCTGATGCATCAGATGCAGACGGTCGCGAACAACATCGCCAACCTGTCCACCACCGGCTTCCGCCGCGAGGGCGTGGTGTTTTCCGAACATGTGAAGCGGCTGGAGGAGGCGCCTTCGCTGTCGATGGCCACCGCCTCCACCCGCCAGATCGACCTGACGGAAGGCGGCCTGACCACGACCGGCGCGCCATTCGATTTCGCGATCCGGGGCGACGGGTTCTTTGCCGTCCAGACGCCGGACGGGGAACGCCTGACGCGGGCCGGCAGCTTCACCCCCTCGGCCGAGGGGATGCTGGTGAACGCCGACGGTCATGCCCTTCTGGACGATGGCGGCGCGCCCATCATGGTGCCGCCCGACGCGGGCCCCGTCTCCGTGGCGCAGGACGGCACGCTGTCTGCCGAAGGCCAGCCTTTGGCTCGGATCGGCCTGTTCCTGCCCACCGACCGCAACGCCCTGCGGCACGAAGGCGGCACGCTGTTCGAAGCGGGGGACACCGAACCCGCCGACGGCACGATCCTGCAAGGCAGCCTGGAAGATTCGAACGTCGATCCCATCGGGGAAGTCGCCCGGATGATCCAGGTCCAGCGCGCCTATGAAATGGGGCAAAGCTTCCTCGACCGCGAGGATGACCGCCTGAAAACCGCCATCCAGACACTTGGACAATAAGGACCGCCCATGAACGCCCTTCAGATCGCGGCCTCCGGCATGGCGGCCCAGCAGATGCGGGTCGACACCGTGTCGAACAACCTCGCGAACATGTCGACCACCGGCTACAACGCCCGCCGCGCGGATTTCGCGGACCTGCATTACCAGCAGCTCGCCCGCCCCGGCACCATTGCGGCCGAGGATGGGACCATGCTGCCCACGGGCGTGCAGATGGGCATGGGCGTGCGCCCCTCCTCCGTTTCCGTCGTGCTGGCCCAAGGGTCGCTGGCGCAGACGGGCGGCGATCTGGATCTTGCCATCGAAGGCACCGGCTATCTGGAGGTGACGCTGCCCAACGGCAACGCCGCCTACACCCGGGACGGCGCGATGAAGCGGTCTGCCGACGGGCTGATCGTGAATGCCGACGGGCACGAAGTGGCCCCCGGCATAACCATTCCCGACGACGCCAGCAGCGTGTCCATCAACGCCGCGGGCGAGGTCTACGCCTATTTCGCCGGCGCTGTTCAGCCGCAGCTTCTGGGCCAGATGAACCTCGTCAACTTCACCAACGCCAAGGGGCTGGAGGCGCAGGGGTCGAACCTCTTCCTCGAAACCGAAGCCTCCGGCCCGCCCATGCAGGGCATCCCGGGCGAGGATGGTCTGGGCACCCTGCGGCAGGGCTATCTCGAGGACAGCTCCGTCGACGCGGTGCGCGAGGTGACGGAACTGATCAAGGCCCAGCGCGCCTACGAGCTGAACTCCAAGGTCATCACCGCCGCGGACGAGATGCTGTCGGCCACGGTGCAGGTGAAATGATCCGCCCGGTCCCCGCACTGGCCCTGATCCTGTGCCTTCTTCCCTTCGCGGGGCAGGCCGACACCGTTCTGGCCGCCCGCACCCTGCGGGCCGAAACCATCATTTCCGAACAGGATCTGAAAATGGCCCCGGGCACCACGCCCGGCGCGCTGGACGATCCCCTGCTGGCCGTCGGGATGGAGGCGCGGGTCGCGCTTTACGCCGGCCGCCCCATCCGCCCCGAGGATGTCGGCCCGCCCGCGATCGTGGACCGCAACCAGCTTGTCCCTCTCAGCTATCACGCGGGAGGTCTGTCGATCCTGACCGAAGGTCGCGCCCTCGGGCGTGGCGGGGCGGGCGACGTGATCCGCGTGATGAACCTTCAATCCCGCACCACCGTCACCGGTCGCATCGCGAACGATGGCCGGGTGGTTGTCGGCCCCGGCCTGTAGGAGAACCCATGCGCGCCGCCCTGATCACCCTGATTGCCCTGTCCACCGGCGTGTCCGCCTGTGGGCGCCTGTCCCAGGTGGGCAAGGCCCCCGACTTCGCCGCCCAGCAGGACAGCTACCAGTACCACGCCCTTTACGCGACGCCCCTGCCGGAATCGAGCCAGCAGGCCACGCCCGCGGCCACCTCCTCGCTCTGGACCGGGAACCGCACGGCGCTTCTCAGCGATCGGCGGGCGGAACACCGGGGCGACATCCTGACCGTCGTGATCGAGATCGACGACCGGGCCGAGATGTCGAACACCTCGGGCCGCACGCGCGAAGGCAGCGACAAGATGAAGGTGCCCTCGCTGTTGGGCATCCCGCAGCGGGTGGACCGCCACCTGCCGGACGGCGCGTCGATGGCCAATGCGGTCGACACCTCCTCCTCCTCCAGCTACGAGGGCGACGGTTCCACCAAGCGGAACGAGACGCTGGAGCTGCGCATCGCCGCCACCGTGGTGGAGGAACTGCCCAACGGCGTGCTGCGGATCGAGGGCCGGCAAGAGGTCCGGGTCAACTACGAACTGCGCGATCTGAAGGTCACGGGCTATGTACGCCCCGCTGACATCACCCGCCAGAACGAGGTGACCTATGACAAGATCGCGGGGGCCCAGATCTCCTATGGCGGGCGCGGGCAAATCACCGACGTGCAGCAGCCGCGCTATGGCCAGCAGGTCACCGACATCCTGATGCCGTTCTGATGAAGAAGATCCTTCTGCCCCTGATCCTGATCCTGGTGGGCGCCGGCGCCGGCGTCGGCGCGGGCCTGTTCCTGCACACCCCGGCCGAGCCGGAGGAAGACGCCCCGGTCGCCAAGGCCGAAGCGACTGACCACGATTACGTCAAGCTGAGCAACCAGTTCGTCATCCCCGTCGTGTCGGCAGGACGCGTCACCTCCATGGTCGTGCTGTCCTTCAGCCTGGAAGTGACCGTCGGCGGCACCGAGGCCGTCTTCGCGCGCGAACCCAAGCTGCGCGACAGCTTCCTTCAGGTCCTGTTCGACTTCGCCAACACCGGCGGCTTCCAGGGCAGCTTCACCGACGCCGACAACCTTGTCGTGCTGCGCCGGTCCCTGCTGGAAGCGGGGCAGCGCGTGCTGGGCGACATGCTCGGCGACGTGCTGATCGTGGACATCATGCGCCAGGACAGCTGATCACAGCTTCCGCAGCACCTGCGCCCGCCCGAAGGCCAGGCGGGCGCGGTCCTGCGCTTCCAGCCATTCCGCCGTCTGACGGGCCAGAGTCACGTTGATCTCGGCCCGCCGCGTGTCGGCCCATTGCTCATACCGCAGCGCGACACGGGCCGAGGCCGGATCCTCCACCATCATCGGCACCTGCAGCGTGTCCAGATGCCCGAGACTTTCGCGCCGCGCGCGGTCGGCGGCCTGAACCTCCGCCAGCTTGGCGTCCAGGATCAGGTTCGCGATCTTCTTCAACCGGTCGATGCGCTTCATCCGCGTTCCTTTGCCTTCTTGCGCATGGCGTCGGCGAAGCGGATCGCGGCGGCGACGGCACGGTAATGATCGGGATGGATGGTGTCCCCCACTTCCAGCGAGGCGTGGAGCGCGCGTGCCGCCGGCGGGTCGCGGTGGATCGGCACGCCGGCTTCGGCCGCGCGTTCGCGAATGCGGGCCGCCACTTCGTCCACGCCCTTGGCCACGCAGACCGGCGCGCGGCCCGCCGCACGGTCCCATTTCAGGGCGACGGCGTAATGGGTGGGGTTTACCAGCACGACATCGGCCTTGGGCACCTCGGCCAGCATCTTGTTCATCGCGATCTGCATCCCTCGCTGGCGGCGCTGGTGCTTCATGTGCGGGTCGCCTTCCGAGGACTTGTGCTCGTCCACCACCTCTTGCCGGGACATGCGGTTGCGTTTCGTGAACCGCATCCGCTGCCACAGGAAATCCGCCCCGCCGATCACAAGCGCCACGCCGAAGGCCAGACCCAGAAAGCGGGTCACGAGGCCCAGCATCACCGACATCGAGCCGGCAGGGTCCAGATACAGCATCCCCATGATCCGGTCGGACTCGCTTTGCAGGAACCAGACCAGAAGCGCCCCGACGACGATCATCTTTCCAAGGCTCTTGCCGAACTCGACCAGGCCTTCCGGGCCGAACTTGTGCTTGGCGTTGGACAGGGGGGACACGCGCGACGCTTTGGGCGCAAGGTTCTTCGGCGTCACCAGAAAGGCGCGCTGTACGACCAGCGATAGCACCGCCGCCACCATCGGCATCAGCAGGAACGGCCACATCGCCAACCCCAGTTGCAGGATCAGCCCGGCGATGGGGGCGCTGGCCCCCTGGGCCATCAGGGGGGCCAGACGGTCGGCCTGGTCCAGCAGCACCTTCGCCGCCTCGCCCGCCCGCTGAAGAGAGGCGGGCCCCGCCATGGCCGCCGCAAGAACGAAGCCGCCCAGCACCGCCGCCCAGGTCAGATCCTGCGATCGCGGGATGTCGCCCTCGGCCCGTGCGTCGTCCAGCTTCTGCTGGGTCGGGTCGTGTTCCTTTTCGGCATCCTCGCTCATCCGAGGGGACGCTCCAGCCAGCCGTTCAACGCGGTCAGCCAGACGGTCAGCACCAGGGGCGTCAGGATGGCCAGAAGGATCAGCACCCCCAGCCCGAGGGCGGGCGCGCCGATCATGGACACCATCAGCTGCGGCATGGCCCGGTTGATGATGCCGATGGCCACGTTGTAGATCAACGACCCGGCCACGAAGGGCGCGGCCAGCACGAAGGCCAGCCGGAAGGCGTGGGCCACTTGCGCCACCCCCCATTCCGCCATGGCGCCGGCATCGGGCAGCAGGCCTACGGGAAAGATGCGGTAGGACAGGATCAGGAACTCCGCCACCCGCAGGTGCAGGTCGGCCGCCATGGCGAGCGCCAGCCCCCCCATCGTCAGCAGGTGTCCGATGGCCGGCTGCGGTTCGCCCGCGCCCCCCAGGATCTGCGACAGGGAGGTGGCGTTCGCCATCATCGCCCCCGCCGTCTGCAGGGCCAGCACCAGAAGCCGCACGCCCAGTCCCAAGGCAAGGCCCACGATCACCTCGGCCCCGTAGCCGCCCGCCGTCAGAACCGGCACCTCCACGGTAGGGGCCACGACGCAGGTGAAGGCCAGCGCCAGCCCCAGCTTCACCCTTTGCGGGACCGAGGATTCGCCAAAGCCCGGCAACAGCGCCGCCACGGCCCCCAGGCGCAGGAAGATGGCAAAGCCGTGGCGCCACATCTCCTCGCCCTGTCCGGTCAGCTGGGTCAGGATCGCGAACAGGTGGGTCACACCGGCACCACCCCGATCATGGAGGGTTTGGCGTCGAGCCCGATCTCGTCATAGGACAGGACGGGCGCGCCAAGGCCCTTGGCGGCCACCACCGTCCGCAGGAACCGGCGCCGCAGGGTGGAGGTGACGATGGCGGGATGCGCCCCCATCTCGGCCGCCTTATTCAGCTGGTTGGCCAGGTTCACGGCCAGCCGGTTGAAGGTGTCGGGCGGCAGCGCCACGTCGCGCCCGCCGTCCATCGTGTGGCGGGCGAAGGTCGGCTCCCATTCTTGGGCCAGCTGGATCAGGGGGATCGTGCCGTCGCCGCGGCGCAGCTCCGCCACCATCTGGAAGCCGAGTCGCTGACGCACATGTTCCGTCACAGCCTCGGGCGCCCCGAGGCTGCGCCCTTCGGCGATCGCTTCCAGGATCAGGGGCAGGTTGCGGATCGACACCCGCTCCTCCAGCAGCAGGCGCAGGACGGACAGCAGCAGATCGACCGGCACCTTGTCGGGCACCAGTTCGTCCAGAAGGCGGCGGTTCGCGGCGGACCGGACGGGATCGGACAGGTTCGTGAATTCGTCCAGAAGGCGGCGCAGGCCCTTCAGCGTCAGAAGACGGCCCAGGTTGATCTTCAGCACTTCCAGCAGATGCGTGGCCAGAACCTCGGCCGGGCTGACGACGGTCATGCCGGCCAGGGCCGCATCCTCGTGCCGGTCGCGGGGGATCCAGCGGGCGGCGGCGCCATAAACGGGTTCGCGCACATCTTCCCCGTCCGGGGCGGGGACGCCGTCCACCAGCAGCACCAGCGCGCGGTCCGGCCGAAGGCGGTCGCGCGCGCGTTCCACGCCGTGCAGGCGGATGCGATAGGTGCCGGCGGGCAGGGAGGCTTCGTCCGTCAAACGCATCTCGGGCAGGATCAGGCCGAAGGCGCTGGCGATGTGGGTGCGCATGTTGGTGATGCGCGCGTCCAGCCCCGTGGCCGGGTCCAGCACCATCGGCACCAGGTCGGGCGCGAATTCGATATGGATGTCGTCGAAATCCAGGATGTCGCCCATGGAGCGTTGGGCGGGCGCCATCTCCACCTCTGCCACCGGCGCGTCCTTCCGGCGCCGCGCGCCGAACCACGCGCCGGCGGCCAACGCCGCCGCGGCGCAGATAAAGGGCAGGAACGGCATCCCCGGCACGATGGCGAACATCGCCATCAGCGCGGCCACGGTGCCCAGCGCGGCCGGATAGCGGCCCAGCTGTTCAAAGAAGGCCACGTCGGCCGTGCCCTTGGCGTCGCCCCGCGTCAGCAGAAGCGCCGTCGCGATGGAGATCAGGACCGCCGGGATCTGCCCCACCAGACCGTCGCCGACCGTCAGGATCGCATAGGTTTCGAACGCGCGGCCGACCGGCATGTCGTGCAGGAAGATGCCTGCGATCAGCCCCACGACGATGTTCAGGCCCGTGATCATCAGGCCCGCCACCGCGTCGCCCTTCACGAATTTCGACACACCGTCCAGCGCGCCGAAGAAATTCGTTTCGGCCAGTTCGCGCTCGCGTCGGGCCTTCGCCTCGGTGTGGTCGATGGCGCCGGCGGCCATGTCGGCGTCGATCGCCAGCTGCTTGCCCGGCATCCCGTCCAGCGCGAAGCGGGCTCCCACCTCGGCCATGCGGCCCGCGCCCTTGGTGATGACAATGAAGTTCACGATCAGCAGGACGCAGAAGATCACGATCCCCAGCAGGATGTTGCCGCCCATGATGAAATAGGCGAACTGCTCGATCACGTGGCCGGCGGCGTCGGTGCCGGTGTGCCCTTCGCCGATGATCAGCTTGGTGGAGCTGACGTTCAACGCCAGCCGCAGCACGAGCGAGGCCAGAAGGATCGTCGGAAAGGCCGAGAAATCCAGCGGTCGTTCGATGAACAGCGTCACCGTCAGCATCAGGATCGCCAGCGCGAACGAAACGGCAAGCCCCACGTCCAGCATCCAGGCGGGAACGGGAAGGACCATCATCACGATGACGGCGGTCAGCGCCAGCGCCAGCAGCACGGTCGGTTGGTAAAGGGAGCGGATCGTCATCTCAGTTTCCGATCAGTCGAAGGCCAAGCCCACCGGCGGGCACCAGCGATCCCGCGGTTCCCCGACCGCCGCGCAGAAGGGGAAAGCTGTTCACGCGGGCCTCGGCACGCGCCACCTGCGGGCTGTCCAGCCCTTCGCGCAGTTCCGCAAAGCGGGCGCTGTAGCGCTGGGCGTGTTCGGGCGTCAGCGAGTGGTAGGCGCCGGCGGCGCGGGTCCAGTCGCCCGTCTGGTCATACTGGCGGCGCAGGAAACGCGCGGCGTACAGGGCGTTCTCCACCGGGTCGAACATCATGCGCAGGTTGGGAAACCCGTCCGCGTGCCAGCGATGGTTCAGCTGGAAGCACCCGACGTCGAAGTTGCGCGCCCCTTGGGCAAGGGTGGAGGTGGCGAAGGCCATCGCCTCGGCTTCCGTCTGGAACCAGTGGCCTTCGCCGGCGCGGTTGATGGCCCAGGGCCATGGGCGCAGCGTGCCGTCGCGGCGGTGGCCGGTTTCCGTCAGCGTCAGCGCGCGCATCACGTCCAGCGGCACGCCTTCGCGGCGCGCCGCGACCTGCGCCGCCTGTTCGCACAGCAGGGCCGGATCGCGCGCGGCCAGCGCGGCCTGCGGAAGCAGCAGCATCACAAGGAAGCACAAGGCCTTCACGGGTTTCACCCAATCGTCGCGCGGCTTCGCCGCCTGTCCGGAACAGGTTAGAGCGGGAACCTTTCCAACCGGTTACCGAAGCGCCGTCGCGTTCAGCAGCGCTTCGATCCGTGCACGGGCGTCGGCCGCGTCGGTCACCAGCGCGCGCCCCTGCGCCAAGACCCCGGCGGGGGTGTCCGGTGCCGCGTCCAGAAGATTCTGCGCTTCCGTCACCCGGGGGGCGGCGGGGTCCGACAACTGCGCCTCGGCGGTTTTGCGGATGGCCTCCGGCTCCTCCCCCCCCAGCCCCGCGATCAGGCGCAGCGCTTCCCGCGCGTCCCGGCGGGCCATCTGGGCGCGGGCGGCGGACAGGCGTTCCGGCGGCATCACGGGATCGACCGGCAGCCAGCGCAGGGCGGGATCGGGCAGGCCCAGCGCGGTCAGCCGGTCGGCCAGCATCAGGCGCGTGGCCATCGGAAGGGTCGGGGGCACGGCGGCCTGCGGCAGAACCGCATGGCGCAAAAGCGTGTCCTCACCGCCCGTGCGGGCCAGCCAGTCCCACAGTTCGGGTTCTGCCTTCGGGGCCTTGGGCAGTTCGGCAAAGGCGTCGTCAAAACGGGTGACGGAGGCGAGGCCCAGTGTCACCAGGCGCCGCAGATGCGCTTCCTCCTCCCCTCCGGTCCGTTCCTTCAGCAGGGCCTGAAGGGCCACCAGCGTGCCTTCGTCCAGCGCTTCCTTTCCCGTCAGGCGGCGGTCGGCCAGCGCGATCAGCGCCTCATCCGCGCTGTGGCCGCCATCGGACACGATCTCGGCCAGCTTCGCACCATCGTCCTGCGCCTGACGCGCCACCAGAAGGCGGGTGGCGGGATCGGGATCGGGTTCGGCCCGCAGCACCGCATCGCGCGCGATCCCGGCCGAGGTGGCGTCGCCCCGCTGCGTGAACCGCTCCACCAGCTGGGGCGCAAGATCACGGCGGAGATGCTGCGGCAGCGCGACAAAGGCCTGAAGGGCGGCGCCGGTGTTTTCGGGCTGGCCCACAAGGGCTTGTGGCAGCGACAGGATGCCCCACAGCGCGGCCGCCCCGTCGCAGCCGGCCATCGGCTGCAGCAGGGGGTCGGTCACGGGTTCGTCGTCCAGGATCCGGGCGATGGCATCGAACAGGCGGCGATCCTCGGGATCGACCGCGTAGACGGTGGAGATCTGGCGTGCTTCGGCGCCGAACCCCAGGAAAAGGTAATAGCGCACGGCCCGCTCCACCGCCTCGGCGTCCGGAACGTCGAACTCCCCCTCCAGCCCGGCGCGGGCCGACCCAAAGGCTTGCGCCACCGGCAGATCGCTCCCCCAAGAGGCAAGGTCCAGCCGGTCATCGGACATGCAGGTGCGCCCTTCGGCCGTCAGGGGCGTGTCGGGGTCTTCGATGAAGCCCGGCTCCTCCTGCATGCGGATCTGGGGCGGCAAGGGGCCGGAAGCGGGGCGGGGCGGAAGGGTTTCCACCATCTCCACCACGCCGCGGGACGCGCCATCGGCCAGCTGCCGCAGAACCGCGTCGCGGAACGGGTCCAGCGCGGGAGAGATCGGGACATCCACCGGAACGCGGGGCATGCGTGTCCAGTCGTAGCCGGCGGCGGCTTGGGGGGCTTCCGGCAGGTCTGGCCGCGTGCGCGGGCGCGGCGGCGCCAGGGCCAGACGTTCCTCGAACGGGGAACCGGCGGGGGCGGGGCCGTCCTTCACGTCGATCACCACGGTGCCGCGACCCGCTTCGAACGCGATCGCGTGACAGGTCCCGCATGCAAGCGAAAGGTGCAGGCGGCCTTTCTCGGCCTTCAGGCCGGCAATGCGGTCGCGCCCGATGGCCGTCCAGATGCGGGACAGGTTCAGGTCGACCTCGGCCGGCAGTGTCAGCACATAGCCCCCGTCGCCGCGCCCGAACTGCCACGGACGCGGGTCGGGCAGATTGAAGGCCAGCCGGGAGTAGCCGGGATGGGCGCCGGACCGGACGGTGACCGTTTGTGCCGCAACGCCGGAGGCGGCCAGGCAGAAGGCGGCGGCCAGAAGATATTTCATGCCGCCTCTTTCAGGCTGCGCAGCGCGGCGTCCAGATCGTTGAAGCCGGGACGGAAATGATGCGGTGCGTTCTGGCGGCCCACCTCGATGCAGATGTTGGCGGGATGGGCGTGCAGGTTGGCCACCAGAACCTCGCGGATGAGAGCATAGAAGTGGCCGTCCTCCTCGGCCACGGTCTTCAGGCGGGTGGCGAAGGGACCCACGAGGCCATAGGCCAGAAACACGCCCAGAAAGGTGCCGACCAGGGCGCCGCCGATCATGCCGCCCAGAATCTCGGGCGGTTGGTCGATGGAGCCCATGGTCTTGATCACCCCCAGGACGGCCGCCACGATCCCCAGGGCAGGCAGTGCGTCGGCCATGGTCTGAAGCGCGTGGCTGGTGATCTGTGCGTGATGGGCGTTCGCCTCCATCCGCTTTTCCAGCACCTCCTCCACCTGATGGGGGTCGTCATAGTTCATGGAGGCTGCGCGCAGCGTGTCGCAGATCAGGTCCACCGCCTCGTGGTCCTTCTGGATGCGGGGATAGCGGCCGAAAACGGTCGATTCGGCCGGATTCTCGATATGCTCCTCCAGCGCGATGGGGTTGGCGCGGGCGATGCGGATCAGTTCGAACAGCAGGCACAGCAGGTCCTGATAGTCGGCGGGCTTCCAGTGCGCTCCCTTGAACACCTTTTTCACGTCGCGCAGCGTCGCCTTCACCGTTGCCATGTCGTTGCCCAGAAGGAAGGCGCCGATGGCCGCCCCGCCGATCATCGCCATTTCATAGGGAAGGGAATGGAGGATGACGCCCATCTTGCCCCCGGCGACCACGTAGCCGCCGAAGACCATCACGAAGATCACCGCGATTCCGACAATACCCAGCATCCGCTATTCCTTCGGGACAAGTGCGTTGCGCCCGGCCAGCAGCAGGCTGATGGCATAGGCGGTGTCCGAGGGCATGCCGGCCATGACGGCGCCCGCAGCCTCGGGTTTCATGCGGCCGACAAAGCCGGCGGCGAAGTCGGGTTCCATCTGCGTGAACAGCGCGGCGGCGTCCTTGGGCTTCATCGCCTCGTACACCGCCGTCAGCCGCGCCAGATCGTTTTCGGACGCCCCGTCGGCGCGGGCCAGCGTGTCGGACAGCCGCGCCTCGGCGGCGGAAAGTTCGGCCAGACGTGCGTCGATCGCCTGCGCCGCCAGCTCCAGCGCGGCGCGGCGTTCGGCCAGCGCCGCTTCCTGCGTGACGATCTGCGCCTCGCGCTGGCGCAGCGCCTCGGCCAGCGCGGCGGGGGGCGGGGGGCAGACAAGTGGGGTGGCCGCCGCACTGGCCGGCGCGGGGTCCGGCACGCGCGCCAGGGCCGAGCCGACGCCCGATCCCAGCCGCATCGCCCCCGCCGAGGCCAGCAGCAACGCCGTGATGACCAGTGCGCGGCCGCGTGTCATCGCGCCGCTTCCTTCGGAAGGTCGTGGAGCGAGGCCAGAAGCAGTTCCAGCCGCTTGGCCGCCGCTTCGGCGCGGGCCACCCGCTCCTCCAGCCGGTCGGCCGAATCGCCGGCGGTGGTCTGGGCCATGTCCAGGGCGCGCGTCATGTCGTCCACCTGCTGGGACAGCACGGCGATCGCGCCGCCCATGCCGCCTTCCAGCCGTGCGAAGGCCCGCAGCCGGCGCCCGAGCATGTGACAATAGAAGGCCGCCCCGAAGGCCCCGGCCGCCAGCACGATGTCCGCGATCACATCCATCGCCGAATCCCCTTCAGTTCAAAACGAATTCGGTGACGAGGAGATCGCGCACGCGCCCCTCGCCGGTGACGATCTGGATGCGGCGGAGCATCTGCGCCCGCAGCCGCACCAGATGCGCGGGGTTGTCCAGATCGTTGACCGATACCGCGCGCAGATAGCCGTTCAGCACGTCGAGGATGCGCGGCTTCAGCAGGTCCACCTCGGCCTGGTGTTCGGGCGCCACCTCCAGTTGTGCGGCGAAGCGCAGGTGTTGGCGGCTGTCGGCCTGGCCCAGCGACACGACCATCGGATCCAGCGCCACGAAAGCCACGGGCGGCAGTTCGGCCACCGATTCGTGCTTGCCGGGCAGGGCCAGAAGCCCCGAATACGCGGCATAGAATCCGCCGCCCCCCAGCATCAGCGCCACCACCGCCCCCAGGATCAGGGGCAGGCGCGAGGGCTTTGCCGGTGCGTCCTGCTGAACTGCCATATCCGCCATGTTCTTCTCCGCCTTTCTGCGTCGAGGGGGTTATAGGCGGCATTCCACTAACCGATTGTTAAGTCCGATGCGGCACACAGGACCCAAGGGCAGAAGCCCGTGAAGGCGCTGGAAAGACAAGGTGTTGCGACATGCAGAACGTGCTGTCCCTGTGGAAGGCCATGACCCTTGCACGCAAGGCGGTGGTGGTGGGGGCGACCATGGCGATGTTCGCCGCGATCCTGATCCTGTCCCGGGTGGCCACCACGCCGGAGATGGGTCTTCTTTATTCGGGTCTGGACCCCCAATCGGCCGGAGAGGTCGTGACCGCCCTGGAACAGCAGGGCGTGGCCTATGTGATCGAGGGGGATTCGATCCGCGTGGACGTGACGCAGCGCGACCGGCTGCGGATGATGCTGGCGGGGCAGGGCCTGCCCGATTCCGGCGCCGCGGGGTATGAGATCCTGGACGGGCTGTCGGGCTTCGGCACCACCTCGCAGATGTTTGACGCGGCCTATCTGCGCGCCAAGGAAGGGGAGCTGGCCCGCACCATCCTGGCCATGCCCGAGGTGAAGTCCGCCCGCGTCCACATCGCGGCGGAAAACGGACAGGTCTTCCGGCGCGAGATGACTCCGACGGCCAGCGTGACGCTGACGGCCAGCCGTGCGGGCCTGACGCCCGCGCAGGCCAAGGCGGTGCAGTCGCTGGTCGCGGGCGCCGTGTCCGGCATGCGGGTGGAGGATGTGGCTGTCATCGACAGTCAGCGCGGGCTGATCGACACCAACGCCACGCCCCCCGCCACCGACCGCGCCGAGCAGTTGCGCCAGAACGTCGAACGCCTACTGGCGGCGCGCGTGGGCACGGGCCATTCCGTCGTGGAGGTCGCGGTGGAGCTGGAGACCGAGCGCGAACAGATCATGGAGCGGCGATTCGATCCGCAGGGCCGCGTTCCCGTCAGCCAGGAAACCGTGGAAAAGACCGCCAGCGATACGCGGCCTTCGGGCGCGGTGACCGTGGCCTCGAACCTGCCCGACGGCGATGCCGCGGAAGAGGGCGGGGAAGGGCGCAGCTCCAATTCGGAAACGCATGAAACGGTGAATTACGAAGTGTCGGAAACGCAGCGCGACCTGCTGCGCCAGCCCGGCGACATCCGCAAGATCAGCGTGGCCGTTCTGGTGGACGGGATGCGGACCGACGACGGCTGGACCCCGCGCCCCGAGGAGGAGATGCAGGCGCTGCGCGACCTCGTCGCATCGGCCGTGGGGCTGGACGAAGGGCGGGGGGACGCGCTGACGATCCGCAGCCTGCAGTTCGACGCCAGCGCCACGCCGGAAGGCACCTTGGCCGAGGCGGGGATGCTGTCATCGCTGGGTAAGCTCAACCTCATGCAGATCGTGCAGATCGGGGTGCTGGCGCTGGTGGCGCTGATCCTGGGCCTGTTCGTGGTCCGCCCGATCCTGACGCGCCAGCCCGAGCCGCTGGCGATCGAACCGCCGCTGCTGGCGCTGCCCGGCACCGCGCCCCTGCAAGGGGAGATCACGGAGGCCGAGGCCGTGGAGGAAGCGCCCGATCCCGTTGCCCGCCTGCGCCGCCTGATCGAGGCGCGGCAGGTCGAATCGGTGGAGGTCCTGCGGGGCTGGATGGACAAGGAGGAACGCGCATGATCCCCCTGCGGCTTGAATCCTTTGATGAAACCGAGGTTCTTCTGACGGACGCGGCCGAACTGGACGAGATCCGGCGCCTGGCCCGTGCCGAAGGGCGCGCCGAGGCCGAGGCGGAACAGGCGGCCGCAACTCGCCGCGCCGAACTGGATCTGGCCGAAACCCTGTCGCGCAGCCTGCAGGACATGGCCTTCGCCTGGAACGGCGCGCGGGAGGAGATGCTGGCCGAACTCGATCCGCTGCTGCGCCAGATCCTGGGGGCGGTTCTGCCGGCCGCCGCCATGGCGGCGCTGGGCCCCCTGGTGGCCGAGGCCGTGGCGCCCTTGGCCGCGACCGCCACCGCGCGTCCCCTTCGGCTGGTGCTGCACCCGGAGGATATGGCCGCCCTGCGCCCGCACCTGCCCGCCCCGACCTTCCCCCTGATCATCGACAGCGATCCGCAGGCCCCGCGTGGTGCCGTCCGGGTGCTGGGGGGTGCCGCCGAAACACGCGTCGACCCTTCGGCCGCCGTAACGGAGATCCTGTCGGCGCTGGACGATCTTTTCACCCTGAACCAGGAACTTCGCCATGGATGACAGCCCGTTTTCCCACGTCCCGATCGAGATCACCGTCTCGGTCGGCAAGGCCCGCCCGCAGGTGCGGGAGCTTCTGAAAATGCAGCGCGACGCCGTGCTGACCCTGGATCGTCGGGTGGAAGACCCGGTGGAGCTGTATGTCGGCGATCGGCTGATCGCGCGCGGCGTGCTGCAGGAAGGCGAAGGCGATCAGGCCGGCCAGTTGGCCGTGCGCCTGACCGAAGTGGCCAGTGGCGGGGGCACGCTGTGATCCGCCTTGCGCTGCTGCTGGTCCTGCTGGCGGGTCCGGCCGCGGCGCAGCAGCTGACCCTCGACATGGGGGCGGGGGGCGAATCGCTGACAGGGCGCACGGTCCAGCTGATCGCACTGGTTACGGTGCTGAGCCTGGTGCCCGGCATCGCCATCATGGTCACGTGCTTTCCCTTCATCGTGACGGTGCTGTCGATCTTGCGTCAGGCCATCGGATTGCAGCAGGCACCGCCGAACATGCTGATGATCAGCCTGGCGCTGTTCCTGACTTGGTTCGTGATGGACCCGGTGCTGACCGAGGCCTGGGTGAACGGGGTGCAACCGCTGACCGAAGGGCGGAGCGATCTTCAGACGGCCTGGCCCGCCATCACCGGCCCGTTCCGCGCCTTCATGCAGGCGCGTCTGGATCCCGACGCCTATCAGGCCCTTGCGGCGCTGCGCGAAGGCCCTGTGCCGGCCTTGCCAGACGCGCCGCTGTCCGTTCTCGTGCCGTCCTTCATGCTGTCGGAAATCCAGCGCGCGTTCGAAACGGGGTTCCTGCTGTTTCTGCCGTTCCTGGTGATCGATCTGGTCGTCTCGGCCGTGCTGATGTCGATGGGGATGATGATGGTGCCGCCGGCCGTCGTGTCCCTGCCGTTCAAGCTTGCCTTCTTCGTGGTGGCGGACGGATGGTCGCTGGTGGCGGCGGCGCTGGTGCGCAGCTATTCCTGAAGGGTGGCTTTCGGGCCACGCCTTGGGCCCAAAGGGCACAAGACGGGTTGACCTCCGGCCCCCCCGGCGCAGTTTGCCCCCCTGAGAATACGAGAATGGGGAAATAAACCGGTGCGTCTCAAGATCCGCCATGTCGCTGTCATCCTGTCGATGGCGCTGCTGTCCGCCTGTGCCTCCACGCCGCCCCAGGCGACGCGTCCGGCCGTCCACCCTGACTATGCCCCCGTGCAGGACGGGGACATCCTGATCCCCGCCGTGGACACGCGCCTGCTGAACGAGGAGAAGGTGCGCCAGGAAGTGGCCTATACCGGGCCCGAAGCGGCCAACACTATCGTCGTCGATCCGTTCGCGCGCCGCCTGTACTACGTTTTGGGGAACGGCCGGGCGATGCGCTATGCCGTGGGCGTCGGTCCCGAAGGCAAGGCCTTCCGCGGCAACGCCACGATCGGCATGAAACGCCAGTGGCCGAACTGGACCCCGACGCGCAACATGATCCGCACCCAGCCGGAGCTTTATGCCGAATACGCGGGCGGTCTGCCGGGCGGTCTGGAAAACCCGCTGGGCGCACGGGCGCTGTATCTTTATCGCAACGGCCGCGACACCTATTACCGGATCCACGGCACGATCGACAACCGTTCCATCGGGCGGGCGACGTCGGCCGGATGCATCCGCCTGTTCAACCAGGACATCATCGACCTGTACAACCGGGTGGAAACGGGCGCCCGCGTCAAGGTGCGGACCGAGGCGGAAAGCCTGAACTACGAAGGCCGCTGGGTTGAGGATGCGGATGGCGACATCGAACCCGTGCCGCAACTGGCCCTGGCCGGCTGAGGCTGGCATCCCGGGAACCGCGCCGTTATAACCCTACCCGCACAACCATCGGGGAGGCCACATGAGCGCGAATGTCCAGATCCGGAGCCTGACGGCTTCGGACATCCGGGGGCGCAAGGGTGCCAAGCCCGTTGTCTGCCTGACCGCCTACACCACGCCCATGGCGAAACTGGTCGACGCGCATTGCGATCTGGCGCTGGTGGGTGACAGCCTTGGCATGGTGCTGCACGGCCTGCCGTCCACCCTTGGCGTCACGATGGAGATGATGATCCTGCACGGGCAGGCGGTGATGCGCGGGCTGTCCCGCGCGTTGTGCGTGATCGACATGCCCTTCGGCAGCTATGAGGAAAGCCCCGAACAGGCCTTCCGCAACGCTTCGCGCCTGCTGCGTGAAACGGGGGCTGCGGCGGTGAAGCTGGAAGGCGGCGTGTCCATGGCCGACACCGTGGCCTTCCTGACCGCGCGCGGGGTGCCGGTGATGGGCCATGTGGGCCTGACCCCGCAGGCGGTGAACACCCTGGGCGGCTACAAGGTGCAGGGGCGCGACGCCGATGGCGACCGCGTTCTGGCCGACACCGTGGCCGTGGCCGAGGCGGGGGCCTTCGCGGTGGTTCTGGAAAAGGTGCCGCAGGGCCTTGCGCGCCGCATCACCGAAGCCGTGGCCGTGCCAACCGTCGGCATCGGCGCGGGACCGGACTGCGACGGGCAGATCCTGGTCGTGGACGACATGCTGGGCCTGTTCGCGGATTTCCGTCCGAAATTCGTCAAACGTTATGCCAATCTGGCGGGCGACGCCGATCAGGCCATCGCTTCCTATGCCGCCGAAGTGCGCGCCCGCACCTTCCCCGCCGCCGAACATTCCTTTGCGGACAGCGTGAAATGATCGTCCGGACCGTGGCGGATCTGCGTGCGTTGGTCGCGGGCTGGAAGGCGGATGGCGCGACGGTGGGGCTGGTTCCCACGATGGGCGCGCTGCACGAAGGACATCTGAGCCTTGTGGACCGGGCCCGCGCCGACTGCGGGCGGGTGATCGTGTCGATCTTCGTCAACCCCAAGCAGTTCAACAACCCCGAGGATCTGGAGAAATATCCCCGGGACGAGGCGCGGGACGTGGCGCTGCTGGACGGCGTGGACGCCGTGTTCCTGCCCACGGTCGAGGAGATGTATCCTGCGGGCTTCGCCTCCTCCCTGCATGTGGACCGGCTGGGCGACCGACTGGAAGGCACGCACCGGCCGGGACATTTCGACGGGATGGCGACGGTGGTGTTGAAGCTGTTCACCATGTCGCAGGCCGACGTCGCCTTCTTTGGCGAAAAGGACTGGCAGCAGCTTCAGATCGTGCGCCGCTTCGTGACCGACCTGAACCTGCCGATCCGCATCGAAGGCTGCCCGACGATGCGCGAGGCCGACGGCCTTGCCATGTCCTCGCGCAACCGCCGTCTGGGGACGGGCGCGCGGGCCGAGGCCGTGGCGATGCACGAGGCGCTTCAGCACGCCGCACGGGCGGTCCGGCAAGGTGGGGAGGCCGCGACGGTTCTGCACAATGCCACGCAAGCACTGCGGGCGGCGGGCTTCGCATCCGTCGATTACGTGGAGCTGTGCGACGCCGAAACGCTGGAGCCGGTCGGGACCCTGTCCCGTCCGGCCCGTCTGCTGGCGGCGGCGTCGATCGACGGCGTGCGCCTGATCGACAACATCGCCGTCTGAAAGGGCCTCAGGCGCGCAGGGTCGCGCCCGAGGCCTTGGTCACCTTTTCGATGATCTTGGCGCTGACCGCCTCAATGTCCTTGTCGGTCAGCGTCTTTTCGGTCGGTTGCAGACGCACGGTCAGGGCGATGGACTTCTTGCCCGCGCCCATCTGCGCCTCGGCCTTGTCGCCGGTGAATTGATCGAACACGCGCACGCTTTCGATCAGCGCCTTGTCGGCCCCGGCGGCGGCGTTCACCAGCGTCAGCGCCTCGGTCCGGGCGTCCACCACGAAGGCGAAGTCGCGATCCACCGCCTGCAGGTCCGACAGCTTCAGTGCGGGGCGCGTGGGCGTCTTCACCTTGGGGTAGGGGATGGCCGCCACGTGGATCGTGAAGGCCAGCGCCGGCCCCTTGACGTCCAGCGCCTGCAGGATGCGGGGATGCACTTCCCCGAACGTGGCAAGGGCGTTGGGGCCAAGGCCGATCACGCCCGAACGGCCCGGATGCCACCACGATCCCACCTTGCGGGTGATCTGCACCTTCGCGGGCGCGCCAAGGGCGGCCAGCACCGCCTCGGCGTCGGCCTTGGCGTCGAACACGTCCACCGCGCGGTGCGAGGCGAAGGGATCGCGCGCGGCCGAGGCACCGACCAGAAGGCCCGTGGCGTGCAGCACCTGTTCACCCGGCTCACCGCCGGTGAAGGCGGGGCCGACCTCGAACAGGGCCAGATCCATGAAGCCGCGCGCCTGATTGCGCGCCGCGGCCCGCAGAAGGCCGGGCAGCAGGTCGGGCCGCAGATGCGTCATTTCGGAACTGATGGGATTTTCCACCCGCACGGCGTCCGCGCCGCCGCCGAACAGCGCCGCATCCCCGGCATTGATGAAGCTGTAGGTGACGCATTCGTTGTAGCCGAGCGAGGCCAGCGTCCGCCGCGCCATCTTCTCGCGCTGTTGCAGCGGGGTCAGGATCGGCAGCGGCACACCGGCAGCGCTGCGGGGCAGCGGCTTGCCCTCCAGCTTCGTCAGCGAGGCAACGCGGGCGATCTCCTCGACCAGATCCGCCTCTCCCAGCACGTCAGGGCGCCAGGTGGGGACATGGGCCATGTCGCCCTCCAGCCGGAAGCCAAGGGCTTCCAGCGTGGCGCGCTGTTCGGCGGCCGGAATCTCCATCCCCACCAGCGACACGACGCGGTCGGTGTCCAGACGGTAGGCACGGGCGGTGTCGGGCACGGCGCCTGCGACCTGTACCTCCGACGCCTCCCCCCCGCACAGGTCGAGGATCATGCGCGTGGCCAGTTCCATCCCGTCCACCGTGAAGGCGGGGTCGATGCCGCGTTCGAAACGGTAGCGCGCGTCGGAGTTGATCTTCAGCGCGCGGCCGGTGGTGGCCGTGGTGATCGGGTCGAAATACGCGGCCTCCAGATAGACGTCCGTGGTCGCGTCGTCGCAGCCCGACACCTCGCCGCCCATGATGCCGCCAAGGGATTCGACGCCGTTGTCATCGGCGATTACCACCATGCCGGGGCGCAGGGCATAGGTCTTGCCGTCCAGCGCCAGCAGTTCCTCGCCCTTCTTCGCCTCGCGCACCACCAGATGGCCCTGCACCTTGGCCGCGTCGAAGACGTGCAGCGGGCGGTTCAGATCGAAGGTGAACAGGTTGGTGATGTCCACGAGCGCCGAGATCGGACGCAGCCCGATCGCCTTCAGCCGCTGTTGCAGCCAGTCGGGGGAAGGGCCGTTCGTCACGCCGCGGATCACGCGGCCGGCGAACAGCGGGCAAGCCGCCGTTTCCAGACGCAGCGTGATCGGATTGGGGAAGGTGCCCGGCAAGGGTTCGACGGTCAGCGGCTTCAGCGTGCCAAGGCCGCGGGCCGCCAGATCGCGCGCGATGCCGCGCACGCCAAGCGCGTCGGGGCGGTTCGGCGTGATCTTGATGTGGATCATCGGATCGACCGCGCCGGGACGGTTCTCGGCCAGCCAGTCGACGAAACGCTCTCCGACCTCGCCCGAGGGCAGTTCGATGATGCCGTCATGCTCCTCCGACAGCTCCAGCTCCCGCTCCGACGCCATCATGCCGTGGGATTCGACGCCGCGGATCTTGCCCACGCCCAGCGTGGTGTCGATGCCGGGGACATAGTCGCCGGGCTTGCACAGGACGACCGTGATGCCGGTCCGGGCGTTCGGGGCGCCGCAGACGATCTGCTTTTCGCCCTCGTCCGTCAGGACGCGGCAGACACGCAGGCGGTCGGCGTCGGGATGCTGTTCGGCGTGCAGGACCTTCGCCAGCGTGAAGCTTTTCAGCTTCGAGGCGGGGTCCGCGATGCCTTCCACCTCCAGCCCCAGATCAGTCAGGGCATAGGCGATGTCGTCCAGGCTGGCGGCCGTGTCGAGATGGGTCTTGAGCCAGGAGAGGGTGAATTTCATGTCGGTGTCTCCTTAACGGCTCAGCCCGCCGGCGAGGTCGGGCATGTCGAGCGAGGCGAAGCCGTAATGGCGCAGCCAGCGCAGGTCGGATTCGAAGAAGGCGCGCAGGTCGGGGATGCCGTATTTCAACATGGCAATCCGGTCGATGCCCATGCCGAAGGCGAAGCCCTGCCAGTGGGTCGGGTCCACGCCCGCCGCTTGCAAGACCTTCGGGTGCACCATGCCGGAGCCGAGGATCTCCATCCACGAGTCCCCCTCGCCGATCTTCAGCTGGCCGTCCTTCCACGAACAGCGGATGTCGACCTCGGCCGAGGGTTCGGTGAAGGGGAAGTGCGAGGCGCGGAAACGCAGTTCCACCGACGGCACCTCGAAGAAGGCGCGGCAGAACTCCTCCAGCACCCATTTCAGGTTTGCCATGGAGATGTTGCGGTCGATCGCCAAGCCTTCGACTTGGTGGAACATCGGCGTGTGGGTCTGGTCCATGTCCATGCGATACACGCGGCCCGGCGCGATCACGCGGATCGGCGCGCCGTTCGCTTCCAGCGCGCGGATCTGCACCGGCGAGGTGTGGGTGCGCAGCACGTGGGGCGGGCGGTCGTCGCCCGGCGCGCGGTGCATGAAGAAGGTGTCGTGTTCCTGCCGGGCGGGATGCTCGGGCGGGATGTTCAGCGCGTCGAAGTTGTACCAGTCGGATTCGACCTGCGGGCCTTCGGCCACGGAAAAGCCCATGTCGGCGAAGATGGCGGTCAACTCGTCCATGACCTGGCTGACGGGGTGGATGGTGCCCGTGCGGCGCGGGCGGCCCGGCAGTGTCACGTCCAGCCATTCGGAGGCGAGGCGCTGTTCCAGCGCGACATCGGCAAGGCTGGCCTTGCGGGCACGCAGGGCGGCGTCGATCTCGTCCTTCAGGATGTTCAGGGCGGCGCCGGTGGTCTGCCGCTCCTCGGGCGTCATCTTGCCCAGTTCGCGCATCTTCAGGCTGATCTCGCCCTTCTTGCCAAGGGCGGCAAGGCGAAGCTCCTCCACCGCAGCCTCATCCCCGGCATCCTTGATGCGATTGAGGTATGTGTCGCGAAGCGTGTCGATCCCGTCCATGCCGGCCTCCTTGGTCCGGCCTTGGATTAGCCGTCAGGGCGCGTGCTGGCAAGGCGGGCAATAAAAAACCCCGCCGAGGCGGGGCTTTTCGAAGATCAGGCGAGAGCTTTTTTCGCCTGCGCCGCGATGGCGTTGAACGCCTCGGGCTCGCGCACGGCCAGATCGGCCAGAACCTTGCGGTCCACTTCGATCCCGGCCACGGCCAGACCGTTGATGAAGCGCGAATAGGTCATCTCGGCGTCGAACAGACGGACGGCCGCGTTGATGCGCTGGATCCACAGGGCGCGGAAGGTGCGCTTGCGGGTCTTGCGGTCGCGGGTCGCGTACTGGTTGGCCTTGTCGACGGCCTGGGTCGCGGTGCGGAAGTTCGTCGAACGGGCGGCGTAATAGCCTTTGGCCGCCTTGATGACTTTACGGTGACGGGCGTGCGTGACAACGCCGGATTTGACGCGGGACATCTACGCTCTCCTTACCGGTTATAGGGCATGTATTTCTTGACGATCTTCTCGTCCGAAGCGCACAGGATCATCGTTCCCGTGACGTCGCGGATGAATTTCGTCGAGCGTTTGATCATGCCGTGGCGCTTGCCGGCGGGGCCAGCCTTCACCTTGCCGGAAGCCGTGAAGCTGAAACGCTTCTTCGCGGCCGATTTGGTCTTCATCTTGGGCATTTTCATCTCCTCTTGCGAGTTGTGAACGTGCGCCACGGCAATGCCACGTCGGCCGGGCGCACGGGTATCAGGGGGCGGCGTATAATCGGGATCGCCGCCCCCCGCAAGGATCATTCGCTTTCGGCGCTGACGATCAGGCGTTCGTCGCAAGGCGCGACGCGCAGGATGTTCGTGGTGCCTGCGCGGTTGAAGGGCACGCCCGCCATGACGACGATGGATTCGTCGATCGTGGCGAAGCCGGCTTCGCGCGCGGCCTTGGCGGCGGCCAGAACGGCGCCCTTGAAGCGGTGCTGCACGTCGGTGATGGCGCTGTGCGTGCCCCAGGTCAGGGTCATGCGGCGTGCGGTCGCCATCAGCGGGGTCAGGGCCATGATCGGCACGCGGGGGCGTTCGCGGG
Source organism: Falsirhodobacter sp. 1013 (assembly GCF_051195255.1). Taxonomy (NCBI): domain Bacteria; kingdom Pseudomonadati; phylum Pseudomonadota; class Alphaproteobacteria; order Rhodobacterales; family Paracoccaceae; genus Falsirhodobacter; species Falsirhodobacter sp. 1013. Next base: position 291,792 of record NZ_JBNJLK010000001.1, on the reverse strand, counting down.
CCACCAGCGACACCGTGGTTCCGGTCTGGCTGAAGCAGCAGATCGCCTTGATGGGCGTGCTTTCCGCGATCTCGCGCGAGGCGGCGACGATGGCGTCGGCCACGGTGGACCGCTTGGCGCGGCGGCTGGCCTCGATCACCTCGCGGTAGGTGCGGTCGCTTTCGACCGAGATGGCGACGTTGTTCATCGTCGTCACCGCCTCGATTGGATAGCTGCCGGCGGCCGATTCGGCCGACAGCATCACCGCATCGGCGCCTTCATAGATCGCGCCCGACACGTCCGACACCTCGGCCCGGGTGGGCACGGGGGAATCGATCATCGATTCCAGCATCTGCGTGGCCACGATCACCGGCTTGGCCGCCGCGCGCGCGCCGCGCACCAGGCGCTTCTGGATGGGCGGAACGGCGTGGACCGGCAGTTCCACGCCCAGATCGCCGCGGGCGACCATGATGCCGTCGGACACTTCCAGGATGGCGTCATAGGCGTTGACCGCCGCCGGCTTTTCGATCTTGGACAGGATGGCGGCGCGGCCCTTGGCCAGTTCGCGCGCCTCGATCACGTCCTCGGGGCGCTGCACGAAGGACAAGGCCAGCCAGTCGCAGCCCAGCTCGCACACGAATTCCAGATCGCGCCGGTCCTTTTCGGACAAGGCCGCCACCGGCAGCACCACGTCCGGCACGTTCACGCCCTTGCGGTTGGAGATGGTGCCGCCGACTTCCACCACGCAATTGGCGAAATCGGGGCCGCATTCGTTGACCCGCAGGCGGATCTTGCCGTCGTTCACCAGAAGCGAGGTTCCGGGTTCCAGCGCGGCAAAGATTTCCGGGTGGGGCAGGTTCACGCGGGCCGCATCGCCCGGCGCGTTCGACAGGTCCATGCGGAAGGGCGCGCCGACGGCCAGTTCCTCGGACCCGTTGGCGAAGACGCCCACGCGCAACTTCGGCCCCTGAAGGTCGGCCAGGATGCCGATGGGGCGGCCGGTGTCGGTCTCGATCCGGCGGATGATCTCGTGCCGGGCGCGGATGTCGTCATGCGTGCCATGGCTCATGTTCAGGCGGAACACGTCGGCTCCGGCCTCGAACAGGGCGCGGATCACCTCGTAGCTGCTGGAGGCCGGACCCAGGGTGGCCACGATCTTGACGTTGCGAAGGCGTCTCATTCAATTCTCCCATTCCTCGACGAACGTTCTGCCCGCATTCCTGTTAGCGCACAACATCCGTCGGCTGGCATCTGTCGCGTCAACGGGCCATATAGGCCGAAGTGCAAGGAAATGCGACAAGGAGCGCCCGTGACACCCTTCATCATTCACGGCGACGCGCGGGATGCCCAAATCCTGATCACTTGCGATCACGCGACGAACCATGTGCCGCCCGATGTGAACGGCGGCGATCTGGGCGTGGCCGCCGCCGACATGGAGCGTCACATCGCCTATGACGTGGGGGCGGCGGGCCTGTCGGTGGCGCTGGCCGACCGGCTGGGGGCGACGGCGATCCTGTCCAATTTCTCGCGTCTGGTCATCGATCCGAACCGGGGGGAGGATGACCCGACCCTTCTGATGCGGCTGTATGACGGGACGATCATCCCCGCGAACCGCCACGCCGACGCGGCCGAGGTGGAGCGGCGGCTGAACGCGCTGTACCGCCCATATCATGCGGCGCTGGCGCGGCTGGCGGCGCGGCGGGACGACACGGCGATCGTGTCGATCCACAGCTTCACGCCGCGCCTGAACGGGCGGCCGCCGCGGCCCTGGCATGTGGGGGTGCTGCATTCGCATCTGGACAGCCGCCTGTCGCAGACCCTGATCGCCCGCCTGCGGGCCGAACCGGACCTGTGCATCGGCGACAACGAACCCTATGACGGGCATCTGCCGGGCGACGCGATCGACCGTCACGCCCTTCGGAAGGGCCGCCACAACACGCTGATCGAATTGCGCAACGACCTGATCCGGACGGATGACCAGCAGGCCGCCTGGGCGTACCGTCTGGCCCCGATCATCGCGGCGGCCGTGCAGGATGTGGGCAAGGATCACGCAACCGCGTTTTGACGTGAAAGGGGCGCCCCGCCATCTTCGCCTCATCATCCGAACGGAGATGAGCATGCTGAGATGGCTGGCCGCCGCGATCTGTCTGGGGATGGGCAGTCCCGCCCTTGCCGCATTGCCCGACGACATGCCGCAAATGGCGCGGGACACGCCCCGCGCGGACCTGCCGCGCGAGGATGTGGCCGATATCTGGCTGCGGGAAAGCGCCCCCCGCTCGCCCTCGGGCCGTTAGATCGCGGCTTTCTTGCCTTCGGCGATGTACAGCTCGCGCAGGCGGCGCGCGACGGGGCCGGGGGCGCCGGTGCCGACGGGCTTTCCATCCACCTCGATCACCGGCATCACGAAAGTCGAGGCACCCGTCACGAACGCCTCGTCCGCCGATTGCGCTTCTTCGATAGTGAAGGCGCGCTCCTCGATCTCGAACTGCGCCTCGGCGGCATAGACCAGCAGGGTGGCGCGGGTGATGCCGTGCAGGATGTCGTTCGACAGCGGGCGCGTGATGATCTTGTTGCCCTTGACGATATAGGCGTTGGAGGACGAGCCTTCCGTCACCATGCCGTCCTTGACGAAGAACGCGTCGTCGCAGCCGGCCTTCTTGGCCGCCATCTTCGCCATGGATGGCCACAGAAGCTGCACCGTCTTGATGTCGCGGCGGCCCCAGCGCAGGTCGTCGAAGGCGATGACCTTGATGCCGGTCTGCGCCGACTTCGGCAGTTCCAGATCCGGCACGGATTGGGTGAACAGCACGATGGTGCCGGGGACCGAGGTGTCGGGGAAGACGAAGGAGCGGTCGCCCGCATTGCCGCGCGTGATCTGCAGATAGATCAGCCCGTTCTCGATCCCGTTGCGCTCCACCAGCTGGCGATGGACTTCCAGCAGATCCTCGGGCGTGACGGGGTTGACCATGTCCAGCTCGTTCAGCGAACGGGCCAGGCGCTTTTCATGGCCCGCATAGTCCAGAAGCTTGCCGCCCAGGACCGAGGTCACCTCGTACACGGCGTCGGCCATCAGGAAGCCGCGGTCGAAGATGGAAACCTTGGCTTCGGTTTCGGGCAGGTAGTCGCCGTTCACATAGACGGTGCGTGTCATGGTCTATCCCCAGAGTGTCGCGTCGGACGGGTGGACGCCGGCCTCGTCGAAGCGCAGCGGATGCTCGCGGTCTTCGGCCAGAAGCAGGGGGCCGTCAAGGTCGGTGAACTGCGCGCCCTGCGCCACCAGAAGGGCGGGGGCCATGGCAAGGCTGGTGCCGACCATGCAGCCGACCATCAGGCCATAGCCTTCGGCCCGCGCGGCCCGCTTCAGTTCCAACGCCTCGGTCAACCCGCCGGTCTTGTCCAGCTTGATGTTGATGACGTCGTACTTGCCCTTCAGATGCGGCAGGCTGGCGCGGTCGTGACAGGATTCGTCGGCGCAGACGGGCAGGGGGCGGGCGATCTCGGCCAGCATGTCGTCGGCGCCGGCGGGCAGCGGCTGTTCGACCAGCGCCACGCCCATGCGGACAAGATGGGGGGCAAGGTCGGAATAGACCTCCGCCGTCCAGCCTTCGTTCGCGTCCACGATGATCTTCGTGTTCGGCGCGCCGGCGCGGACGGCTTCCAGCCGCGGCATGTCGTCGGGGGTGCCCAGCTTGATCTTCAAAAGCGGACGGTGCGCGTTCTTCGCCGCCGCCGTCCGCATGTTCTCGGGCGTGTCCAGCGACAGGGTGTAGGCCGTGATCTCTGGCCGGGGGGCGGACAGGCCCGCCAGTTCCCAGACGCGCTTTCCGGAAGCCTTCGCTTCCAGATCCCACAAGGCGCAATCCACGGCGTTGCGGGCAGCCCCCGGGGGCAGCAGGCCCTGCAACTGGGCGCGTGTCACGTTGGCGGGCAGGGTGGCGATCTGGTCGGCCACGCTGTCCAGCGTTTCGTCATAACGGGCATAGGGCAGACATTCGCCCCAGCCGGTGACGCCGCCCTGCGCGATCCTGACGGTGATGACCCGCGTTTCGGTGCGCGAACCGCGGCTGATGGTGAAGACCTGGGCCAGCTTGAAGGTCTCGGCCAGAACGTCGATCATGCCGACCTCCTTTGGTTGTTGGGGGCGCGATGGCCCCCGCGACAGTTTCAGATCGCGTCCAGCGCGTCCACCAGCTTGCCCGCGCCAAAGCGGAAGGGGTCGGTGGCGGGCAGGCCCAGATCGGCTTCCACCTTGGCGATGTAGGCCTTGGCGTCGGCGTCCGACATGTGCTGCGTGTTGATGGAATAGCCGACGACCTTGCACTCGGGGTTCGCCACCTTGGCCAGCGCCAGCGCCATGTCGCGCACGGCTTCCAGCGTCGGCAGCTTGTATTCCGGCAGGCCGCGCATGTGGTCGCGGGTGGGTTCGTGGCACACCACCAGCGCATCGGGTTGGCCGCCATGCACCAGCGCCAGCGTGACCCCGGAATAGGACACGTGGAAGAGCGAGCCCTGACCCTCGATCAGGTCCCAGTGGTCGGCGTCGTTGTCGGGCGTCAGGTATTCCACGGAACCCGCCATGAAGTCCGCGATCACGGCGTCCAGCGGCACGCCGCCGCCGGTGATCAGGATGCCCGTCTGACCCGTGGCGCGGAAGTCGGCCTTCATGCCGCGGGCGCGCATTTCCTTTTCCACGCACAGCGCGGTGTACATCTTGCCGATCGAACAATCCGTGCCCACGGCCAGCATCCGCTTGCCCGTGCGCTTCTTGCCGTTGGCGATGGGATACTGCACCGCCGGCACGCGCACGTCGTGCAACTGGCGGCCGTGGGCGCTGGCGGCGGCGACCAGATCGGCCTCGTCCCGCAGCAGGTTGTGCAGGCCCGAGGCGAGGTCGAGACCCTTCTCCAAAGCCTCCACCAGAACCTTCTTCCACGCGGGGGAGATGACGCCGCCACGGTTCGCGACTCCGATCACCAGCGTCTTCACGCCGGCGGCGACCGCCTCGTCGATGGTCATGTCGGTCAGGCCCATGTCGGCCTTGCAGCCTTCCATGCGGAACTGCCCCTTGGCGTATTCCGGACGCCAGTCCTTGATTCCCTGCGCGACCTTGGCGGCCAGGGCGTCGGGCGCGTCGCCCAGGAACAGCAGGTAGGGAGTTTCGATCATCGGGCGAATCCTTTGCACGGTTTCACCAAGCCTAGGATGACGTTGCGAAAATCGGCTTTCAAAATCAGGGGTGGATGGCAGATCTCGTCGAAGAATCTTCGGCTTTTTTTATAAAATGCAATGGATGCTTCTCCATATGCTTTGATCTGCGCAACGTTGTCTGACGGAAGGCAAGGATTTTGCGCTTACACTCCTTTGTAAACTTTTGTTGACAGACTGCCTGAATCGCGGTCACTCTCTCGTCATGGCTGATCGTTTGATTGGCCGCAGACATACCCGGCCGCCGATGCGGGGAGGCTTCGGCGGCATTAAGGGGAGGATGGCACGCCTCGGGGGGAACCCCGGGGCGTTGTCGTTTCCGGCGGCGCGGTTGCATCAGGCGTGCGACACGGGCATATAACCCGCAACATCCATCAGGGACCCATGCAATGCAGTATCTGGAATTCGAAAAGCCGCTTTCCGAGATCGAGGGCAAGGCCGAGGAACTTCGCGCCATGGCCCGCCAGAACGACACGATGGATGTGGAGAAAGAGGCCGTCGCGCTGGACCGCAAGGCCGAGACGATGCTGCGCGACCTCTACAAGGGGCTGACGGCCTGGCAGAAGACGCAGGTGGCGCGTCACCCCGAACGCCCGCATTGCAAGGACTACATCGAGGCGCTGTTCACCGAATACACGCCGCTGGCCGGTGACCGGAACTTCGCCGACGATCACGCCGTCATGGGCGGCATCGCGCGCTTCCACGATCAGCCGGTCGTGGTGATCGGGCATGAAAAGGGCCACGACACCAAGTCCCGGATCGAACGCAACTTCGGCATGGCCCGTCCCGAAGGGTATCGCAAGGCGATCCGCCTGATGGACATGGCCGACCGCTTCGGCCTGCCGGTCATCACCCTGATCGACACGCCCGGCGCCTATCCCGGCAAAGGCGCGGAAGAACGCGGCCAGTCCGAGGCGATCGCCCGTTCGACCATGAAATGCCTTGAGATCGGGGTGCCGGTCTTGGCCACCGTCATCGGCGAAGGCGGCTCGGGCGGGGCCGTGGCCTTTGCCGCCGGCAACCGCGTCGCGATGCTGGAACATTCGGTCTATTCCGTGATCTCTCCTGAAGGGTGCGCGTCGATCCTGTGGAAGGACGCCGAGAAGATGCGCGAGGCGGCGGAGGCGCTGCGCCTGACCGCGCAGGACCTGCAAAAGCTGGGCGTGATCGACCGCATCATCCAGGAACCGCTGGGCGGCGCGCAGCGCGGGCGGACCGAAACGATCGACGCCGTGGGCAAGGCCATCGCCACGATGCTGAAGGAACTGTCCGGCCTGGACGCCAAGACGCTGGTCACGGACCGTCGTCAGAAGTTCCTGAACATGGGCAGCAAGAGCCTCGCGGCCTGAGAGCTACCACATGGTCCGGGTGGCGCGGGCCGCCCATTCCCGGTCATAGGTCTGACCGTCGAAGGTCCCGCCCGTCGCCTCGCGCAGCATGTCGCCGACGGTGGGCAGACCTTCCGCGTCCGGTCCGCGCGACCACAGGCCGGACCGCAGCAGCGCCCGCGCGCATTGGCTGTAGACTTCCCCTACCCGGAACAGGATGACGCTGCGCGGAAGCAGGTCGCCCCGCGCGAAGCTGGCCCGCAGCCCGTCATCCGCCGTCAGCTTTGCGGTCGCGTTCACCCGCATCGCGTTGTTCGACCCGTGCACCAGGAACATCAGGCTGCACCGTCCGTCGCGCACGATGTTGCGCAGGGAGTCGATCCGGTCGTTCCCCTTCCAGTCGGGCATCGCCAGCGTCCGTGCATCCAGGACGCGCACGGCCGGGCCATCATCCCCGCGCGGGCTGCCATCCGTCCCTTCCGGCCCCACGGTCGTCAGCACGCAGAACCGGCTGCGTTCGATGAAGGCGGCATAGGCGGGGGTCAGGTGGTCCGTCACCTTGCTGCGGGCGGCCTCGCTCGGCTGGCCGTACAGGGCGTGAAGGTCGTCAAGCGTGGCGATGGGGGTCATGGTCGGTGTCCAGAAGGGCGGTGGAGGAGGCTTCGATCCGCGCCTCGATCAGGGTGAGGAACAGGTCGGGGGGTAGGCCAGGGGCGATGGGGTCCAGAAACTCCACTACCGCAAGGCCGGGGTGGCGGCGCAGGCCAAGGGGCCAGAAGCGGCCGACATTGGTCGCCACCGGCACGCAGGGCTGGTTCAGGTGGCCATAGAGCGCGGCCACCCCGTAACGGTAGGGCCGATCCTCCCCCACCGGCACGCGCGTGCCCTGCGGATAGATGACGACCTGGCCGCCGGTGTTCCGCCCCACGGCGGCGATCATGCGGGCGGTGGTTTCGCCTTTCCTGCCCGGCTCCACCGGGATGCAGCCCAGGCGGCCGACATACCAGCCGAAGACGGGCAGGCGCATCAGTTCGGCCTTCAGCACGAAACGGGGGCGGGGCAAGGCCGCGAAGATCAGGATCACGTCCAGAAAGGACTGATGCTTGGCCGCGACCAGAACCGGCCCGTGGGGTGGGGTGCCCCGCACCTCGGTCCGCAGGCCGATCATCCAGCGCGCGGTCCAGCGCACCCAGCGGCACCACAGCTTGCAGGCGCGGATCGCCCCGTCAGGCGACACAAGCGCCGCCGGCAGGAACACCAGCCCCAGAACCCCCATCGCCACATACATCTGCACTGCGAAGAGGAGGGAGCGGATCATGGCATTTCGGCCAGTTTGCGGAAGGCCGCGGCCCGGGTGGCCGCAAAGGCCACGCCCCCGCACAGAAGGGGCAGCAGCCACGGCAGCAGCCAGCTTGCGCCCGAAAATCCAAGGTTCGTCAGGAACCCTTCGGCGGCCTGCGAGGACGGCGTGATCCAGATGGCCACCAGCGCCATCAGAACGCCCGCCGCCGATCCGCCCAGCGTGCGCAGCGTGAAGCGCCGCACGAAGGCCCGCGCGATATAGCCGTCCTGCGCCCCGATCTGGCGCAGCACCCGCAGCACCTGCGCGTTGGAGGCGAGCGAGGCGTTGGCCGCCAGTGTGATGACCGCCCCCGTGGCCGCAAGGATCAGCAGAAGCGAGCCCCAGCCCAGCAGCCGCAACCGCCCGGCCGCCGCCGCCAGCGGTTGCCGCCAGCGGGCGTGGTCGTCCAGCACGGCGCCCGGCGCTTCGGCCGCAAGGCGCTGGCGTAGGCCTTCGGCGTCATAGCCGGCCCCGTCCTCGGTGATCTCCACCAGCTTGGGGATGGGCAGGGTGTCCAAGGGCAGGTCCGCGCCGAACCAGGGGGCGAGCAGGGCGCGCTCCTCCTCGTCCGACAGGGGGCGGGCGTTGGCGATGCCGGGGGTCGATTGCAGGACCGCCATCACGGCGTCAACCTGGGTCTGGACCTGCGCCGCCTCGGCCGAAATGCGGATGGTGGAGGTGCGGGCCAGCGCGTCGGACCAGCGGTCGGCCAGCCGCCCCGCGGCCAGCGACAGGGCCAGCGCGAAGACGGCCAGAAAGGCCATGACGCCCGCCGTGAAGACCGTCAGCCAGGCGCCGGTGCCGGTGGGGGGCACCAGCCGTTCGGCGCCGGGATCGGGGCGGGTCAGGTCGCGCAGGATCGTGCCGATGGACATCACAGATCCGCCCCCGCCAGTTCCAGCCGGCCCGCCCGGATGCGCAGAACGCGCGCGCCCACCTGCGTCTTGGCGGCGCGGATCAGGTTCAGGTCGTGGGTGGCGATCACGATGGTCTTTCCCATGCGGTTCAACTCCACCAGCAGGGTCAAAAGGCGCAGCGACATGTCCCAGTCGAGGTTGCCGGTGGGTTCGTCGGCCAGCAGCAGGTCGGGGGACATGATGATGGCGCGGGCCAAGGCCGCCCGCTGGCGTTCACCGCCCGAAAGCTGCGGGGGCAGGGCACCCGCATGCTTTGTCAGGCCCACCCAGTGCAAGAGGTCCGAGAGGTCCTGCGGATCGGCCTCGCGCGCCGTCACGCTCAGCGGCAGGGTGACGTTCGTGGCCACCGGAAGATGGTCGAGGAAGCGGCAATCCTGTTCCACCACGCCCACGCGGCGGCGCATGCGGGCCAGCCCGTCGCGGTTCACGCTGCGGATGTCGCGGTCGAACAGGGTGACGGTGCCCTGCGTGGCCAGCAACTCGCCATGGCACAGCTTCAGGAAGGTGGATTTGCCCGCCCCTGACGGTCCGGTCAGGAAATGGAACGATCCGGGCTGCAGGGCCAGCGTGACGCCGGACAGCAGCTCCGCTCCTCCATAGCTGTAGGCGACATTGTCGAAGGCGATCACCCTGTTCCCCTGTTGCGATGCGGCGGCTCCGGCCTTGGATAGCATTCCCGTCATTGCTACAACACCCGAAAGCGAAGGGAAAAACGATGCGGCTTGGCTGTCCGGGATGCGGCGCACAATATGAGGTGGGGGCGGACGCCATTCCCGAGGCCGGGCGCGAGGTGACCTGTTCCGCCTGCGGCCACCGTTGGTTCCAGTTGAAGCCCGCGCCGGCCCGGCCCGCGCCCGTTCCGCTGCCCAAGCCCCCCGCGCGCGCGCCCGAGGACTTTCGCGCCTTCCTGCGCGAGGAGGCCGAGCGCGAGGCGGCCCAGCGCCGCCGGGACGGCGTGCCCCCGCCGCCCGTGGTGTCCGCCCCCCGCCGCCGCCGCCGCCGCGGCTTCGTGACGGGGATATTTCTGGCCGTGGTGCCGCTGGGCCTGCTGACCGGGCTTTACATCGGCGCACCACGGCTGGAGCGGGAGGTTCCGTCGCTGACTGGCCCGCTGACCCGTTACACCGATCAGGTGGACGCCCTGCGCCTGCAGGTGCATGACTGGATCCTGCAGGTGCGCGACTCGCGCTAGAAGAAATCCAGAAGCCGGCGAAGGTAGTCGCGCTCCTCCTCGGGGCGCTGCTGTTCGCCGGCGCGGCGGCGGATTTCGCCCAGCAGTTCCTCGGCCCGCTGTCGGGCCTGATCCTCGCCCTGCAGCAGGTTCCGGTCAGAGCCGATGCGCGCCGAATCCCCCGGCGGGCGGCCAAGGGGATCGCGGCCGTCGCCTTCGGTCTGGCCCTGTTGTTCAGAGGGCTCGCCCCCTTGCGGTTCGCCCTGTTCCTGCGCCAGCGCCTCGTTCATCTGGCGCAAACCGTCGCGCAGCGCTTCCATCGCCTCGGCCTGCTGGTCCAGCGCGCCGGACATGTCGCCGTCGCGGAGCGCCTGTTCGGCCTTGTCCATGGCGCGGCCCGCACGGTCGATCTGGCGCTGGCCTTCCTGTCCGGGGGGCGTGTCCTGACCCGGAAGCTCCCCCAACTCACCCAAACGCTCGCGCAGCTCGCGCTGGCGGTCGGCAAGGCCCTGACGGTCGGGCTGGCCGTCCTGAAGGCTTTCGAAGCCTTCGTCCGACAGGTCCTGCTGGTCGCGCAGCGTGTCCTGCAACTGGCGCATGGAGGGGGGACCGGAGCCTTGGCCGCCTTCCCCTTCGGTCACCTGCAGGTTTTCCATCATCTGGCGCAGCTGGTCCATCAGGGCCTGCGCTTCGGCCATGCGGCCCTGCTGCATCAGCGACTGGATCTGGTCCATCATCTGCTGAAGCTGGTCGCCGGTCAGTTCCTGCCCTTCGCCCTGCGCCTGCTGCTGGTCGGGGTTGCGCTGGGCGTTTTCGGCCAGTTCACGGATGTAGTCGTCGGTCGCCTGCCGCAGTTCCTGCATCAGGCTTTCGATCTCGGACGGATCGGCACCGTCGCGCATCGCCTGGCTCAGCCGGTCCTGCGCGCGCTGCATGCGTTCGCGGGCGGAATTGGCATCCCCATCCTCCACCAGAAGGGCGATGGCCCAAAGCTCTTCGGCCAGGCGGTCGCGCGCTTCGGTCGTGATCTCGGGGCCGGCGGTGGACAGGTCCCGCATCACGGCCCGCAGGCGCAGGAAGACGCGGTTGTTGCGGAACAGCCCTTCGGGACGATGGGTGATGGCGTGCAGCACCTGATCCACGCGGGGCGCGTTGCCGCGCGACCACAGAAGATCGCGCCGCATTTCGACCAGCGCGGCGGCGAGGGGATCGAAGAAGCGCTTGCCCGGCAGGGTGGTGTGGATCGGCTCCGCCATCCCGGTCTGCCCGGCCGCGTCGGTGGCGCTGAGGCGGATCGTCACCGGCAGGTTGGCATAAGGATGCTGGGACAGATCCTGCACCAGCACATCGGAAAACGCGGTGCGCTGCCCCGACACCGGCAAGGGCAGGTCGATGCGGATGGGATCGCGCGGCTCCGGCTCGGCCGTCAGGCCATAGCGGCGGTCGACGGCGGGCAGGTCCAGCGCGATCTCGGCCTGGCCGCCGGTGACGCCGTAATCGTCGGCGGCTTGGAAGGGCAGGCGCATCTTGCCGTCCGCTTCCCTCGTCAGATCGCCGGTGCCGGACAGGGTGGGCGGCGCGTCGGGCGTGACCGTCACGGACCATTCGCGGCCACCGTCGCCCGCTATGGTCAGAAGGCCGGATTGCCGGATGTCGAACTCCTGCCGGGGGGCGGAGGCGGTGGCCGCCTCGGTCCGGGCCGACACGGTTTCCGCCACGGTCAGATCGCCCACGCCCCCGTAAAGGCGCAAAAGGACGTGGCTGTTCACCGGCACGGTGATGGGCCCGGTCAGATCGTTCAGATACAAGGCGGGCTTGCCGGTATAGGCGGGGGGCTGGATCCAGCCTTCCCACATGGGCCCCGTGGCGGCCACTTGACCACCCGGAAGCCCCGCCACCGTCGCCACACGCCAGACCGACCCGAACAGAAGCGCCACGACCAGCGCCGTCAGCGCGAAATAGCGCAGGGCGAAGGGGTCGCGCCGGGGCAGGTCGGGCTTGGGCGCCACGGGCCGCGCGCCTTCGGCCCTTTGGGCCATGCGGCGGCGATGCGCGTCCCACACGGCGGCCGAGGCGGGGTCCGCGCTGCCGATGGCCTGCGTGTCGGTCAGGGACGCGATGGGCTGGCCGGGAAGCGAGGCGTCCAGACGGGCCACCGCCTCGGCCCGCCGTGGAATGCGGAAACGGCGGATGCCCCGGATCAGCAGCGCGCACCCGCCCAGCACGATGACGACCATCCAGCCCCAGACCACCTCCAGCGGCAGGCGGTCCTGCACGCCGAAGGCCAGCGTGGCGAATGTGATGAGGGCAATCGTCCACAGCGGCCAGAAGGACCGTGCAAGCCGCTCGGCCCACAGGCCCGCCAAGGTCAGCCGGATCGGCCACCGCAGCCGGCGGAGGGTCGCATCAATGTCGGACATCCCACCTGCCTAGCCTGACCGCAACTACAGCCAGTCCGGTATGGTATCGCGCGACAGGATTTCGTCAAACGTCGGACGGGCGCGAATGACGGCATAGTGATCGTCTTTCACGAGGATTTCGGGAATGAGCGGCCGGGTGTTGTATTCCGACGCCATCACCGCCCCGTAGGCACCGGCCGAACGGAAGGCGACCAGATCCCCTTCGGCCAGCGCGGGCAGGGGGCGGCCCTTGGCAAAAGTGTCGCCGGTTTCGCAGACGGGGCCCACCACGTCGTAGGGCTGCTGGTCGGCGCCGACCAAAGGCTCCTCCACCGCGACGATGTCGTGATGCGCGCCATACATGGACGGGCGCACCAAATCGTTCATCGCGGCGTCGAGGATCAGGAAGTCCCGCCCTTCGCCGTTCTTGACGTAGATCACGCGGCTGACCAGCACGCCCGAATTGCCCGAGATCAGGCGGCCGGGCTCGATCTCGATCTCGCAGCCCAGATCGCCCACGGTGCGCTTGATCAGCCCGCCGTACTCCATGGGCAAAGGCGGGGCCTCGTTCCCGCGGGCATAAGGGATGCCAAGGCCGCCGCCCAGATCCAGACGGCGGATGTCGTGCCCTTCGGCGCGCAGGCGACGGGTCAGGTCGGCGACCTTCAGGTAGGCCTGCTCGAACGGTTCCAGCTCGGTCAGCTGGCTGCCGATGTGAACGTCGATGCCGACCACGTCCAGACCGGGAAGGCGGGCGGCTTCGGCATAGACTTCGGACGCGCGGGCGATGGGGATGCCGAATTTGTTTTCCGACTTGCCGGTGGCGATCTTTTCATGCGTGCGGGCGTCCACGTCGGGGTTCACGCGGATGGTGATGGGGGCGACCTTGCCCAAAGAGGTGGCCACCTCGGACAGGGCCCGCATCTCGGGCTCGGATTCGACGTTGAACTGGCGGATGCCGCCTTCCAGCGCAATCCGCATCTCCTCCCGCGTTTTGCCCACGCCGGAGAAGACGATCCGGTCCCCGGGAACGCCTGCGGCCTTGGCGCGCAGGTATTCGCCCGCCGACACCACGTCCATCCCCGCGCCGAGGCTGCCCAGCGTCTTCAGCACCGCCACGTTCGACAGCGACTTGATGGCAAAGCACACAAGATGCGGCAAGGGCGACAGCGCTTCGGTGAACAGTTGGTAATGGCGCGTCAGCGTGGCCGTGGAATAGCAGTAGAAGGGCGTGCCGACGACGCGGGCGATGTCGGCCAGCGCCACATCCTCGGCGTGCAGCGTGCCGGAGCGGTAGGAGAAGTGATCCATCTAGCGGTTGATCTCGGGCTGGGTGTCGGCGGGGAAGATCTCGGTGCCGTTGGGCGCGACAGGGTCGCCGTCCACGCCACAGCCCGACAAGGCGAAAAAGGTGGCCACGGCCAGCAGGCAGGCCAGAAGGAGCGGATGTGTCATTGGAACCTCAGGGGCTGACCGCCACGCCGACACCGCCCATGCGGCCGCTGACGGAAGGGGCGACATAGACGCCGCCGGGCCCGATGCCGATGCCCGCGTTCAGATACGGGCCGGTCTGGCACGCGGACAGCAGCAGAAGGGACAGGACGGCAAGGGGTTTCATCCAAGGATTTCCTTCCAGCGGGCGACCTGCGCGCGGACCTGGTCCGGCGCGGTTCCCCCGTAGGATTGCCGCGAACGGACGGAGTTGTCCACGCCCAGAACATCGAACACGTCCGCGCGGATGCCGGCATGAACGCCCTGCATGTCGGCCAGCGTCAGGTCGGGCAGGTCGCAGCCCTTGGATTCGGCCAGGGCCACCAGCGTGCCGGTCACGTGATGGGCATCGCGGAAGGGCAGGCCCAGTTCGCGCACCAGCCAGTCCGCCAGATCCGTGGCGGTGGAGAAGCCGGAGGCAGCGGCCTTCTTCAGTTCCGCCACGTTCGCCTGCATGTCCCCCACCATTCCGGTCATCGCGGCAAGGCACAGCATCAGCGTGTCGGCGGCGTCGAAGACCTGCTCCTTGTCCTCCTGCATGTCCTTGGAATAGGTCAGCGGCAGGCCCTTCATCACGGTGAAGAGCGCGACTGTCGCGCCCAGAATGCGGCCGATCTTGGCGCGCAGCAGTTCGGCGGCGTCGGGGTTCTTCTTCTGCGGCATGATGGACGATCCGGTCGTCCAGCGGTCCGACAGGCGCACGAAGCGGAACTGGGCCGAGGACCAGATCACCAGCTCCTCGGCAAACCGGCTCAGGTGCATCGCGGTGATGGTGGAGGCCGACAGGAACTCCAGCGCGAAATCGCGGTCGGCCACGGAGTCGAGGCTGTTGGCCGTGGGCCGGTCGAAGCCCAGCGCCTTCGCCGTCGCGTGACGGTCGATCGGGAAGCTGGTTCCGGCCAGCGCGGCCGCGCCCAGCGGGCATTCGTTCATCCGCGCGCGGGCGTCGCGGAAGCGCGACAGGTCGCGGCCCAGCATCTCGGCATAGGCGAGCATGTGATGGCCCCAGGTCACGGGCTGGGCGGTCTGCAGATGGGTGAAGCCGGGCATGACCCAGTCGGCCCCCGCCTCGGCCTGGGCGACGAAGGCGCGCAGCAGCGCCTCGATCCCCGTGATGGCCGCGTCGCACTGGTCCCGCACCCACATGCGGAAATCAAGCGCGACCTGGTCGTTGCGCGAACGGGCGGTGTGAAGGCGGCCCGCCGGTTCTCCGATGATCTCCTTCAGGCGGGCTTCCACGTTCATGTGGATGTCTTCAAGCTCCACCCGAAAGGGGAAGGCGCCGCCCTCGATCTCTGACAACACCGTGAGAAGGCCTTGGCCGATCGCCTCCGCATCGTTATCCGTGATGATGCCCTGTGCCGCGAGCATCGCCGCATGGGCCCGCGATCCGGCGATGTCCTGTGCCGCCATCCGCTGGTCGAACCCGATCGAGGCGTTGATCGCCGTCATGATCGCGTCCGGACCGGCGGCAAAGCGCCCGCCCCACATGGCGTTGGCAGAGGTCTGGTCGGATGCGGTCATGGAATAGCCTTCGGAGGTTCTGATGCTGCGCGTCCTGTTCGTCTATACCGCCTTGGCGCTTGGCGCAAATACGGCGATGGCCGATGTTCCGGCGGCGCAGGCCGTGCAGGCGGGCGACATGCGCAAGCTGGCCTTCGAGGAGGCGAAGCCCTTGCCCGCCGCCGATCTTCTGACGCTGGAGGACGAGGTGCAGGCCCTTCCGGCCGGCCAGTGGACGGTGCTGAACTTCTGGGCCACCTGGTGCCCGCCCTGCCGGAAGGAGATGCCATCCCTGGACCGGCTGCAGGCCGCGCGTCCCGACCTTGCGGTGGTGACGGTGGCCACGGGCCGCAACCCGGTGCCGAAGATCCGCCAGTTCTTTGCCGAACAGTCCGTCACCCATGTGACCGCCTTGCGCGATCCCGACCAGACGCTGGCGCGCAAGGTGGGGGTGATCGGCCTGCCGGTGACGCTGATCCTGAATCCCGAAGGACAGATCGTGGGCCGCCTGACCGGCGACGCCGAATGGGATTCACCCGACGCGCTGGCCGTTCTGGACGCGCTGTCCCGCTGAGAGGCAGCGCGCGCGGGCGGGGCAGCCGACCAGATGGTCGTTGATCAACCCCGACGCCTGAAGAAAGGCGTAGGTGATGGTGGGCCCGCAGAACCGGAACCCGCGCTTGCGCAGGTCCTTCGAGATGCGGTGCGACAGGTCCGTCGCCGCCGGAATGTCGGCCGGGGTTTCGGGCGCGTTCACAAAGGGCGTGCCGTCCACGTAGTCCCAAAGGAAGGCGCCGAAATCGGGCATGTCCAGATAGGCGCGGGCGTTCAGGATTGTCGCCTCGATCTTGCCGCGGTGGCGGATGATGCGCGGATCGGCCAGAAGGCGCGTCACCTCCGGCTCCCCCCAGCGGGCGATGGTGTCGGGATGAAAGCCTTCAAACGCGTCGCGGAACCCGTCGCGCCGCCGCAGGATCGTGATCCAGGAGAGCCCTGCCTGGAACCCGTCCAGGATCAGCTTTTCCCACAACACGCGCGGATCCGTGTCGGGCATGCCCCATTCGGTGTCGTGATAGGCGACATAGACGGGGTCCGTCCCGCACCAGTGGCAGCGCTGCCCGTCCATGTGCCGGTCCGCCCAATTCGATGCAAATGCGAAATCTTCAGCTTTTGTTTACGAGCCATGCCCCAAGTTGTCCAGCGTGGGACTCGGAGAGGATTCGATGGCTGAGAACAAGCGCAAGGCGGCGATCGAGGGCACGCCTCTGGGATTCGCGATCTCGGAAAACGACCGGCAGACGTTGGCGATGGTGTCGCAGGCGCTGGATCAGAAGCGGGTGAAACTGGCCTTCCAGCCGGTCGTGCTCGGCTCCGATCCGACGCGGGTGGCGTTTCACGAAGGGCTGATCCGCATTCTGGACCCGTCGGGCCGGGTGATCCCGGCACGGGATTTCATGGCGGCGGTGGAGGAACAGGAAACCGGCCGCCGCATCGACGTCGCGGCGCTGGAGGCGGGTCTGTGGACGCTGTCGCAGAACCCGACCCTGCGGCTGGCGGTGAACATGTCCGCGCGGTCCGTGGGCTATGCTCCGTGGATGCGGGCGCTGCGCCACGGGCTGAAGCGCGACGCCACGGTGGGCGAGCGGTTGATCCTGGAGATCACCGAAAGCTCCGCCATGCTGGTGCCGGAGCTGGTGGTGTCGTTCATGGACGAGCTGCAGCAGTACGGCATCGCCTTTGCGTTGGACGACTTCGGCGCGGGCTTCACGGCCTTCCGCTACTTCAAGGACTTCTTCTTCGACATGGTGAAGATCGACGGGCAGTTCGTCCGGGGCATCGACCGTGACCCGGACAATCAGGTGCTGACGCGGGCGCTGCAATCCATCGCCCAGCAGTTCGAGATGGTGACGGTGGCGGAATCCGTCGAAACCGTGGCCGAGGCGGAGTTCCTGCGCGGGATCGGGATCGACTGCCTGCAAGGCTACCTGTTCGGTGCTCCGACCACGAAGCCGGACTGGACCCGCGACGCCCTTTCGCTGTCGGCCTGAGACCTGCGGCGCTGGCGGGGGGAGGCCGCCAGCGCCGGCACGCTTCAGATGCGCGCCAGTTTGGTGATTTCTTCCTTGAGACGAAGCTTCTGCTTCTTCATCTCGGCAACCTTGATGGCGTCGGCGGCGGGTTGGCGCTGTTCCCAGACCACCGAGTTCGAGAGAGAATCGTGTTTGCGGCGCAGTTCTTGCAGATGCGAGGCAACAGACATGACGGTCTCCTGTGTGATTGCGTGTAAAAGAATTGCAACACGCTCTTTGAGTCGTGTCACGCGTTCTTTTCGCCCATGTGCGGTCACCCGCGCGAAGCGGCCGCCAAGGGCTGCGGAAAGCCGCCACCCTCGCGCAGGATGAGGCGGGCGAGGGGGGTGACATCTTCGCCATCGTGCTTATGTTCCGCCGCCGCGTGCAGGATCGCGGACGCGGCCAGCACGAACGCGGCCCGTCCGCCCTTCCTTGCCTGAAGGATCAGCCGTTTCGGCGCCCGTCCTTCCCGCGCGGCCAGCGGCAAAACCACCACCGACCCGACCGAGGATGGCATCGCACACAGCGCATCCGGCAACCGGTCCGCCCCGAAAATCAGCGTCATCGTCCCGCCGGGGCGCAGGCGCCGGGCCATCACCTCCATCCAGCGGGCCAGCGGCAGATCTTCCCGCAGGGCGATGTCGCGGCCGGCATCGCGCGAGGGGGTGCCGCCGGAGTAATAGGGCGGGTTGGCCATGACGTGATCGAAGCTGTCCGTAAGGGCAAGGCGGTCCAGATCGCCCTCGATCACCTCCAGCGGCAGGGCGTTTGCGTCGGCGTTGCGTCGCGCGAGGTCGGCGTAATCGGCCTGAACCTCCACCCCCGTCAGATGCGCGCCCGTGCGGTGCGCAAGGCACAGCGCGGCCACGCCCACGCCGCAACCCAGTTCAAGAACGCGCTGCCCTGCGCGCGCGGGCACAGAGGCGGCCAGAAACACCGGATCGGTGGCGGCGCGGTAGCCGTCCCGCGGCTGCAGGATGCGCAGGCGGCCGTCCAGGAACCGGTCCTCGGTCACAGCGGCGAACATCAGTGGCCCGGCAGGACGCCGTTGTCGATCAGGGCGCGGGCGGCGGCCGCGTGGTCGTCCTCGTGCACCATCATCCGGCGGGGAAGCGCGCCGATGCCGCCGTCCAGGATGCTCATGTGGACGTCCATGACAAAGACGTCTATACCCTCGCCCTGAAGCAGCGCCTGTGCGAAGGCGATCACTGTGGGGTCGGTGGTGCGCAGAAGCTCTTTCATCTTAACAGGATATGCGGCAGGCGCAGGTTTGTCGAGGATCGGGGACTGAACGTGGACGACGTTTCGCAAAAACCGCATGACCGGCTGGGCGACTGGCTGGGATCGGACATGGATCGGGTCAACGTCCTGATCCGGGAACGGATGGCCTCGGAACACGCGCCGCGCATCCCCGAGGTGACGGCCCATCTGGTGGAGGCGGGCGGCAAGCGCCTGCGCCCGATGCTGGTTCTGGCCGCCGCGCGGATGTGCGGGTATGACGGTCCCTTCCACATCCATCTGGCGGCCACGGTCGAATTCATCCACACGGCGACGCTGCTGCATGACGACGTGGTGGACGAAAGCGCCCAGCGGCGCGGGCGTCCGACGGCGAACCTGTTGTGGGACAACAAGTCCTCGGTCCTTGTGGGCGACTATCTGTTCGCGCGGTCGTTCCAGACCATGGTCGAACCGGGGCGGATGGACGTGCTGGACGTGCTGTGCAACGCCTCTGCCACCA
This sequence comes from Falsirhodobacter sp. 1013, assembly GCF_051195255.1. Classification (NCBI taxonomy): domain Bacteria; kingdom Pseudomonadati; phylum Pseudomonadota; class Alphaproteobacteria; order Rhodobacterales; family Paracoccaceae; genus Falsirhodobacter; species Falsirhodobacter sp. 1013. The sequence continues at coordinate 272,647 of NZ_JBNJLK010000001.1, read as the reverse complement.
TTGCCGAGGGCGAGGTGCTGCAACTGACCGCCGCGCAGGATCTGGCGACCACGGAAGCGATCTATCTTCAGGTGGTGCGCGGCAAGACGGCGGCCCTGTTCGCGGCCGCGGCCGAGGTGGGCGGCATGATCGCCGACGCCGCACCGGACCAGGTCCGGGGCCTGCGCGATTACGGCGACGCGCTGGGCATCGCGTTCCAGATCGTGGACGATCTTCTGGATTACGGCGGGGTGGCCGAAACCATCGGCAAGAACACCGGCGACGATTTCCGCGAACGCAAGCTGACCCTGCCCGTGATCAAGGCCGTGGCCCTTGCCGATGCCGAGGAGCGGGCCTTCTGGCAACGCACGATCGCCGAAGGGGATCAGCGCGACGGCGATCTGGACCACGCGCAGGCGATCCTGAAACGCCATGGCGCGCTGGACGCGGCCCGCGCGGACGCGCTGGCCTGGGCGGACCGGGCCAAGGCCGCGCTGGATCCGCTGCCCACGCACACGCTGCGCGAGATGCTGGTGGATCTGGCCGATTACGTCGTGGCGCGGATCCGCTAGGTTTCCAACGGGGCTGCGGCGCGCCACCAGTCTTGGGGCAAGGCGGCGACGCCGGCCCGCGCCTCGGTCTCGGTCGCAAACAGGCCAAAGCAGGTCGCCCCCGATCCCGACATCCGCGCGAAGAGACAGCCCGGCAGGTCTGCCAGCGCGTCGCGCACCGTGGCGATGACGGGGGCAATGGCGATGGCGGGCGCCTCCAGATCGTTGCGGGTGGCGCGCAGCCAGCGGGCCAGTTCCATCACCGTGGCAAAGGCCGGAATGTCCGGCAGCGGGGCACCGAACCCGGCCAGCCCCTTGAACACCGGGCCGGTGGGCACGGGCACGCGCGGATTGGCCAGCACCAGCCACGCCTTCGGCATCAGCACCGGGTCCAGCCGTTCGCCGATCCCCGCCATCCGCGCCGGAGAGCCGTTGAGGCAGACCGGCACGTCCGCGCCCAAAGCCAGCACCTGTTCGGGCGGGGGCAGGGGGCGGCCCGTCAGGCCCGACATGATCTTCAGCGTGGCCGCCGCATCCGCCGATCCGCCGCCGATGCCTGACGCCACAGGCAGCACCTTGTCCAGCCGCAGCCGCGCCGTGCCCATCAGGCGCGCCGCGCGCAGAACCAGATTGTCATCCTCGCCCTGAAGGCTGGCGGCCTCGGGTCCGGTCACCTCCAGCGTCAGGGTGTCGGCGGTGTGGCCGACCAGACGGTCGCCCACGCCGGCAAAGACGACCAGGCTGTTCAGCAGGTGATACCCGTCGTCCCGCCGCCCCGTCACGTGCAGGGCAAGGTTCACCTTGGCGCGGGCCAGCGCCTCAATGGTTGTCATGGCTGGCCTTGGTCAGCGTGGCGGCGAAATCAGCCTGGCCTTCGTCGGTCAGAACCTGCGTCAGGCCCTTTTCCAGCTTGCGGTTGATGCGCTCCACCTCGGCGGGTTCAGGGTTGAAAACCAGCGCGCGGCGCCACTGGAACCGCGCCTCGTCCTGGCGACCGACGGCCCAGTAGATGTCGCCCAGATGGTCCGTCAGGATGGGGTCGGCGGGTTCCAGAAGAACCGCCGTCTCCATCGGACCCACGGCCTCGTCGAAGCGACCCAGCTTGAAGAAGGCCCAGGCGAGGCTGTCTTGAATGGCGCCGGACTCGGGCATGGCGGCGACGGCGCGCTCGATCATGTCCAGCGCCTCGTCCAGCTTGCGGTGCTGTTCCACCAGCGAATAGCCAAGGTAGTTCAACACGTCCGGCTGGTCGGGCACCAGTTCCAGCGCGGCGCGCATGTCGGCCTCGGCTTCCTCTTTCCGGCCCAGGCGGTCATTGGTGATGCCGCGGCTGAACAGGACGGGCCAGTATTGCTTGGAAGGGGAGCCGATCATCTGCAACGCCTTGTCGTATTGCGGCAGGGCGGCGGTGAAATCCTCGGTCTGGCGCAGGGCGTCGGCCAGCGCCACCTGCACGCCCAGGGCGTCGGGGCGTTCGGCGGCCAGCGCCTTCAGCGTGTCCACGGCCTCGGCGTCCTGATCGTTCGAGAACAGCGCGTCCGCCTTGGAGATGTTGGCCGCCTCGCGCAGCGGATCGGTGTCGGGAACGGCGCCATAGGCCGCGATGGCCATGGCCGTCTGGCCCTGTCCGCCCAGAAGGTCCCCGACCAGGATCTGCGCTTCGGCGTGGTCGGGACGCAGGTCCGTGGCCATGCGCGCATAGACCAGGGTGAAGGTGTCGCCCGCTTCCTCCGACAGGGCCGAGGCGAGGGTGTAGAACACCTCGGCCATGCCGTCCTGCGGGTTGCGCACGATGTCCCAGGGCAGCGTTTCCCCGGCATCAAGGGCGGCAGTCAGCATCCGGCGCGCCGGATCGGATTCGGCGAAGGTCAGGGCCAGCAGCTCCCGCGCCTCGTCCTTGCGGTCCAGCTGCGACAAAAGCTGCACGCGGGCCAGCGTGCCGCGACGGGTGACGGCGACGGGATGGTCGGGATCGGCCAGAATCGCCTCTGCCCCTTCCAGATCGCCCACCATCGCGAGGGCCAGCGCCTTGTGATACAGGCCGAAGGCCTGAAGGCCTTGCGACTGCGCCACCTTGTCGAAGGCTGTCATCGCGGCGTCGGCCTGGCCGCGCCCCAGTTCGGCCCATCCGTCGATCAGCTGCTGCATCACCGCGCCCACGGCTTCCAGATCGGTGTTCAGCGCGAGGATGCCGTCCCAGTCGCCCGCCTTGGCCAGCTTGTCGACCAGCGCCACGTACATGGTCGGGCTGTTGAGGTTCAGCGATCCCATGGTCTGCGCCACGGCCGAGGCCTGATCGAACTGGCCCGCCGCGATATGGGCGATCAGCGTGCCTTCCAGCAGCGCCGGGTTGGAGGCGTCGGCGGCGGTCGCCCGGCTGTACCAGGCGGCGGCCGAGGAATGGTCCCCCCCTTCGGCGGCCACGCGGGCGGCCAGATACGCACCTGCGTCCTGCGCCATGGCGCCGGCGGGAAGGCACAGCGCCAAAGCCAGCGCGGCGAAACGGGAACGGGACGTGTCGGGCATGGGGCCTCCGGCTGCAACCACGCGACGATAGGGTGCATCGCGCCGGATCGCAAACCCTTCAAGGGTTTGTCTGTGACCCATACCCTCACATGTTCGGGTAGTTTGGTCCGTCGCCGCCCTGGGGCGTGGTCCATGTGATGTTCTGGGGCGGGTCCTTGATGTCGCAGGTCTTGCAGTGGACGCAGTTCTGGAAGTTGATGACAAAGCGGGGGCCGGCGGCGTCCTCCACCACCTCGTAGACGCCGGCGGGGCAGTAGCGCTGCGAGGGTTCGGCAAAGGTCGGCAGGGTGTAGGCGATGGGAACCGCCGGATCCTTCAGCTTCAGGTGACAGGGCTGGCTTTCCTCGTGATTGGTGAAGGAAAAGGCCACGTTGGTCAGCCGGTCGAAGGACAGGACGCCGTCGGGCTTGGGGTAATCGATCGGCCGGAAATCCGCGGCCTTGCCCGTGGCCGCCGCGTCCGTCTTGCCGTGGCCCAGCGTACCAAAGACCGAGAAGCCCAGCTTCTCGTTCGTCCACATGTCGATGCCGCCCAGCACCAGCGAGCCCTTGAGGCCGTAGCGCGACCACAACGGCTTGACGTTGCGGACCGTCTTGAGGTCCTTGCCGATCGCCCCGTCCCGCACCGCCGTGTCGTAATCGTCCAGCGTGTCGCCTTCCCGGCCCGCGGCGATGGCCGCCGCCGCCGCCTCGGCCGCCGCGATCCCTGACAGCATCGCGTTGTGGTTGCCCTTGATGCGCGGCAGGTTCACCATGCCCGCGCTGCACCCCAGAAGCGCCACGCCCGGCGCCACCAGCTTTGGCAGCGACTGCCAGCCGCCTTCGGTGATCGCCCGCGCGCCATAGGACACGCGCTTTCCGCCCTTCAACAGCTCGGCCACCATCGGGTGGTGCTTGAAGCGCTGGAACTCGGCATGGGGATAAAGATACGGGTTCTCGTACCCCAGATGGACCACGAAGCCGATCAGGATCTGGTTGTTCTCGGCGTGATAGATGAAGGAGCCGCCGCCGGCATTGTTGCCCAGGGGCCAGCCCAGCGTGTGCGTGACCGTGCCGATCCGGTGCTTGGCGGGGTCGATCTCCCAGATCTCCTTCATGCCGAGGCCGTATTTCTGCGGCTCGCCCACCTCCAGCCCGTGACGCGCGATGGCCTGCTGGGACAGCGATCCGCGCACGCCTTCGGCCAGCATCACGTATTTGCCGTGCAATTCCATTCCGGGTTCATAACCGGGGCCGGGGGTGCCGTCGGCGTTGCGGCCGAACTCGCCCGCCACGACGCCCTTCAGGCGGTCGCCTTCATGGACAAGGGCCGAGCACGCCATGCCGGGGAAGATTTCCACCCCCAGCCCCTCGGCCTGTTCGGCCAGCCAGCGGCAGACGTTGCCCATCGACACGATGTAGTTGCCGTGATTGTTCATCAGCTTCGGCATCGGGCCGTTGGGAAGGCGCGTCTGCCCGGTTTCGGTCAGGTAGAAGAAATCGTCCTCGGTCACGCCGACGGTGACAGGGGCGCCCTTGGCCTTCCAGTCCGGGATCAGCGCGTCCAAGCCCACCGGGTCCAGAACCGCGCCCGACAGGATGTGGGCACCGATCTCCGATCCCTTTTCCAGCAGGACGACCGAAAGGTCCGGGTTCATCTGCTTCAGGCGGATCGCCGCGGACAATCCGGCCGGACCGCCGCCCACGATGACGACATCGTATTCCATCGATTCGCGCGTGATCTCGTCGGTCATTCCGTCCTCCGGCTTGGGGGCGTCCCCGGGCTGAGTGCTGTATGTGGCGCAGGCGAGACGCACGGTCAACGTGACAATCCCCCCCGTTGCCCGTGAAAATGCGGGGCGATGGGACATGTTTCGCGCATGTCCGGGCAGGGTGCTTGCAATTCGCGCCCTGCTCTGTGCAGTCTGCCAGCGAAGAACCCAAGGTCACGGCTCCCTCGCGGACCGTGGCTTTGCTTTTACGGTAAAGGCCCATGGACAAGATCCCGATGACCCGCGCGGGGTTCAACGCGCTCGACCAAGAACTGAAGACGCTGAAAACGGTGGAGCGTCCTTCCGTGATCCGCGCCATCGCCGACGCGCGCGAACTGGGCGATCTGTCCGAAAACGCCGAATACCATTCCGCCCGCGAGAAGCAGAGCTTCATCGAGGGGCGCATCAAGGAGTTGGAAGGCACCTTGTCGCTGGCCGAGGTCATCGACCCGACCAAGCTGTCGGGCGCCATCAAGTTCGGCGCCACCGTGACGCTGGTGGACGAGGACACGGACGAGGAACGGACCTACCAGATCGTGGGCGAGGCCGAGGCCGACATCGAGAACGGGCTTCTGAACATGCGCTCGCCGCTGGCGCGAGCGCTGATCGGCAAGGACGAAGGCGACACGGTGGAGGTGAAGACCCCCGGCGGTGATCGCAGCTACGAGGTCGTTTCGATCCGATACATCTGAGGGCGGCATGGCAGACAATGACAGGCAAGGCTCTGGTGCGGGACGACCCGGCGCCGAGGGACCGTTGATCGAGATTGCGGGCGCGGCGGGCATCGTCCTGTGGCTGGGCGCCGTGATCGGCTGGTGGGTGTCGCAGCCCGAAGGGCAGGGGCCGGGCCTGTTCATGGCGCTTGTTCTGATCGGGGGGCCGCTGGCGCTGATGGTGGTGCTGATCTCCACCCTGCGGACGCTGCGCGATCTGCGCGCCGAGGCGGACCGCCTGCACGGTGCGCTGGCCGCCGCGCGGGCCGAGCCGAAGGGCATGACGCGCCCGACGACGGCACGGGCCGAAGCGCCGCGCGCGGTGCCGATGGCCGAAGCCCCGCAACCTGTCTATGAGGAGGAGGAGCCCGTCGCCTCGGAGCTGACGCTGGAGGATTACCTTCGCGCCCTGAACTTCCCTGATTCGCCCGACGATGCCGAAGGGATCGCCGCCCTTCAGGCCGTGCTGGACGATCCCGAAGCCGCGCGGCTGATCCGTTCCGCGCAGGACGTCCTGACCCTGCTGGCCGAGGATGGGCTGTTTGTGGACGATCTTGTGCCCGAACCGCCGCGCCCCGATCTGTGGCGCCGTTTCGCGGCTGGGGAACGGTCTCCCGCCACCTCGGCCATTGCCGCCATCCGCGACCGTGCCGCCCTTGGCACCGTGGCCGCGCGCCTGCGCGAGGATCAGATATTCCAGGACGCCGCGCATCACTTCCTGCGCAGCTTCGACCGCAGCCTGCCCGCCTTTGGCGAATACGCCACGGATGGGGAGCTGGCGGCGCTGGCGGAAACGCGCACCGCGCGGGCCTTCATGCTGGTGGCGCGGGCGGCCGGCTCGTTCGAATAGGGGCTGTTCGTCACCCCCGGTCTGGTGGTGACGCCGGTTCCGTGCGCACCATGGTGACGGTGGCGGCAAATCCGAAGAGCGCCGCCACCGAACGCACCCGATGCGTCCCGACCGCCCGGAAGCCCAGCCGTTCATACAGCCGCCGCGCGTCAAGGTTCGTGTCCACCACGTCCAGCCGGACCGCCTCGTATCCCTGATGACGCGCCTTGGCGCAGATCGCCTCGATCAGGGCGGTGCCGATGCCCCGGTCCCGTTCCCCGTCGGCCACGCAAAGGCCGTCGATCAGGAAACGTTCATTGTCGATGTCCTGCACCAGCAGGCCCAGGGCCTGTTGCCGCCAGAAGGCCCCGAAGGTGCCGTAGCTGGCCCGCATCACGCCCGCATCCGCCGCCACGAAGGCCCCGCGCGCCGTCTTGAAGCCGCAGATGCCCAGAAGCCGGTCCCCTTCTTCGGCTGCAAGCACGTGGTCGGGGCGAAGGGCGCGGCGCACGAAGTCCCGGCCCCGGTCGTCGGGGCCAAGGACGCGGCCCAGCTTTCCCCCGAACGCCTGCCAGTAAAGCTGTGCCGCGGCTGTCCGGTGCCGTTCGGGCAGTCCGTCGAGGATCTTCATCTGCGCCTCCCCCTGCCGCCGATTGCAATGGTTCTTTCAAGCGCCTATGCCAGCGGCATCCTTGCGTAAAGCGTGAACCTATGCCGCGCCGTTTCTTTCTGCTGGGCCTTCAGGCCTCTGCGCCCTTTCTGATCGTCATCGTGCCCTTCGCCCTTCTGTTCGGCGTCGTCGCGACCGAAGCCGGGCTGAACCTGGCGGAAACGATGGGCTTTTCCGTCCTGATGGTGGCGGGGGCCGCGCAGTTCGTCGCGCTGCAACTGTCGCAGGACAACACGCCCACGCTGATCATCCTGATCACGGCCCTGGCGGTGAACCTGCGCCTGATGATGTATTCGGCGGCGCTGGCCCCGCTGGTGGGGCAGGCCAGCCTTTGGCAGCGGATCGCCATCGCCTACACGCTGACGGATCAAAGCTTCGCGCTGACCGTGGACATGGCGGAGCGGGAGCCGCGCAGCTTGCCGGACATCCTGGCCTTCTATGCCGGGACGGCGGTGCCGACCCTGTTGCTGTGGTATGTCTTCACGCTGGTGGGGGCCGTTGCGGGGGCGGCCATTCCCGCCGCCTTCGCGCTGGATTTCGCGCTGCCGATCACCTTTCTGGCCATGCTGGCCCCGATGCTGCGGACGCTGGCGCATGTGGCGGCCTGCCTCACCTCCATCCTCGGGTCGCTTGCGTTGACGGGGGTGCCTTACGGGCTGGGGGTGCTGGTGGCGGCGATGCTGGCGATGGCGGTCGGTGCGCAGGTCGAAGCGTGGCAGAAGCGGGAGGCCGCGTGATGGACGACATCTGGACGCTGATCCTCGTGCTCGGTCTCGGCACGTTCCTTTTGCGCTTTTCGTTCCTGGGCCTGATGATGGGGCGGCAGTTTCCCCGCTGGGCGCGGCGGTGGCTGCGCTACACGCCGGTCGTGGTTCTGCCCGGGCTGGTGGCGCCCATGGTCCTGTGGCCGGACATCACGGGCGGAGAGATCGATCCCGCCCGTCTGGGGGCCGCCCTGATCACGGTGTTGCTGGGGGTCGTGACCCGCAGCACGATGTACGCGATCCTGGGCGGCGCGGCCATGTTGTACGGCCTTTTGTGGATGCTTCAGTAGGCGGCGACCTGTGCGCGGGGATCGCCAGGCTGCACCAGTTCCACGCCGTAATCCTTGCGGGCGGTGGCGTCGGTGATGCGCCGTTCCTGAACGCCCGGAACCTCAGCGAACTCTTTCCGCAGGTTCGCGGGGAACCACGTGCCGCCGACGGATTCAAAACCCGGCACCCCGTTCAGCATGGCCGAGATGGAATGCGCGCATTGCGCCTTGCCCACCGCGCCCCAGCCTTGGGCCCGCCGCGCGACCATGTCGGCCACTTCGCGGGACACGGGCACGGTCTGTTCGATCATGTCCCAGTTTTCGCGCGCGTGATAGTCGATGTAGAAGTCGACCATCTTGTCGTTCATGCCATAGACCACGTCGTTGCGTTCCGGCAGCTGCGGATGCGAGAAGGTGCCCGCCGGGTCGAACAGGATGCGCTGCGTGCCGTTGATCAGCAGGCCGGAATGCCCGCCGCGCCCGTTGCTGGGCCGCACCACGGTGAACAGCGTGATCGAGGGCGGGTCGTCGCTGTGGAAGGCGGCGCGCTGGACGGCGGCGTCGGGGGCCCATTTCGGCTCCGCGCAGGCCGCAAGGCTCAGCACGGCCAGAAGGCTCAGGAAGATGTTGCGCATGAAAGCTCCGGAAGGTCGGTCGCACTGGGGTGTAGCGCGCAAAGGGGGGGCTGTCACCCTTGCGGCACCACGGATGTGGAGGTAGCGAGGGAGGTGTGTTGCAAAGGCCATGATATGGACACCCGCCTGATCCTTCCCGACGACGCCGGCCTGAACGAGGCGGCCGCGATCCTGCGCGCGGGCGGGCTGGTCGGCTTCCCCTCGGAAACCGTCTATGGTCTGGGTGGAGATGCGCGCAGCGACCGCGCCGTGGCCCGCATCTACGAGGCGAAGGGCCGGCCCAGCTTCAACCCCCTGATCGTGCATCTTCCCGATACCTGCGCCGTGGCGCAATACGCCGTGCTGCCGCCGGACTTCGAACGGCTGGCCGGGTTCTGGCCAGGGCCGCTGACACTGGTGCTGCCCCTGCGGCCCGATGCGGGCCTGTCGCCCTTGGTGACGGCGGGTCTGGACAGCGTGGCCGTCCGGGTGCCGGCCCATCCGGTGGCACGTGGCCTGCTGCGAGCCTTCGGCGGGCCGATGGCAGGGCCGTCGGCCAACCCGTCCGGCCGCATCAGCCCGACGCGGGCGGAACATGTGCTGGACGGCCTTTCTGGCCGGATCGAGGCGGTGCTGGACGGCGGCCCCTGCGCCGTCGGGGTGGAATCGACGATCCTCGGGCTGGTGGGGAGGCCGCAGCTGCTGCGCCCCGGCGGCGTCCCGGCCGAGGCGCTGGAAGCCGTGCTGGGTCCGCTGGCCACAGGGGGCGATGCGGCCAAACCCTCGGCCCCTGGCCAGCTTCTGTCGCATTACGCGCCGCGCGGCCGGGTGCGGCTTAACACGCGGGCGCAAAGGGGTGAGATCGGGATCGGCTTCGGCCCGGGGCCCGAAACGCTGAACCTGTCCCCCTCCGCCGATCTGGTGGAGGCGGCGGCCAACCTGTTCCACCTGCTGCGGCAGGCCGACGCGCAGGCGGGGGAAGGCGGCACGATCGCCATCGCCGCCGTGCCCGAAAGGGGCTTGGGCCGCGCGATCAACGACCGTCTTCGCCGCGCGGCGGCCCCCCGCTGATCAGGCCCCGAACTCAGGATCGCCGGCGCGGATAGGTGCCGAGGATCGTGATGTTGGTGGTGAAATACGCCAGCTCGTCCAGCGCCAGCTTCACGTTCGCGTCGTCGGGATGGCCTTCGATGTCGGCATAGAATTCGGTCGCGACAAAGGCGCCGCCGACCATGTAGCTTTCCAGCTTCGTCATGTTGATGCCGTTCGTCGCGAACCCGCCCAGCGCCTTGTAAAGGGCGGCGGGAATGTTGCGCACGCGGAAGGTGAAGGTGGTGACCATGCGGTCGGCGCGGCGCGACAGGTCCGCCGTGCGCGCGCACAGAAGAAAGCGCGTGGTGTTGTCGGCGTTGTCCTCCACCCCGTCGGCAAGGATGTCGAGGCCGTAGATCTCCGCCGCAAGACGCGGGGCAAGGGCGGCGAGCGTCGGATCGTTGCGTTCCGCCACCACGCGGGCGGAACCCGCCGTGTCGGCGCCCGTCACGGTCGTGATGCCGTTCTGGCGCAGGAAGCCGCGCACCTGTCCCAGAAGGACCGCATGGCTCATGGCTTGGCGGACGCCGGACAGGGTCGCGCCGCGCGGACCCATCAGCGCCACCTCCACCCGCACGAAGGCTTCGTCGATGATCTTCAGGCCGGAATTGGGCAGAAGGGCGTGGATGTCCGCCACGCGGCCATAGGTGGAGTTTTCCACGGGCAGCATGGCCAGATCGGCCTCGCCGGAACGGCAGGCCTCGATCGCGTCCTCGAAGGTGGGACGGGGCAGCACCTCCATGTCGGGGCGCGCGTTGCGGCAGGCGGCGTGGGAATAGGCGCCAGGTTCCCCCTGGAAGGCGATGCGTGCGGTCATATGTCCCCCTTTTGCCTTGTTCGTATACCTTGCGAGGGAAGGGGGGAAGCCGCTACATCCCCCGGTATCGGTTGCAAGGGGGACGCATGATCCGGCTGATCGCGGCGGGGGCCGGAGCGCTTCTGGTCTATCTTGGCCTGAACCTCGTGGCCTCCGTTCTTTACGCGCCGCCGGTGGTGCCGCTGGCCTATGCCATCGCGCCCGTGGCCGAACCGCCACCCCCGCCCAGCGCGGTCCAGGTTCTGGCGCAGGGCGATGCCGCGCGCGGGCAGGACGTCTTCGGGCGCTGTCAGGCCTGTCACAGACTGAACGACACCAATGGCATCGGCCCGCATCTGGACGGGGTGGTGGGGCGCGCCAAGGCGTCGGTTCCCGGTTTCGCCTATTCCGGCGCGTTGCGGGCGATGTCCGGTCAAAGCTGGACGCCGGAGAACCTCGACGCCTTCCTGACCAACCCGCGCGGCTATGCCCCCGGCACGAAGATGGCCTTCGCGGGGCTGCCCGACGCGCAGGACCGCGCGGACCTGATCGCCTATCTGCAAACGCAGCCGTGAAAATTCCCCGCCGCGCCTCACACAATCGCAACTTGAGGGGGGCGCGGGCGAAGGATAGCATCCCCGGAACGCTTTGAAGGAGAACGGGATGATCTTGTCACGCCGGACGATGATGGGGGCCCTCGGCCTCTCGGGGTTCGCGATGGCGTATCCGGGCCTTCTTCCCGCGCCCGCCGGCGCGCAGGAACCCGTGGGTGATCCGTCGAAGATCCTCACGGCGCACGGTTTCTCCACCTTCGGCAACCTGAAATATCCCGCGGATTTCGCGCATCTGGATTACGTCAACCCGCAGGCCCCGAAGGGAGGGGAGATCTCCATCTGGGCCCAAGGCACCTTTGACAGCTTCAACCCCTATGCCCGCATCGGCCGCGCCCACGCCGTGTCGGTCCTGCCCTATGAAAGCCTTCTGGACTCGGTCGCGGACGAGGTGAGCGGGAGCTATGGCCTTGTGGCAGAACACCTGGAATATCCGGAAACGCAGGACTGGGTGATCTTCCACATGCGCCCCGAGGCGACGTTCTCGGACGGGACGCCCGTGACGGCCCATGATGTCGTGTTCAGCCACAACCTGCTGCTGGAACAGGGTCTGCCGTCCTATGCACAGGCGGTGAAGGCCCTGATCCCGCTGGCCGAGGCGCTGGACAATCACAGCGTGCGCTTCGTCTTTGCCGACGGGGTGCCGCGCAAGAACCTGATCAGCCAGGCGGGCGGCGTGCCGATCTGGTCGAAGGCCTGGTATGAAAAGACCGGCGCCCGGCTGGACGAAAGCCGGATGGACGTCTCGCCCGGGTCCGGCCCCTACATGCTGGACAGCTGGGACGTGAACCGCCGCATCGTGATGAAGCGCAACCCTGACTACTGGGGCCGCGACCTGCCCATCCGGCAGGGTCGCGCCAACTTCGACACCATCCGGGTGGAGTTCTTCGCCGACACCTCGGCCGCGTTCGAGGCGTTCAAGGCCGGGCAGTTCACGTTCCGGCAGGAAAACAGCTCCATCACCTGGGCGACGGGATACGACTTCCCGGCCCTGACGCGCGGCGACGTCGTGAAGGAGGAGTTGCCGAACGGCTCCCTCCCCCCCGCGACGGGGTTCGTGTTCAACCTGCGCCGCCCGCAGTTCCAGGACCGGCGGGTGCGGCAGGCGCTGTCGCTGATGTACAACTTCACCTGGACGAACGACACGCTGCAATACGGCCTGTTCCAGCAGCGCGAAAGCTTCTGGCAGAACAGCGATCTTCAAGCCCGCGGCGTGCCCGAAGGGCGGGAGTTGGCCTTCCTGCAGGAGGTGCGGGACCTTGTTCCGGCCGAGATCCTGACGGACGAGGTGACGGTGCCGCATACCTCGGGCGACCGTCAGCTGGACCGGCGCAACGTGCGCGCGGCGCTGGCGCTGATGCAGGACGCCGGCTGGACCCCCGACGCGACGGGCCAGCTGATGAAGGACGGCCAGGGGCTGGTGGTGGAGTTCCTGACGGGCGACCCGCAGATGGACCGCTACATCCTGCCCTATGTGGACAATCTGAAGGCGCTGGGCGTGAACGCCACCTATCGCCGCGTGGACCCCGCCCAATACACCAGCCGCGAACGTGGCTACGACTGGGACATGATCATGGACGGCTACTCCAACGGCCCCGAGGAAGGGACCGGGATGGAACAGCGCTACGGCACCGCCGCCAAGGATCAGGACTTCAACCCGGCGGGCTACGCCTCTCCGGCGGTGGACCACCTGATCCGCCGCGTGATCGAGGCGAAAAGCCAGGAGGACATGGCCGCCGCCGTGCGCGCCATCGATCGCATCCTGCGCTACGAGACGATCATGGTGCCCACCTGGTATCTGGGAAAGCACTGGGTCGCCTACTGGAAGGACTACGGCCGGCCCGAAAAGCTGCCCCCTTACGATCTGGGGCAGCTGGACTTCTGGTGGTCCACGAAGGCCACGTGAATGGGAGCCTACATCCTTCGCCGACTTCTTCTGATCGTGCCCGTCCTGTTCGGGATCATGGTCATCAACTTCGCGCTGGTGCAGTTCGTGCCGGGCGGACCGATCGAACAGATCATCGCGAACATGCAGGGGCAGGGGGACGTGCTTCAGGGCGTGTCCGGTGGCCAGCAGGATGCGGGGGTGACATCGGACGTCACCTCGGGGCTGACGGGCACGACCTATGTCGGATCGCGCGGCCTGCCGCCCGAATTCATCGCCCAGCTGGAAAAGGAGTTCGGCTTCGACAAGCCGCCCCTGGAGCGCTTCGTGATGATGATGGGCAACTACCTGCGGCTGGATTTCGGGGAAAGCTACTTCCGCTCCGTCTCGGTCGTGGATCTGGTGTTGGAAAAGATGCCGGTGTCGATCTCGCTGGGACTGTGGTCCACGCTGATCGCCTATCTTGTGTCGATCCCGCTGGGCATCCGCAAGGCCATGCGGGACGGATCGCGCTTCGACACCTGGACCTCGGCGCTGATCATCGTGGCTTATGCGATCCCGGGCTTCCTGTTCGCGATCCTGCTTCTGGTGATGTTCGCGGGGGGCAGCTACGTGCAGTGGTTCCCGATCCGCGGGCTGACCTCGGACAACTGGGAAAGCTTCGGCCTGCTGCACAAGATCGCGGACTACTTCTGGCACATCGCGCTGCCGGTGCTGGCCTCCACCATCGCGAGCTTTGCGACCCTGACGCTGCTGACCAAGAACAGCTTCCTGGACGAGATCAAGAAGCAATACGTGATGACCGCCCGCGCCAAGGGCCTGACGGAAACGCGCGTGCTGTATGGCCACGTCTTCCGCAACGCGATGCTGATCGTGGTGGCAGGCTTCCCGGCCGTCTTCGTCAGCGTTTTCTTCGGCGGCAGCCTCATCATCGAGACGATCTTCTCCCTCGACGGATTGGGGCGTCTGGCTTATGAATCGGCGGTCGGGCGCGATTATCCGGTCGTGTTCGGGACACTGTTCATGTTCAGCCTGATCGGGTTGGTGGTGAACCTGATCTCGGACCTCATGTATGTCTGGATCGACCCCCGCATCGATTTCGGGAGCCGCGGATGACCCCCCTGAACCAGCGCCGCTGGCGCAATTTCCGGGCCAACGGGCGGGCCTTCTGGTCCTTGTGGATCTTCGTCGTGCTGTTCGGCCTGTCGCTGATGGCGGAGGTGGTGGCCAACGACAAGCCGCTGCTGATCAGCTATCGCGGCGACTGGATGACGCCGGTCACGACCTTCTATCCCGAAACCGCCTTCAACGGCGACTTCCGGACCGAAGCCGACTACAACGCCCCCGAGGTGCAGTGCCTGATCGCGACCGGCGGATCGGACTTGTGCCTTGACGATCCCGAAACCTACAAGGCCGAGGCCGAGGAGCATGGCACCGTCGACGGGCAGCCCGTGCAGGCGGGCTGGATGCTGTGGCCGCCAATCCCTTACAGCTATGACACGGTGAACAACCTGAACGGGGCCGCCCCTTCGGCGCCGGACGCGCAGCACTGGCTGGGCACCGACGACACGGCGCGCGACGTGCTGGCGCGCGTGATCTATGGCTTCCGCCTGTCGGTGGCCTTCGCGCTGATCGTGACGTTCCTCACCTCGGTTATCGGGATCGCGGCGGGGGCGGTGCAGGGCTTCTTCGGGGGCTGGGTGGATCTGTTCTTCCAGCGCGTGATCGAACTCTGGTCCTCCACCCCCATGCTGTATGTCATCATCATCGTGGGGGCGATCTGGCAGATGGGGTTCTGGCTGCTGGTGGTCCTGTCGGTGCTGTTCGGATGGACGGCGCTGGTGGGCGTGGTGCGGGCCGAATTCCTGCGGGCGCGCAACTTCGAATACGTGCGGGCCGCGCGGGCGCTGGGCGTCGGCAACGCGCGGATCATGTTCCGCCACGTGCTGCCCAACGCCATGGTCGCCACGGTCACGATGCTGCCCTTCATCATCGCGGGCGCCATCGGCAGCCTTGCGGCGCTGGACTTCCTCGGCTTCGGGCTCCCGTCCTCCGCCCCCTCGCTGGGAGAGCTGACGTTGCAGGCCAAGCAGAACCTTCAGGCGCCGTGGCTGGGCTTCACCGCCTTCTTCACCTTCGCCCTGATGCTGTCGCTTCTCGTCTTCATCTTCGAAGGCGTGCGCGACGCCTATGACCCCAGAAAGACCTTCAAATGACCGTGCTGGAGGTGTCCGACCTGAACATCCGCTTCCACCAGGAAGGGGCCACGCATCACGCGGTGCGCGGCGTGTCCTTCTGCGTGGAAAAGGGGGAAACCGTGGCGCTGGTGGGCGAAAGCGGGTCGGGCAAGTCCGTGACGGCCTTGTCCACCGTGTCCCTGCTGGGCGATGCGGCCGCCGTCACGGGGTCCATCCGCTATCAGGGGCGCGAGATGGTGGGCGCGCCGGAGCGGGAGCTGCGGGCCGTGCGCGGCAACGACATCAGCTTCATCTTCCAAGAGCCGATGACCTCTCTCAACCCCCTCCACACGATCGAACGGCAGTTGGCCGAAAGCATCGCCCTGCATCAGGGGCTGCGCGGGGCGGCGGTGCGGGCGCGGGTGCTGGACCTGCTGGACAAGGTGGGCATCCGCGACGCCGAAAGCCGGCTGGGCGCCTATCCGCACCAATTGTCAGGTGGGCAGCGGCAGCGGGTGATGATCGCGATGGCGCTGGCCAACGGGCCGGAGCTGCTGATCGCGGACGAACCCACCACCGCGCTGGACGTGACCATCCAGGCGCAGATCCTGGAACTGCTGGCCGACCTGAAGGCGCGGGAGGGGCTGAGCCTTCTGTTCATCACCCATGATCTGGGCGTCGTGCGCCGCATCGCCGACCGTGTCTGCGTCATGCAGAACGGCGTGATCGTCGAGCAGGGGCGCACCGCCGACATCTTCGCCAACCCGCAGCACCCCTACACGCAAAAGCTGCTGGGGGCCGAACCCAAGGGCGTGCCCGATCCCGTGGCCTCTGACGCGCCCGAAATCCTGCACACGAACGATCTGCGGGTGTGGTTCCCGATCCATGGCGGCTTCCTGCGGCGGGTGACGGGCCATGTGAAGGCGGTGAACGCGGCCACCCTGTCCGTCCGCGCCGGGGAGACTTTGGGCGTGGTGGGAGAGTCGGGGTCGGGCAAGACCACGCTGGCGCTGGCCGTGCTGCGCCTGATCGACAGCGAAGGTCCCATCGTCTTCATTGGCCGCGACGTGCAGGGGGAGCGGGGGCGCGCCCTGCGGGACCTGCGGCGCGACATGCAGGTGGTGTTCCAGGACCCCTTCGGCAGCCTGTCCCCCCGCATGACGGTGGAGGAGATCATCGCCGAAGGCCTGGGCGTCCACGGCACCGATGGCAACCCCCGCAACCTGGTGGCGCAGATCATGGCGGAAGTCGGCCTCGATCCCGCGACGATGTCGCGCTATCCGCACGAATTCTCGGGCGGGCAGCGCCAGCGCATCGCCATCGCCCGCGCCATGATCCTGCGCCCGAAGCTTGTGGTGCTGGACGAACCGACCTCCGCCCTCGACATGACCGTGCAGGTGCAGATCGTCGATCTGTTGCGCCGGTTGCAGCGGAAATACGGGCTGGCCTATCTGTTCATCAGCCACGATCTGCGGGTCGTGCGGGCGCTGTCGCACCGCATCATGGTCATGCGCAACGGCGACGTGGTGGAGGCGGGGGAGGCGGCACAGGTCTTCGCCAATCCGCGATCGGACTACACGAAGGCTTTGTTGAAGGCGGCGCTGTCATGAAGATCCTGTTCGTGCATCAGAACTATCCGGGGCAGTTCCTGCACCTGGCGCCGGCGCTGGCCGCGCGCGGCCACGACATCCGCGTTCTGACGGACGCGCGCAACCCGCGCGACGCGGGCTTTCCCCGAACCTCCTACACCTTCAAGGCGGAACCGGTCGATGCGGGTGCGACGCGCCTGGGCCGCAACTTCACCACCCACAGCGACCGGGGGGTGATCGCGGCCCGCGCGGCCCGGAAGATGCGGGCGGAGGGGTATGTGCCCGATGTCATCTTCGGCCATTCCGGCTGGGGGGAAACGTTGTTCCTGAAGTCCGTCTGGCCCGAGGCGCGGCTGATCGTTTACGCCGAATTCTACTACAACGGCGTGGGTCAGGACGTGGGCTTCGACACGGAATGGAACAAGGCCGGATTCGATCAGGTGATGATCGCCCAAGGACGCGCCGCGCATCTGGGGCAGGCGCTTCTGCACGCCGATGGAGGCCTGTCGCCGACGCAATGGCAGGCGGACACCCATCCCCCCGCCCTGCGCCGCATGATCGAGGTGATCCATGACGGCGTCGACACCGCCCGCATGGCGCCCGATCCGGACGCGGTGGTGACGCTGCCCGACGGACCCACCTTGCGCGCGGGGGATGAGGTTCTGACGCTGGTGAACCGCAACCTCGAACCCTATCGCGGGTATCACATCTTCATGCGGGCCTTGCCCGAGATCATGAAGGCGCGCCCGGAGGCGCAGGTGGTGATCGTGGGCGCCGACGGCGTCAGCTATGGCCGCGCGCCGGAAACGGGAACCTGGCGCAACCTGATCCTGGACGAGGTGCGCGATCGCATCGACCTGTCGCGCGTGCATTTCACCGGCCATGTGACCTATCCCGTGTTCCGCAGCCTGATGCAGGTCACGCGGGCGCATGCCTATCTGACCTATCCCTTCGTGCTGTCCTGGTCGATGCTGGAGGCGATGTCGGCGGGGGCGCTGGTCGTCGGGTCCGACACCGCCCCGGTGCGGGAGGTGATCCGCGACGGTGAAAATGGGCTGATCGTCGATTTCTTCGACGTGCCGCGCTGGGCCGAGGTGTTGACCGAGGCGCTGGCCGAGCCGGAACGTTTCGCCCATCTGCGGGCGGCGGCGCGGCGGACGGTGCAGGAGCGTTACGATCTGCACGGCCTTTGCCTGCCGCGCATGATCGCCTTCGTGGAAAACCAAAGGCCGGGCTGAAGCCCGGCCTTTCGCGTTACGGTCCGATCTCGAAGCATTCCTGCGACCTGGCCCTCAGCCGTCGGCAGGCAAGGCTGGCCTGATCTTCGGACAGGCCCATGATGTTCGCGTCATACCCGTCCGCCCGCTTCACGATCTTGCGCAGCCCTTCGTTCAGCGAGGCGCTTTCGGTCAGGGCGATCTGCGTCATGGCCCGGTCGGCGGCATAGCTGGAATTGAAGCGCCCCACGTTCACCCCCCAGTGACGCCCGCCCGAGGTGGAAACCATCGTCACCACCTCCTGCGGTTGGGGTTCGGCGATCTTTTCGGCGATGACCTCGAAGGGCAGGGGTTCGGCGGCGGCGGCCGCGACGGCCGCGTTGATCGACGCCGTGTCCGTGGCGGGCAGCGCGGCCGAGGCGACCTGGACAGTGCCTTCGTCAACCGCACCCGCCATGCCCGGCCGCAGGCGCGGGCGCAGGGAGCTGGCCATCGTGGTGGCCTCCGACGTGGCCGGTGCTGCGGGCGAAGGTGCCGTGGCCTGCGGCGCGCTGGCGACCAGCGGCGCGGAGGTGCCCGAATAATTCGGCGCGGGGGGCGGGATGATCGGCGCGTTGGACGGGGCCTTCTGGAAAGCCATGTCCAGCAGCTTCGTCATTTTGGCGTTCCGGTCGGCGGTGGAGGTGCCGCCCATGACCGTCGCGATGATCCGGACGTTGCCGCGCAGGGCCGAGGCCGTCAGGTTGAAGCCCGCCGCCGAGGTGTAGCCCGTCTTGATCCCGTCCGCACCTTCATAGGCATCAAGGAAGCGGCGGTTGGTGCTGGCCACGGTGGCCATGCCCGCATCCGTGGTGCGCCGCGAGAAGAGGTTGTAATATTGCGGGAAGTCGAAGAACAGGTGCCGCCCCAGCGTCGAAAGGTCGTGGGCCGAGGCGAGGTGGCCCGCCCGCGTCAGGCCGTTCGCGTTCTTGAAGGTGGAGTTCGGCATGCCCAGCGCCCGCGCCGTGCGCGTCATCATCTGGGCAAAGGCTTCCTCGTTCCCGCCCAGGGCGTCGCCGATGGCCGAGGCCGCGTCATTGGCCGATTTCACGGCTGCCGCGCGGATGAGGTAGCGCAGGGCGATCTTCTGCCCGGCGCGCAGGCCCAGACGCGACGGCGGCTGCGAGGCCGCGTTCTTGGACACCGTGACCAGCGTGTCCAGCGTGACCTTGCCCTGCTGGATGGACTGGAACGCGATGTACAGCGTCATCATCTTGGTCAGGGACGCCGGGTTCAGTGGCGTCTCGGCGTTTTGCGAATAAAGTGTCTCACCGGTGCGCGCGTCCATGACGTAGGCGGCGTAAGGCGCGGCGCGCGCCATGCCGGCCAGCCCAATGGCCACCCATGCGGCGAGAAGCGTGATACGGACACACTGCCCCAGAAGCGAAGTCATCGCCTGTCCCTTGTCTGTTCCTGCCTTGGACGCCCCTTTCATTGATCGAAGGGGCTTTGTCCAGGAAACGGTAACACAGGGCCGCCCCTGTCGGAACCCTTATTCCTCTGGCATTTTCGTGACGTCGCGTGCGGTCAAGATGATGTGCCCGCCGTGTCCAGCGTCGCAAGAAGTGCCGGAAGTCCGCCCAGATCGGTCAATTCGTGAAAGCAGGGTCCCGCTTCGGGCGGGTCGGCGTGGTCCAGCGCCCAGACGGGCCCGTGGGGCACATGCACGCCATGGCCACCCGCCGCCAGCATCGGCAGCACGTCGGAGTTGAGGGAGTTTCCGACCATGATTCCCCGCTCCGCCCCGTCCCCATGACGCGCGAACAGGCGGGCGTACACGGCCGGCGTCTTGTCCGACACGATCTCCACCGCGTGGAACAGATCGCCGAGGCCCGAGGCCGCCAACTTGCGTTCCTGGTCCAGAAGGTCGCCCTTGGTGATCAGAATCACCTTGTGGGTCCGGGCCGCCGCCTCCACCGCCGCGCGGGCATAGGGCAGAAGTTCGACGGGATGGGCCAGCATCTCGCGCCCGGCGGCCAGGATCTTGGCGATGACGCCGGCGGGGATGCGGGCTTCCGTCACCTCGATCGCGGTTTCGATCATGGACAGGGTGAATCCCTTCACCCCGAAGCCGTAGCGGCCAAGGTTGCGGCGCTCCGCCTCCAGCAACCGGTCGTGCAGGTGGTCCGCCGGGGCATGGTCCGCCAGCAGTTCGGCAAAGCGGTCCTGCGTCAGCCGGAAGAAGCTTTCATTGCGCCACAGCGTGTCATCCGCGTCAAAGCCGATGGTCGTCAGCATGTGTCCCCCTTTTTCCCGGCCGCTGAATGGGCTATATTCCATTCCATCCCCCTCCGTGAACCGTCAAGGGCCCGCTTTCATGGCAATCACTCCGCTTTTCATGGCCGGATCGCCCAATCAGCCGGGCGACGACGCTTCGATCCTGACGAAGACCAAGCCGAAGACGCAGCGCCCGCCGCTGTACAAGGTGCTGCTTTTGAACGACGACTACACGCCGATGGAATTCGTGGTCCACGTGCTGGAACGTTTCTTCGGCCTGTCGCACGCCCAGTCGTTCGAGATCATGCTGACGGTCCACAAGAAGGGCCTCGCGGTCGTGGGCGTGTTCAGCCATGAGGTGGCGGAAACCAAGGTGGCGCAGGTGATGGATTTCGCCCGCCGCCACCAGCACCCGCTGCAATGCACGATGGAAAAGGAAGAATAAGTGCGATCAGCCCGACTGGAGCTTGCCCTTGGCAGTCTGGACCTGCCGGAAGGGCGGATCGCCGTTCTGCGCCCGCGTATTGGAGATGACCTGACCGCCCTGCCGAAAGAGCGGGTGACCGTCGTAACGGGCTTCAAGCCGGATCACGACCATTTCGCGGCCCAGGGCTGGCAGGTCGCCACCGACTGTCCCGAAGATGCGATAACCGTGATCGTCTGCCTGCCGCGCGCCAAGGCCCACGCCCATGCGATGCTGGAACGTGCGTCGCGCGCCGAACTGGCCGTGGTGGACGGGCAGAAGACGGACGGCGTCGATTCGATCCTGAAGGACCTGCGCAAGCGGGGCGAGGTGTCGGAGCCGGTGGTGAAGGCGCATGGCAAGCTGTTCACCTTCCGCGCCGATCTGTCGGACTGGGCCGCCCGCCCAACCATGGTGGAGGGGTTCCAGACGCTTCCCGGTGTCTTTTCCGCCGATGGCCCTGATCGCGGATCGGTTCTGCTGGCGCAGGCACTGCCCGCCCTGAAAGGCCGGGTTCTGGATCTGGGCGCGGGATGGGGCTTTCTGGCCCGCGCCGCGCTGGAAAAGGGCGCTAGGCAGGTGGACCTGGTGGAGGCGGAGGCCGACGCGCTGGCCTGCGCCCGGATGAACGTTCCGGACGAACGCGCGCGGTTCCACTGGGCGGACGCCACGACGTTCCGGCCCGACCAGCTGGGCCATCACGTCATCTGCAACCCGCCCTTCCATGTGGCCCGCGACGCCGATCCGCGGCTCGGCATGGCCTTCGTTCTGGCGGCGGCAGGAATGCTGGTGCCGGACGGGACGCTGTGGCTGGTTGCCAATCGCCACTTGCCGTACCGCGAGGTTCTGGATGCCCGCTTCCGCAAGGTGGAGGAGATTGCCGGAGACAGCGCCTTCCGCGTGATCCGTGCCGACGGTCCGATCCGTCAGCGCGTGGCGGGATAGGTCGCCGCGCATTGCGCCACGGCCGTGTTGGCCGTGCGCGCAAGGCTGGCCCGCTTGTCGCGCAGGCTTTTCAGCGTCGCCGCTTCTTCGTTCAGGTTGACGGCGACGGCGCGTTCCCGCGTCTCGATCTCGTCGTCCCAGCACATGCGGGGGGCGCCGCGCACGATGTCGCCCTTGCGGGTGCGCACGGGGTACCAGCCGCATTGCCGCCAAGTGGGGCGCGTCACCTGATACTGTTCCACGCCATAACCGCGGGACAAGGTCGCCTCGCTTTGCACGATCAGGCGGTCGACCACGCGCAGGTTGCGGGTCGCTTCGGAAACACAGCGTTCGCGGGGGGTGGCGCAGGCGGCAAGGGCCGCCATCAGGGGCAAGACGAACAGGGCTTTCATCGGATCCTCCACTGCGACGAAATATAGCGTGGGCACGTGGCGCTTCCAATGGTCCTTGAAGGGCGTTCCTGCTACGAATCCGGTCCAAGGAGTGCTTGCCATGGACGAATTCAAGACCCGCGCCTCGGACTGGTTCAACCAGCTTCGCGACACCATCACCGCCGCCTTCGAAGCGGCGGAGGACTCGACCACCTCCTCCGCGCCTGCCGGCCGGTTCGAGGTGACGCCGACCACCCGCGCCGAGGGCGGTGGCGGAGGCCGGATGAGCGTTATGCGCGGCGGCCGCCTGTTCGAGAAGGTTGGCGTCAACATCTCCACAGTGCACGGGACACTGTCGGCGGGGGCGGCCAAGGCCATGGCCTCGCGCGGGGTGCCGGGGATCGAAAGCGATCCGCGCTTCTGGGCCTCGGGCGTCAGCCTTGTGGCGCATATGCAGAACCCGCATTGTCCGGCCGTCCACATGAACACCCGCATGTTCTGGACGCCGAATGCTTGGTGGTTCGGGGGCGGGTCGGACCTGAACCCCTGCATCGAATACGATCAGGACACGGCCCAGTTCCACGACACGCTGCGCGCGGGCTGCGACCGGCACGACCGCAGCTACTATCCCCGCTTCAAGGCCTGGGCGGACGAGTATTTCTTCATCCCCCACCGCAAGCGCGCGCGGGGCGTGGGCGGCATCTTCTATGACGACCTGAACACCGGCGACTGGGAGGCGGATTTCGCCTTCACGCAAGAGGTGGGGCGGACCTTCCTTCTGGCCTTCCTGCCGCTGGTCGACCGCCGCCGCGACACGCCCTTCAACGAAAGCGACCGCGAAACGCAGCTGATCCATCGCGGGCTGTATGCGGAATACAACCTCGTCTATGATCGGGGGACGAAATTCGGCCTGGAATCCGGCCACGACCCCAACGCCGTGCTGATGAGCCTGCCGCCCCTGGCCCGCTGGCCCTGATCCGGCGGAAAGGCGCCCTGATCGGGCGCCTTCGAGTCTTTCATGGCGCTTCATCGCCGCCCGGCTGCGTTCCGGCAGGGTGAAGCTGGACACTCTCCCGGCCAACGGGAGCGTCCCTGCCGTCAGGGGCATGCGGTTCTGGAACGGCTGGTGACCGAGAGGGATCATCGGCATCACTTACAAAGTGGACAAACCGGACTCCGCCATCAGGCGTTCGGCCTCCGCCTCCATCAGGCGTTCGCGGCCCGCGCCCGCCACGGGGACGCGTCCGCGTTCCAGCATCAGGGGCGCGGCCAAGGGCGTGACGCGGTCGCGGCGGATCATGTCGATCTGGCCGTGGACGCGGGTCAGCATCTCCTCGATCCGGCCGAAATCCACCAGCCCGCGCTCCGCCTCCTCGCGCGTGACCTGAAGCATCAGGTGATCGGGGTCGTAGCGGCGCAGCGTGTCGTAGAGGATGTCGGACGAGAACGTCGCCTGCCGCCCGGACTTGCGCCGCCCCTGATGCGTACGCTCGATCAGTCCCGCGATCACGGCGGAGTTCCGGAAGGTCCGCTTCATCACGGCGTTGCCGTGCAGCCACGTTTCCAGCCCCTCGCGCAGGTCGGTCGGGTCGAACAAGGGGGCGGGATCGGTCACCTGCTCCAGCCCCCAGATCAGGACGGCGTAATCGGTGGCAACAAAGCCCAGGGGGGCAAGGCCCGCCACCTCCATCCGCCGCGTCAGCAAAAGGCCCAGCGTCTGCATCGCGTGCCGGCCGGCAAAGCCGTAGACGCACATGTACTCGCGGCCCGCATCGGGGAACGTTTCGATCAGCAGGCGGTGTTCCGTGGGGAGGCGCGACACCTCTTGCTGCAGGGTCAGCCATTCGACGGTGTGGCGGGGCAGGGCGCGGAAGTCGCCCGTTTCGAACATCTGCAGGATGCGGTGCGTCAGCAGGACCGAGGTCGGGGCCTTTACCCCGCCATACATCGCCACCCGTGGCTCTTTCGCGGGGGAGCGTGTCACCTCCACCGTCAGCTCGTTCAGACCTTCGTAGCGGACGATCTGGCCCGCCAGAAGGAAGGTATCGTTCTTGGTCAGGCTGGCGGCGAACATCTCCTCCACCTCGCCCAAGGGGGCGCCGCCGCGACCCTTGAAGCGGACCTTCAGCTTGTCCGTGTCCACGATGGTGCCAAGGTTCTGGCGGATCACCAGCGCGGATCGGGGATCGCGCAGTTGCCATTTGCCCTCCCGCTCCATCAGCCGGCGCCAGCGGTCATAGGCGGCCAGGGCGTAGCCCCCCGTCGCGCAGAAATCGAGGCAGTCGTCGAACTCCGCCCGCGTCAGGCCGGCATAGGGGCCGGCGGTGCGCACCTCCGCGAACAGGGTGTCCGCCTTGAACGGGCCGGCGCAGGCGGTGGCGAGGATGTGCTGGCAGAGCACGTCGCGAGGTCCGCGCCCGCGCGGCTCCCCGTCCAGATCATGGGCCTTCACCGCTTGCAGGGCGGCCACGCATTCCACCACCTCGAACCGGTTGGCGGGGATCAGCAGCGCTTTCGACGGCGCGTTGTAGCGGTGGTTCGCCCGCCCGATCCGCTGCACCAGCCGCTTGACGTTCTTGGGCGCGCCGACCTGGATCACCAGATCGACATCGCCCCAGTCGATGCCAAGGTCCAGCGATCCGGTGCAGACGATGGCGCGCAGGGCGCCCGCCGCCATCGCCGCCTCCACCCGCTGGCGCTGTTCGCGCGACAGCGATCCGTGGTGGATGCCGATGGGCAGCGACTCTTCGTTGGCCAGCCACAGGTCGTGGAAGAACAACTCCGCCTGCGCGCGGGTGTTGTGGAAGATCAGGGTGGTGTTGTGGCGCTTCACCTCGGCCAGCACGTCGGGGATGGCGTAGCGGCCGCCCTCGCCGGCCCAGGGGGGGCTGCGTTCGGTGTCCATCATGCGGATGTCGGGATCGGGGCCGGGATCGGCGTGCAGGATCCGGCAGCCCGTGGGGCTGAGGAAACGGGCCAGCGCAGGCGGATCCTCCACCGTGGCCGACAGCCCGACGCGCCGCAGGCCGGGGGCCAGCGTCTGCAACCGCGACAGGCCCAGCATCAGCTGGTCGCCCCGCTTGCCTTCGGCCAAGGCATGGATCTCGTCCACGATCACGCGTTGCAGGCCCGCGAAGATGCGCGGCGCGTCCTCATAGCTCAGCAGCAGGGCCAGGCTTTCCGGTGTGGTAAGCAGGATCTGGGGAGGGTCGGCCCGCTGGCGGCGGCGGGCGCTGTAACTGGTGTCGCCGGTCCGATCCTCCACCCGGATGTCCAGCTTCGCCCCTTCGATGGGCGCTGTCAGGTTGCGCCGGATGTCCGCCGCCAAGGCCTTCAGCGGCGAGATGTAGAGCGTGTGGAGCCCCTTGTGGCCCGCCGCCTCGGCCAGCGTGGGCAGAAAGCCGGACAGCGTCTTGCCCCCGCCCGTTGGGGCGATCAGCAGGGTGGCGGGTTCGGCCGCCACGTCCAGCATCGCCTGCTGGTGCGGGTGCAGCGCCCATCCGCGCAGGGAAATCCAGTCTGACAGCGATCGGGGCAAATCCATCCGACATAGATAGGTCTGCCTGTGCGTGGCGGAAAGACAGCAAGAATGTTCTTGCCTGCCAAGTCCCTCGCCCCTAACGCTTTGCGCATGAAGATACTGTTTCTGGGCGATGTGATGGGGCGGGCAGGGCGGACGGCGATAGCCGAGCGCTTGCCGAAACTGCGGGCGGATCTGGGCGCGGATTTCGTGATCGTGAACGGCGAGAATGCCAGCGGCGGCATGGGCCTGACGGGGGGGCATGCGAAGCTGATCCTCGATTCCGGCGCCGACTGCGTGACGCTGGGCGATCACGCCTTCGACCAGAAGGACATGCTCCAGTTCATCGAGAACGAGCCGCGCGTGATCCGGCCCCTGAACTTTTCCAAGATGGCGCCGGGCAAGGGCGCGCGGGTGTTCACCGCCACCGGCGGCCGCAAGGTGCTGGTGGCGCAGGTGCTGGGGCAGGTGTTCATGAAGCGGCCGTTTGACGATCCCTTCTCGGCCATCGACGCGGCGCTGAAGACGCATGGCGGCGCCGTGCAGGCCAGCGTCGTCGACATGCATTGCGAGGCGACGAGCGAGAAGATGGCCATGGGCCATTGGTGCGACGGACGCGCCAGCCTTGTGGTCGGCACGCACACCCACATTCCCACGGCCGACGCGCAGATCCTTCCCGGCGGCACGGCCTTTCAGTCCGACGCCGGCATGTGCGGCGATTACGACAGCGTCATCGGCATGCAGAAGCTGGAGCCGCTGCGCCGCTTCATCACCGGCATGCCGAAGGAACGGTTCGAGCCGGCCAACGGCCCCGCCACGCTGTCCGGCGTGTTCGTGCAGACCGACGACCGCACCGGCAAGGCCCTGTCCGTCACGATGATCCGCACCGGCGGCCGTCTGCAGGAGTCGCTTCCGCATGCTTGAGCTTTCCACCTCGGTGATGCCCTGGGTCGCGCTGGCAATCCTGTTCGGCATGCTGGTCCTGTTCATCATGGAAACCTTCCCGGTGGAGGTGACGGCCATCGGCGGCGCGGCGCTGATGATGATCCTCGGCATCCTGCCGATGGAGGCGGCGGAGGGCATCCTGTCGAACAACGCCCCTTGGACCATCGCGCTGATGTTCATCGTGGTGGGCGCGCTGGTGCGGACTGGCACGCTGGACAGCATCACGCATCTGGCCAACACGTGGGTCCTGACCCATCCCGCCCGCACGGTGGGCCTTCTGGGGATCGGCATCGTCGTTCTGTCGGCCTTCGTGAACAACACGCCCATCGTCGTCGTCTTCCTGCCCGTGTTCATGCAGCTGGCCAACACGATGAAGGTGGCGCCGTCGAAACTGCTGATCCCGCTGTCCTATCTGTCGATCATGGGGGGCACGCTGACGTTGGTCGGCACCTCCACCAATCTTGTCGTGGACGGGGTGGCGCGGCAGGCGGGACTGGAACCCTTCGGTATCTTCGAGATCACGCCCGTGGGCATCCCGATCGCGATCGCCGGGCTGATCTATCTTGGCCTGTTCGGCCGCTGGCTTCTGCCCTCGCGCGAATCGATGAGTTCGATGCTGGGCAACCGCACGAAGATGAAGTTCTTCACCGAGGTGGCCATCGCCCATGACAGCGCCCTCGTCGGCACCCCGGTGCTGGAGGCGGACCTGTTCAAGCGCAACGGTGTGCGGGTGATCGACGTGCTGCGGGGCGACGTGTCGCTGCGCCGCGACCTGTCCGGGATCGTGCTGTCGCCGGGGGACCGCGTGGTGCTGCGCACGCCCTTGCAGGAACTGCTCAGCTTCCAGGACCACAAGGACCTGACGTCGGTGGACAAGCTGTCCTCGGTCCAGACCTCCACGGTGGAGGTGCTGATCACCCCCGGCTGCCGCCTGATCGGCCGCCGGCTGGGCGAGATGCGCCTGCGCCGCCGTTACGGCGTCTACGTGCTGGCCGCGCACCGCCGCAACCAGAACATCGGGCGGCAACTGGACGATCTGGTGGTGGCCGTGGGCGACACGCTTTTGCTGGAAGGGCGGATGGAGGACATCCAGCGTCTGGCGTCCGACATGGACATGGTGGACCTGACCCATCCGGTCGAACGCCCGTTCCGGCGCAAGCGCGCCCCCATCGTGATCGCGGTGCTGACGGGCATCATCGTGCTGTCCTCGCTCGACATCGCCCCGATCGAAATTCTGGCCTTCATCGGGGTCGCCATCGTATTGCTGACCCGCTGCATCGACGCAGACGAGGCGTTCGCCTCCATCGACGGGCGGCTTCTGGGAATGCTGTTCGGCATGATCGCCGTGGGCGCGGGCCTTGAACATTCCGGCGCGGTGGAGCTGATCGTGGGGTATGCCCAACCCTACATGGGCGATCTGCCCGGCTGGGCGCTGATCTTCTGCGTCTATGCCCTGACCTCGCTGTTGACCGAGCTTTTGTCCAACAACGCGGTGGCCGTGGTGATCACGCCGGTGGCCATCGCGCTGGCGCAGGGCCTTGGGGTCGATCCGCGGCCGATCCTGATCGCGGTGATGCTGGGGGCGTCCTTCGGCTTTGCCACGCCCATCGGGTATCAGTGCAACCTGCTGGTCTATGGTCCGGGTGGTTACACCTTCGGGGACTTCCTGCGCATCGGCATTCCGCTGAACGTCCTGATGGGGGTGGTGGCGGCCATCGTGATCCCCTTGCTTTACGGGCTCTAGGGCTTGCGGGGGGCGGCCCCCGCTGGCATATGGAAACCGGATTTCACGGACGGAGACGGGGATATGGCAGGCCATTCCAAATGGGCAAACATCCAGCACCGGAAGGGCAAGCAGGACAAGTTGCGCTCCAAGATGTTCTCGAAGCTGGCGAAGGAGATCACCGTCGCCGCCAAGATGGGCGATCCCGATCCCGACAAGAACCCGCGCCTGCGCCTGGCCGTGAAGGCCGCGAAGTCCGTCTCCATGCCCAAGGACGTGATCGACCGCGCGATCAAGAAGTCGCAGGGTGGCGACGCCGAGGATTACACGGAACTGCGCTATGAAGGCTACGGCCCGAACGGCATCGCGGTGATCGTGGAAACCATGACCGACAACGTGAACCGCACGGCGTCCAACGTCCGCAGCTATTTCACGAAGAACGGCGGCAACCTTGGCACGACGGGGTCGGTGTCCTTCATGTTCGACCGGGTGGGGGAGATCACCTATCCCGCGTCGGCCGGCGACGCCGACACGGTGATGATGGCCGCGCTGGAAGCGGGGGCCGAGGATGTGGAGTCGGACGAGGACGGCCACTGGATCTATTGCCCGATGGACGATCTGGCCGCCGTGTCCGACGCGCTGGAAGCGTCCTTGGGCGAGGCGGACGAGGCCAAGCTGATCTGGAAACCCCAGACCCGCACCCAGGTCGATCTGGACACGGCCCGCACGCTGATGAAGCTGATCGACACGCTGGAAGAGGACGATGACGTGCAGAACGTCACCGCCAACTTCGACATTCCCGAAGATGTGGCCGCGCAGCTGGACTAGACCAGCACCTCGTTCCAGGGGTGGAGGGGGATCTCCTCCACCTCGATCGACCGGGGAAGATCGGGCATCAGCCGCGCCAGGACGGGGCGTGCCGCCCGTTCCGCCAGCCATTCCCCTACAAACCACGCGTCCATCTGCGGGCTCCAGACCCATACGTCCGTCTCGTTCAACATGTGCGGCATTCTGCCGGTCCTTTTCCTGAAGATGGCGCGTGATAGTCGGCATGGCTGAAGGAAGCGTGAACACAGCATGATCTCCGGTTTTCTGACCTCCTTGTTCCTGATCCTGGCGATCGGGGCGCAGAGCGCCTTCGTGCTGCGTCAGGGGTTGCGGCGCGAACATGTGGGTACGGTCGTGCTGTGGTGCGCGCTGTCAAACGCGGTGCTGATCACGACCGGGGTGGCGGGGTTCGGCGCGGTGGCGCGGGCCGTGCCGTGGCGGGTGATGCTGTATGCCGGGGCAGGGTTGCTGCTGGTTTATGGCGCGCTGCGGTTCCGCGCCGCTTGGCAGGGCACCGGCGCACTGGATCCGGCAGCTGCGGCGCCCGTGTCTCTGGGCAGCGTTGTCGCCACCTGCCTTGCCCTGACCTGGGCCAACCCGCATTCTATCTGGACACTTTAGTCCTGATCGGGTCCATTGCGGCGCAGGCCGAAAACCGCGTAACCTTCGGCGCGGGCGCGGTGCTTGCGTCCTTTATGTTCTTCACGCTGCTGGGTTATGGCGCAGGCTGGCTGGCGCCGCTGTTCCGCGAACCGGCCGCCTGGACCCTGCTGGAGATTGCGATGGGCCTTCTGATGTGGACCTTGGCCGCAAGGTTGATCCTGGATGCGTGACCGCCCGGTTCAGGGCATCCTGTGGATGCTGGCCTCGGGCCTTGCCTTTGTCACGGTGAACGGGGCGGTGCGGGCGGCGGGAAGCGATCTTCCTTCGGTCCAGGCGGCGTTCCTGCGGTTCCTGTTCGGGATCATCCTTCTGCTGCCGATGCTGCCCCTCTTGCTGCGGCAACGCTTTTCCGCGCGGATCTGGCGCCTGTTCGCGGTGCGCGGGGTCTTCCACGCCTTGGCCGTCAGCGCGTGGTTCTATGCGATGGTGCACATTCCCATCGCGGAGGTGACGGCGATCAACTACCTCAACCCCGTGCTCGTGACGCTGGGCGGGGCCCTTCTGTTCGGAGAGAAGTTCACGTGGCGGCGGGCCGTGGCCGTGGCCATCGCGCTGGTCGGCACGCTGATCGTGCTGCGCCCCGGCCTCCGGGCGATCGAATCCGGTCACGTGGCGCAGCTGTTCGCCGCCTGCATGTTCGCCGGCAGCTACCTGTCCGCGAAAAGGTTGAGCGGCGAAATTTCGGCGGGACTGATCGTGGCGATCATGTCGGTCAGCGTGACGATCCTGCTGGCCCCGCCCGCGCTGATGGTCTGGGTGACGCCGTCGCAAGGCGACCTCGCGTTCCTCGCGATGTCGGCCGTCTTCGCCACGCTGGCCCATTACTGCATGACCCGGGCGTTCGACTGCGCCCCTGTGACGGTGACGCAGCCGGTGGTGTTTCTTCAGCTCGTCTGGGCGACGATGCTGGGCGCCATCGTCTTTGGCGAGGCCGTGGACATCTACGTCCTGCTGGGCGGCGGGCTGATCATCTCGTCCATCGCCTACATGGCGTGGCGCGACGCCGCCCGCGCCCGTCAGGCGCGGACGTAGGCGCTGGAGGACTGCCAGTTCAGCTGAACGGCCCCGCTGCACGGTTCCTGACAGGCGACGGGGTCCAGCGCGGTGTCGATGCGCTTGATCCAGTCGCCTTCGGGCAGCGTGAACGTTCCTTCATCTCCGGCGTTCAGGATCAGGAACACCTCGGCCGTGGGGGTGATCAGGTTCATCCCGATCACTTCCAGCCCGGCATCGGCCCAGTCGCCTTCGGCCATCTCGCGGCCTTCGGGATGGTGCCAGGTCACCGTGGGACCGTCCATGCCGCTTTCGGGGCCAGTGGCCCAACGGATGCGGGCCAGGCCCGTTTCCTTGCGGAAGGCCATGAGGTCGGCCACCGCTTGGGTGATGTTATCGCGCGCCTTGTCCCAATGCAGCCAGGCCGTCTCGCTGTCCTGGCAATAGGCGTTGTTGTTGCCGTTTTGCGTCTGGCCGAATTCGTCGCCCGCCAGGATCATCGGGACGCCCTGGCTGAAGAACAGCGATCCCAGCATCGCCTTCACCCGGCGTTCGCGGGACGCGTTGACGCCTTCATCCTCGGTCGCGCCTTCGATGCCCATGTTGTCGGAGATGTTGTGGTCGTGGCCGTCGCGCCCCTCCTCGCCATTCGCCTCGTTGTGCTTTTCGTTGTAGGACACGGTGTCCCACAGCGTGAAGCCGTCATGCGCCGCCAGGAAGTTGATGGAACTGGTGGCCGGACGGTGCGAATGGTTGAACTGCACCGGAGAGCCGGTGAGCCGCTGGCTGACATCGGGCACGAGGCCGCCCTGACGTTTCCAGAAGGCGCGCAGGTCATCGCGGGCCTTGTCGTTCCATTCGCGGAACGGCCAGGGGAAGCCGCCCACCTGATAGCCGCCTTCGCCCACGTCCCACGGTTCGGCGATCAGCTTCACCTTGGACAGGATCGGGTCCTGACGGA
The DNA here is from genome assembly GCF_051195255.1 of Falsirhodobacter sp. 1013. Taxonomy (NCBI): domain Bacteria; kingdom Pseudomonadati; phylum Pseudomonadota; class Alphaproteobacteria; order Rhodobacterales; family Paracoccaceae; genus Falsirhodobacter; species Falsirhodobacter sp. 1013. The sequence continues at coordinate 240,947 of NZ_JBNJLK010000001.1, read as the reverse complement.
TGGCCGCGAAGAACGCGCCGTCCCGTTCGAAGCCCTGCGATTCACGGCCGAGGGTCGAGGCCAGGTCGAAGCGGAAGCCATCCACATGCATCACCTGCACCCAGTAGCGCAGCGAATCCAGCACCATGCGCAGCACCATCGGATGCGCCACGTTCAGCGTGTTGCCCGTGCCGGTGGTGTCGAAGGAATGGCGCGGGTTGTCGGGCGACAGCACGTAATAGGAGGCATTGTCGATGCCCTTGAAGGACAGGGTCGGCCCACGCTCGTTCCCTTCAGCGGTGTGGTTGTAGACCACGTCGAGGATGACCTCGATCCCCGCGCGGTGCAGCTTCTGGATGGCGGCCTTCACCTCGCGCGGCTTACCGGATTTGAGGTAGCCGCGATGGGGCGCGAAGAACAGAAGCGAGTTGTAGCCCCAGTAGTTGTTCAGCCCCTTTTCCTGCAGGTGACGGTCGTGCAGGAAGCCGTGGATCGGCAGCAGCTCCAGCGCAGTGGCGCCGATGCGGTGCAGGTGGTCGATCACCGCGTCCGAGGCGAGGCCCGCGAAGGTGCCGCGATCCTCCTCGGGGACGCCCGGGTGCAGCTGCGTCAGGCCCTTCACATGGCCTTCGACGATCAGGCTGTCATACCAGCGGTATTGCAGCGTCCAATCCGCGTCCCAGTCGAAGTCCGGATCGGTGACCACGGCCTTCGGCATGAAGGGGGCGGAGTCACGCTCGTCGAAGGTCAGGTCGTCGCCGGGCAGGGCATAGCCGAACAGCGCGTCGTCCCAGACCGTATGGCCGATCACTTCGCGGGCATAGGGGTCCAGCAGCAGCTTGTTGGGGTTGAAGCGGTGGCCCTTTTCCGGCTCGTACGGGCCATGGACCCGGTAGCCATAGGCCTGGCCCTTGCGGACGCCGGGAAGGTATCCGTGCCAGATGCCGCCTTCCATCAGGGGCATGTCGAGGCGCTGAATCTCGTTCTCGCCGGTTTCGTCGAAAAGGCAAAGTTCGATGCGGGTGGCGTTTTCGGAGAAGATGGCGAAGTTGGTGCCATCGGCATCCACCTCCGCGCCCAGAACGTCCGAGCGGGAAGCCTCACGGTCAAAGGCGAATGTCATTAGATGCGGCCTGAATTAAGGGTGGCGGAAGAATGGATGCGGGTCCGCGCAGCGGTGCGCTGATCCAGCATGGATTGCGTAACAAGGGTGGTGCCCGCGCTGGTGACGCGGAACCAGCGGGCGTCTTCGGCCATGTCCTCGCCCACAGTCAGGTCGCCGGGGACCATGGTTCCGGCGGCGACGACGGTGCGCGTCAGTCGCGCGCCGGGTTCGATGCGGGCGCCGGGCATCACCACGGTGTCGTCTAGCATCGTCCAGCGACGGGTGCCCGAGGCGGGGGGCGTCAGCGTCAGGCTGCCCGCACGCAGGGCGTGGCCGTAGAAGCCATCATGGCCGGGGTCCAGATCGCGCCGCAGGCCGACGCTTTCGGGCAGGCGGCACCGGGCATGGCCGTCGCGCAGGTCGATCCAGGTGCGGCGGAAGGCATCCAGCGTGCCGACATCGCGCCAATAGGGGGCGCGGCCTTCGGCATCGACCGGACGGGTGTGGGCATAGGCGTGGCCGGAGGCGACGGCGCGGGGCAGGATGTCCTTGCCGAAATCGTGGCCGGACCGCAGATTGGCCATGTCCTCCACCAGAACGGGCTTCAGCCAGCGCCAGCTGAAGACATAGATGCCCATGCTGGCCAGCGCGCGCGACGGATCGCCCGGCATGTGCGGCGGATCGGCGGGCTTTTCGACGAACATGCGGATGCGGCCGTCCGCGTCCGTGCCCATCACGCCAAAGCCCGACGCGTCGCGCAGCGGAACTGCGTCCACGGCCACGGTCGCGTCGGCGCAGGTCATGCGGTGGTCGGCAATCATGGCGGTCAGGTCCATGTCATAGACATGATCGCCCGCCAGGACCACGATCTCCTCGGCGCCCGAGGCGTCGATTTCGGCGATGTTCGCCGACAGAACGGAGGCGGTTCCAGTGTATCCGGCCGCATGGCCGGTGACCGTCGGGCCATGCCGCAGCGACAGGGTGTCGAAGGCCTGGCCCCAACGGTGGCGCATGTGCATGTTCAGCGTTTCGGGGCGGTACTGGGTGCCCACGATCATGTTGCGGATGCCGGCGCGCACAGCCCCGGCCACCGTGAAATCGACGATGCGGCGGGTGTCGCCGAAGGGAAGGGCAGGCTTGCATTCGGCCTGGGTGAGTTCGTACAGGCGCGATCCTTGGCCCCCGGCCAGTAGAACGCCCAGCGTCCGGCTGAAATCGATCATGTGGGGGGTGTTCATCGCTTCAGCCTCCGTGCATCTGGACCGAGGAAGAACATCCTGATCACGCACAAGTTCCGTCCGCCCGCGCGAATTTCGCGCGGGTTTGGCCCAAATGTCACAGCCGCCGTGCAGGGGTGCTACACCTCCGTCCAGTGGATGCTGACGGCCCCGGTGCCGGAGGCGACGTTTCCGGGTGCAAGCTCCGTCCCGTCCAGCGCCACGACCACCTCCAGCCGCCCCGCGCCTTCGCGAACAAGGCGCAGCCGGTTCGGTTCCGGCGCGTCGGCATGGGCGGAGGCGTTTTCGAAGAACGCAGGGTGTGCCTGCCGCAGCCCCATCATCGTGCGGGTCAGCCGGGCCTTCGGCGTGTCCAGCGTGTCCAGCAGCGTGTAATCGACCGGCAATCGGTTGTCCGGGTCGGTCAGGTGGTACGAAAGGGACTCGGTTCCTTGATACAGATAAGGGATGCCCGGCATGGCGAACTTCAGCGCGACCTGCGCCATGCTCATCTGCTCGGCCCGGCGCATCAGGACCGTGGCCGCCTCGGGAAGATGGGCAGTCCAACGGGCCAGAAGCGCGGCGGCGAAGGCCTGGGCCTTGCCTTCGGCCTCCTCGCGCGGGTGGGTCCAGTTGGTGATCTCCTTCGCTTCGCGCATGGCCTTTTGCAGGTGGTCGCGCAGGCGGGTGCCCAGATCGTCGCGGTCCTGCCAGACGGCCAGCAGGGTCTGCACGATGAACCAGCGCAGGTTCGGATCGACGCCCTCCGCCTCGGGGAGGGTGGTCGACTCCTGCCACAGCGACTGGAACTGGCGGGGCAGGTGGCTGATGGCCACAAGGCGCATCCGCGCATCCTCGGCCCGCTTGGTGTCGTGGGTGGAGGTCAGGTTCACATGGCTGGGCGCCATGCCCTGCAGGAAGGCGTCGAAACCGGCGACGTCCAAGGTCGCCTCGTCCGGAAGGCCACCCACTTCGTTCGTGGCCAGATAGCGGTTCCAGCGGAAGGCGGCCGTGTCCTCGTGCGACTTCGCCAGAAGCGCGCCTGTCACCTGCTGGAAGCGCATGCGGAAGCGCTCCGCCTCGGGCGTGGGAGCGGTCAGGATCGCTTCCACCAGCAGGCGCGCCACGCGGTCTGTGCGCAGGTCCTGCGCGGCGGCGGCCAGCGTCTCCTCCATGATCCGGCGGTCTTCGTCCCGCGCGGTGTCGGCGTTGAAATAGGTGCGGTAGCGGGGGAAGTGGCGCAGCAGGGCCACGATCGCCTCGCGCAGCCAGGCGTCGCCCGCTTCGGCCTTCGGACCCACGGCGGCGCGGCCCAGTTCCACCAGTTGCAGCAGCTCGGCGGCCAGATCGCCTTCGATCACCTCTTCCTTGGCAAGGTCCAGCGCGGTTTCGAAATCGCCGGTCCGGCCGGTCGCCTCGCGCCACATCGTGTCGATGGCCTCGAAGCCTTTCGCATCCGTCAGCACGCGGGCCAGGGCGCGGGCGGATTCGTAGCCGGTGGTGCCCATGGTCTTCCATTCGGCGGGCAGGCATTCCGGCCCGGTCAGGATCTTTTCGACCCAGACCGGGGTGTCGGGCAGCGCGGCCGCCAGCCGATCCAGATACTGCTTCGGATCGGCCAGACCGTCGATATGGTCCACGCGCAGGCCCTGCACCTCGCCGGATCGGACAAGATCGAAGATCAGGGCGTGGGTGTCTTCGAAGACCTTCTCATCCTCCACCCGCATGCCGATCAGGCCGGTGACGTTGAAGAAGCGGCGATGGGTGATGCTGTCGCGCTCCATCTCCCAGAATGTCAGTCGGTAGGCCTGATCCTCGTGCACCTTGGCGATGTCGTCGCCCGCCGTGCCGGGGCGCAGGGGGAAGGACAGGGTGCCATCGGTCAGCTTGTCCTCCTCGATGCGGAAGCGCTCCGCCGCGAAGGGTTCGCCCAGGAAGGGCACGACCAGACGGCCCTTGGACCAATCGATGTCGAAATGGCGGGCATAGCGGCTGTCCTGCCCATGCGTCAGCACGTCCAGAAGCCAGGGGTTTTCCAGGTTGAAGGCGGTGTGGTTGGGCACGATGTCCAGCACGATGGCGATGCCGGCCTCCTTCGCGGCCCGCGCCAGTTCCGAGAAGCCTTCGCGCCCGCCAAGGCTCGCGTCGATGGCGGTCGGATCCGTAACGTCATACCCGTGGGTGGAGCCTTCGGTCGCCTGGAAGATCGGCGACAGATACAGGTGGCTGATCCCCACGCGCTTCAGTCGCGGCAGCAGGTCTATGGCGGTCCGGAACGTGCGGCCCTCGCGCAGAAGCAGATGGTACAGGGCGGTGGGAAGCGGCATGGAAACCTCGGGCAGGGGGCGGGACTGCCTGAGCAACACTTCGCGCATCCGCTGGTTCCTGCGGTTCGCGCCCAGCGGAACTTTTAAGCGGCAGCGGCGGTTGTCCCCCCGATCGCGACGCAGAACCGCGCCGTGAATGAGAAGGAGTTTCGCATGAAGACGCTTGCACTTTCGACCGCAATCCTGGCCCTCGTGTCGGGCGCATCTTTTGCACAAACGGCCCCCGATTCCAGCAACCCGACCACCGGAAGCGGCGCGCAGCAGGCCCCGATGACCGGCAACGAGGCCTCGCCCGCGGCCGATCCGGTCAACACCGGCAACACGGGCGGCGAACCGGCGATGAACTCGACCCAGACGCCGTCGGTCCCGGGTGAATCGGCCCCGCCGAACGCCCAGAACGCGCCTTCGAACACGGCGACCCCGCCCGCCACCACGACGGAGCCACCCGCCGGTTCCAACGCGGCGCCGAATGATCCGGCCGCGGGCGACAGCCTGCCGGGTGCCGCGATGACCCCGCCGGAAGGCTTCACCCCCGTGAAGACGGAAGAGGTCACCGCCGACATGCTGGGCGACATCACGGTCTACGACTCCGAGGAAAGCTCGGTCGGCAAGATCGCGTCCGTGATGCCGGAAACCGGCACGCCGACGCAGGTGATCGTCGATGTGGGCGGCTTCCTGGGCATTGGCGCCAAGCCGGTGTCGCTGAACATTTCGGAGTTGATGGTCTACAAGAAGAACGACGGTGACGAGGTTCGCGCCTACACCACCATGACCGAAGACCAGATCAAGGACCTCCCCGAACACGAGGGATGATCCTTCCGGAGCGTAAGATAATGGCGGCAGGACACCCTGCCGCCATTTCACTTTCACAACACTCGTACACGTTTCACTCGTCAATACGCCTCATCTAGCGCAGGGCGAAAAGAGGGTGAACTGTTAATTAAAGTTAACAACACCTAAATAGCAGACATGGTTTACGGCCCGGATCTTGCAATGCACGCTGCGCGAACATAATATGAACATATGCCCCGCACACTGACCGAAAAACTCGCCATCCTGTCGGACGCCGCGAAATACGACGCGTCCTGCGCTTCCTCGGGCGGGGAGCGGCGGGATTCCCGTGACGGCAAGGGTGTGGGCAGTTCGGGTGGGTCGGGGATTTGCCACGCCTATGCGCCGGACGGTCGCTGCATCAGCCTTCTGAAGATCCTGATGACGAACTTCTGCATCTACGACTGCGCCTATTGCGTGAATCGCGTGTCGTCGAAGGTGGAACGGGCCCGCTTTTCCGTGGAGGAGGTGGTGCGGCTGACGATGGAGTTCTACCGCCGCAACTACATCGAAGGGCTGTTCTTGTCCTCGGGCATCATCCGCAGCCCGGACGACACGATGGCCGATATGGTGCGCATCGCCAAGACCCTGCGCGAGGTGGAGAATTTCCGCGGCTACATCCACCTGAAGACCATCCCCGACGCCTCGCCCGAACTGATCGACGAGGCCGGGAGATACGCCGACCGCCTGTCGATCAACATCGAGCTGCCGACCGAACGGTCGCTCGCCGATCTGGCCCCGGAAAAGTCCGCGCAAGGCATCCGGCAAGCCATGGGCGCCGTCCGCCTGAAGCGCGAGGAGTCGCGCGAGAAGACCCATACCGGCAAGGCGCGGGCGAAGTTCGCGCCGGCCGGCCAGTCGACGCAGATGATCGTGGGCGCCGACGCCGCCGACGATCGCGCCATCCTTGGCAACGCATCGAACCTGTACGCCAATTACGGGCTGAGCCGGGTGTATTACTCCGCTTTTTCCCCCATCCCTGATGCGTCGAAGATGCTGCCCTTGGTGAAGCCGCCGCTGATCCGCGAACACCGCCTGTATCAGGCCGACTGGCTGCTGCGCTTTTACGGGTTCGAGGTGGACGAGGTGGCGGGGCAGGGGATGCTCGACCTTGACGTCGATCCGAAGACCGCCTGGGCCATCGCGCATCGCGAGGCGTTTCCGGTGGACGTGAACCGCGCCACGCGCGAGGCGCTGTTGCGGGTGCCGGGCTTTGGGGTGAAGACGGTGGACCGCATTCTGGACACTCGCCGCCGTGGGCTGGTGCGGTACGAACATCTGGTGGCGATGGGGGCGATCCTGAAGAAGGCCAAGCCCTTCATCACCCTTCCCGGCTGGCAGGCCAAGGGGCTGGAGGTGGCCGACCTGCGCGCCCGCTTCGCCCCGCCCCCGGAACAGCTGAGCCTGTTCTGATGCGGATCGTCCTGCCCGTCATCGGAACGGTGGCGGCCTGGCGCGATCACGTGCGGCGGCTGGCGGCCGAAGGCGTCGCCCCCGAAGGCGTGCGCTGGACCGTGGGGGAGGAGGCGCGCGACCTGCTGGTGCCGGACCTTCCGCCCATTCTCCCGCGTCCATTGAAGATCGGGCGCGAGGCGTTGGATGAGATCGAGACGGCCTTGTGCCATTCCGATTCCGAACGCTTCAACCGCGCGCACGCACTGGTCTTGCGCCTGAACGACGGGCTGGCCTGGGGCGACCGGACCGACCCCGCCCTGCGCAAGCTGATGGAGCAGGCCAAGACCGTCCGCCGCGACATCCACAAGATGCACGCCTTTGTCCGCTTCCGCGAGGTGCCCACCGAAGGCCCCCGCCGCGCCTTTGCCGCGTGGTTTGAACCGGACCATCACATCGTGGAACGTGGAACACCCTTCTTTGCCAAACGTTTTGCCGACATGGACTGGGTGATCGCCACCCCGGCCGTGACGGCGCGGTTCGACGGCACGCTTCACTTCGAGGAAACGGCCGACACCGCCCGCCCGCCGCCGGACGCGACCGAGGATCTGTGGCGCACCTATTACGCCAGCATCTTCAATCCCGGTCGTGTCATGGTGAAGGCGATGCAATCCGAGATGCCGAAGAAATACTGGAAGAACCTGCCCGAGGCGGACCTGATCCCCGACCTGATCCGTGGCGCCGACGCCCGCGTGCGCGAGATGCAGGCCCGCGAGGCCGAGGAAGCGCCCGAACGTCGCCGCGCCGTCGCCCGGACCATGGCCATGCCGGAACGCCTTCAGCCCGAGGCGGGAACGCTGGACGCCTTGCGGGCCGAGGCCGCCGCCTGCACGCGCTGCCCGCTGTATGCGCCCGCCACGCAAACGGTGTTCGGGGAAGGGCCGCGCGACGCGAAGATCATGGTCGTGGGCGAACAGCCCGGCGATCAGGAGGATCTGGCCGGCCGCCCCTTCGTAGGCCCCGCCGGCAAGGTTTTCGACGAGGAGGCAGAGGCCGCGGGTCTGGACCGCCGCCAGCTTTACGTCACCAACGCGGTCAAGCATTTCAAGTTCACGCCGCGCGGCAAGCGCCGCATCCACCAGCGTCCCGACACGGGCGAAATCCGCGCCTGCCACTTGTGGCTGGAAGGCGAACTGGGGCTGATCCGTCCGAAGCTGATCGTGTCCATGGGCGCCACCGCGCTTCAGTCGCTGACGGGCAAGGGGGAAGGCATCCTGAAACGCCGTGGCGGGATCGAGGAGATGAAGGACGGGACGCCGGTTCTTGTCACCGTGCACCCGTCCTATCTTCTGCGCCTGCCCGACCCGGAACTGGCAAAGGTGGAACGGGCGAAGTTCCGCGAGGACCTGGCCCAAGCCGCCCGCTACCTGGATTGAAAAAGCGCCCCAACGGGGCGCTTTTGCTTTGGGTCAGGCCGGGTTCTTCGGAACGACTTTCTCCGGCGCTGCGGCCAGCATCTTCTCGAACCCTTCCGGCAGGTGAAGCTGGCGTTGGGGGAACGGGATCTCGATGTTCCATTCGTCCATGACCTGCTTGACCAGTTCGGTGTAACGACGCCCCACGCCCCAGTGCTTGGCCGGCAGCGTCTTGATGATGACGCGCAGGTTGACCGAATCCGGGCCCAGGCCCATGACGCCCTGCATGTCGAGCGGGGCCGTGACCAACTCGCCGAATTCCGGCTCCTTGATCAGGCGGTCATAGGCTTCCTGAAGGGCCGCCTTGGCGCGCGTGATATCCTCGCGGTACGCGATGCCGACATCCATGATGTGCGCACCGAAGTCACGGGTCATGTTGGTCACCGTCGTGACCGAAGAGAAGGGCACGATGTGGACCGAGCCGTTGCCCGCCCGCAGGCGGACGGTGCGGATGTTCACCTTTTCCACCGAGCCGGACACGGCGCCGACTTCGACCACGTCGCCCACGTTGATCGCGTTTTCCAGCTGGATGAACACGCCTGTGATGACGTCCTTCACCAGCGTCTGCGCGCCAAAACCGACGGCAAGGCCGATGACCCCGGCGCCCGCGATCAGCGGCGCGATGTTGATGCCGATCTGCGACAAGGTGATCATGGTCGCCACGACCACAAGCGCGATGGTGAAGCCATTCCGGAACAGCGCCAGCAGTGTGCGGGTGCGGTTCGTGGCGGATTGGCCGTTGATGCCATGCGTCAGCTTGTATTCGATCCAGCCGTCCACCACGGCCCAGATCACGGCGGCGATCACGGACAGAAGCAGGGCCGACAACACGCGCCACAGCACCGCTTGCGCGATGGGATCGCCCAGAATGCTGCGGCTGACCCAGCCCCAGCCCGACAGCGCCAGCGACAGGGCGAAGAGCATCAGGAAGATGGCCGCGATCCAGGTCAGGATCATCACCACCATGCTGGTGCGCCGTGCCAGCGCCGGCGACAGGGCCAGAAGCGTTTCCGGCAGCGACACGTTTATGTGCGTGGCCGACCGCAGCAGGCGCATGCCCATCAGCAGCAGGAACACGGCAAGGATGGTGTGGACGGTGCCGCGCAGGATCACCGTCTCGATCAGGGCGGGGCGGGTCACGACGATGAACCAGCTGTAGGCGATGTAGATCAGCGTCAGGGCCGGCCAGATGGTCCGCCAGGTCCGCTGCGCGCCCAGGGCCACGGCGGATCCCGCATTTGTTTCGCCGCTGAAGCGGTCGCCACGGGCCAGGTCCAGCGCGCGTGCGATCCGGCGGATGGCGATCACGGCCGCCACGGCGGCGATGGTGGCCACCACGGTCCGCATGGGACGCACGGCGGCAAAGCCCATCCAGATGCGCGTCAGGGGCACCACGAACAGCAGGCCCTGGATGACGATCCCCGACACCATGACCAGGTTGCGATAGATGATGGCCTGCGCCCCGGGCGCCAGAACGCTGAGGGTGGGTTCGTCATCGGCGTGCGGGCTGTTGATGGCCCGCAGGATGACCCGCACCACGCCATAAAGCAGGAACGCGTTGAGGTAGAGCGTCTGAGACGCGCTGGGGCTGCCCGTGTGCGAAAAGACGAAGCTGGCCAGCGCGTATCCGGCCGTCCAGGCCAGAACGATGCCCACCGCCCGCAGCGCGGTGATGAGCAGTGCGGCCCGCGTCCGCCGCCAGAAGCCGGCCGTCGGCGGCGGGGAACGCCGCCCGGCCACGATGTTGGCGCCGCGCATCAGCACGGCGGCGATGACGATCGTGGTGAAGATCGTCATGAACAGCTGGATGGCTTCCATCCGATGGGCCCCGCCCACCTTCAGATCCTGGAAGAGGCCGAGGCTGCCGACCAGTTGCTGCCCGACGCGGGCCAGTTCGCCCGCCACCTCGCGCCCCGCCGCGGCCGTGCTTTCAGCCACCTGCTGGGCCAGCGCGGGGGGCGGCTCGTCCTCGGCCGCAGGGTCGGCGGCGGCGACGGCCGGGTCGGCCTTCAGCGTGTCGATGAGCGCCGTGCGGGCCTGATCATCCTGCAACACGTCCAGAAGGCGTTGAACGGCCTCGTCGGGGGAAATGGCGGGGGTGGTCGGGGTGTCCGTGCCGGGCAGCTGCTGGGCAAGGCCGGCGATGGGCAGCAGCGCGAACATCAGGGCGGCAAGGAGGGTGCGAAGTGACATGTCGCGCCTTTTTGATCTTTTCGTTTTCAGATGGCAGAACCACTGGTCCATGGCCCTGATGGCCTGTTCGGGCCTGTGGTTCAACCCCCGGCAGGGGCCTGTCCGTGGATCAGGTGCAGCATGTAATCCATCTTTGCGGCCACCGGCGGCGGGATCACGAAGGGATAGAAATCGCCATGCCCGATGGATCGGTTCATCGCGTTCAACGCCTCGGCAACCGGGGTCCAGGCGGCCAGCAGGGTTGCCGCGTCGTCAATGGCGTGGGCGTCGGACAGGCCGGTTCCCGACGGATCCACCCCGTGGCTGCGGGCGGTGTCCAGACCGTCCACGATGTGCAGGATATGCGCCCAGGTTTCGGCCCAATCCTCCCACGGATGGGCGGCGGCATAGCTGGAGATGAAGTGCTCCTCCCAGTCGGCGGGCGGCCCTTCGGCATAATGGCGCTGAAGGGCGGCGGCGTAGTCCTGGTTCGCGTCGCCGAACAGGCGGGCGCATTCCGCCTCGCGGCCGGCGTCGCGGATCAGCACCTCCCAGTAGTAATGCCCGACCTCGTGCCGCAGATGGCCCAGAAGCGTGCGATAGGGTTCGCCCATCGCCACGCGCCGCGCCTCACGCTCGTCATCGTCGGCTTCGGCGATGTTCAGGGTAATGGCGCCATCCTCGTGGCCGGTCAGCACGCGCTGGGCCACCGACCCGTCGGGCGCCAGCTGGTCGCCCAGGAACGAAAAGCTCAGTTCCTTGCCCGAAGGCGCGCGGCGGGGTAGGCCCAGCGCGATGAGCGAATAGTAAAGCCGGCGCTTTTCCGTTTCCAGCCGCCGCCAGCGGTCCAGGTTGCCCGGAATGCTCAGGTCCGGTATCACGTGCGAGGAGGCGCAGCATTCGCAAAGGCCTCCGCCTTCGGTCTGCCAGTTGCAGTCGATCAGGTCGCGGTTGCCGCAGGCCCGCGCGTCGTCCAGCGCCACCATCGAGGCGGTGTCCGGATCATAGGCCAGTTGCGTCCCGCAATTGAGGCAGAGCGTGTTCTTGAAATGTGTCCGCTGCTGGCAGACGGGGCAGGAAAATCGTTTCATGTGGGGCTACCTCGGGCTGCGGAAGGAACGGTCCGGTGGCGGCGACGGTTCCCGCGAAGACGAACGCTCGGCTTCTTGTCGCGAAGGCTTGCCCTTTGACGGGAAAGTGGCTTTCACGGGGCAAAAGGATCAGCGTAGAGATTACGGATGGATATCACCCTGATTGTCGGCGTCACCGCGCTGTTGTTCATCGTCATCGCCCTGTCCGAACCGCTGTCGGTGCGGTTGCGATTGCCCTATTCGGTGGTGCTGGCGGTGGTGGGGGCCGCGCTGGGCTCGGCGGCGCTGATCCTGCAGACGATGGATGCGGGCTTCGGCCCTGATCTGCGCGAGGCGCTGGCGCTGCCCATCAAGTCGTCGGTCTTCCTTGTCGTCTTCCTGCCCACGCTGCTGTTCGAGGTGGCGCTGGCCCTGAATGTCCGCCGCATGGTGGATGACTGGGTGCCGATCCTCGTGATGGCCGTTCTGGCCGTGCTGGCGGCCACGCTGGTGATCGGGCTGGCTCTGACGCCGTTCAGCTCGATGCCGCTTGTGGGCTGCCTTCTGCTGGGGGCGATCGTGTCCACCACGGACCCCTCGGCCGTGGTCAGCATCTTCCGCAACGTGGCCGCGCCCCAGCGCCTGATGCGGATCGTGGAAGGCGAAAGCCTGCTGAACGACGCCGCGGCCATCGCGCTCTTCGGCTTCTTCCTGACCTATGTGATGGCCGGCGTGCCGAACCCGACCCTGTTGTCGGGGCTGAGCACGTTCCCATGGCTTCTGGGCGGGGGGCTTCTGGTCGGGCTGGTCGTGGGCCGCGCGGGTGTGGAACTGATGCGCCTGATGCCGGGCCATCCGCTAGCGCAGATCTCGGTCAGCGTGGCGCTGCCCTACATCACCTACATCGCCGCCGAGGAGTTGCACGTGTCGGGCGTGGTGGCCGTGGTGGGCGCGGGGCTCTTGCTGAACCTGTCCGGCCCGTCGCGGCTGGCGCCTTCCACTTGGGCGCAGTTGCGTGAATTGTGGGGGTTGCTGGCGCATTGGGCGGGGGCGCTGATCTTCGTTCTGGCCGCGCTGCTGATCCCGCGCCTTCTGGGGGATGTCCGCTGGCACGACCTGCTGCTGATCCTGATCGTGGCGCTGGCGGCCTTCGCGTCGCGCGCGCTGATCCTGTGGGGGGTGATCCCGGCGCTGCGCGTGCTGAAGCTGTCGCCCCGGGTGGAACCGGCCTATCGGGCCGCGCTGCTGTGGGGCGGGCTGCGCGGGGCCGTGACGCTGGCGCTGGCGCTGGCCGTCACCGAAAACGCGCTGGTCCCCGCGAACATCAAGCGCGAGATCGGGATTCTTGCCACCGGCTACGTGCTGTTCACGCTGTTCGTGCAGGGCACGACCCTGCGCCGCGTGATCCGCCGTCTGGGTCTGGCGCAACTGTCGCCGCTGGATCTGGCCTTGTCGAACCAGGTGATCGCCGTCGCCCTGCAGAACGTCCGCGAGGAAGTGGCCGGCTCGATCCGCGAACATGAACTGTCGCGCGACATCGTCCGGTCCGAGGCCAAGCGGTTCGGCCAGCGGCTGGAAAACGCCGTTCAGCGCGCGGAGTCTACGGACGAGATTCCGGACCGCGAACGCATCACCCTTGGCCTTGTGGCCCTGGCAGTGAGAGAGCGGGAAGAAATCCTGAGCAGCTTCCACGAACAGCTGATCACCCCGCGTCTGGTGGAAGGGATGCTGTCCAACGTCGACTACCTGATCGAACGGACGCGCCAGCAGGGGCGGGACGGATACCGTTCGGCCGCGCGGCGCAGCCTGACGGCGGGGCCGATGGCCAAGATCGCCGTGGTGCTGCACAACCGCCTGCGCCTGTCCGTGCCCTTGGCGAATGTGGTGGCGGATCGGTTCGACACCCTTCTGATCCAGCGCACGATCCTGCGGCACCTGCATGACTACATCGACCAGAAGGTGCGCCGCCTGTATGGCCGACGCGTGTCGGACCTGCTGCACGAACTTCTGAAACGCCGCGAGGAGGAAACGGAGCGGGCGCTGGAAAGCCTTCACCTGCAATACCCTCTTTACACCGAGGAGATGGAGCGTCGCTACATCCGCCGCACCGCCCTTCGGATGGAGGAACGGCAATATGCGGCGCTGCTGGAAGACGGCCTGATCGGACCCGAGCTGCACAAGACCCTGTGCGACACGATCGAGGAGAACCGCGCCCGCAGCCAAGCCCGCCCCCGGCTGGATCTGGCCGTTCACAAGGACGAGCTGATCCGCCAGTTCCCCCTGTTCGCGGGCATGGACGACGACCAGCGCGCGGCGCTGTCCAAGGCGATGTACACCTTCTATGCCCAGCCGGGCGAGATTCTGGTGCGGCGCGGCGATCCGGCGCGGCGCGTGTTCTTCATCGCCTCGGGCGCGATCGAGTCGGAGATCGCGGGCGAGAAGCGCCGTCTGGGCCGGGGCGACATGTTCGGGCAACTGTCGATCCTGCTGCGCAAGACGCGCTCGGCCCAGGTGACCTCCATCGCCTATTCGACGCTGCTGGCGCTGGACGAAAACCGGTTCCGCGACCTTTTGGCCCGGAACCGCGAATTGCAGGAAGCGGTGATCGAAAGCGCACGGGCGCGGGGGGTGCAACTGGACATGGACCTGTTTCCGCCCCTGACCGCCTGAACCGAAAAGGCGCCCTGCGGGGCGCCTTTCACGTCAGCTGCGGATGCCGGCGAAGCGGGTCTGCCAGTCGGCCCGCTCCTCGTCCGTGATCTTGCGGAAGGTGACGTCCGGCACGGTGAAGGCGTGGCCGGCGGGCAGGATGGCCAGCGCCGCCCCCACATCTTCGGGCCAGGTCCAGTCGTCGCAGCCCATCGCGTCCATCATCGACTGCGCCGCGTCCGGGATGAACGGACGCGACACGACGGCGTAAAGGCGGATCAGGTTCAGGGCCAGACGCACCATCGCCTCCGCCGCCTCGGGGTCCGTCTTGATCACCGTCCACGGGGCCGCCGATTGCAGGTATTCGTTGCCGGCCACCCAGATGGCACGCAGTTCGGTCGCGGCCTTGCGGATCTCCATCGCCTGCATGTTCGCCTCGTAGGCGCGCAGGCGGGTGGTCAGCTCGGCGATCAGTTCGGCCTCGCGCGGGCCGGTTTGGCCGCCCGTGGGAACGACCTCGCCGAACTTCGCGCGGCAGAACTTGGTCACGCGGGACACGAGGTTGCCCAGAACGTCCGCGAGGTCCTTGTTGACCGAGGACTGGAAGTTTTCCCACGTGAACTCGCTGTCCGAGGATTCGGGGGCGTGCGACAGCAGCCACCAGCGCCAGTAGTCCGACGGCAGGATCGACAGCGCCTGATCCATGAAGATCCCGCGCCCCTGGCTGGTGGAGAACTGGCCGCCGTCGTAGTTCAGGTAGTTGAAGGACTTGATGTAGTCGACCATCTTCCACGGTTCGTCCGCGCCGATCTGGGTGGCGGGGAAGGACAGGGTGTGGAAGGGCACGTTGTCCTTGCCCATGAACTGAAGGTAGGTCACGTCCTCCGCGCCCTTGTCGGTGCGCCACCAGCGTTCCCAATCGGCGTCGGTCTTGCCGTTGGCCTCCGCCCATTCGGCGGCGCAGGCGATGTATTCGATGGGCGCGTCGAACCAGACGTAGAAGACCTTGCCTTCCATGCCGGGCCAGTCCTGATCGCCCTTCTTCACCGGGACACCCCAGTACAGGTCGCGCGTGATCCCGCGATCCTGCAAGCCGTCGCCGTCGTTCAGCCATTTCTTCGCGATGGACGTGGTCAGGATCGGCCAGTCGGTCTTGCTGTCGATCCAGGCCTGCAATTCGCCGCGCAGCTTGGACTGGCGCAGGAACAGGTGCTTGGTTTCCCGCACCTCCAGATCGGTGGAGCCCGAGATGGCGGAGCGGGGGTTGATCAGATCGGTCGGATCCAGCTGCTTGGTGCAGTTTTCGCACTGGTCGCCGCGCGCCTTGTCATAGCCGCAGTTCGGGCAGGTGCCCTCGATGTACCGGTCGGGCAGGAAGCGGTTGTCGGCGATGGAGAAGACCTGCCGCTCCGACACTTCCTCTATATAGCCGTTCTCGGCCAGCTTGCCGGCGAAGTGCTGGGTCAGCGCCCGGTTCTGCGGGCTGGAGGAGCGGCCGAAATGATCAAAGGACAGCCGGAAGCCCGCAGCGATGCCGGCCTGCACCTCGTGCATCTCGGCGCAGAACGCCTCCACGGGCTGGCCGGCCTTGGCGGCGGCGAGTTCGGCCGGCGTGCCGTGCTCGTCGGTGGCGCACAGGAACAGCACCTCGTGCCCGCGCGCGCGCAGGTAGCGGGCGATCAGGTCGGCCGGAAGCTGGCTGCCGACAAGGTTGCCCAGGTGCTTGATCCCGTTGATGTAGGGAAGTGCCGAGGTGATCAGATACCGTGCCATGCCCGCGCCTTTTCGTCCGATTTGAATGGGGTGTATCCTGCACGGCCCGAACGCTCAAGCGGGGCTTGTCATCGGCGCGCGGACCTCTAGGGTTTGAGCGGCAACAAAAGGGCCGGACATGAAGCAGATCGCACTTGGGCATACGGGACTGAACGTGTCGGAACTGTGCCTTGGCACCATGACCTGGGGCACCCAGAACACCGAAGCCGAGGGCCATGCCCAGATCGCCATGGCGCTGGATCACGGGGTCAACTTCCTCGACACCGCCGAGATGTATCCGGTGAACCCCGTGTCCGCCGAAACGATGGGGCACACCGAGACGATCCTTGGCAACTTTCTGGCCAAGGGCGGACGCGACCGCTTGGTGATCGCCACCAAGATCACGGGCGAAGGCAGCGTGGCCACGGGCGGTGCGCCCATCACGCCGGCGCGGATGCGGCAGGCGGTGGAGGATTCGCTGAAACGCCTGCAGACGGATCACATCGACCTGTACCAGATGCACTGGCCCAATCGCGGGTCCTACCATTTCCGCAAGCTGTGGGGATACGAGCCCCCGCGCGACAAGGCCGCGATCGAGGCGGAGATGCTGGCCATCCTGCAGGAAGCCAAGCGCCTTCAGGACGAAGGCAAGGTGCGCCATTTCGGCCTGTCGAACGACACCGTCTGGGGCGCGGCCGCCTGGCTGCGTCTGGCGGACCAGCACGGCCTGCCGCGCATGATGACGGTGCAGAACGAATATTCGCTGCTGTGCCGCCAGTTCGACAGCGACTGGGCAGAGTTCGCCGCGTTGGAGAACATGCCGCTGCTCGGATACTCCCCGCTGGCGACGGGCCTGCTGACGGGCAAATATGCGGGTGATGTGGTGCCGGCCGGATCGCGGCGCGAACGCTCGCCCGAACTTGGTGGCCGCATCACCCCCTTCGTGTTCGAGGCGGTGTCGGCCTATCTGGGCGTCGCGAAGGAGCATGGGCTGGACCCGGCGCAGATGGCGCTCGCCTTCTATCGCACGCGGCCCTATCCCTGCCTGCCGATCATCGGCGCCACCAACCTCAAGCAGCTGAAGACATCCCTGGAGTCCGTCAACGTCACCCTGTCGGAGGAGGTTCTGGACGACATCGCGCTGGCGCGCCGCCAGTTCCCGGCACCCTATTGATGCGCCGTTTCCTTTTGCTGCTGGCGCTGGCCGCCTGCGTCCGCACGCCCGCACCGGCCCCGACCGAAGTGTTCCGCAACACGCAGGTGCCCATCTATTCGAATGCGGGCTTCGATCCGGCCTCCCTGTCCGGAACGTGGCGGCAGGTGGCGGGCTTCGGCGCGGCGTGCGCGCCGGGCGGACTGACGTTCAGCCCCGGCCGTGTGGACGGATCATTGTGCCTGAACGGGGAAACGCGGCGCATCTCCGGCCCCTTCGCCGTCACCGGTCCCGCCCGCATCCTGCCGGCAGGGGAAGGGGAGCCGTGGTGGATCCTGTGGATCGACTATGACCGGCGCAGCATGGCCATCGGCACGCCTTCCGGAAAGATCGGCTTCGTGCTGGACCGCACGGCGGGAATTCCGGCGGACCGGATGAAGGCGGCCGCCAGCATCATGGACTGGAACGGCTACGACATGGCGCGTTTCCGGCCCCTGTGACGTTTGCCGGCAAGTTTTCGCGACGGAAAGGGCGGTGGGCCGCGTTTCATCTTTCGGAAGGCGGATGCACCGCCGCCATCGCAACCGGAGTGACATGATGAAAACGTACCTGACCGGCGCTGCCCTGCTTGCCATCTCGATCGCCAGCCTGTCCACGGCCTTTGCCGAACCCGGGGATCGTCCCGGCCGTCCGGGAATGCCGCCCTTCGAAGCGCTGGACACCGACGAGGATGGCCGCATCACCGCCGAAGAGGCGAAGGGCGACCGTGCCGAACGTGCCGCCGCGCTGGACGCGGACAACGACGGCAAGATCTCGGCCGCGGAACTGGCGCAGGTCGACATCGCCCGCGCCACGGACCGTGCCAACCGCCGCGCCGAAGCGATGGTGAAGCGGATGGACGTGGACGGCGACAATCTTTTGTCGGCCGCCGAACTCGCCACACCGCCCGAAGGTCTGGACCCGCGGATGCTGGAACGTCTGGACACCGACAAGGACGGCGCGATCAGCCGCGAGGAGGCCGACGCCGCCCGCACCTTCATGCGCGAACGTCACCAGCCGCATCCCGATCACCGTCAGGATTGACGGGCGCGGCCGGGGCTGTCATGCCCCTGCCTTTTTCAAGGCTTCTGACAGGCGATGACCGTGCCCCTTGATACCCTACCGGACGTTTCGGACGAGGCGCTGCTGGTGCTTTACGCCAATGGCGACCGGGCCGCGGCACGCGCCCTGACCCTGCGGCTGACGCCGCGGGTCCTTGGCTTCGCGGCGCGGATGCTGACCGACCGCACCGAGGCGGAGGATGTGACGCAGGAGGCCCTGCTGCGCCTGTGGCGCATCGCCCCGGAATGGCGGCAGGGGGAGGCGAAAGTGACGACCTGGCTGTACCGCGTGACGTCGAACCTTTGCACCGACCGTCTGCGCCGCCGCCGCGGCATCGCGCTGGACGACGCCCCCGAGGTGGAGGACGACACCCCCAGCGCCGAGCAGGACCTTATGGAGGGCGAGCGCATGGCGGCGCTGGACGCGGCGCTGGCCCGGCTGCCCGACCGGCAGCGGCAGGCCGTGCTTCTGCGCCACATCGAAGGACTGACCAACCCCGACATCGCCCGCATCATGGACATCGGGGTGGAGGCGGTCGAAAGTCTGACGGCGCGCGGCAAGCGGGCCTTGGCGGCCCTTTTGTCCGGGCAGCGTGAACGGATCGGCTATGAGGAAGGTTGAATGATGGAACAGGATCTGGACGATCTTCTGGCCACGGCCCGCAATCACGCGCCGTCCCCTTCGGGCGCGCTGCTGGCGCGCATCCTGACCGACGCGGAGGCGGAGCAGGACCGGTGGCAGCCACGCGCTGCGTCGCGCCGCCGCTGGACGCGGTTCCTGCCGCTGGTGCTGGGCAGCGTGGGTGCCACGGCCGGCATGGCCACGGCCGCGCTTGCCGGGGTCTGGATCGGCTACGCCCAGCCCGAAACCCTGACCACCGTGACCGGCGCGCTTTGGGCCGACCAGCGCGTGGACCTTCTTCCCACCTACGACTTCGTGACGGAATGACGCCCATGCTTTCCTCCCGCACCCTGCGCCTTCTGCTGATCCTGTCGGTCACGCTGAACCTTGCCATTGCCGGCATCGTGGCGGGCGCCGTGCTGCGCCATCCGCCGCCGCCCGATCCCGGCCGGGGCCCCGCCTTCGGTGTCTACGACCGTGCGTTCAGCGAAGAGGACCGCAAGGCCCTCCGCGAGGCGTTCGGGCGCGAGGCCCCGGACTTCCGCAAGGGGTGGCAGGCGATGCAGGACGACACAGCCGAACTTCTGACCACCCTGCGCACCGACCCTTACGACGCGGCCAAGGCCGAGGCGATCTTCGCCCGTCAGCGGGAAAGGGGCGGGCAGATGATGGCGTTGGGCCAGCGCCTGATGGCGCAGCGCCTGGGCGAGATGACGCCGCCCGAACGGCAGGCCTTTGCCGACCGGCTGGCCGAAAAGATGGAACGGGACCGCCATCGCCACAAGGATCGCTGATCCTCAGGCGCTGCGGGCGGTCCATTCCGACGGAGAGGAGGCGACCGTCACGCGGTTGCGGCCGTCGCGCTTGGATTGCAGCAGCGCACGGTCGGCACGGTCCAGCGTGTCGGCCATGGTCTCGCTCCCCAATCGCCGGCGCGTGGCCAGCCCGATGGAGATGGTCACATCCACCAGCCCGCCGGTCGGAAGCGCGACGGGGCTGAGGGCCATCCGCTGGCACAACTGGTCGGCCATGCCGATGGCCTGGGCCAGTTGCGTGTCGGGCAGGGCGATCAGGAACTCCTCCCCGCCGATGCGCGCGGCCAGATCGCAGGGACGCAGCCCTTCCGTCAGGCGGGCGGCGACCGTGCGCAGAACCGCATCCCCCGCCGCATGACCGAAGCGGTCGTTCACCGACTTGAACCAGTCAAGGTCGATCTGCAGCACGGCCAGATCGCCATGGGCCATCGTTTCCAGGCGCGGCATCGCATAGCGGCGGTTGTGCAGGCCCGTCAGCGGATCGACCATGGCCATCCGCAACCCCTGCGCCACCGAGGCGCGACGCCGGTCCTGCCGGCGTTTCATCCGCAACAGGATCGACAGGCGCAGCGCCAGTTCGGGGGCACCGATCTGTGCGGGCACCACCTCGTCCGCGCCAAGGTCCCAGGCCATGGCCACGGCCTGGGGATCTTCGTCCGGGTCCAGGATGCAGACCGGCACGTTGCGTGTTTCCGCGCGGGCGCGCAGTTCGGACATCAGTCGCAGGCCGGCGGCCGATCCGCCCAGACCCGCCTCGATCACGAACAGGTCGGGAACGGTCGGGCCGGTCAGCGCGTCTTCCCGCGTCATGCGCAGCACCCGATCGCTGAGATAGGGGGCAAGGTCGGTCCGCAGGCGGGCCGTGCCGTCCGTGCGGTCGGTGAGGAAGGCGATGGAGGCCGGCATCTCGAATCCCGCGCCCTCCTCGGCCAGCCCGGTGGAATGGTGCTCCTCGTTCTGGGCGCGGTGGCGCAGCATGGCGCGCAGCCGGGCCAGCAGGACCGCTTCTTCCACGGGGCGGGTCAGGACATCGGTGGCGCCCGCCCGGATCAGGGGCAGCCGCTCCTGCTCGTCCGAAAGCACCAGCAGGGGGACGTCCCGAAGCCGCATGTCGCGGGCCAGCTGCAGCAGCAGGTTTGCCGCGTCCGGCATGTCGATCAGGACCACATCGGGGCGGGTCTGGCGCGCGTCGATCAGCGCCGCCTCGGCCGAGGCGACGAAGGAGGTCGTGTAGCATCCGGTCGCCAGACGCCGCTTCAGCGCCGTCCGGTTTGCATGGGAAACATCAATGACAAGCGCGTGTCGGGTCATTCTGCCTCTTTCCCGGTGGGTCCTCTGCCGCAGATTCCTTTCTATTGGTTAAGAAATCCTTTCGCGGGAATGAGCCGTCTTGCAATTGCCCCGGCGATCGGCACGATGTCGCCCATGAGAGACGAACTTCCCAGCCGCGACGCGGCCGAACGCACGGCCCTGCAGGCCCTTGGCTGGCTGGCCGCCCAGCATGAACTTCTGCCGGATTTCCTGGCCGCCACGGGCGCGTCCCCGGACAGCCTGCGCGAAGCGGCCGCCCGTCCGGAATTCCTTGGCGCGGTGATGGACTTCCTGCTGTCCGAGGATTCGCTGGTCATCGCCTTCTGCGACGCGGCCAATCTGCCCTATACCCTGCCCATGCGGGTGCGGGCGGTGCTGCCTGGCGGCGATCTTCCGCACTGGACCTGAGATGATCCGCGGCATCCTGTTCGACAAGGACGGCACTCTGTTCGATTTCCAAGCCAGCTGGGGGGCGTGGGCGGCGGCCCTGCTGCACCGCTTGTCCCCCGATCCGGACCCGCTGGCCCGCAGGATTCGCTTCGACCTGCGCACCCAGCGATTCGCGCCCGACAGTCCCGTCATCGCCAGCACCTCGGCCGAGGTGGCGGATCTGATGCTGCCCGATCTGCCCGACTGGACGCGCGACGACCTTCTGGCGCTGATGAACCGCCTGTCCGCCGATGCGCCGATGGTGGAGGCCGTGCCGCTGGCCCCCCTTCTGGAGGGCCTGACCGCCCGCGGCATGCATCTGGGCGTCGCGACGAACGATGGAGAGGCGCCGGCCCGCCGGCAGATGGAACGGGCCGGCGTGGACCGTCTGTTCCCCTTCGTCGCGGGCTTCGACAGCGGGCATGGCGGCAAGCCCGCGCCGGGCCAGCTTCTGGCCTTCTGCGCGGCGACCGGCCTTCCGCCGTCGCAGGTGGCGATGGTGGGCGACAGCGCGCACGACCTTCACGCGGCGCGGGCGGCGGGCATGGCGGCGGTCGCCGTCCTGACGGGGCCGGCCCTGCGCGGCGATCTGGAACGTTTGGCCGACGTGGTGCTGAACGACATCGGGGAACTGCCGGCCTGGCTGGACGAAACGGGCTGAAATTTTCGTTCGCCTTGGGGGAAAAGCCGCGTTAGCATCTTTCACGAGGGGCCGATCGAGGGGAGGAGGAAACCCGCTTTCGGCACCGCCGAAGGAGGATTGCCATGCTTGATCACGCCCGCGGAACCTATGTTCCGTCGCCCGAAGCCGTTGCGCGCGCCCATGTGAACGCCGCCGATTACGACCGCCTTTATGCCGAGTCCCTGTCGGACCCGGACGGGTTCTGGGGCCGTGAAGGGCAAAGCCTTGAATGGATCAAGCCGTTCACCCGCGTCAAGAACACCGATCTGACGCATGGGCAGGTGTCGATCCGCTGGTTCGAGGATGGGGTGCTGAACGCCTCGGTCAATTGCATCGACCGGCATCTTCCCGCACGGGCGAACCAGACGGCGATCATTTGGGAACCGGACGATCCCGCGCAGCCGGCGCTTCACATCACCTATGCCCAGCTGTCGGAAAAGGTGAACCGCTTCGCCAACGTGCTGCTGAGCCAAGGGGTCATGCGCGGCGACCGCGTGGTGATCTACCTGCCCATGATCCCCGAGGCGGCCTATGCCATGCTGGCCTGCGCGCGCATCGGGGCGATCCATTCGGTGGTCTTCGCGGGCTTTTCCCCCGACAGCCTGGCGAACCGGATCAACGATTGCCAGGCAAAGCTCGTCATCACCGCCGACACGGCCCCGCGCGGCGGCAAGCGCACCGCGTTGAAGTCGAACACCGACGCAGCCCTGCTGCGCTGTTCGGAAAAGGTGCGCTGCCTGGTGGTGAAGCACACGGGCGATCAGATCAGCTGGATCGACGGCCGCGACGTGGACGTGAAGGCCCTGATGGAAACGGTGGCCCCCGATTGCCCGCCCCGTCCGATGGGAGCGGAGGATCCGCTGTTCATCCTTTATACCTCCGGCTCCACCGGGCGGCCCAAGGGGGTGGTGCACACGACGGGCGGCTATCTTCTGTATGCGGCCATGACGCACCGGCTGGTCTTCGATTACCACGACGGCGACGTCTACTGGTGCACGGCGGATGTGGGCTGGGTGACGGGCCACAGCTACATCGTTTACGGGCCGCTGGCGAACGGGGCCACGACGCTGATGTTCGAAGGCACACCGAACCACCCGGACGCGGGCCGGTTCTGGGCCACGATCGAAAAGCACAAGGTCACCCAGTTCTACACCGCGCCCACCGCCATCCGCGCCCTGATCGGGCAGGGGGAGGCGTGGCCCGCAAAGCACGACCTGTCCAGCCTGCGCGTCCTTGGCAGCGTGGGCGAACCGATCAACCCCGAGGCGTGGAACTGGTTCGACCAGCACATCGGCAAGAACAAGTGCCCCATCGTCGACACCTTCTGGCAGACCGAAACCGGCGGGCACATGATCACCCCGCTGCCCGGCGCCATTCCGACCAAACCGGGATCGGCCACGAAACCGTTCTTCGGGGTGAAGCCGGTGGTGTTGGACCCGACCTCCGGAGAGGAATTGACGGGTGAGGCGGAGGGCGTCCTTGCCATCGCCGACAGCTGGCCCGGGCAGATGCGCACCCTTTGGGACGACCACGAACGGTTCGAGGAGGCATATTTCAGCCAGTACAAGGGCACCTACTTCACCGGCGATGGCTGCCGGCGCGACGCGGACGGCTATTACTGGATCACCGGCCGCGTGGACGACGTGCTGAACGTGTCCGGCCACCGCATGGGCACGGCCGAGGTGGAATCGGCCCTTGTCGCCCATCCCGACGTGGCCGAGGCCGCGGTCGTCGGCGTTCCGCATGACATCAAGGGGCAGGGCATCTACGCCTATGTGACGCTGATGAACGGGGTAGAGCCTTCGGACACACTGCGCGCCGACCTGGTGAAATGGGTCCGGGCCGAGATCGGCCCCATCGCCACGCCCGACTTCCTGCAATGGGCGCCGGGCCTGCCCAAGACGCGGTCCGGCAAGATCATGCGCCGCATCCTGCGCAAGATTGCCGAGGATGATTTCGGCAGCCTTGGCGACACCTCCACCCTGGCCGATCCCGCCGTCGTCGACGACCTGATCGAGAATCGCCAGAATCGGAGTGGCGCATGAACTGTCCTTCGGTGACACAACCTGCCGTCCTGATCCTGCTGGGCCCGCCCGGTGCGGGAAAGGGCACGCAATCGCGCGTGCTGGAAAAGGCCTTTGGGCTGATCCAGCTGTCCACCGGCGACATGCTGCGGGCGGCGGTGAAGGCCGGCACCCCCGCCGGACAGGCGGCGCAGGCGGTGATGGAAACCGGCGGCCTCGTGTCCGACGACATCGTGCTGCAGGTGCTGGCAGAACGGATGGCCGATCCCGACACCGGGCGCGGCGTGATCCTGGACGGCTTTCCGCGCACCGCCGTCCAGGCCTTCGCGCTGGACGAACTTCTGGCCGCGCGGGGCCAGTCCGTCGGTGCCGTCATCAGCATGGAAGTGGATGACGACACGATGGTGGCCCGCGTTTCGGGCCGCACCACCTGCACCAAATGCGGCGAAGGCTATCATGACACGCTGAAGCGGCCCGCCGTTGCCGGCGTCTGCGACGTGTGCGGCGGAACGGACTTCCTGCGCCGCAAGGACGACAACGCCGACACCGCGCGCCAGCGGCTGGACACCTATCACGCCCAGACCGCGCCGCTGATCGGCCATTACCAGCGGGCGGGCGTGTTGCAGCGTCTGGACGCCATGCAGGACATCGCGGCCGTCAGCCGCGAGCTGGAGCGGATGGTGGGGTCCATCGTCCGATCCAGGGCCCCCTGAAGGGGCGGAAACGGACCGGCGGGCACAAGGCTTGGGAGGGCCTTCGCCGGATCGAGGGGAAGGGGCCAGGAAAAGGCCCCGTTATGGGAGGGGAACGACATGGCAAACCATGCTGTGAACGTGGGGCATGCGCGCGCGCGCCCCATGACGAGGGACGAGAAGAAGGTCATCCTGGCCTCGTCCGCCGGGACGATCTTCGAATGGTACGACTTCTATCTCTATGGCTCATTGGCGGCGATCATCGGGGCGCAGTTCTTCACCGCCTTCCCCGAGGCCACGCGCAACGTCTTCGCGCTGCTGGCCTTTGCCGCGGGGTTCCTGGTGCGGCCTTTCGGGGCGCTGGTCTTCGGGTCGGTCGGTGATCTGGTCGGGCGGAAATACACCTTCCTGATCACGATCCTGATCATGGGGATTTCGACCTTCATCGTGGGCCTGCTGCCCGGCTATGCCAGCTGGGGCATCGCGGCGCCGGTCCTGCTGATCGCGCTGCGGATGCTGCAGGGGCTGGCGCTGGGCGGCGAATACGGGGGGGCTGCGGTCTATGTGGCCGAACATGCGCCCGCCAACCGCCGCGGGTATTACACGGCCTTCATCCAGACCACGGCGACGCTGGGCCTCCTTTTGTCGCTGGTCGTGATCCTGATCGTGCAAAGCTACGTGAACAACAACTATCCGATGCAGCCGGTGCTGGATCTGGCCGGCAATGCCGTGCTGGCCGCCGACGGCACGCCGCAGATGATCAGCGCGTTCAACGCCTGGGGTTGGCGGATCCCGTTCCTCGGCTCCATCGTGCTTCTGGGCATCTCGCTTTACATCCGTCTGCAGATGGAGGAGAGCCCGGCCTTCAAGAAGATGAAGGAAGAAGGCCGCACCTCCAAGGCGCCGATGAAGGAAGCGTTCGGGACGTGGAAGAACGGCAAGATCGCCCTGATCGCGCTGTTCGGCCTGACGGCGGGGCAGGCGGTGGTCTGGTATTCCGGCCAGTTCTACGCGCTGTTCTTCGTGCAGAACGTGGTGAAGGTGGACAGCTTCAGCGCCAACGTCTTCATCGCCTGGGCGCTGATCCTTGGCACGGGCGGGTTCCTGTTCTTTGGCGGGCTGTCGGATCGGATCGGGCGCAAGCCGATCATCCTTGCGGGCTGCCTTCTGGCGGCGCTGACCTACTTCCCGGTCTTCAAGGGCATCACCCACATCGCCAACCCCGCGCTTCATGCGGCCCAGATGGTGCCGGTGACGGTGACGCACGCGCCGGACGATTGTTCGTTCCAGTTCAACCCGACGGGCACGGCGAAGTTCACGTCGTCCTGCGACATCGCGAAGGCGGCGCTGGCGAGGGCCTCCGTGAATTATCAAAGCGTGGAGGGTGCGGCGGGCACGCCTGCCGTCATCCGCGTCGGAGAAACGGAGATCGCGTCCTATGACGCGGCCACCTCCGTCGCCGAGAAGCCCCGCTTCGACGCCGCGCTGACGGCGGCGCTGACCGAAGCGGGCTATCCCTTGGGCGGGCAGAACACGACTGTGGCGAAGGCCAACCATTTCTTCGACATCTTCACGGTGCAAAAGCTGACGCTGATCGCGATCCTGACCTACCTGATCCTGCTGGTGACGATGGTCTACGGCCCCATCGCGGCCGCCTTGGTGGAGATGTTCCCCACGCGCATCCGCTATTCCGGCCTGTCCTTGCCCTATCACATCGGCAACGGCTGGTTCGGGGGGCTGCTGCCCGCGACGGCCTTCGCCATCTCGGCCCAGACGGGCAACATCTATGCGGGGTTGTGGTACGCCATCACCGTCGCGGTGATGACGGTGGTGATCGGACTGATCTTCGTGCCGAACAACACCCACCGGAAGGACATCTTCGCGGACGATCACGCGAACTAGGTACAGGGGCGGGGGAGACCCCGCCCTTAGTCCACCTTGATGGCGGTGTAATGTTTCAGGTCGAACTGGATGTTCACCGCCACGGCCGCCGGCGCCTTGGCATGCGATCGAATCACCTCGGCCAGTCGTTTCCCCAGTTCCGCCGCGTAGACGTCATCGCGATGCGGCTTCGGCAGCAGCGACAGGCGCAGAAAGATGTGGCTGTGATGATGATCGGCCACCGGATGGGCGCGGCCCTTGCAGAC
The DNA here is from genome assembly GCF_051195255.1 of Falsirhodobacter sp. 1013. NCBI lineage: Bacteria > Pseudomonadati > Pseudomonadota > Alphaproteobacteria > Rhodobacterales > Paracoccaceae > Falsirhodobacter > Falsirhodobacter sp. 1013. Next base: position 214,003 of record NZ_JBNJLK010000001.1, on the reverse strand, counting down.
GCCCGCGCCGCTGTCGAAGGCGGCGATCGTGCGTTCGATTTCGGGCAGGATGTCGGTCAAGGTCTGGTCGGTCGTGAAATACAGGTCGGCCTGCGGCATGGTCTCTCCTCCGTTCGCAGATTCAACCTTGGAACGGATCGACAGGATAGCCAACCCCTGTCAGATACAGCCCCTGCGGCGGACAAACCGGCCCGCAGGCGGCGCGGTCCCGCGCCTCCAGCGCCTGCCGCACGCGGTCCGGGGACCAGCCGCCAGCACCCACCCGTTCCAGCGTGCCCACGATCGACCGGACCTGATTGTGCAGGAAGCTGCGGGCGCGCAGACGGAAGCGGTATTCGACGCCAGCGTCCAGCGGCACCTCCTCGATCGTAATCTCGTCGATGGTCTTCACGGCCGACTTCGCCTGGCACATCGTGCTGCGGAAGGTGGTGAAATCGTGATGACCCACCAGATGCGCCGCCCCTTCGCGCATGGCCTGCGAGTCCAGCCGGTGCCCCACCTGCCAGGCAAGGCCCCGATCATGCGTCAGCGGCGCGCGGCGCGCGATCAGGCGGAACAGGTAGCGCCGTTCGTGTGCGGAAAAGCGGGCGTGGAAATCGTCCGGCACGGCGGCGCAGGCCACCACGGCCACGGGCAGGGGCTTCAGGTGGTGGTTCAGCGCCTCGCTCAGCCGAAAGGGGTCCCAGGGCTTCGACAGGTCGCAATGGGCCACCTGTCCGGTGCCGTGCACGCCGGTGTCGGTGCGCCCCGCCGCCGCGATGGTGTGGGGGCCGGGCTCCAGCCGGGCCAGAGCATCCTCGATCGCGCCCTGAACCGAGGGCTGGCCCTGCGCCTGCCGCTGCCACCCGTGGAAGGGGCCGCCGTCGTAATCGATCTTCAGTGCGTATCTGGGCATGCGTCCGGCCTAGCACCAACCGCGCGCCCTACACAAGCGGCCCACGTGGGCCTACATCCGACAGGCAACCGGAGAAAATGCACGTGGCCCTATCGACCCTGACCGACACCGTCACGCGCCGCGTGGAAGGCACGATCTCCAGCGTGGGGGGGCTGTTTTCGGATCCGGTGATCCGGCTGGGCGTCACGGGCCTGTCGCGGGCGGGCAAGACGGTGTTCATCACCGGGCTGGTCGCGAACCTGCTGGACCGCGGCCGGATGCCGCAGCTGAAGGCGCAGGCCGAAGGGCGGATCGAAAGCGTCTGGCTGCAACCCCAGCCCGACATCACCCTGCCGCGCTTCGATTACGAGGCGCATCTGGCCGCCCTGACCGGCGACGACCCGCGTTGGCCGGACTCCACCCGCTCCATTTCCGAACTGCGGCTGTCGTTCCGCGTGCGGCCGTCGGGGATGTTTTCGGGGCTGCAGGGGATGCAGACGGTGCACCTGGACATCATCGACTATCCCGGGGAATGGCTGCTGGATCTGGCCCTGCTGGACAAGACGTACGAGGAGTGGTCCGACGCCACCTTCGCCCGCATCGCCAAGCGCCCGCAGGCGCGGGACTTCCTTGCGACCGCGCGAGCCGAGGATGGGGCGTTGCCGCTGAACGAGGGCCGCGCGCTGGCACTGGCGGAAAGCTTCACCGCCTATCTGCAGGCGGCGCGGAAAGACGGCTATTCCGACTGCACGCCGGGGCGCTTCCTTTTGCCCGGCGATCTGGCGGGCAGCCCGGTCCTGACCTTCGCCCCGCTGCCCAAGCCGTCCGACGCGCGGCGCGGCACCCTTTGGCATGAAATGGCGCGGCGCTACGAAGGCTACAAGGACAAGGTGGTCCGCCCGTTCTTCCGCAACCATTTCAGCCGGATCGACCGGCAGGTGGTGCTGGTGGACGCGCTGTCCGCCATCCATGACGGCCCGCAGGCGCTGGAGGATCTGCGCCGCACCATGGCCGACATCCTGACCGCCTTCCGCCCCGGCGCGAACAGCTTCCTGAGCCAGATCCTGCTGGGCAAGCGCGTGGAACGCATCCTGTTCGCGGCCACCAAGGCCGACCACATCCATCACACCCAGCACCCGCGCCTGACCGCCATCATGGAGGCGCTGCTGCGCGACGCCCGCGACCGCGCCGCATTTGCCGGCGCGCGGACCGAGGCGATGTCGCTGGCCTCCCTCCGCGCCACGGTTGAGGAGGAGATCACCCGCCACGGCGAGGTGCTGGAGGCCGTCCGCGGCCGCCTGCCCGACAACCGCCACGTGGCCATGTATCCCGGGGAATTGCCCGCCGATCCCGCGCGCCTTCTGTCCCCCGCGCGGGAAGGGGTGGAAAAGTGGCTCGATGCCGAATTCTCGCTGATGAGCTTCGCGCCCGCCCGCAGCACCCTGCGGCCCGGGGAAGGCCCGCCCCATATCCGCCTGGACCGCGCGGCCCAGTTCCTGATCGGAGACCGCCTATGAAGAAGCCCGTCGTTCTGGACTGGGAGGAACCCGCCGACCCCGCCCTGGCCGCCCCCGTGCCCGAGGACAGCGAGGGCGCGCTGGCCGTCGCGATCCGTGTGGGGGCGAAGAAGCCCTCGGGCCTGTGGAAGTTCGCGCTTTGGGCGTTCGGCGCGGCGGGCGGGTTCATCCTGTCGGTTGCGGCTTATGACTTCATCGACTCGCTCCTGAACCGGAACACGGTGCTGGGGCTGATTGCCTTCGTGCTGATCGGGCTGGCAATCGCGGCCGCCGTGATACTGGCAGGACGCGAGGCACTGGCCTATTTCCGCTTGGCACGGCTGGACCACCTGCGGCTGGCGGTGGACGAGGCGCGGGCCAGGGCGGACGTGAAGGCCGCACGGGCGGCCAGCCAAGGCATCGCCTCGGTCTACGCCCCGCACCACCCGCAGGCCGTGGCGCGCCTGCGCGAACGTCAGGACGAGACGTTCGACGCCGACGCCCTGCTGAACATGACGGAAACCGAACTGCTGGCCCCGCTGGACCAATACGCCCGCCGGGAAATCGAGCGTGCGGCGCGGCAGGTGGCCATCGCCACGGCGCTGGTGCCGCTGGCGCTGGCCGATGTGGCGACGGCGCTGTTTGCCAACCTGCGCATGGTGCGGCGCATCGCCGAGATCTATGGTGGACGTTCGGGCACGGTGGGCAGCCTGAAACTGATGAGTCGGGTGTTCAGCTATCTGGTGGCCACGGGCGCGCTGGCCGTGACGGACGATCTTGTGCATTCGGCCGTGGGCGGGGGCCTCTTGTCCCGCGTGTCGCGCCGGTTCGGCGAGGGGATGATCAACGCGGCCCTGACCGCCCGCATCGGCGTGGCGGCGATGGAGCTGAGCCGCCCGATGCCCTTCCACACCGCATCGCGCCCGCGCATCCCGAACCTGCTGTCGCGCGCGCTGACGGGCCTTTGGGAAAAGGACGCCGGATGATCCGGCGTCCCTTGCGGCGTCAGCTCGCCGCCAGCTCGAACTGGTAGGTTTCCGGCATGAAGCGGTAGCCGGCTTCGGTCTTGGCCACGAAGCCGACCGCGGGGAAGGGCATGTGATAGCCGATGAAGGGGATCCGTTCCTCGGCCAGCATGGACAGGACCTTTTGGCGGGTGTTGATGGCGGTGGGCTTGTCCATGTCGAAGCGCACTTCCCAGTCGGGGCGGGCCAGCGACCAGACGTAATGGTTGGTCGTGTCGGCCGTCAGCAGCAGCCGCTGGCCGCCATCCTCGGTCAGCAGGAAGGTCATGTGGCCGGGCGTGTGGCCGGGGGCCAGCATCGCCTTCACGCCCGGAACCACCTCGTCACCATCCTCCAGCAGGCGGAAGTCGGACACGAAGGGGCGCAGCTTGGCCTCGAACGTCTCGTTCCCGGCTTGGGACCAATGCTCCATCTCGATCCGTCCGGCGACCAGATCCACGTCGGGGAAGGTCAGCATGCCGTCGGCCGACAGGCCGCCAATGTGATCGCCATGCATGTGGGTGAGGACGACCGTGCGGATCGTCTCCACCCCCATGCCAGCGCTGGCCAGGGCGGCCTTCAGCCCGTCGGGGTTCAGGCCGGTGTCGAACAGGATCACACCGTTGCCGGATTCGACCACCACGGGGCAGAAGTTGCCCATGGCGCGGTCGGATGGGATGAAGTTCTCCTGCGACAGGGCCACGAACTCCTCTTCCGAGGCGTTGAGGCCGAAGGTGCCGTGCGGATTGTCGCTGGGCGCCTGTCCGGCCAGAAGAACCGTGATCCGCATGGATCCGAAGGTGAAGCTGTGATGCAGCGGCATGGCGGGTGCCTCCTGAGGGGTGGAAGCCTGTGCGGCCAGGTGGGTCGGCACGAAGGCGGCCAGCGGCAACGCCGCCCCGGTGGTCAGGGCGGTACGACGGGTGATGGTCATCGGTGTCTCCTCCTGTGGGATGTGGGAAGGATAGCCTATTCCCACCACGGGTCTATGGCGGCGATGTCGTCGTCGGACCAGCCGAAGTGATGGGCCAGTTCGTGCACCACCACATGCGTGACCAGTTCGCGCAGCGTCACGTTTCCGCGATCCACCCATTCATCCAGGATCGGCCGGCGGAACAGGCGGATCAGGTCCGGCCCCATGGGCTGGTCCATCACCGACTTTTCCGTCAGCGGAATGCCTTCGTAAAGGCCAGTCAGTTCGTAGGGATCCATCATCTCCATCTCGGCCAGCAGGGTGTCCGAGGGGAAATCCTCCACCACGAGGATCACGGCGCGGGCGGGGCCCTGCCACGCGGCGGGCAGCCCCTCCACCGCTTCACGGGCGAGGGCTTCGATGGTGTCGAGGTCGGGCGCGATCTGGTCCATGCCGGCACTGTGGCACGCGGCGGCGGAAAGGCCAATCGAGTTGCATGTCCGGAAGGGCAGGACAGGGACCCGTAGCGCGGGACCGAAGACGCATGCCTTGCCCCGAGGGCCCGCCACGCCGGAGGGGGCGACGAGCCAGGTCTGAGGTCAGCCGCGGATGGCGGCCAGCATCCGGTGCACGTTGTCGGGATCGGCGTCGGGCGTGATGCCGTGGCCCAGGTTGAAGATGTGCGGCCCGTTGCGGAAGGCGGCGACGATGCGCTTGGTTTCGGCTTCCAGATTCGTGGGGTCCACCAAATGGTGCGGGGCGAGGTTGCCCTGCACGCAGCCCGACACCTGCACCTGCGCCGCCGCCCAGTCCGGTTGAACCGAGTTGTCGATGGCCACGGCATCCGCGCCCACGGCCTGCGCGAAGCCGACGTAACGCTCCTTCGCCTCGCGCGGGAAGGCGATGACGGGCAGGGTAGGGTGGCGGCGCTTCAGTTCCGTGATGATGGTCTGGGCCGGGGCCAGCGCGAAATCGTCGAAATCGGCACCCTTCAGCGATCCGGCCCAGCTGTCGAACAGCTTGATGACCTCGGCCCCTGCGCGCACCTGGCAATCCAGGTATTCGATCGTGGCCTCGGTGATGCGGTTGATCAGCGCCTGGAAGGCGGGGCGGTCGGTGTCCTTCAGGCGGTGCGCGGGCCCCTGATCCGGCGTGCCGCGGCCGGCGACCATGTAGGTGGCCACGGTCCAGGGCGCGCCGGCAAAGCCGATCAGCGTCACGGGATCGGGCAGTTCGCGCGACAGGATCTTCACCGTTTCATAGACGGGCGACAGCGTGTCGTGGATCGTGTCGGTCGGGCGCAGGGCCTGAACCCCCGCCATGTCGGTGATGGTCGACAGGCGCGGGCCTTCGCCTTGCACGAAACGCAGGTCCAACCCCAAGGCCTGCGGGATCAGCAGGATGTCCGCGAACAGGATCGCCGCGTCGAAGCCGTAGCGGCGGATGGGCTGCAACGTCACCTCGGCCGCAAGGTCGGGGGTGTAGCACAGTGACAGGAAATCCCCGGCCTGCGCCCGCGTCGCGCGGTATTCGGGCAGGTAGCGGCCGGCTTGGCGCATCATCCAGACGGGCGGCGTGGGCAGGACCTCGCCCGCTAGGGCGCGCAGGATCGGCTTGTCGGTCATGGTCGGATCTCCTTCGGGCCCATCTCGGGGGGTGGGTGGGCAGAGTCAAGGTTGCCCGCCCCCTTCCGGCACGGTAGATGGGGCATATGACCCAGATGCCCACCCCTGACGCGCCGCTTCGCATCGGCACCCGTGGATCGCCGCTTGCGCTGGCGCAGGCGCATGAAACGCGCGACCGGCTGGCGCAGGCGCATGACCTGCCGCCCGACTGCTTCCAGATCGTGCCGATCAAGACCACCGGCGACCGCGTGCAGGACCGCGCCCTGCGCGAAGTGGGCGGCAAGGGCCTGTTCACGAAAGAGATCGAGGAGGCGCTGCTGGACGGCACCATCGATCTGGCCGTGCATTCCATGAAGGACATGCCGGTGCAACAGCCCGAGGGCCTGATCCTGGACACCTGGCTGCCGCGCGAGGATGTGCGGGACGCGTTCATCGCGCCGGGCCTCGGCGGCATCGCCGACCTGCCGCAGGGCGCGGTGGTCGGCACGTCCAGCCTCCGCCGCCGGGCGCAGTTGCTGGCGCGCCGGCCCGACCTGCAGGTGGTGGAATTCCGCGGCAACCTTCAGACCCGGATGCGCAAGCTGGACGAAGGCGTGGCGCAGGCGACGTTCCTCGCCATGGCGGGTCTGAACCGGTTGGGCATGGAGGTGGGCCAAAGCCCCATCGTGCCCGAAGACATGCTGCCCGCCGTGGCGCAAGGCGCCATCGGGATCGAGCGTCGCATGACCGATAATCGCGTGGCCGCGATGCTGGCGGTCCTCCACGACGCGCCCACGGCGGCCTGCATCCGGGCCGAACGGGCGTTTCTTGCGACGCTGGACGGATCCTGCGAAACGCCGATCGCGGGGCTGGCCTTGCTGGTGGACGGCGGGCTGTGGCTACGCGGCGAAATCCTGCGCCCCGACGGTACCGAGGTGCTGGCCGGCGAACGTCGCGGCCCTGTCGCGGACGGTGAAGCGATGGGCGAGGATCTGGCCCGCGACCTCCTCTCGCGCGCAGGTGATGGGTTCTTTGGTTGAAAGGCCCCAAGGCCGGTCTAGCTGCCTGACCCGTATCCCAACGCGAAGGAGACGATCATGGCTATCGTGAAAAAAGGTTCGGCCCAGTGGTCCGGCGGCATCAAGGACGGCAAGGGCACCATCTCCACCGAGAGCGGTGCGCTGAACGCCCATCCCTACGGTTTTGCCGCGCGCTTTGAAGGCGTCAAGGGCTCCAACCCCGAGGAGCTGATCGGTGCGGCCCACGCGTCCTGCTTTACAATGGCGCTGTCGCTGGTTCTGGAAAAGGCCGGCTTCAAGGCCGACAACATGGACACGGTCGCGGCGGTGACGCTGGACAAGGAAGGCGAAGGGTTCGCCGTGAAGAAGTCGGAACTGACGCTGACGGCCACCGTGCCCGGCATCTCGGAGGACGAGTTCCAGAAGGCGGCTGCGGACGCCAAGGTGAACTGCCCGATTTCCAAGCTGCTGAACACCGAGATCACGCTGAACGCTTCGCTGGCGTAAGGCTTTCCGTCCGACAAGGAAAAACCCCCGCCGGTTGGCGGGGGTTTTTCTGTTCGACGCAGCGGTGGGTCAGACGACCCGCTCGACGATCATCTTCTTGATCTCGGCAATGGCCTTGGCCGGGTTCAGACCCTTGGGGCAGGTCTTGGCGCAGTTCATGATCGTGTGGCAACGGTACAGCTTGAAGGGATCCTCCAGCTCGTCCAGACGCTCACCCGTGGCTTCGTCCCGGCTGTCGATGATCCAGCGATACGCGTGCAGCAGCGCCGCCGGACCCAGATAGCGATCCTGGTTCCACCAGTAGCTCGGGCAGGCGGTGGAGCACGAGGCGCACATGATGCACTCGTACAACCCGTCCAGCTTCTTGCGGTCGTCGATGGACTGGCGCCATTCCTTGGCCGGACGGTTCGTCTTCGTTTCCAGCCACGGCATGATGGACGCGTGCTGGGCGTAGAAGGTCGTCAGATCGGGGATCAGGTCGCGAACCACCGGCATGTGGGGCAGGGGGTAGATCTTCACGTCGCCCTTGATCTGGTCCAGACCGTAGATGCAGGCGATCGTGTTGATCCCGTCGATGTTCATCGCGCAGGACCCGCAGATGCCTTCGCGGCAGGACCGGCGGAAGGTCAGCGTGGGGTCGATCTCGTTCTTGATCTTGATCAGGGCATCCAGGACCATCGGACCGCATTTGTCCATGTCCAGGAAGTAGGTGTCGACCCGCGGGTTTTCCCCGTCCTCGGCGCTCCAGCGATAGATCTGGAACTTGCGGACATTGGTCGCGCCCTCGGGCTTCGGCCAGGTCTTTCCGGTACGGATCTTGGAGTTTTTCGGCAGTGTGAACTGAACCATAAGATCATCCCCTCCAGTCAGGGCGCTCGTATAGCGGACGCGTCGGCATCTCGCCCGATTTGTTGAAGACGCAGGTCTGGTAGACAGCTGCCGGATCGCGTCCCATGAAGAAGTCCGACGACGCGTTGATCTCGACGCCGGTATAGGTGTGGCCGCCCGAACCCGTGCCGATCTCGACATAGCCGCGCGGGTGCAGCGCAAGTTCGGCGCGGCGGAAGCAGGCGGCCTCGGCATCCTCGCGCGGGATCGGCCCGCAGGCCGCCACCGCCAGAAGAAGAAGCGCCGCGGCCCGCATCAGTAGCTCAGCCCCGTCAGGGCCGGCAGCCCTTGCGAGCCAAGGCACTGCACCGTCGACGGCCGGGACAGGATCCGCGCCACGATCTGCACCGTGGTCGTGCCGGCCCGCGTTCCGATGTCGCGCGCAAGGGTCGAAAGCTCCCCCGCGTCGGCATTGTCGATGACGCAGTTGGTCGCCGCCTCGGCCTGCCCGGATGGCATGTATTGTGCCACGACCGGGTTCACAACCGACCGGGCCGCACTGCGTGCAACATTGTCGGCCACCGTCTGCGGAGAGCAGGCGGCAAGCAGAAGGGCAGAGGCGACGATCCGGCGCATCAGTAGACCCGTGCCTTCGGCGCGATCTTCTTCAGATCGATCCCGCCTTCCTCGAACGTGGTCAGCGGATCAAGGCGCACGGGACGGTAGTCCAGACGCACCTCGTTCCCATCGACCCAGGCTAGGCTGTGCTTGCGCCAGTTCACGTCGTCGCGATCCGGATAATCCTCGTGCGCGTGGGCGCCGCGGGATTCCTTGCGGGCCTCGGCCCCGACCACGGTGGCCAGCGCGTTCGGCATCAGGTTCGCAAGTTCCAGCGTTTCCATCAGGTCGGAGTTCCAGATGAGGCTGCGGTCGGTCACCTTGATGTCGGCCATCTTGGCGGCGATCGCCTTCATCTTGGCCACGCCTTCGGCCAGCGTCTTGTCCGTGCGGAACACGGCCGCGTCGGCCTGCATGGTGCGCTGCATCTCCAGCCGAAGCTCGGCCGTAGGGATGCTGCCATTGGCGTTGCGGAAACGGTCGAAGCGGTCGAAGATCGCGTCGATGGCCGCCGTGTTGGCGGGTTCGTTGCGGTCCTTCGGGTTCACGACTTCTGCCGCCCGGATGGCCGCCGCACGCCCGAACACCACAAGGTCGATCAGCGAGTTGGAGCCGAGACGGTTCGCCCCGTGCACCGACGCGCAGCCCGCTTCGCCCACGGCCATCAGGCCGGGAAGGATGGCGTCGGGATTGTCGGCCGTCGGGCTCAGCACCTCGCCCCAATAGTTGGTGGGGATGCCGCCCATGTTGTAGTGCACCGTCGGCAGAACCGGGATCGGTTCCTTCGTCAGGTCCACGCCCGCGAAGATGCGCGCGGATTCGGAAATTCCCGGCAGGCGTTCGTGCAGCGTTTCGGGCGGCAGGTGGTTCAGGTGCAGGTGGATGTGGTCCTTGTGTTCGCCCACGCCGCGGCCTTCACGGATTTCCAGCGTCATGCAGCGCGACACCACGTCGCGCGACGCCAGATCCTTGTAGGTCGGGGCGTAGCGTTCCATGAACCGCTCCCCTTCCGAGTTGGTGAGGTAGCCGCCTTCGCCGCGCGCGCCTTCGGTGATCAGGCAGCCCGAGCCGTAGATGCCGGTCGGGTGGAACTGCACGAACTCCATGTCCTGAAGCGGCAGGCCCGCGCGCGCCACCATTCCGCCACCGTCGCCGGTGCAGGTGTGGGCCGAGGTCGCGCTGAAATAGGCGCGGCCGTAGCCGCCCGTGGCCAGCACCACCATCTTGGCGTTGAAGACGTGCATCGTGCCGTCATCGAGCTTCCATGCCACGACGCCCGTGCACTTGCCGTTCGTCATGATGAGGTCGAGCGCGAAGTACTCGATGTAGAATTCCGCGTTGTGCTTCAGCGACTGGCCGTACAGCGTGTGCAGGATTGCGTGGCCGGTCCGGTCGGCGGCGGCGCAGGTGCGCTGCACCGGGGGGCCTTCGCCGTATTCCGTCGTGTGGCCGCCGAAGGGCCGCTGGTAGATCTTGCCTTCTTCCGTGCGGGAGAAGGGGACGCCGTAATGCTCCAGCTCGTACACGGCCTTGGGGGCTTCGCGTGCGAGGTATTCCATCGCGTCCGTGTCGCCCAGCCAGTCCGACCCCTTCACGGTGTCGTACATGTGCCACTGCCAGCTGTCCGGACCCATGTTCGACAAGGACGCCGCGATGCCGCCTTGGGCCGCGACGGTGTGCGAACGGGTCGGGAAGACCTTGGTCACGCAGGCGGTGCGCAGGCCCTGTTCGGCCATGCCCAGTGTCGCGCGCAGGCCCGCGCCGCCGGCGCCGACCACGACCACATCGTATTCGTGGGTTTCGTATTCGTAAGCAGACATCGGTTTTCCTTCAGAGCGCGAGCTTGACCAGCGCGAACAGCACCAGCCCGATGCAGACATAGCTGAACGCCGTCGACAGCAGGATCAGCGAGATCCGCACCTTCGCCTTGGTGTAATCCTCGAACATGACCTGCGCGCCGTTCTTGAAGTGGATCAGGCCCACGATCATCGTCAGAGCCGCGATCAGCACCGGCAGGGGACGCGAGTAGTATTCGACGGCGTCCGCATATTCCATCCCCAGCGCATGGCCGAAGGTGAAGATGAACAGCGGAACCAGAATCACCAGCGCCGCCGAGGAGACCTGCGTGTTCCAGTAGTGATGCGCGCCGCTGTGGGCCGAGCCGTGGCCGTGAACGCGCTTGTAGTCGGTCAGGTAACGCATGATGCCTCCTTACAGCGCGATCAGCGTGATGAGCGTCAGCACGACGGAGCCGACGAGGCAGACGATGCCCAGCATCTCGGCCTTCTTGATCTCCAGCGCGTAGCCCCGGTCCCAAATCAGGTGACGGATGCCGGCAAGGAAGTGGTACCACATTCCCAGAAGGGACAGGGACATCACCAGGTCGCCGAACCACGAGGTGATGAAGCCGTTCGCAGTCTCATACGCCTCTTCACCCAGGGCCGCCGCCACCAGCCACCACACGATCAGGACCACCGCCACCAGCATCGCGTTGCCGGTGATTCGGGTCAGGATCGAGGTGATCGAGGTGATTTGAGGGCGGTAGATCTGGAGATGGGGGGAAAGCGGTCGCTGAATCCGTTTCGCTTCAGCCATGTTCGAACCCTTCTCTTGCTTGCACGCCCGCAGGACAGAAAGGGGGCGGGCTGGCTGGTTTTCGCAATTCCGTCATATACGATTGTACGCCAAAGTCACGCGGACAGAAGCCCCTCTTCGCCCAATTGATGGGCAAAGAGAAAGAAAAAGACGCTTGTGATCACGGAGGAATAACCCGTGATCACAGCTTCACTGTTCGCCCAGCTTCGTGTCGGGCGTGTAGGTGCCCGGCACCTCCTTCACCACGCCCTGACCGCAGCGCATCAGGCCCTTGGCGCTGTCGAAGGCATAGGTCGGGCTGCCATACAGCTCCCATCCCTTGTTCAGGGCGGCGGTGACCTTGTGACAGAACGCGGACGTGTCGTCTTCGGTCAGCAGGCGGTAGAGTTTCATGGATCCTCACAGTTTTCCGATGGCTTCGGCCAGCGCCAGCGTGCGCCGGGCCATGTCGACATGCAAGGCCTCCACGATGCGGCCTTCCACGACGGCGATGGCGCTGCCATCCTGCTCGGCGGCCTCATGCGCGGCGATCTGGCGCCGGGCCAGGTCGATCTCGGCGGGGGAAGGGCTGAAGACCTCGTTCACGACGTCCAGCTGGGCGGGGTGGATCACGGTCTTGCCGTCAAAGCCCAGGTCCAGCCCTTGCGCCGCCTCGCTCCGCAAGGCGTCGATGTCGCGGAACGCCGCGTGAACGCCGTCCAGAATCGGCTTGCCCGTGGCCCGCGCTGCAAGCACACAGGCGGCCAAGGCGTGCGTCAGGCCCAGCCGGTCCGGACGCGGGCGCAGATGCAGCTCCCGTTCCAGATCGTTGGTGCCCATGATCAGCCCTTCCACCTTCGGATGTGCGGCAATGGCAGGGGCGTTCAGGATCGCCTGCGCCGTTTCCATCATCACCCACAAGGGGTGCGGGCTGTCCGGCAGGTCGGCGGACCGCACCTTGGGCAGGACCAGCGCGTCCAGCGGCACATCGGTCAGCGCCGCCATGTCCGTTTCATCATTCACCCGGACCAGGCGCAAGCGGTGGCCGTACTCCATGTCCCGCAGGGCCTGGATCAACCTCGCCCGCGCCTCGTCCTTGCGGGCCGGGCTGACGGCGTCTTCCAGATCGAAGATGATCGCGTCGCAGGGGAGGGTGCGGGCCTTGTCCAGCGCGCGGGCATTGGCCGCAGGAATGTAAAGCGCCGAACGCAGGGGGCGGATGGGCATGGCGTTCCTCCCTTGAAGGTTGCGCGCACTGGACCAGCTTGCCCGGTCATTCGCAAGCACTTGCGATGTGAAAGCCGGTTGGCTACCAACAACGCCAAGCGGTGGGAGGAGGAGCCCTGGGAACTTGCGTGACGGCAATTCAGGGGCTACCCCATTCAGCGTCAATCCTCATGGACCGGAGATATTTCATGGCCAGACCCAAGATTGCACTGATCGGCGCGGGACAGATCGGCGGCACGCTCGCCCATCTCGCCGCGATCAAGGAACTCGGCGACATCGTGCTGTTCGACATTTCGGAAGGCACGCCGCAGGGCAAGGCGCTGGACATCGCACAGTCCGGCCCGTCCGAAGGCTTCGACGCCGTGATGAAGGGCGCCAACAGCTATGAAGACATTGCGGGCGCGGATGTCTGCATCGTCACCGCCGGCGTGCCGCGTAAGCCGGGGATGAGCCGTGACGACCTGCTGGGCATCAACCTCAAGGTCATGAAGGCCGTGGGCGAAGGCATCAAGGCGCACGCGCCGAACGCCTTCGTGATCTGCATCACCAACCCGCTGGACGCGATGGTCTGGGCGCTGCGCGAATTCTCGGGCCTGCCGCACAACAAGGTCGTCGGCATGGCCGGCGTGCTCGACTCCGCCCGTTTCCGTCACTTCCTGTCGCTGGAATTCAACGTCTCCATGCGCGACGTGACGGCCTTCGTGCTGGGCGGCCACGGCGACACGATGGTGCCGCTGGCCCGTTATTCCACCGTGGCCGGCATTCCGCTGCCCGACCTGGTGCAGATGGGCTGGACGACGCAGGAAAAGCTGGACGCGATCATCCAGCGCACCCGTGACGGTGGCGCCGAGATCGTCGGCCTGCTGAAGACCGGCTCGGCCTTCTACGCGCCCGCAACCTCGGCGATCGAGATGGCGGAAGCCTATCTGAAGGACCAGAAGCGCCTTCTGCCCTGCGCTGCCTACGTGGACGGCGCCTTCGGCCTGAACGGCATGTATGTCGGCGTGCCCACGATCATTGGCAAGGACGGGATCGAGCGGATCGTCGACATCAAGCTGGCAGGTGAGGAGCAGGCGATGTTCGACAAGTCCGTCGACGCTGTCAAAGGCCTCGTCGCCGCCTGCAAGGAAATCGACCCCTCGCTGGCCTGATCCGCTCGGCAGCGATTCTGAGGCGCGTCCGGTTTCCGGGCGCGCCTTTTTGCTGCGATCTACGCCGCACCGCCAAAAGCCGTGCCGCAGCGCAGAATATTGTGATCACACATTTTCAGACTGTGATCACGAAGTGCAGATTTCGGCCGTCCTTCGCCTATCCGCGTTTGAATTCGTTTCAACGGCGGTCAGATCCGTGTCATCGATATGACAAATCACCAGCATGGGACATTGCCATGAACATCCATGAATACCAGGCCAAGGCGCTTCTGCGCGATTACGGCGCGCCTGTTTCGGACGGACGCATCGTGCTCAAGGCAGATGAGGCCAAATCGGCCGCCGGTGAGCTGGGCGGCCCGCTCTGGGTCGTGAAATCGCAGATCCATGCCGGCGGTCGCGGCAAGGGCAAGTTCGTCGAGGCTTCGGCCGGCGAGAAGGGCGGCGTCCGTCTGGCGAAGTCCGTCGCGGAAGCCGAAGAGCTGGCCAAGCAGATGCTGGGCCGCACGCTGGTCACGCACCAGACCGGTCCGGCCGGCAAGCAGGTGAACCGCATCTACATCGAAGACGGTTCGGACATCGAGCGTGAGCTGTATCTTGCGCTGCTGGTGGACCGTCAGACCTCTCGCGTGTCCTTCGTCGTGTCGACCGAAGGCGGCATGGACATCGAGGAAGTGGCGGAGCACACGCCCGAGAAAATCGTCAGCTTCTCCGTCGATCCGGCGGCGGGTCTGGCCGACTTCCACGGCCGCAAGGTTGCCTTCGCGCTTGGTCTCGAAGGGGCACTGGTCAAGCAGTGCGTGTCGCTGGTCAAGCTTCTCTACAAGGCCTTCATCGAGAAGGACATGGAGATGCTGGAGATCAACCCGCTGATCGTGACGCCGCAAGGCCAGATCAAGGTGCTGGACGCGAAGGTCAGCTTCGACAACAACGCCCTGTACCGTCACCCTGACATCATGGCGCTGCGCGACGAGACGGAAGAAGACCCGAAAGAGCTGGCGGCGTCCAAGTTTGACCTGAACTACATCGCGCTGGACGGCGAGATCGGCTGCATGGTCAACGGTGCGGGCCTTGCGATGGCCACGATGGACATCATCAAGCTGTATGGTGCGGAACCGGCCAACTTCCTCGACGTCGGCGGCGGCGCGACGAAAGAGAAGGTGACCGAGGCGTTCAAGATCATCACCTCCGATCCGAACGTCAAAGGCATCCTGGTCAACATCTTCGGCGGCATCATGCGCTGCGACATCATCGCGGAAGGCATCATCGCCGCTGTGAAGGAAGTGGGCCTTCAGGTTCCGCTGGTCGTGCGTCTGGAAGGCACGAACGTGGAGCAGGGCAAGGAGATCATCGCGAACTCCGGCCTGAACGTCATCGCGGGCGACAACCTGTCGGACGCGGCGCAGAAAATCGTCAAAGCGGTGAAGGGGTAATCCATGGCCGTTCTCGTCAACGAAAACACCAAGGTCATCTGCCAGGGCATCACCGGCAGCCAGGGGACCTTCCACTCGGAACAGGCGATCGCCTACGGCACGAAGATGGTCGGCGGCGTGACGCCCGGCAAGGGCGGGCAGGAGCATCTGGGCTTGCCGGTCTTCGATTCTGTGCATGACGCCATCGCGAAAACCGGCGCCAACGCGTCCGTGATCTACGTCCCGCCGCCTTTCGCGGCCGACTCGATCCTGGAAGCCATCGACGCCGAGATGGAGCTGATCATCTGCATCACCGAAGGCATCCCGGTGCTGGACATGATGAAGGTGAAGCGCGCGCTGCTGAACTCCAAGTCGCGCCTGATCGGGCCGAACTGCCCCGGCGTCATCACGCCGGACGCCTGCAAGATCGGCATCATGCCGGGCCACATCCACAAACGTGGCTCCATCGGTGTTGTATCGCGTTCGGGCACGCTTACCTATGAAGCCGTGAAACAGACATCCGACCTCGGCCTCGGCCAATCCTCGGCGGTTGGCATCGGCGGCGACCCGATCAAGGGCACCGAGCACCTCGAAGTGCTCGACATGTTCCTGTCGGACCCGGAAACGGAAGCCATGATCATGATCGGCGAAATCGGCGGTTCCGCCGAGGAAGAAGCCGCGCAGTTCCTGGCCGACGAACGCCAGAAGGGCCGCTGGAAGCCGACCGCCGGCTTTATCGCGGGCCGCACGGCGCCTCCCGGACGTCGCATGGGCCATGCCGGTGCCATCGTGTCCGGCGGCAAGGGCGATGCGGACAGCAAGATCGCAGCCATGAAAGAGGCCGGCATCGTCGTCGCCGACAGCCCCGCCCATCTGGGCGAGGCGGTGATGAAGGCGCTCGGTCGCGCATAACCCATAGGCGCCGCCCTTCCGGGGGCGGCGCACCCATTTGTCAGGTGCAGCCATGACGGAACAAAGCCCCAACCAGCAATTCCAAGCCTCCTCCTTCATGGACGGGGCCAACGCCGATTACATCGACCAGCTTCAGGCCCGGTACGCCACCGATCCAGACAGCGTCGATCAGCAATGGGCCGAGTTCTTCGCCGCGCTTGGCGAAAGCGACCAGGATGTGAAGCGTGCCGCCGCAGGTCCCAGCTGGGCCCGCGCCGACTGGCCGCCGCAGCCGGTCGACGATCTGACCGCCGCCTTGACGGGCGAATGGCCGATGCTGCCCGCCGCCGATGCCAAGGCCGCCGCGAAGAAGATCGCGGGCAAGGCCGCCGAGGCGGGCGTTCCGGTGTCTGCCGACCAGATCCAGCGCGCCGTGCTGGATTCGATCCGCGCCATCATGCTGATCCGCGCCTACCGCATCCGCGGCCACTTCGCGGCCGATCTGGACCCTCTGGGAATGCGCGACATCAGCACCACCCACCATCCGGAGCTGGATCCCAAGACCTACGGGTTCACCGACGCCGACATGGACCGCCCGATCTTCCTCGACAACGTGTTGGGAATGCAGGTGGGTAGCCTGCGCCAGATCCTCGACATGGTGAAGCGCGTTTATTGCGGCACCTTCGCACTGCAATACATGCACATTTCCGATCCCGAACAGTCGGCCTGGCTGAAGGAACGGATCGAGGGCTACGGCAAGGAGATCGCCTTCACCCGTGAAGGCCGCCGTGCGATCCTGAACAAGCTGGTCGAGGCCGAGGGCTTCGAGAAGTTCCTGCATGTGAAATACATGGGAACGAAACGCTTCGGTCTGGATGGCGGCGAGGCGCTGATCCCCGCTATGGAGCAGATCATCAAGCGGGGCGGACAGCTGGGCGTGAAGGAAGTCGTCATCGGCATGCCGCACCGTGGCCGCCTGTCGGTGCTGGCCAACGTGATGCAGAAGCCCTTCCGCGCCATCTTCAACGAATTCCAGGGCGGCAGCTTCAAGCCGGACGATGTCGACGGTTCGGGCGACGTGAAATATCACCTCGGCGCCTCGGCCGACCGGTCGTTCGACGGCAACTCCGTCCACCTGTCGCTGACGGCCAACCCGTCGCACCTTGAAGCCGTGAACCCGGTGGTGCTGGGCAAGGTCCGCGCCAAGCAGGACCAGTACAACGACACCGAAAGCCGCGTGGCCGTCCTGCCGATCCTGCTGCATGGCGACGCGGCCTTTGCGGGTCAGGGCGTCGTGGCGGAATGCTTCGGCCTGTCGGGGCTGCGCGGTCACCGCACCGGCGGCACGATCCACATCGTCGTGAACAACCAGATCGGCTTCACCACGGCACCGTCGTTCAGCCGTTCATCGCCCTATCCGACGGACATCGCCTTGATGGTGGAAGCGCCGATCTTCCACGTGAACGGCGACGATCCGGAAGCGGTGGTTCATGCCGCGCGCGTCGCGATCGAATACCGTCAGAAGTTCCACAAGGACGTGGTCATCGACATCTTCTGCTATCGCCGGTTCGGGCACAACGAGGGCGATGAGCCCATGTTCACGAACCCCGCGATGTATCAGAAGATCCGCAAGCAGAAAACGACGCTGCAACTCTATACCGACCGTCTGGTCGCCGACGGGCTGATCCCGGAAGGCGAGATCGAGGACATGAAGGCGCAGTTCCAGTCCATGCTGAACGGCGAGTTCGAGGCCTCCAAGGACTACAAGCCGAACAAGGCCGACTGGCTGGACGGCCGCTGGAAGCACCTCAACCGTGAAGGCGAGGAGTATCAGGCCGGCCAGACCGCGATCGCGCCCGACACCATGGCCGAGATCGGCAAGGCGCTGACCGCCGCCCCCGAAGGGTTCGAACTGCACAAGACCGTGGCCCGTCTTCTGGAAGCCAAGGGCAAGATGTTCGAAACCGGCAAGGGCTTTGACTGGGCCACGGCCGAGGCGCTGGCTTTCGGATCGCTGGCGGTCGAGGGCTTCCCCGTCCGCCTGTCGGGCCAGGACTCCACCCGTGGCACGTTCAGCCAGCGGCATTCGGCTTTCGTCAACCAGTCGACGGAAGAACGCTACTACCCGCTGAACAACATCCGTCAGGGGCAGTCGCGCTACGAGGTCATCGACTCGATGCTCTCGGAATACGCGGTGCTGGGCTTCGAATACGGCTACTCGCTGTCCGAACCGAACGCCCTTGTTATGTGGGAAGCCCAGTTCGGCGATTTCGCCAACGGCGCGCAGATCATGTTCGACCAGTTCATCAACTCGGGCGAATCGAAATGGCTGCGGATGTCGGGCCTGACGATGCTGCTGCCACACGGCTATGAAGGGCAGGGGCCGGAGCATTCCTCCGCCCGTCTGGAACGCTTCCTGCAGATGAGCGCGAACGACAACTGGATCGTGGCCAACGTCTCGACGCCGGCGAACTACTTCCACATCCTGCGCCGCCAGATGCACCGGACCTTCCGCAAGCCGCTGGTGCTGATGACGCCGAAATCGCTGCTGCGCCATCCGATGTGCATCTCGGATGCGGCCGACTTCACGGACGGGTCCACCTTCCACCGCATCCTGTGGGATGACGCGGAACGCGGCCATTCGGAAACGAAGCTGCGTCCGGACGCCGAGATCAAGCGCGTCGTCATCTCCTCGGGCAAGGTTTATTACGACCTGCTGGCGGAGCGCGACAAGCGCGGGGCCGACGACGTCTACCTGCTGCGCCTGGAGCAGTTCTATCCCTTCCCGGCGCTGTCGCTGGTCAAGGAGCTGGAGCGCTTCAAGGACGCCGAGATCGTCTGGTGCCAGGAAGAGCCCAAGAACCAGGGTGGCTGGACCTTCGTGGAGCCGAACCTGGAATGGGTCCTGACGCGCATCGGCGCCAAGCACAGCCGCGCGGTCTATGCCGGGCGTGCGGCTTCGGCCTCGCCCGCGACGGGTCTCGCCTCGCGCCACAAGGCGGAGCAGGACGCGCTTGTGAACGAAGCTTTGACGGTAGGGGGCTGATATGGCGACCGAAGTACGTGTTCCGACACTGGGTGAAAGCGTCTCCGAGGCGACGGTGGCCACCTGGTTCAAGAAGGTGGGTGACAGCGTCGCGGTCGACGAGATGCTGTGCGAGCTGGAAACCGACAAGGTGACGGTGGAGGTGCCGTCGCCCGTCGCCGGCACGCTGACCGAGATCGTCGCCGCGGAAGGCGAAACAGTCGCGGCCAGCGCACTGCTGGCACAGATCGGCGAGGGTGCGGCACAGCCCGCCACCCCGGCCAAGACGGAAGAAACCGGCGCGAAGGCCGGGTCGAGCGAGGCGAAGATGGTCGATGTGATGGTGCCCGCACTGGGCGAAAGCGTGTCCGAGGCGACGGTGGCCACCTGGTTCAAGAAACCGGGTGATGCCGTGGCGCAGGACGAGATGCTGTGCGAACTGGAAACGGACAAGGTGTCGGTCGAGGTTCCGTCCCCCGCGGCGGGCATCCTGGGCGAGATCATCGCCAAGGAAGGCGACACGGTTCCCGCCGGCGCCAAGCTGGCCGTGATCCAGGCCGGCGAAGGCGCGGCGACGTCCACGGCATCGGCGCCTGCCGCGGCCGCTCCGGCGCCCGCCTCCTATGGCGCGTCGGCGGAACCCGCGGCGTCCGCCCCGGGCCGTTCGGTGGAAGACGCGCCGTCGGCCAAGAAGGCGATGGCCGAAGCCGGCCTGAACCGCGACCAGGTCCAGGGCTCGGGCCGTGACGGCCGCGTGATGAAGGAAGACGTGCTGAAGGCGATGAACGCGCCCAAGGCCGCGCCGGCCGCCGCTGCCGCGCCGCGCGCTGCAAGCCCGGCCGACGACGCCTCGCGCGAAGAGCGTGTGAAGATGACGCGCCTGCGTCAGACGATCGCCCGCCGCCTGAAGGAAGCGCAGAACACCGCCGCCATGCTCACCACCTACAACGAGGTGGACATGTCGGGCATCATGGGCCTGCGCAACGAATACAAGGACGTGTTCGAGAAGAAGCACAAGGTGAAGCTGGGCTTCATGTCCTTCTTCGTGAAGGCCTGCTGCCACGCGCTGAAGGAAGTGCCGGACGTCAACGCCGAGATCGACGGCACCGACGTCATCTACAAGAACTACGTCCACATGGGCGTGGCCGTGGGCACGCCCTCGGGCCTCGTGGTTCCGGTCGTCCGCGACGCCGACCAGATGAGCTTTGCCGCGATCGAGAAGAAGATCGCCGAACTGGGCGCGCGCGGCCGTGACGGCAAGCTGTCGATGGCGGAAATGCAGGGCGGTTCGTTCACCATCTCCAACGGTGGCGTCTACGGCTCGCTCATGTCCTCGCCGATCCTGAACCCGCCGCAATCGGGTATCCTGGGGATGCACAAGATCCAGGAACGCCCCGTGGTCGTGAACGGTCAGATCGTGATCCGTCCGATGATGTATCTGGCGCTGTCCTACGATCACCGCATCGTCGACGGCAAGGGCGCGGTGACCTTCCTTGTCCGCGTGAAAGAGGCGCTGGAAGATCCCCGTCGCCTGCTGATGGACCTGTAAGCGCGTTTCACGGTTGATCCCGAAAGGGCGCGCGATCCCCGCGCGCCCGTCATGGGAAAGGCACCACGATGCAGCTGCTTCTTCAGATCGACACACCCGATTACGAAGGCTGGAAATCGTCCTGGGACGACGGCGCGGAAGACCGCGCCAATTCCGGGCTGACGCAGCTGCAACTGTGGCGGGCGGTGGATCACGGCGCGGCCTTCGCGCTGATGGAGGTTCACAATCCGGCCCATGCGAAGGCCTGGCTTGAAAAGGAAACCGCCTTTGGCGGGGCGACCACCGCAACCTTCCTGAGGACCGCATAGCATGGCCGAGATCATCGTTCTTTGTTTGTCCGCACTGCTGTATGTCGGCATCGTGCTGTTCACCTCCCGTCTTCAGGACCGGGACATGGGGCACGAATACAACCTCAGCCCGCGCGATGCGGAACCGCGCTATGCCACCGACACCGGGCGCATGCAGCGCGCGATGCGCAACCATCTCGACAACTTCGTCCTGTTCGCGGCGGCCGCCCTGGCCGTGTACGTGACGGACAGCGATTTCTGGCTGACGGATCTGGCGGCGTGGGTCTACCTGCTGGCCCGCATCGCTTACGTTCCCGCCTATTACATGGGTCTGGCGCCGTGGCGCTCGATCTTCTTCCTGTGCGGCCTCGTGGCGACGATCGTCATGTTCCTGGCCGTTCTTTTCTGACATCTCCGAGGAGCGACTTTTATGGCCAGTTTTGATGTGATCGTGATCGGCGGCGGCCCCGGCGGCTATGTGTGCGCCATCCATTGCGCGCAGCTTGGCCTGAAGGTCGCCTGCGTCGAGGGGCGCGAGACGCTGGGCGGGACCTGCCTGAACGTCGGCTGCATCCCGTCCAAGGCGCTGCTGAACTCCACCCACCACCTGCACGAGGTTCACGAGAACTTCGAGAAGATGGGCCTGATGGGCGCAAACGTGACCGTCGACTGGTCGAAGATGCAGGCCTACAAGCAGGACGTGGTCGACGGCAACACCAAGGGGATCGAGTTCCTGTTCAAGAAGAACAAGGTCACCTGGCTGAAGGGCTGGGGATCGATCCCCGAGGCCGGCCGCGTCAAGGTCGGCGAGGAGGTGCACGAGGCGAAGAACATCGTCATCGCCACCGGCTCCGTACCCGCGACCCTGCCGGGCGTCGAGGTGGACGAGAAGAAGGTGGTGACCTCCACCGGTGCGCTGGCGCTGGACAAGATCCCGGAGAGCCTCGTGGTGATCGGCGCAGGCGTGATCGGGCTGGAAATGGGCTCGGTCTACAAACGTCTGGGGGCGAAGGTCACGGTGGTCGAATTCCAAGATAAGATCCTGCCGGGCACCGACGCGGACACCGTGAAGGCCTTCCACAAGATCCTGACCAAGCAGGGGTTCGAGTTCGTTCTGGGCGCGGCCGTCCAGGGCACTGAGGTGAAGGGCGACAAGGTCGCCGTCAAGTACAAGCTGAACAAGGACGGGTCCGAAGCCTCGATTGAGGCGGATGCGGTTCTGGTCTCCACCGGCCGCAAACCCTACACCGAAGGTCTGGGGCTGGAAGCGCTGGGCGTGGAAATGCTGCCGCGCGGCGTGGTCAAGGTGGACGACCACTTCCAGACGAACGTGAAGGGCGTCTATGCGATCGGCGACGCCATCCCCGGCGCGATGCTGGCCCACAAGGCCGAGGATGAGGGCATGGCCGTGGCCGAGATCCTGGCCGGCAAGCATGGCCACGTGAACTATGGCGTCATCCCGGGCGTGATCTACACGACGCCCGAGGTCGCGTCGGTCGGCATGACCGAGGAAGCGCTGAAGGAAGCGGGCCGCAAGTACAAGGCCGGCAAGTTCCCCTTCATGGGCAATGCCCGCGCCAAGGCGATCTTCCAGGCGGACGGCTTCGTGAAGCTGCTGGTGGACGCGGAAACCGACCGCATCCTTGGATGCCACATCATCGGCCCCATGGCGGGCGACCTGATCCACGAAGTCTGCGTGGCGATGGAATTCGGCGCCTCGGCCCAGGATCTGGCGCTGACCTGCCACGCGCATCCGACCTTCTCGGAAGCCGTGCGCGAAGCGGCGCTGGCCTGCGGCGACGGCGCCATCCACGCCTGATTGCCGGGCCATGCGGGTGCCTTTAAGGTGCCCGCATGACCGCCACCGTTGAACTTCCCGTCTGGCTGCTTGTTCTGGTTCTGGCCTTCGCCATCGTGGCGGCGCTGGACCGGGTGCTCGTCCCCTCGGCCCGCTGGTATCTGCGGCGGCGGATGGAACGGGTGGTGGCCCGGCTGAACCTGCGGCTGGACCGCCCGATCGAGCCGTTCAAGCTGATGCGCCGTCAGGACATGATCCTGCGGTTGGTGCACGATCCGGCGATCAGCGCGGCCGTCGCCCGAAGCGCCCGCAGCACCCAGACACGCGAGGATGTGGTGCTGGAACGCGCCCGCGCCTATGCGCGCGAGATCGTCCCCGCCTTTTCCGCCACCGTCTATTTCGGTTTCGCCACCCGCTTTGCCCGCCGGTTCAGCCGCGCCTTCTATGACGTGAGGATCGCGGCCTCGGCCCCGAGGGGGGATCTGGTGAACCGCGACGCGACGGTTGTCTTCGTGATGAACCACCGTTCGAACATGGATTACGTGCTGGTGACGTGGCTGGTCGCCCAACGCTCGGCCCTGTCCTATGCAGTGGGGGAATGGGCGCGCATCTGGCCCTTGTCCTCGCTGATCCGGGCGATGGGGGCGTATTTCATCCGCCGCAATTCCCGCAGTCCGCTGTATCGCCGGGTGCTGGCCCGCTATGTCCAGATGTCGACCGAAGCGGGGGTGACGCAGGCCTTCTTCCCCGAAGGGGGGCTGAGCCTGGATGGCCGCATCGGCACGCCGAAGGTCGGACTCCTCAGCTACCTGATGGCCGCCGAGGGGCGGGACCTTCTGTTCGTGCCGGTGGGCATCGCCTATGACCGGGTGCTGGAGGATCGCATCCTGACCGAGGCGGACCGCGTGGGCGAACGGCGGTTCCGCGCGGGGCCGGCGCAGTTCGTGGGCTTCGTGCTGCGTACCTTCTGGCGGCTGGTGCGCGGACGCTTTCCGGGTTTCGGCGCGGCAGGGGTGGCGTTCGGGGCGCCCATCTCGCTTCAGGCCTGGAAGGCACGGCGGGCCGAGGATCGGGGCCCGGACGCGCTGGCCCGCGATCTGATGGACGAGATCGGCCGCAACATCCCCATCCTGCCCGTGCCCTTGGTGGCCGCCGCGCTGTCCCGTGGTTCGGTCAGCCGCCATGGTTTGCCGGCGGCGGTGGCGCAACTGCGCGTTGAACTGGCACATGTGGGGGCGGTGACACTTTTGCCCGAAGATCCGGTGGCGGAAGGACTTCGCGCTTTGGAAAAACGCGATATCGTGGTTGAACAAGGGGGTCGGCTGATCCCCGCCGCTGGCAAGGCACGCCTTCTTGCGTTCTACGCGGCAAGCGTGTTGCAACGGCTGGACCGTGGCACGGAAGGAAGACCGGATGGAAGCGAAGTTGGCGCATGACTGGATCCTGGACGTGCTTCGGGATCTGCAAAGCTATTCGATGCAGAACGGCCTGACCGAACTGGCCGAACGGGTGGAAGCGCTGCTTCCCGTGGCCGAGGCCGAGATCACGGCCCGCGCGATGGACCCCGACACGCCCGTCCACTGACTGGCGCCGGGGGCGCGGGGCGGCTATGGTTCGGGCATGAATGTGCCCGCCATCACCTTTTCCGAAGACCAGGCCGAAGCTTGGGATCGTTTGTCCGAACAGCTTCTGGGCATGGGGGTCGATCTGGAACACGCATCCCACCAGCCGGCGCTGGAAGGGAAATCCACCGTTCTGGCCGTCATCGGCAAGGCGGGGTCGGGCAAGACGCTGCTTCTGGCCCAGCTGACCAAGTCCATGCGCGACGCGGGGGTGGACATCGTCTCCGCGGACTGGGAGGGGAAGAAGCGCAAGGAACGGCGCACCTTGGCGATCCTTGCGCCCACCAACAAGGCGGCGTCCGTTCTGCGGATGCGCGGGGTGCCGGCGACCACCATACATCGCATCCTCTACACCCCCGTTTATGATCCGCATTACGAGGCGTTGGCCGAATGGCTGGCGGGCACCGGCAAGCGGCCCGTGGACGTGGAGGGCATGACCGAGGCCGCGCTGGACCGGGCCAAGGCGTTCTATGACACCGTGCCGTCGATTCCGGGCGCGCTGGCGGCGGCGGGGCTGCGGGGGTCGGACTTCATACGCGGCTGGAAGCGGCGGGAAGAGCCGCTGGATGTGGGCTTCGTCGACGAATCCTCCATGCTGGACGAACGCCAGTTCGACGACCTGCGCGAGATTTTTCCGACGCTGGTCCTGTTCGGCGATCCGGCACAGCTGGCCCCGGTGAACCAGTCCGGCCAGATGGTGTTCGAACGGCTGGGCGCCTCGCGCCAGCTGATCCTGAACCGCATCCACCGTCAGGCCGAGGACAACCCGATCCTGGATCTGGCCCACGCGCTGGCCGATCCGGATGTCGATTTCCACCGGTTCGAACGGATGGTGGAAGAGGCGGCCGCCAAGGATGAACGCGTCGTCTGGGCGCAGCGGGTGGACAGCGACCTGATGGCGCGGTCGCCGGTTCTGGTTTGGCGCAACGCCACGCGCATCCGGCTGATCACCGCCTTCCGTTCGGTGCATGGCGCGCCGGAAGATGCGCTGCTGCCGGGCGAACCCCTGGTCTGCGACGGGATCGAACTGCCGCTGAAGCACCGCAAGAAGCGCATCGATCTGGAAGCGCGCGGCCTGATCAAGGGCGCGCAGGTCATCTATCTGGGACCCGGCACGCGCGACGGTTTCGCCCGTCTGCACGTGGTGGGGGCGGAAGATCCGCAGATCTCGGCCGCGTCGATCATCAAGATCGAGAAGCCGGACGAGGAGGAGCCGTTCATCCCCGCCGCCGCCCGCATGGGCGCGGCCTTCCTGCACGGCGCGGCCGTCACGATCCACAAGGCGCAGGGGTCGCAATGGGACAAGGTGCAGGTCTTCGCGCCGGACCTTTACGCCGCCGCGCAGGCCGGACGGATGGAGGCGGGCGTGCCCTTGTGGAAGCGTCTGGCCTATGTCGCGATCACGCGGGCAGAAAACCGGCTGCTGTGGATCGTCCGCAACCGTCTGGCCCGTCCGCAGCAGGCGCTTGGCATCGACGATCTGCCCAAGGCGGCTCCCCGACTGAAACTCCAATCCGAGGAAACACCATGATCTGCGTCTTCGTCCAGTTCCGCTGCGCCCCCGGCAAGACCTACGAGGTGGCGGACGCCATCTATGCCCGCGAGGTGGTGTCGGAACTGTATTCCACCTCCGGCGAATGGGACCTGATGGCGAAGGTCTACCTTCCCGAAGGTTCCGATGTGGGGCACTGGCTGTCGGAACGCCTGTTCGATATTCCTCACATCCAGCGCACCCTGACGACGATGACGTTCAAGGCCTTCTAAAGCCAGCGCTCACGATCCGTGCCCACCGCGTCCGCCACGGTGGCAAAGCCGTCGCGGGCCAGAAGCGCGTCCAGTTCGCGCGCGATCCGGGGGATAAGGGACAGCCCTTCAAACACCATGGCGCTGTAGACCTGCACCGCCGAGGCGCCCGCGCGAATCTTGGCATAGGCCTGTTCGCCCGACCCCACGCCGCCGACGCCGATCAGCGGCAGCCGCCCCGCCACCCGCTGCGACAGTTGCGCCAGCACGCGAGTGGAGCGTTCGAACAGCGGCGCACCCGACAGCCCGCCCGCCTGTTCGCGCTGGGCGTCGGACAGCGCTTCGCGCGACAGGGTGGTGTTGGTGGTGATGATTCCCGACAGGCCAGAGGTGAGGGCCACCTCGGCGATGTCGTCCAGATCGCCTTCCGTCAGGTCGGGGGCAATCTTCAGGAAGACGGGAACGGGTTTGGCCAGCGTGGCGCGCACGTCCATCACCCCTGCCAGAAGGGCGGCCAGCGCCTCTCGGCCCTGAAGGTCGCGCAGGCGCTCGGTGTTGGGCGACGACACGTTGACCGTAACGAAATCCGCGTGAAGCCCGCAGCAGGCCAGAACGGCAGCAAAATCGGCGGCGCGGTCGGTGCTGTCCTTGTTCGCGCCCAAGTTCAGGCCCACCGGAACGCGGCCCCGGGGGCGCATGGCCAGACGGGCCGCGATGGCCGCCGCGCCTTCGTTGTTGAAGCCGAAGCGGTTGATGACCGCGCGGTCCTTGGGCAGGCGGAACAGGCGGGGCTTGGCGTTGCCGGACTGGGGGCGGGGGGTGGCGGCGCCCACCTCGAGGAAGCCGAAGCCCGCCCGCATCAGGGGGGCCACGGCCACCGCGTTCTTGTCGAAGCCTGCCGCCAGCCCGATCGGGTTGTCCAGCGGTATTCCCGCCAGCGTGGTGGCCAGCCGCGCGCCGGTGGCCGGCCCGCCATGCAGCGGGGCAAGGCCCGCGCGCAGGGCGTTCAGCGACCAGTGATGGGCGGTTTCCGGATCCATCCGGTGCAGAAGGCCAAGGCCGGCACGTTCCAAGGCAGTCATATCACACCCTCGGGGAAAATATGGCCGCTGGCCCCCAGCGGCAGGGACTTGTCCCACACCACGTCGTCCAGCGTCAGATCACGGTAAAGATGCGGGAAAAGCTGGCCGCCGCGCGACGGTTCCCAGCGCAGATCGGGGCCAAGGGCCGCGTCGTCCAGCGCCACCAGCACCAGATCGGCCTCGGCCCGGAAATGCTTGGCGGCCGTTTCGGCCACCTGTTCGCGGGTGGAGATGTGGATGTAGCCGTCCGCCAGATCCACCGGTGCACCGGCGGTCTTGCCCGAAGCTCGGAACGCGTCCCATTCCGGACGCCGGAAGATCTTGTAAATCAGCATGATGTCTCTTGCTCCCAATCGGGCTGTCGGTCAATCCCGCTTTGACATGTGAGATGACGCGCCGCAGTCTGGCCCCGCATGCACATGGAGCTTTCGATGCGGACAACCCTTCTGGCAACCGCCGGTGCCCTGGCGCTGAGCGCGGGCGCGGCGCAGGCCGACTTCACCCTGACGATCCTGCACACCAACGACGTGCACGACCGGTTCGAACCCATCACCGCCACCGGCTCCACCTGCGGGGCGGAGGATGACGCGGCGGGCAAATGCTTTGGCGGGGTCGCGCGGCTGGTGACGGCCGTGGACCAGGCGAAGGCGCGGGCGACCAACCCGCTGCTGCTGGACGCGGGCGACTGGTATCAGGGCACGCTTTTCTACACCCACTACAAGCACGAGGCGGCGGCGGAGTTCATCAACAAGCTGGGCTATGCCGCGATGGCGGTGGGCAACCACGAGTTCGATGATGGTCCGGCGGAACTGGCCGCGCTGGCCGACGCGGTGGACATGCCGATCCTGGCCGCCAACATGGACATCGCCAAGGAACCGCTGCTGGCCGACAAGATCGCCCCGCACACGGTGGTGGACGTGGCGGGCCAGAAGATCGGCATCATCGGCCTGACGCCCGAATCGAATCCCGAACTGTCCAGCCCCGGCCCGAACGTCACCTTCCAGGCGCCCATCCAGGTCGTGCAGGCGCAGATCGACGAACTGACGGGGCAGGGGATCGACAAGATCATCCTGCTGTCGCATTCGGGCTACGTGGTGGATCAGCAGATCGCGGACCACACCTCCGGCCTTGACGTGATCGTGGGCGGGCACAGCCACACCTTGCTGTCGAACACCGATCCGGCGGCGGCGGGCCCCTATCCGACGCTGGCCAACGGGGTGCCGATCGTGACGGCGGAATCCTACACCAAGTATCTGGGCGAACTGGTCGTGACCTTCGACGATCAGGGCCGCGTCACGAAGGCGGAAGGCGCGCCCCTGCTTCTGGACGCCAGCGTCACGCCCGATCCGGACGCTGTCGAGCGCATCACCGCCCTTGCCGCCCCGCTGGAGGAGATCCGCGCCGAGGTGGTGGGCCAGACCAGCGCCCCCATCGACGGCAGCCGGGAATCCTGCCGCGTCAAGGAATGCAGCATGGGCAACCTGGTGGCCGAAGCGCAGCTGGCCCGCGTGGCGGATCAGGGGGTGCAGATCTCGTTGGTCAACGGGGGCGGGCTCCGCGCCTCCATCGACCAGGGGGAGGTGTCAATGGGCGACGTGCTGACGGTTCTGCCCTTCCTCAACACCCTGTCCACGTTCGAGGTGACGGGAGAGCAGCTGATGGCCGCGCTGGAAAACGGCGTCAGCCAGATGGAGGAAGGCGGCGGGCGTTTCCCGCAGGTCGCGGGCTTCCGCTACACGGTCGATCCGGCGGCGCCAGCGGGCAGCCGCATTTCGGACGTGATGGTGGGCGATCAGCCGCTGGATCCGAAGGCGAGCTATTTGGCCGTGTCGAACAACTATGTCCGCAATGGCGGGGACGGCTACGTCATGTTCAAGGACGCGCGCAACGCCTATGACTACGGCCCGGATCTGGCGCTGGTCGTGGCGGATTACCTGCGGGCCCATCCCGACTACGCCCCCCACACCGACGGCCGCATCACCGTGAAATGAGGTTGCGCCCTCGGTCACGAGGGCGTATATCCACCCCAGCGCGGGCGTTGTGTAATGGTAAGACCTTAGCCTTCCAAGCTAAAGACGCGGGTTCGATTCCCGCCGCCCGCTCCATCCTCTCCCTCATCGTTCAGGCCGCGCCCCATCCGGACCGGGTGTCGCTTTCTTGTCATTTGCCTGTCATCACGGGGTCGTGCGGGACGCGGTTTCCCCTGACGATCCGGCACGTCCTGCCTGAAATCCTGCCACCTGTCACAAAACGATCTTACGGCTGCCATCTGGCTGTCGCGTGGATGAGGGAAAGCGCTCCGCAAGGCAAAGGAGCGCAGAATGACCCCACAATCCGTCGATCTGACCGGCATCGGCAAGGGGTTCGGGGGGACCGAGGTCCTCAGGAACATCGACCTGTCCATCCGGCCGGGGGAGTTCCTGTCCCTTGTCGGCATGTCGGGCTGCGGAAAATCGACCCTGCTGCGCATCCTTGCGGGGCTGGAAAAGGCCGATCGGGGTTCGGTGTCCATCGGCGGGCGCGACGTGACCGGGATGGACCCCAGCGACCGGAACCTTGCGATGGTGTTCCAGTCCTATGCGCTTTACCCGCACATGACGGTGCGCCAGAACATCTCGACGCCGCTGCGGATGCGTCAGTTGCCGATGTCGGCGCGACTTCCGCTTCTGGGCCGCCTGATGCCGGGCCATGCGCCCACGCGATCCGCCATCGCCGCCGCAGTTCTGCAGGCGGCCGAGACGTTGCAGATTGCCCATCTTCTGGACCGCAAGCCCGCCCAGCTTTCGGGCGGTCAGCGGCAGCGGGTGGCGTTGGCGCGGGCCTTGGTGCGCGACCCGGCCGCCTTCCTGATGGACGAGCCGCTGTCGAACCTTGACGCCAAGTTGCGCGCCCACATGCGCGAGGAACTGTCGGGCCTGCACCGCCGTCTGGGCGCAACCTTCATCTATGTCACGCACGACCAGATCGAGGCGATGACCATGTCCGACCGGATCGCCCTGATGGTCGAAGGCCGGATCGCGCAACTGGGCACGCCGGACGAACTGTATCGCGCCCCGGCCTCGCTGACCGTGGCGCGCTTCATCGGGTCGCCCGCGATCAACCTCCTTCCGGCGGACATCGTGCAGGGCCGCGTCATGGCGTTTGGAACCGACACCGGCCTGCGGGCGGCGGGCCAGGGCCCCGTGACGCTGGGCGTCCGGGCCGAGGATCTGTTCGTGGCCGATCATGGCCTTGCGGTGCGGGTGGACCGTGCCGAGGCCCATGGCGCCGACCGCTTCCTCAGCGGGCATCTGCTGGCCGACGCTGCCCTGCGTGTCACGGTGCGGCAGCCCGCCTCCCACCCGGTGGGGGAAGGGGTGCTGCATCTGGCCTTCGCGCCGGACCGCGCGCATCTCTTCGGGGCGGACGGGCTGCGGCTGGCGGGCGTGACGGACGCGCGGGTGGCCGCATGACCGCCATTCCCCTGAAACAGGCGCCCGCGGCACGGCGGGGGCGCAGCATCGCCCGCCGAGGGATGCTCTTCGCCGCGCCGGCCGCCCTGCTGCTGCTGGCGATCTACATCCTCCCGATCCTGGTGCTGGGCGTCTTTTCGGTGACCGACTACCAGCTGGGCGCGCTGTCCTTCGGCTTTGTCGGTCTGGACAACTTCGCGAATGCTTTCTCGGACCCTGTCTTCCTGCGCGCCCTGTGGAACACCGCGCTTTACGCGCTGATCGTGATACCCCTCGGCGTGTTCCTCGCGCTCGGGATCGCGCTGCTGGTGCACAATCGCACCCGCAGCCGTGCCTTCTGGGAGGTCGCGTATTTCCTGCCCGTCACAGCCACGCTGGTGGCGATGGCGACGGTGTGGCAATTCCTGCTGCACCCCACGCTCGGCCCGGTGAACAGCTTCATCACCTGGCTGGGGTTCGATCCGGTGTCCTTCCTTGGCACGCCGTCGCTTCTGATCCCGACCATGGCGCTGATCGGGGTGTGGCAGATCCTCGGCTTCAACATGGTCCTGTTCCTGGCCGGACTGACCGCCATTCCGAAGGACCTGCACGAGGCCGCGCGGCTGGATGGTGCCAAGCACCCGCTGGACCGGTTCCTGACCGTCACATGGCCGATGCTGGGTCCGACGACGATGTTCGTCGTGGTCACGACCTCGATCAGCGCCTTCAAGGTGTTTGAAACGGTGGCCGTCATCACCAAGGGGCGCGCCGGGTCGGAAACGCTGCTCTTCGCGCTGTATCTGGAAGGGTTCGAGTACTCCAACACCGGATACGCCGCCGCCCTGACCCTGATCTTCCTTGCGATCGTGCTGGTCCTGTCCATCGGCCAGACCATCCACATGGACCGGAAGGTGCATTACTGATGCGTCGTTTCCTTCCCCACATCGTGCTGGCGCTGGGCGCGGGCGTCATGCTGCTGCCCTTCTACTGGATGGTGCTGACCTCCATCCGCTCCCCGTCCGAGATCTTCGACGTCTCGCTTTGGCCGATCCCGAAACAGTTCGACGCGGCTGAGAATTACGCCCGCGCGGCGGGGCAGGTGCCGATGGCGCGCTTCATGCTGAACGGCGTGATTGTCTGCGCGGGCATCCTGATCGTGCAGGTGCTGACGGCGGTGCCGGCGGCCTATGCCATCGCCAAGCTGCGCTTTCCGGGCCGGCGCCTGTTGCTGACGCTGGTGATCGCCGCCCTGTGCGTGCCCATCCAGGCACTGGCGCTGCCCTTGTTCGTGGGGCTGGCGAAGGCCGGGCTTCTGAACACCTATTTCGCGATGATGGCGCCCTTCTTCCTGTCCGTGTTCGCCATCTTCCTGTTCCACCAGTCCTTCCGCTCCTATCCCGAGGAGATCATCGAGGCCGCCCGCATGGACGGCTTTTCCGAGATGGAGATCTGCTGGGGCCTCGTGCTGCGCGGCTCTCTGCCCTCGCTGGCGGCGTTCTCGGTCTTCTCGGTCGTGGCGCATTGGAACGACCTCTACTGGCCCATGATCGTGGTGTCCGACACCGCGCTCGCCCCGCCGCCGCTGGGCATGCTCTTCTTCTCCGACGTGGAGACGGGGGCGAACTACGGCGCGCTGATGGCGGGGGCCACCCTGATCACGGCCCCGATGGTCGTCTGCTTCCCTCTGGCACGACGGCACTTCATCGCGGGCATCACCATGACCGGGGTCAAGTGACCCCTTTTCCGGAGACGACCATGAACATCACCCGCCGCCTTGCCGTCAGCGCGCTGGCGCTTGGCCTGACCCTGCCCGGCCTTGCGCTGGCGCAGGAGGTCACGCTGAACGTCCTGTACAACCTGCCGGGCTTCACGAAATTCCATCAGCCGCTGGCGGATGAGTTCATGAAGAACAACCCCGACGTGAAGATCAACTTCCTGGCCCCCGCCGCCGGTTACAACGAGGGCCAGCAGCAGGTGCTGCGGTCGGCCGTGACGGGCGATCTGCCGGACATCTACTTTTCAGGCTACAACCTGACCGGGGAACTGGTGCACACGCTGGCGCCCCGCGACCAGATCACGGACCTCGGCCCGTTCATCGAGGCCGAGGGCGGTCAGGCCTTCCTGGACGCCAACTTCACCCCGAACATGGTGGCCTTGGGCAACATCGACGGCACGCAATACGGCCTGCCGGTCAACGCGTCTTCACCCATCATGTACATCAACGCCGATCTGGTGCGTTCGGTGGGCGCCGATCCGGAGAACATGCCGACCACCTTCCCCGAACTGATCGAGATCGCGAAGAAGATCCACGAGGCCGATCCCAAGGTCGCGGGCATGGCCTATGACATCGCGGGCTGGGCCGATGACTGGCTGTGGCAGGCGATGATCACGCAGCAGGGCGGCACGCTGGTCGATCCCGCCACCGGCAAGGTGGCCTTCGACAATGAGATCGGGCTGAACAGCCTGCGCCTGATCCGCCAGATGACGGCCGAAGCCGGTGCGCCCACCATGGACTGGGATCAGGCACGCCAGCAGTTCGGCGCCGGGATGACGGGATTCATGTTCTCCACCCCCGCGCATGTCCAGACGATCGAGGGGCTGGTGGGCGACCGCTTCCCGCTGATGACCACGACCTTCCCGCTGCAGGACAAGGAAAAGGGCGGCGTGCCGACGGGCGGAAACTCCGTCGTGATGCTGACGCAGGACGAGGCGAAGCAGAAGGCGGCCTGGAACTACATCAAGTGGATCACGGGACCCGAGGCGCAGAACGTGATCGTGCGCATCACCGGCTATCTGCCGACCAACATCCGCGCCACGGGCGAGGATTATCTGGCACCCTATTACGCCGAGCATCCGAACGTGGCGACGGCGGCCAAGCAGGCCACCCGCTCGCTGCCCTGGGCGGGCTATCCGGGCGGCGATTCGGTCCGCATCTGGCGCACGCAGCGTGACATCATCGGCACCGTGATGCGCGGCGAGGTGACGCCCGAGGATGGTCTGGCGCAAATCGTCGAAGCCACCAACGCCCTGATGAAGTGATCGGACGCGGCGCGGGATCCGTCCCGCGCCCCACAGCGGAGACAAGTCTTGAAGATCATCCAGATCACCGACACGCATCTTGTGCCCTCGGGCCGGATCGTGAACGGCGTGGACCCGGAGGCGCAGCTACGCGCCGCCATCGACGACATCCTGACGCGTCATCCCGATGCGGACCTGCTGACCCTGACCGGCGATCTGTGCAACGATGGGGAGCCGGAGGCCTATACGCTTCTGCGCGACATCCTTGCGCCCGTGCCGTTTCCGGTCCGGCTGATGCTGGGCAACCACGACCGTCGTTCGGCCTTCGTGGAAGCGTTCCCCGACCATCCCCGCGACCCCGACGGCTTCATCCAGTCCCACATGGACACGCCGTTCGGCCGGCTGCTGTTCCTTGACACGCATGAGGCGGGGGTGATCGGCGGCATCTACGGGCCGGATCGGCTGGCTTGGCTGGACGATGCGCTGGCCGGGGCAGGGGAGGCACCGGTGACGGTGTTCCTGCACCACCCCCCCATGGCCGACGGGCTGGCGCATTTCGAACATATCGGGCTGCACGATGACGGCGCGCTTCTGCAACGGCTGGAGGCGCACCGCCCCGGCGTCCGCCATGTCGTCTTCGGCCATATCCATGTGCCACTGGTGGGCGTGACGGCGGGCGGGGTGGCCTTCAGCTCGGGGCAGGCCTGCTCGCACCGCTTCATCACGGATCTGGCCGATCCCGCGCCCTGGTGGACGGGCGGGAACCCGTGCTATCGCATCCTGACGCTGGGGGCCTATGGCCTGCGCGCTTACAGTGCGGAGGTAGGGCAGCAGGCCACACATCGCGCCGTGGAATGCCCCGGCCCGTGAAACAAGAACGGCGCCTGCGAAGGGCGCCGATCCGTCAGTGTCCGTTCATGTGTTCGGGCTGCGGCATGCCCAGAACGTGGTATCCGCCATCTACGCGGATGATTTCTCCCGACGTCATCGCGCCGTAATCCGACGCAAGGTAGACCGCCGTCCCCCCGATCGTTTCCAGCGTCGCGTTGGCGCGCAGGGGGGCGTTCGTTTCCGTGTGACGGAAGGTGGCGCGGGCGCCTGCGATGGCCGAGCCGGCCAGCGTCTTCATCGGGCCGGGCGAAATGGCGTTCACGCGAATCCGCTGCGGACCGAGATCATTCGCAAGATACCGTACGGCCGATTCGAGCGCCGCTTTCGCCACGCCCATGACGTTGTAATAGGGCGTGACGGCGTTCGAGCCCTGATAGGTCAGTGTCAGGACCGTGCCGCCATCGGGCATCAGGTCCGCCGCGCGCTTGGCCACGTCGATGAAGCTGTAGCAGGAGATCGTCAGCGAGTTGCGGAAGTTCTCGCGCGAGGTGTTGATGAAGCGGCCGGCCAGCTCGGTCTTGTCCGAATAGGCGATGGCGTGCACGATGAAGTCGATCGTGCCCCATTCCTCTTTCAGTCTGGCAAAGGCGGCGTCCATGCTGTCGTCGCGCGTCACGTCCACGTCCAGCAGGATCGAGGAGCCGACCGAGGCCGCCAGCGGCGCCAGACGCTTGCCGAAGGCATCACCCTGATAGGTGAAGGCCAGTTCCGCACCCTCGGCCGCCATGGCCCTCGCGATGCCCCACGCGATGGAGCGGTCGTTCGCGACGCCCATCACGACACCGCGTTTTCCCTTCAAAAGCTCGGCCATTGGCGTTCCTTACAGATATTTGCTCATGACAAGCGTGGCGTTCGTGCCGCCGAAGCCGAAGCTGTTGGACAGGACAGAATCGAGTGTGACGTTTTCGCGCAGGGTTGTCACGATCTCACCCTCCCGCAGTTCCGGATCAGGGGTCGTGACGTTGGCCGAAGCCGCGATGAAGTTGCCGTTCATCATCAGAAGCGAATAGATCGCCTCGTGCACGCCCGTGGCGCCCAGCGAGTGGCCGGTGAGGGACTTCGTCGACGCGATCGGCGGGGTGGAGCCTTCGCCGAAGACGCGGCGGATGGCCTTCACCTCGGTCAGGTCGCCCACGCCGGTGGAGGTGCCGTGGCTGTTGATGTAGTCGATCTTGCGGCCTTCGGGCAGCGTGGCCAGGGCCAGACGCATGGACCGTTCGCCGCCTTCACCCGAAGGGGCGACCATGTCGTAGCCATCCGAGGTCGCGCCGTAGCCGGTGACTTCGCCGTAGATCTTCGCGCCGCGGGCCAAGGCGTGCTCCAGCTCCTCCAGCACCACGACGCCGCCGCCGCCGGCGATGACGAAGCCGTCGCGCGTCGCGTCATAGGGGCGGGAGGCGGTGGCCGGCGTGTCGTTGTATTTCGACGACATCGCGCCCATCGCGTCAAACAGGCAGGACAGGGTCCAGTCCAGTTCTTCCCCGCCGCCGGCGAAGACGATGTCCTGCTTGTTCATCTGGATCTGTTCGACCCCGTTCCCGATGCAATGCGCCGAGGTGGAGCAGGCCGATGTGATCGAATAGTTCACGCCCTTGATCTTGAACGGCGTGGCCAGCGTGGCCGAGTTCGACGACGACATGCAGCGGGTGACCATGAACGGCCCCATGCGCTTGGGCGCGCCTTTCTCGATCACCGTGTTGTGGGCAAGAAAGAAGTTGGAGGTCGACGGACCGCCCGAGCCCATGATGAGGCCCGTGCGCTCGTTCGACACGTCGTTGGGTTCCAGCCCCGAATCCTTGATCGCCTGTTCCATGGCAATGAAGTTGTAGGCCGCGCCCGGTCCCATGAAGCGCAGGTCGCGCTTGTCGATGTGATCTTCCAGCACGATCTGCGGCATGCCGTGGACCTGGCTGCGGAAGCCGTGTTCGGTGTATTGCGGGGCGGCGACGATGCCCGAACGGCCCGCGCGCAGCGAGGCTTCCACCTCGGCTGCATCGTTGCCGATGGGAGAGACGATGCCGATGCCGGTGATGACGACGCGACGCATGGACGGTGTTCCTTTCGGTTCTCAGATCAGCTCTCGGAAAGAGCGACCTTCATGTCCTTGACCTGATAGATGACTTCCCCGTCCGCCTCGACGCGGCCGTCGGCCACGCCCATGGTCAGACGGCGGGTCTGCACGGCTTTGGTGAAATCAACGAAGTATCGCAGCAGCTTGCGTTCGGGGCGAACCATGCCGGTCAGCTTGACCTCGCCCACGCCAAGGGCATAGCCGCGCCCTTGCCAGCCACGCCAGCCAAGGTTGAAGCCGGTCAGCTGCCACAGCCCGTCAAGGCCAAGGCAACCGGGCATGATCGGGTTGCCTGGAAAGTGGCAGGCAAAGAACCACAGATCGGGATGGATGTCGAATTCGGCCACGACATGGCCCTTGCCATGCGCACCGCCATCCGCGGAAACCTCCGTGATGCGGTCCATCATCAGCATCGGCGGTTCGGGAAGCTGGGCGTTGCCGGGGCCGAACAGTTCGCCGCGCGCGCAGGCCAGAAGTGCTTCCTTGTCGAAACTCGTCGGATAGTCCGCCATCAAGGCTCCCCATAGATATTCCGCCCCCCTGTATCACCGCAGCCGAACATGTGGCAAGTGCAGGGGGATTCCGTTTGAATCCCGGCGGGCCGACACGATATAGGGAGGCGGAAAGGTGACGCAACAATGACCCAGACGGCAATTGAACGCGGAACATATTGGCTGGCCACGGCCGGACTGCGCCCGACACGGCAGCGGCTGGCCTTGGCAAGCCTGCTGGTGGGGGACGGCCAGCATCGGCACGTCACCGCCGAAAGCCTGTTCGCCGCCAGCACCGACAGCGGAGAGAAGGTGAGCCTTGCCACCGTCTACAACACCCTGCGCGCCTTCTGCGAGGCCGGCCTGATGCGGGAAGTCGTGATCGATGGGGCGAAAAGCTATTTCGACACCAACATGGACGACCACCCCCACTTCTTCTGGGAAGACACGGCCGAGATTGTGGACGCGCCGGCCGACCAGTTCCGCATCGCGCAACTGCCGAAGCTGCCGAAGGGGGCCACGCTCAGCAAGGTGGACGTGGTCATCCGCCTGAAACGGGACTGACCGGAACCGGCAGGCCCCCACGGCGTTCTTCCTCCGATCCAGAGGAAGAGTGTCATGTTTATCAGGTTCGGCTACGACATCACCGTGGCCTGCGCGCAGCCCACCCACTTCGTCAGCCGCATGGCGCTGCGCCCCGAACGCCGTGGCGATCTGGTTCAGGACGAGGTGATCGAGCTGTCCGAGGGCGTTCCTGCACATCCGTTCGTGGACGGATTCGGTAATCATTGCCTGCGCTTTACCGCCCCCGTGGGGGAAACACGGATCAAGGCCACCGGCCTTGTGCGGGACAGCGGGCAGCCGGACGACGTGGCGCCCCATGCGGGCGAAACCCCGTTCGAGCAGTTGCCGGACGACGTGCTGCCCTTCCTTCTGCCCAGCCGGTATTGCGAAAGCGACAGCCTGATGAACATCGCGTGGGAGATGTTCGGCCATCTGCCACGCGGCTGGGCGCGCGTTCAGGCGGTCTGCGACCATGTGAATGGACGCATCAAGTTCGACTACCAGAAGGCCAGCGCCACCCGTACCGCGCAGGGAGCACTGTCGGACGGCCATGGCGTGTGCCGCGACTACGCCCACACCGCGATCGCCCTGTGCCGCGCGCTGTCGATTCCGGCGCGTTACGTGAATGGCTATCTGGGCGACATCGGTGTGCCTTACGCCGGCGCCATGGACTTCTCAGCCTGGTTCGAGGTGTGGCTGGACGGGCGCTGGTATGCCTTCGACGCGCGCCACAACGTGCCGCGCATCGGGCGGGTGAACATCGCGGTCGGGCGCGACGCGGCCGATGTGGCCATGCTGCACAGCTTCGGCCGCCACGATCTGCCCATCTTCACCGTCGTCTGCGAAGAAGAAGCAGAAGGCGACGTGGCCTAGCCCACGGGCGTCCACATCACGGTGTCCACATCTGGCGCCCCTGTGGCCAGCATCACCAGCCGATCAAAGCCAAGGGCAATGCCGCTGGAAGGGGGCATGATCTTCAGCGCGGCCAGAAGATCCTCGTCCAGCGGATAGCGTTCGCCATAGAGGCGGGCCTTTTCGTCCATCTCGGCCAGAAAGCGGCGGCGTTGTTCGATGGGGTCGGTCAACTCGCCGAAGCCGTTGGCCAGTTCCACCCCGCAGGCATAAAGCTCGAACCGTTCGGCCACGCGGGGATCGTCGGCCGGGCGGGCCAGTGCCGCTTCGGCCACGGGGTAGCGGTCAAGGATCGTGGGTCGGTCAAGGCCCAGCGTCGGCTCCACCTTTTCCGAGAGGATGCGGGAGAAGATATCGGACCACGTGTCGTCCGCAGCCACCCGCACGGGCGACATCGCGGCCAGCGCCTCGCGGTCCGTGCCCTGCGGCGTGACTGTGGCCAGCAGATCGACGCCGGCGCGGGCAAAGGCATCGGCCACCGACAGGCGCTCGGGCACGGCGAAGGGGTCGCAGGTCCGGTCGCGGTGGCGGAACAGACACGTTCCGGCCGCCTCGGCCGCCATCCGCATCAACGCGGCGCAATCGTCCATCAGCACGGTGTAGTCCTGCCCGACGCGGTACCATTCCATCATGGTGAATTCGGGGCTGTGGCGCGCGCCCCGTTCGCGGTTGCGCCAAACATGGGAAAAGGCCGCGATGCGCGTTTCCCCCGCCGCCAGCAGCTTCTTCATCGCGAATTCGGGGGATGTGTGCAGATACATCTGCCGGGGTTCCCCATCGTTGCCGATGGCGGTGGTGGCGAAGGCGTGCAGATGCGTTTCGTTTCCCGGGCTGACCTGAAGGGCGGCGGGATCGACCTCCAGAAACCCCTCCTGATCCAGCCAGCGGCGGATGGCCGATTGCAGGCGGGCGCGGGCCAGGAGGGCGGGGCGGCGGTCGGCGTGGCGGTCGGGATGCCACCAGGGGCTGTCTGTCATGTCTCGGGGCTTCCGATTTGCGGCGATATGCGTTAGATCACGCGGGATTTCCCGCGCGTCGGGACCCGCATATCAAGGACATCTTCGTGAAAGTCATCGCATCCTCGCTCCGCAAGGGCAACGTCGTCGACATGGACGGCCGCCTTTATGTCGTCCTGAAGTCCGAGAACTTCCACCCCGGCAAGGGCACGCCCACGACCTCGGTCGACATGCGCCGCATCTCGGACGGGGTGAAGGTGTCGGAACGCTGGCGCACGACCGAGATGGTCGAAAAGGCCACCGTGGATGAGCGTGAATATGACTTCCTGTATGAGGATGGCGAAGGCTACCACTTCATGGAGCCGGCGACCTACGAGCAGCTGGCCGTGTCTCCCGACGTGGTGGGCGAGGACAAGTGGTTCCTGACCGAAGGCTCCAAGGTCTATCTGCAGACGTTCGAAGGCGTGGCCATCGCCATGACCCTGCCGCAGCGCGCCGTGGTGGAGATCGCGGAAACCGAGCCGGTCGTGAAGGGCCAGACGGCGTCGTCGTCCTACAAGCCCGCCATGTGCACCAACGGCCTGCGCGTCATGGTGCCGCCGCATATCGGCGCCGGCACGAAGATCGTCATCAACACCGAAGACAAGACCTATGTGGAGCGTTCGAAGGAGTGATCCTTCGCGCGTCTGGAAACGAAAAGGCCCCCGAACCGGGGGCCTTTTTCATTCCTGCGGATCGTCCTTGCCGTAGAACATGGTGCCGATCTTGATCTTCTCGCGCCCCTTGGAGAGGCGGAAGTCGTTGGTGTCGCGCAGCGAATAGATGCAGCCGCAATATTCCTGCATGTAGAACTCCTCCCGCTTGGAGATGTCGATCATGCGGGACGACCCGCCGCCCTTGCGCCAGTTGAATTCCCAGTACGTCACGCCGTCATAGGGCTTGGCCGCCCGCACGCCGCAATCGTTGATCTGCGTCATGTTCTTCCAGCGCGAGATGCCGAGCGAGGAGGTGATGACGGGGAACCCGTTTTCATAGGCGTAAAGCGCAGTGCGTTCGAATCGCATGTCGAAGCACATGGTGCAGCGGATGCCGCGCTCAGGCTCCCACTCCATCCCCTTGGCGCGCTGGAACCAGTTGTCGGCGTCATAGTCGGCATCGACGAAGGGCACGTTGTGCTTTTCGGCAAAGCGGATGTTCTCGTCCTTGCGCAGAAGGTATTCCTTCTTCGGGTGGATGTTCGGATTGTAGAAGAAGATGGTGTAATCGATGCCGGACGCGGTCATCGCTTCCATCACCTCGCCCGAACAGGGGGCGCAGCAGGAATGGAGCAGGACCTTCGTCTTGCCGTCGGGCGGGGTCAGTATGGGGCGTTCCACGGTCATGATGCCATCCTAATCCGGTCGCGCGATAACGAAAAGGCCCGCGACAAGCGCGGGCCGTTTCGTGATGGTAGCGGAGGAGGGATTTGAACCCCCGACCTAAGGATTATGATTCCTCCGCTCTAACCAGCTGAGCTACTCCGCCATCGGGGCGGACAATTATGCGACCGCGTGCAGGGCGTCAAGCGGGTTTTTGCGAAATTATCCAACCTTTGCGGTGGCCGCTGTCCGGTACTGCTGCGACACGTTCCGGGCCCATTGGTCGACCCGCTGGTCCAGCTGGCCTTGCACCTTACCCTTGGCCAGCCGCAGCGACTGGATCAGCAGGCGCGCCGTCAGGTTGCGCGGCCGCAGTTCCAGCGACACCGCGATGCGCGACCGTTCGGGCGCCACTTCGATCAGGTCGGCCAGGATGTCCACGTCCAGCGAAGTGTCCGCCAGCGTCACGTGCACCTGACGCCCCGGAATTTCCGAAAACAGCGTCATCAGCATGTCCCGGTCGCGGCCCTTCAGGCGGAACCGGGTGTCCCAAGTCGTGCCGGGCCGGATGGGGCCGGGGCTGCGGACAAGGGTAGTATTGCGCTTGGCGATCGCCCGCTCCCACGCCTCGTAATCGGACATGCGCGCGAAGACGAAGTCCGGGGATGCCCCCACGTCGCATTTGCTGGTGATCTTCATGCAGCCTCCCCCGGTGTCGCCGGGGCGGAGTGTGGGGTCAATCCAGATCGTCCGCAAGCCAGCGCGTGATCAGGTGGCGGGCGATAGTGCCCGGCTGGGGCAGGACCAGATCGAGGTGACGTCCGATGATGGCCTCCATCACCTCGTGCTTGTCGGCCCAGCGCGCCGCCTCAAGCTCCTCCGGATCAAGGGTGATGTCGGTGCTTTCGGCTTGTGCCACGCAGCCCAGCATCAGCGAGGCGGGGAAGGGCCAAGGCTGGCTGGTCAGGTAGCGCACCGGCCCGACGCGCACGCCCGTTTCTTCCATCGCTTCGCGCCGCACGGCGGTTTCGGGCGTTTCTCCCGGTTCCATGAAACCTGCAAGGCAGGAATGCATCCCCGGCGCCCATCCCGGAGAGCGGCCGAGAAGCAGGCGTTCCCCGTGCAGGATCAGCATGATGACAACCGGATCCGTGCGCGGGAAGTGGGATGTGCCGCAGGCGGGGCAAAGGCGCTGCCACCCGCCTTGCGATAGGGCGGAAGGTTCGCCGCAGGCCGAACAGAACCGGTGGCTGCGGTGCCAGTGGATCAGGGCGCGTGCCGTCGCGGCGCGTTCTGCCTCGGCCGGGTCCAGTTGCGTCATCATGTCGCGCAGGCCGCGCAACCCCTCGACCGGCCATTCGGGCACGTCGCGTG
Organism: Falsirhodobacter sp. 1013; assembly: GCF_051195255.1. Taxonomy (NCBI): domain Bacteria; kingdom Pseudomonadati; phylum Pseudomonadota; class Alphaproteobacteria; order Rhodobacterales; family Paracoccaceae; genus Falsirhodobacter; species Falsirhodobacter sp. 1013. The sequence goes on along the minus strand of NZ_JBNJLK010000001.1, from coordinate 171,716 downwards.
CGTGACGGGGGCCATCGGCGTCCAGCCCCAGGAATATGTCGTCCCCGGGAGGAAGCTTGTCCGGCGCGTGCCAGATCAGCCCTTCGTCCCCGGCAGACACCTGTCCGCCGCACAGGATCAGGACGCGGCGGGGCGCAGGCGGGGCGGCCCGAAGATGCGCCGCGCGATCCATTCCTGTGGTCCCGAATGCCAGAGCCTTGTTCATCGCCGTTCCCCTTGTGGATCCCGCCTTCAGCATCGCAGGAACGACCGCCAAGTCAAATGTCACAACCCCAAGTGGAATATCGGTTTTTTCAGGTTAAAAGCGTGGCTTGGGGTATCTTTTGCTCAACATCTCGGCAAAAGTCACAGCCGCGTGAGATGCGGGTGAGGCGGAATGCAGGGCGAACGGAACGGCAGGATCGGCGATGACCGCGCGAAGGGCAGGGCCAGCCTTCCGCCTTTGCCCATGGCCCGGCCGGATCGGGTCCATCTGCGCCTTCTGGCCACCAGCGACGTGCACGGCTGGCTGGAGCCGTGGGACTACCATGCGGCGCGGCCGGTTCCGCAAGCGGGCCTGGCCCGGACCGCCCGCCTGATCGAGGAGGCGCGGACCGCGTCCAACACCCTTCTGTTCGACAACGGGGACTTTCTGCAGGGCAGCCCCCTCAGCGACCGGCGCGTTGCGGAGGGGGCGGAGCATCCGGTCATCGCCGCCATGAACCACCTGCACTATGACGCGGTCACGCTGGGCAATCACGAATTCAACTTCGGGCTGTCCGCGCTGCTGGAGGCGCTGGGCCCGGCCCGCTTTCCGGTCGTGTCGGCCAACATCTCGGACATGGAGGGGGAGGAGATCATTCCCCGCTCGGTCGTTCTGGCGCGGCAGGTCGCGGACGGGGCAGGCGGGCTGCATGATCTGCGCGTGGGCGTGATCGGCTTTCTTCCGGTGCAGGTTCTGGTCTGGGACAAGGCCCATCTGGAAGGGCGCGTGGTGGTGGAGCCGATCCTGGCGGCCGCCCGCGCGCAGGTGGGGGCGTTGCGCGCCCGCTGCGATCTGGTCGTCGCCCTTTGCCACGCCGGCATCGGCCTTCCGACCGCACCTGAAGACAGCGAGGACGCCTCTACCGCGCTGGCGGGCCTTGAGGGGATTGATGTGGTGGTGGCGGGACACAGCCATCTGGTCTTCCCTTCCGCCCGGTTCGACGGGATGCCGGGGGTGGACGCCGTGCGGGGCACGTTGCAGGGAAAGCCCGCGGTCATGCCGGGATCGCGCGGGTCGCATCTGGGCGTGATCGATCTTCAGATGCGGGTGGGCGACTGGAAGATCCTTGAAGCGGAAAGCCATGCCGTTCCGGTGACGGACGTGCCGGCCTCACCCGCGCTGGTGGACCTGATCGCCCCGGCGCATCGGGCCACGCTGGCCGAGATGGACCGCCCCCTTGGGCATACCGACCAGCCGTTGAACAGCTTCTTTGCCATGGTGGCGCCGTCCCGCGCCGCGTCCCTGATCGCGGAGGCTTCGGCCGCCTATGTCCGCGAACAGCTGGGCGAGGGCGCGCCGCCGGTTCTGGGCAGCGGTCAGCCGTTCAAATGCGGCGGGCGCGGCGGTCCCCGCCACTACACCGACATCCCCGCCGGCCCCCTGACCCTGCGGCACGCCAGCGACATCTACAGCTATCCCAACACGGTGGCCGCCTTGCGCCTGACGGGCCATGAGGTGCATCTGTGGCTGGAGCGGGCGGCGCGCGTCTTCCGCCGCATCCGCCCCGGCATGCCCGACCAGCCGCTGCTGGACCCCGAGGTGCCGTCCTACAATTTCGACGTGATCCATGGCGTGACCTTTGTGGTGGATCTGGAGCGCCCCGCGATGTTCGGCCCGGACGGGCAGCGGCTGCCCGACGGACGCATCCGCGACCTGACATGGCAGGGCCAGCCCCTTGATCCGGAGGCGGAGTTCATCATCGCCACCAGCAGCTACCGCGCCGGGGGGGCCGGGGGGTTCGCCTCGCATCCCCCGATCCATTCGGGGGCGCGGCGGATGCGCGACGTGCTGGCCGATCATCTTGCCCTGGCCCCCGTTCCGGAAGCCGTGCCCTTCTGGACCTTTGCGCCCATGGCCGACACCTCGGTCACCTTTCCGACGTCACCCCACGCCGCCGCCCATCTGGACGAGGTGCCGCACCTGGCCCTGACCCCGCTGGTCGAGGACAAGGCCGGCTTTCTGAACCTGCGGCTGAGCCTTTGACTTGCGCGCCCCGCGCATTGCTTCTATATCGGGCGCCGAGAGGTTGGCGCGGGCAGGCGCCTCGCCAACCCGGTCAGGTCCGGAAGGAAGCAGCCGTAACGATCCCCGTCTGGGTCGCTGTCCAGCCTCTCACCTTTCCCATCCTAAGTCGTTGATGTTGAAGAAGCCCTTTGTGACAAGAGGGTTTTTTCCATTTGAAGGTTACAAACCTTGCTACAAACGGGCTGACGATGGTGGGCAAGCACAGGCATCTTCTCAATCGCGATGGTCGGTATTTTGCTCGCCTCGTGGTGCCGGTCAACCTGCTTCCGATCCTCGGCAAGACCGAGTTGCGAACCGCACTCGGCGCCGACCTTAGGCTCAGGACTTCGGTAACGGGGCCGTCTCAGTCAAGCGGTTTTGCGCATGCGCCGCCAGCCGCTAGGTAGCGGTTTTCATGCTTGGTCGATCTACGTGTCTCTGCTGGCGCCGCCGCCTTCGTCTGAGATCATCCCGGGTGCATGCTTCGGTTCGTGATCAGCGCGTTGGCTGCCAACATGATGCTGGTTCTAATGCAATTCCGATGGGCCTATCTCATTGGCGTGCTCGACGTTGATCGGCAGCAGTCCTGACCACGGCATCATCAGGACCGCGTCCCTGGGGGCCTCGAAGGCCTGCGGTCAGGCAGGCAACGGTTGGGATCTCAGTTCAGGCCGCATGAGGCATGGCGACGTCTGAGCGGAAGTCGGTATCATCGACCCACATCCTGTGCAGGATCACGCTGATGCGCCGTGCCAGGGCAACCATGGCGCGTTTCGCACCGCGACGGCGGGCAACCTGCACTGCCCATGTTCTTATCCAGGTCCGAACGACCGCGATGTATCATCACGGTTGCCGCCTGACACAGCGCGCGGCACAGGCTGACGTCACCTGCCTTTGTGATGCCGCCCGAGACATCGCGTTCACCGGATTGGTTTCGTGATGGCGTCATGCCAACCCATGGGCCTACCTTCTTGGATGAAGTGAACCGTGCCGGATCATTGACGGCTGATCGGTAGGTCAGCGCAACAACAGCGCCGACTCCGGGCATCGACATCAGTCGCCGACAGACCGGATCATCTTGAGCCAGTTGGCGAACACGGCGCTCCAATCCCGCCAGCTCCAGTCGCAGGGATTCCCGTGCCCGAAGCATCGGCCCGGTCGCAGCTTCCAGCATAGGATTGCCGTTTGCCACTTCGCGGATGCGCTGTTCATACCTGCCCCGGGAGGTGGCGCCAACCTTCAGCCCGAAGTTCCGCGAAAGCCCGCGCAGGGACATTTCCTTCGCGATCATGCCTTGCTGGATAGTTTTTTTGGGCGCCGACCGCGTTTCATGACCTTGGCGAACACGGAAGCCGCGCCTAGACGTCGCCCGCATCTCAATGTTCGCCATTAACAAGTCGTGGCGCCAGTTGTCCTCAACTGAAAAGTTCACCGCCTCCGTGCAGCATGCCTTTGAGGTAGGCGGGCAAGCTCAAAGTCTGAACTTGGGGATTGGCCGCGAGGCGACTCTCCTGGAGCACCCTGATCCCCGGCGCGCGCTGATGAAGGTTCTCAACAAGCACATGAACAGGGCGGGTTGTGGCAAGCTGCCTTACGCTCTCATTTTCAAGAGGGAGCCGGCGGCGGGAGGTGACGGCCACCTTCATCGTCATGGTGTCCTGGACATCAGCGGCCTCTCAACCGAGGAACCGATGCGAGTGCGCCAGTGTTTTGCGAGGCCGCCGGAGAGGCAACCGGCTGCCTGGGAGGTGCACGCCAGCTCAAGCTGAACGTAATAAACGATCCGGAGGGCTGGGCCGACTACATGATGAAGTCCTGAGCGCTGGTCTGGCGGGTCATGAACGTCGAGGCGCCTTACATGCTGAATCAGCCTATGATTCGCGCTGCCCGGCAGTCTTACGACAGGCTCCGTGGCGGCATGCACCGGGGCAGGCGGGGCATCAGAACGGCCACCTGAGCGTTGATAGACGTCTTGATCGCGCGAGACTCGGCGACACCGTCGTGACCTCGAGCGCCACGCCATTCCGTTCAGGACTGATCTTAACGCATCTTGTCATTGGACACACCCGACGTCGTTGACCGACCCTCGTGAAAACATACAGGGGATGACGATGCAGAACAGCGACCCGATCTGGGATCACGTGGACACGCACCGGGACGACCTCATCGCGCTGAGCGATCGAGTTTGGGGCATGCCTGAACTGCTCTATGGCGAATACCGCTCCTGTGCCGAGCATGTCGCGGTGCTGCGCGACAAAGGGTTCACCGTGCACGAGGAAATGGCTGGCATCCCGACCGCCGTCATGGGCGAGGCGGGAGAGGGCGGACCGGTCATCGCGATCCTTGGGGAATACGACGCGCTGCCGGGCCTGAGCCAAGTCGCAGGCATCGCCGAGCCGAAGGCGACGGAGGCGGGTGGTGCCGGACATGGTTGCGGGCACAACCTGCTGGGTTCGGCGGCGCTGCTGGCCGCTTGCGCGCTGAAGGACTGGCTGGCCGAGACGGGAACCCCCGGCCGCGTCCGTTACTACGGCTGTCCGGCGGAAGAGGGTGGGGCGGCCAAGGCGTTCATGGTGCGCGATGGCGCCTTCGACGACGTGGATGCCGCGATCACCTGGCATCCCGCCACGATGACCAAGGTGGATGAGGCGCAAAGCCTTGCCAACACCCGCATGGACTTCGTCTTCACGGGCCGCGCCAGCCATGCGGCCGCCGCCCCGCATCTGGGCCGGTCGGCGCTGGACGCGGCGGAACTGATGGCCGTCGGCGTGAACTACCTGCGCGAGCATGTGCCGCAGGAAAGCCGCATCCACTACGCCTATCTGGATGCGGGCGGCACCGCGCCGAATGTGGTGCAGGCCCGGACGAAGGTGCGCTACGCCATCCGCTCCACCACCCTGGCGGGCATGCTGGCCCTGAACGAGCGGGTGAAGAAGGTCGCGCACGGCGCGGCGATGATGACCGAGACGAAGGTCGACATCTCCATCATGTCGGCCGTGTCGAACATGCTGGGCAACACCCCGCTGGAGGAGGCGATGCAGGCGGCGATGGACGAACTGGGCGGCGTGCCTTTCGATGACGCCGACCGCGCCTATGCCGCCGAGATCCAGAAGACGTTGACGCCCGAGGACATCGCCGCTTCCTATCGCGGCAACGGCATGGAGGTGCGTGAAGGCGAGCCCCTGTGCGACTATGTCGTCCCGCGCACAGCACCCGGCTCGAAGATGATGGGCTCCACCGACGTGGCCGACGTGTCGTGGAAGGTGCCGCTGGTGCAGGCGCGGGTGTCCACGGTGGCGATCGGGACACCGGGGCACAGCTGGCAGATCACGGCGCAGGGCAAGTCGCCCGCCGCGCACAAGGGCATGACCTATGCGGCGAAGGTCATGGGCGTTGTGGGCCGCATGCTGATGACTGACGAGGTGCTGCTGGCCCGCGCCAAAAAGGACCATGCCGAACGGCTGGCGCGCGAACCCTACATCTGCCCGATCCCCGAGGATGTGCGCCCGCCGCTCGTCCCCCGTCCTGTCGCCGCCGAATAAATGCGCGCCGGATCAACCGGCCGCACCACCAACAGGGAAACCTCCATGAACTTCCGCACCCGCCTTCTGGTCGGCGCGGCCTGCCTTGCCGCAGCGCCGAGCTTGGCCGCCACCCCCGACAACGCCCTTGTAATGGCGTGGAACATCGACGCCATCTCCACCTTCGATCCCGCGCAGATCGGTGAGGTCGTGACGAGCGAATTGATGGACAACATCTGCGACCCGCTCGTGAACTTCGCGCCCGAAGAGGAAAGCCGCGTCATCCCCGGTTTCGCCGAAAGCTGGGACGTGTCCGGGGATGGCAAGACACTGACCTTCCACCTGCATCAGGGGGCGACTTTCCCCTCGGGCAACCCCGTCACGGCGGAGGACACGGTCTGGTCGCTGAAGCGGGCGATCTCGCTCGGTTTCGGCAACGCCTCGGCCTTGACGGATTACGGCTTCACGACCGAGAACATGGACGCGCGCATCACGGCGCCCGACGACCACACCGTGGTCCTGACCTTCGAGACGGCCTATCCGACCAACCTGCTGCTGCAGGCCATCGGCGCCGACGGCATCTCGGCCACTCTGGACCGCGAAACGATCCTCGCGAACGAGACGAATGGCGATCTCGGCAATGCCTACCTCAACGCGCACACGGCCTGCGTCGGTCCCTACAGCCTTGTGCAGTGGAACCAGGGCGAAGGCGTGGTCTTGCAGGCGAACGAGGAGTATTACGGCGAGACCCCGAAGATTCCGCGCATCCTGATCCGGCACGTGGCCGAAACCGGCACGCAGCGTCTGCTGGTCGAACAAGGCGACGTGGACGTGGCGCGCGATCTGACGCCCGACGATCTGGCCGCACTGAATCAGACCGACGGGATCGAGATCGTGTCTGCCCTGAAGCCGCAGTTGATTTTTAACACCATGAACCTGTCCCGCCCGCCCTTCGACAATGAAAAGGTGCGGCTGGCGATGAAATACCTCATCGACTACCAAGGCCTTGGCGACACGGTGATGCAGTATCTCGGCAAGCCCTGGAACAGCTTCGCGCAGTTCGGCGCCTGGGGCGCGCTGGAAGGGGAGGAGGGCACGCCCTTCACCCTCGATCTGGAAAAGGCCAAGGCGCTGATCACCGAAGCCGGCTATCCCGACGGGTTCGAGACGACGCTCCTGATCGGTTCGCTCCCGTGGTCCTCGCCCTTGGGCCAGCACCTGCAGCAGAACGCCGCCAAGATCGGCATCACCCTGAACATCGAGCAGATGGCCAACGCGCAACTCTTTGCCCGCGCCCGCGCCCGCGACTTCGACAGCATCATCATGGCGTGGCAGACTGGCATTCCCGACGCACATGGCAACGCCTCGCGTCTGGTCATGAACCCCGACAACTCGGACGAGGCGAAGCTGACGCAATATCCTGCCTGGCGCGCCCATTACCAGGATGTCGGCTACAACGAACGGGTTGAGGCCGCCGTGTCCGAAACGGACGAGGCAAAGCGCCGCGAGATGTATCGCACCCTGCAGCAGGACTGGATGCAGACGGGCGAGATGGCGATCATGTTCCAGACCTACAACGTGGCCGCGATCCGCGACACGGTGAAGGACTGGACGTGGAACGGCTTCCGCACCTACTACTCGGTGGTTTCCAAATGACGGTCGCGCTCGCCACCCCGCGGCGGCGGCGCAAGCGCGGCGGCGCGCCGTCAAAGGCGCTGGCCGTCCTGTCGCGGGCGGGCTCCGTCCTCGTGACCCTGCTGGGGCTGGCGGCGCTGACCTTCATGATCGGACGGCTTCTGCCGCTCGATCCCGTGCTGGCGGTGCTGGGCGACAACGCGACGCCTGAGGCTTACGACCGCATGGTCGTGCAGATGGGTCTCGACCAACCACTGATCGTGCAATTCGGCCACTACCTTTGGGATCTGGCCCGGCTCGACTTCGGCAACTCGCTTCTGTCCGGTCGCCCAGTGGGCGAGGAGATCGCCCGCGTTTTCCCCGCCACGCTGGAACTGGCGACGGTGGCCATGATCCTCGGCACCGGCATCGGCGTGCCGCTGGGTGTCGTTGCCGCCGTCTACCGCAACAGCTGGATCGACCATCTTGCCCGTATTCTGTCGCTGGTGGGCTACTCTGCGCCGAACTTCTGGCTGGGGCTGATGGGTCTCGTGCTGTTTTACGCCGCGCTGGGCTGGGTCGGCGGGCCGGGGCGGATCGACTTCATCTACGAGTTCGACCTGCAGCCCGTGACAGGCTTCTTCCTGCTCGACGCTCTGCTTTCGGGCAACCTCGCGGTCTTCGGCAACGTCTTCAGCCACATCATCCTCCCGGCCTCGATCCTTGCACTGTCGTCCTTGGCCTATATCAGCCGCATGACCCGGTCCTTCATGATCGAGCAGCTGGAGCAGGAATACGTCGTCACCGCCCGTGCCAAGGGCTTGGGCCTGTGGCGGATCGTCTGGCTGCACGTCTTCCGCAACATCGCCGTGCAGGTGATCACCGTGATCGCGCTGTCCTACGCGTTCCTGCTGGAAGGCGCGGTGCTGACCGAGACTGTCTTCGCCTGGCCTGGCTTCGGCCGTTACATGACGAACGCGCTTCTGTCGGGCGACATGAACTCTGTCGTCGGCTGCACACTGCTGATCGGCGTGATCTTCGTGGCGCTGAACCTGATCTGCGATCTTCTCTATCGCATCCTCGATCCCCGCACGCGCTGAGAGGTGACCATGACCGCCATTCCCGCCACCGCAGGACCCCGCACCCCGGCCGAGGCCCGGATGCAGCAGATGCGCATCACCTTCCTGAAGCTGCGCCGCAATGGCTCAGCCATGCTGGGCTTGATCCTGCTGGTGATCATCTTCGCCGCCGCGATCTTCGCGCCGTGGCTGTCCACCCACGACATCTATGCCCAAGACTTGACGAACCGGCTTGCCCGCCCCTCCGCCGCGAACTGGCTGGGAACGGACGAACTGGGGCGCGACATCTATTCGCGCCTGCTGCATGGCGGCCGCATTACCCTCTACATCGCGTGCCTGACGGCGGTGATCTCGGCCCCGATCGGGCTGATCGTTGGAATGCTATCGGGCTGGTTTGGCGGCTGGGTCGACGTGGTGCTGATGCGCGTGACCGAGATCTTCCTCGCTTTCCCGTCGCTGATCCTGGCGCTGGCCTTCGTCGCGGCCCTGGGGCCGAGCATCGAGAACGCGATCATCGCCATCTCGCTGGCCACATGGCCGCCCATCGCTCGTCTGGCGCGGGCCGAGACGATGATGGTCCGCCGGTCGGACTACATCGCCGCCGTGCGTCTTCAGGGGGCAAGCGCGTGGCGGATCATGGTGGGGCACATCGCGCCGATGTGCGTGCCGTCGGTCATCGCGCGGGTGACGCTGAACATGGCGTCGATCATCCTGTCGGCGGCGGGTCTGGGCTTTCTCGGCCTCGGCGCGCAGCCGCCAAGCCCTGAATGGGGGGCGATGCTGTCCTCGGCCCGCCAATTCATCCTGTCGAACGGGCATGTCGCCGCAGCCCCCGGCATTGCGATCCTGCTGACCTCGATCGCCTTCAACCTCGTGGGCGACGGCCTGCGTGACGTATTGGACCCGCGCCATGACTGATCCTGTCCTGACGGTCGAGAACCTGAACATCCATTTCCATGGCTCCGTCCGCACCACCCATGCCGTGCGCGGCGTCAGCTTCACGCTGGGGCACGAAAAGCTGGGTATCGTCGGCGAAAGTGGATCGGGCAAAAGCCAGACGGGGCGGGCGATCATGAAATTGTCGCCCTCATCGGCCAAGATCACGGCGGACGCGTTGCGCTTCGGGCCGACCGATCTGCTGGCCGCGTCCGAAAAGCAGATGCGCGCCATTCGCGGCTCCGAGATCGCGATGATCCTGCAGGACCCGAAATTCAGCCTGAACCCGCTGATGACCGTGGGCAAGCAGATCGCCGAGGCCTATCGCACCCATCACCGCGTCACGAAAGCCGAGGCGAAGGAGCGGGCGCTGGCGATGCTGGAAAGCGTTCACATCCGCGATCCGAAGCGCGTCTACGACATCCTGCCGCACGAAGTGTCGGGCGGCATGGGCCAGCGCATCATGATCGCGATGATGCTGATCCCCGAACCGAAACTGATCATCGCCGACGAGCCCACATCCGCCCTGGACGTGACCGTTCGCCGCCAGGTGCTGAGCGTGCTGGACGAGCTGGTGGACCGCACTGGGGCGAGCCTGATCTTCATCAGCCACGACCTGAACCTCGTGGCCGATTTCTGTGACCGTGTGCTGGTGATGTATGCCGGCCGCGTGATGGAGGATCTGCCCGCGAAGGATCTGGGCCGGGCCAATCACCCCTACACCCGCGCGCTGCTGGAAAGCCTTCCCCGGCTCGACCAGCCGCGCGCCGAACTGCCGGTGATCCGGCGCGACGACACATGGCGGACGGGAGCGCTCGCATGAGGGACACGGTTCTCGAGGCAGTCAACCTCAACATCAGCTTCAACGACGGCGCCGTGATGGCCGTGCAGGGCGCGGAGTTCCGCATCGAACGCGGCGAGTCCTACGGCCTGATCGGCGAATCCGGCTGCGGCAAGTCCACCATCCTGCGCGCCGTCGCGGGGCTGAACACCGATTATGAAGGCGCGATCCTGTTCGAGGGGCGGGAACTGCCCGAGCACCGCCGGCAGGAGCATTTTCGCGCCATGCAGATGGTGTTTCAGGACCCCTACGGCTCGCTTCATCCGCGCAAGATGGTGCAGGCGGTGCTGGCGGAACCCGTGCGCCTGATGGGCCTTGGCGACGAACAGCGCCGCATCGACGAGGTGCTGCGGAATGTCGGCCTCGGCCCGGAATTCCGCTTCCGCTATCCGCATGAGCTGTCGGGCGGGCAACGCCAGCGCATCGCCATCGCCCGCGCCCTGATCGTGGAGCCGAAGATGCTGCTGCTGGACGAACCGACCAGCGCCCTGGACGTGAGCGTCCAGGCAGAGATCCTGAACCTGTTGTCCCGCCTGCGGCGCGAGCTGGGGCTGACCTACCTGATGGTCAGCCACGACATCGCCGTCATCGCGCACATGTGCGACCGCGTAGCGATCATGCAGCACGGACGCATCTTGGAAGAGATCACCGCGCCAGATGTCCGCGCGGGCAAGGTGGCCGAGGATTACACGCGCGAGTTCCTCGCCGCCTCGGCCCCCGCCATCACCGTCTGAGGAGACGCCATGACCGTTCTGGAACAGATTGCCGCCCGCGTGACGGGCGGATGCCGGATCACGCTCGCCGACCGCCATGCGGCGGTAGATGCGATTGTCGACACCATCGCCTGCATTGTTGCGGGGAAGGATGACATGGCCACGCGCGCCATCCTGACCGCCCGTCCACCGGCTGGCGGCCCTTGCGCCACCCCCCATGGCCACGCCACGCCTTCGGACGCGGCGCTGCTCAATGGTGTCGCAGCCCATGCGCTCGATTTCGACGACAACTTCGGGCCGGGGATGAGTCACGCTTCCGCCGTCATGGTGCCCGCGCTGATCGCGGTTGGGCAGGCGGTGGGGGCCACGGGGCGGCAGCTGGTCGATGCCTATCTTGCGGGACTGGAGGCGCAGGCGCTGGTGGGGCAGGGGGTGCGTCCGCATCACTACACCGCCGGATGGCATGGAACCTCCACAGTCGCGCCGATCGGGTCCGCGGCCGGGGCGGCGCTGCTGGCGGGCGCGGATGTGGTGCAGGCGATGTCGCTGGCCACCTCCACGGCTTGCGGGCCGAAAGGGCAGTTCGGCACCTCCGCCAAGCCCTTCCACGCCGGCGTCGCGGCGCGCAACGCGACCGAGGCGGCGCTGTTCGCAAAGGCGGGCCTTCAGGGCCGGACGGACATCCTCGAACGCCCGCAGGGGTTCGGAGAGCTGTTTGGTGCGGGTGTTCACGCGACATGGACCATCGAGGAGGGGCCGCATGTCATCGGGATAGAAGGGCTGTCGCCGAAACTGCATCCCTGCTGCGGGTCCACCCACAACGCGATCGACATGATCCACGACCTGCGGCACACGCACGGCTTCGGCCCCGACGATGTGGAGCATGTGGAGGTCGCGGTGGCGCTGGCGAACTATCGCAACCTTGCCTTCCCCGATCCGCAGGACGAGATGGAGGCGCGCTTTTCGATGCAATATTGTCTTGCACGGGCGCTGCATCAGGATGTGCTGTACCTGGCCGATTTCACGCCCGAGGCGACGCAGGCGCCGCACATCCGCGCCCTTCTGCCGCGCATCGCGATGGTCCTGCTGCCGGAAGAGGAGCAGAAGGCCGCGCTGAAGGCGGCGCACCGCATGACGTTGCGGCTGAAGGACGGTCGTTGTTTCGAGGCATCGCGCAGCCACGCCCGCGGCACCATCCTCGACCCGCTGACGGAGGCCCAGCGCCGGGCGAAGTTCACGGACTGCACCGGCCGCGCGGATGTGTATGAGCGCCTGCTGGCACTGGACGATCTGCCCGACCTGTCCCTGATCGGCGACATCATCGGGGCGCGGATGTTGCTGCCCGCCTGACGCTCAATTCCGGCGGCGCAAGGGGGTGACGTTGGCGGGCTCCTCAGCCAGAAGGGCTTGCGCCGCGTGCCAGACCCGCTCCGTCACCGGACGCTTGGTGCGGCGGTGACGGAAAAGCCTTACCTCCAGCTCCAGCACCCATTCCGGACCACCTGCGAGCACCAGTTCACCCGATCGCAGGTCGGGGAGGGCCAGCGTCTCGGGAATCCAGGCAAAGCCGCATCCGACTTTGGCCAGCGACTGAAGTCCTACGCTCATCGCGTTGGTGGCGGCGACATTCAACCCCATGGGCCGCTCACTCAGCAGTGGGGCCAAGGCACGCGCGAAGAATGAAGACGTGCCATAGCTCAGGAAATTGACGACGCCCCCGGCGTCGAGCTGGTGCAGCGGTCGCCCGTCCGTCCCCGGCGCGGACAGAGGTAAAAGCCGGTCATGCCCAAGGAGGCAGGATTCGAACTCTTCCGGACAAAGACCGTTCGCGACCGATGCATGGGCATATGTCAGGAGAAGGTCCGTCTCTCCATTGCGGAATTGGCGAAGGGTCTGGGCATAGGCGGCGAAGGAGCCCGTGTTTTCGATCACGAGAGGGCCAGTCGCCGCCTCGATCCTCTGACGCCATTCGGGCAGGAAGGCCACGCGCAGCGTGTGCAACGCCGCCAGCCGGATGCAGTTGCGCCCCGGCGTGGCGAAGGCCCGGATGCCCGAGCGCATGCCCAGGAACGTGGCCACCAGCTCTCGCGCTTGTGGCACCATGGCGGCGCCTTCCGGTGTCAGTTCGATCGGATAAGAGGATCGGTCGACCAATGTCGCACCTAGCCAGTGTTCCAGCGTGCGGATGCGCTTGGACAGTGCCGACTGGGTGACGTTGCGCGCTTCCGCCGCGCGGGAAAAGTTGCGCGTGTCGTTCAGACAAAGAAAATCCTCAAGGAGCTTGAGTTCCATGACGTGCCTCCGGCGCAGGATTGGTCCTGTCAGGAGGCGGTCCGAGACACGCTCAGGTCAATGACAAGGCTGGCGATGAAGAATTGCCAGACCGGCATTGGGCAATCACTGGGCAGGAATGATCCCCTGCTGGGCAGGCTGCGCGCTGGTCGCGAAGATGGCGCGCAGCAGGCGGCCGAAGCCGTGCTTGCTGATCGTCCGTCCCTTGATGTCGGTGTTCACGCGGTGGACGATCACCATGTCACGCTCCGGCACCACAAGGCAGTAATGCCCACCCGCGCCCACGGCGGCATAGCTGCCGCGCGGCGTCACGCAGCCCGGAGCGAAGACCCCGTCGCGTTCCAGCCACCACATGTAGCCATAGGCCCCGCGGGTGCCGGCATGCGAATAGGGCATGACATTCTCCTCCGCCCAACCGTCGGGCAGGATACGGCGCCCCTCCCACATGCCGCCTTGCAGGAACATCTGCCCGAACCGCGCCAGATCGCGCGAGGAGAGCCGGAAGGGATAAGCGTCGTGGCGGCTTTCGACGAAGCTTTCTGTCCAGGCGTCGCGGGCGGCATCGAAGTCTTGGAACCCGAGCGGCCGGGCGATGCGCGCCGCGAAGGCCTCCGCCACGCTTTGCCCCGTCGCCCGCACGAAGATCGTGCCAAGCGCGTTGAAGTCCCAGTTGTTGTAGCACCAGAATGTGCCTGGCCCGTGGGAATGGCGCTTTTCCTTGATCGACTTCATCCACTCGGTCTCATAGCCCGCCGGATGATAGATCCCTGAGCGGGCGGTCAGCAGATCATGGACCAGCGCCTTCCGCTCCACCGCCGACAGACCTTCGTTGTCGTCGATGCCCAACTCCTCCAGCGTCGCGTCAAGGCGGATGATCCCCGCCTCCACATCCTGCCCCATCAGCGCGGCCAGAAAGGACTTGCGCATAGAGTGGCAGAGGTAGCGGTGCGTGACGTCGCCATAGGAGTAGACGGTGCGGCCGCCCTGAAGGATCAGCAGGCAATCCGTTTCCAGCGTGTCCACCAAGTGATCGATTTCCGCGGTGTTCCAGCCTGTGCTGCCCACGTTCATTTTGCGGCCAGATCGTAATAGGTGCGGAAGCCGTTCCATGTCCATTCGGTCACCGCGTCGGACAGGGCCGCGGATTCCATGGTTTGCATGATATAGGCCTGCGGCCCGTCCTGCATGACGTCGCGCTGAAGCTGGTGATACATCTCGGTGCGGGTGGCGGGGTCGCGTTCGAACAGCGCATCTTCCACCCGCGCGTTCATCGCCGGGTCATGATACGCCGACCGCCAGCTTGGATATTGGCCCAGCCCCGCGCCGGCCCCATTGTCGGGGTTCGCGACGTGGCGTGAGGCCATGCCATGTGCGTCGGGCACGGACGTCTTGAAGCCGAGCATGGCGGCCTGGAACTCCCGCGCGCGGGTCTTGGCGAACAGTTGGGAGTTGGCCATGCGCTCGATCTGGAACGTCACGCCGACCTTGGCCGCCGCCTCCTGGATCGTCTGCGCGATAGGATCCGCATAGGCATGGGAGCCGAGGATCAGCGATACGGTGAAGCCCTCTGGATATCCCGCCTCGGCCAGCAGCGCCCGTGCCTTTTCGATGTCGAGGTTGAAGGGCTGGCCCGCCTCCTCATCCAGCGCTCCGTAGGCACCGAGTTGGACGAAGCTGGCTCGCGGCACGCCTATGCCGTTCATCACCGTATCACCCAAGCCTTGATAGTCGATCAGGTAGCGCATCGCGAGACGCACCTTCGGGTCGTCGAACGGCTTTTGTGACAGGTTCATCGCCATGTAGAACATCGAGGGCTTCAGGGCAGTATCCACGCGCAGCCCGTCCATCTCCGCCACCGCCACAAGGTCGTCAGGGTTGAGGTTGCGGGCGATGTCGACATCACCGTGCTGCAGCATCAGCCGCTGTGTTCCCGGCTCTGCCACATGGCGGATCAGGATGCGCGGAAGGGCAGGGGCTGGGCCTGCATAACGCTCCGACGCCTCCAGCATTACCGACTCGCCCGAGTTCCAGCGAGCCAGCGTATAAGGTCCGACGCAAGCCGTGCGCGCGCCCAGCCATGCGTTGCCCATGTCCTCGCCTTGGGCGTTCGGCTCGATCTCGGCCCGGTTCAGGAGGAACGATACCCTGTTCGCCCCGATGGAGCCCATGACGAGGTTGACAGGGTAGGGGCGGTCCAGCGATAGAATCACCGTCCGGTCATCTGGCGCGGTGATGCGTTCGGCCATGTTCTCCGCGGTAAAGCCGAAATCGGTCAGCTGCGCGGCATTGCCGTAACCAAGGCTCAGCACGCGGTGCATCGACCAGATCAGGTCACGGGCGGTGGCGGGCGTTCCGTCGGGAAAGACCAGACCCTCCTTCAGGTGGAAGGTGATCGTCTGGCCATCCTCTGCCACATCCCAACGTTCCGCAAGCGACGGGATGAAGTTCGCCTCATCGCCCGGATCGAAGTCCACAAGGGCATCGCAGGTGTTGGTCAGGATCTCGTCCGTGACCACCTCGGCCACCTGCGCGGGATCGAATGTGCTGATCGCGTCGATGTTGTAGGCCATGACCAGCGCCGTGTCGGGCGTCGCGGCCAAGGCCGGAAGGGGAAGGGCCAGCAGCAGGGCGGGCAGAAGCGGTTTCATCGGGCTCTCCTTTGAAATCAGAGGGTGCGGGCCAGCCAATCGGCGATGCGTCCGAAGACGGTCAGGCGATTTCGAAGCCGGACGAAGCCGTGGCCCTCGTGCTCGATCCTCAGCATCTCCACCGCGTGGCCACGGCCACGCAGGCGGGCGAAGACCTGCTCGCCCTGCTCCATCGGCACGCGCGGATCATCGGTGGCGTGGATGACCAGCAGTGGGGCGGTGACACGGTCCAGATGCTTCACGGGCGACACGTCGGCCAGAAAGGCCGCATCCGCCACAGGATCGCCATATTCGGCGGCCCGCAGTGCCGCGCGCCACGGACCCGTCGTTTCCATCAGCGTGGTGAAGTTCGCCACGCCATAGATGTCGATGCCGGTGCGCCAAAGGTCCGGCGCTTCGGTCAGGGCCGCCAGCACCATGAAGCCGCCATAGGATTGCCCCATGACGCCGATCCTTGTGGCGTCCACATCCTCGCGCGCTGCAAAACTGCGGGCCAGCGCGATCAGGTCGCCGACGCTGTCCATGCGCTTCTCGACATCGTCGGCCTCCTGCCATGCGCGGCCATAGCCGGTGGAACCGCGCACGTTCGGCGCCACCACCATGATCCCGTGCGAGGTGTAGTGGTGGATGTCGGCGCGGAAGGTCGGGCGCCACTGTGCCTCAGGCCCGCCATGTACGATGAACAGCACGGGCCAGCCGGCGGCAGGACGTTCGCCCGTCGGCGCATAGACGAGGTGCGGAACCGCCGCCCCATTGACCCCCGGCAGCCGTGCGACGACAGGCATCGGCCGATCGGCCAGACGAACCCCCGCCTTCGGCACCTGTGACAAGTTGGTCCATGTGCCGGCCGTCGGGTCGTGGCGCCACAGATCGGCGGGATCATTCGGTCCCTCCAACGTCATCAGGAGTTGCCCATCGGGCAGCACCTTCAGAGACTGGATAACTCCATAAAGGGGCAGAGCGATATCCACCCCATCACCTCCCACCAGCGGCATGAGGGCGAGGCGTGACGCCCCTTCCTCGTTCACCACTACCCAGGCCTGAGCACCATCGGGATGTGGCGCCCAGAGGTCGATGTCCCGACCTTCCACCACGATCAGCGGCGTGATCTGGTTCTTGGCAAGATCCAGCCATTGCAGGGCGTGAAACTCCTTTCCCTGGTCGCAAATCAGGTGGATGCCGCTGCCGTCTTTTGCCATACGGGCCGCGACATAGCGCGTGCGCCCCGTTTCAGGGGCAAGGTTGCGAACATGCCCCGTCGCGATGTCGAGCAGGGCGAGAGACTGCTGATTCGTTCCGTGCAAAGAATCTCGCAGCAGCAGTCCTGCGCCGTCCGGCGTCCAGGCGATCGCTTCTTGAAAGCCGTGCCCCTTGTGCAGAAAGCGGGTTGCACCCGTTGCGACCGTCATCTCATGGATATCCATGATGCGTGCATCGCGAGCGTTGGACGCATAGGCGATCCTCGTGCCGCAGGGTGACCAGGCCCCCCAGACATGGACGACCCCTGGAGCCGCGGTCAGGGCGCGCGCTGGCCCCGTCCCGTCGGAGAGGAGGTGGAACTGGAACCGCTCGTCCCCGCCGCAATCGATCGTGACCAAAAGGTCGCGACCCACAGGCGAGAAGGCCATCTGCACCACACGCTCAGGCAAATCCGTCACCTTCCAGGCGGCTCCTCCTGCCGCGGCCCGCATCCAGACTTGTGGCAGGCCCGAAGTGTTCTCGATGCTCGCGATCAGCGTGCCATCGGCCGAGACCGCCTCAGCTCGCGCCTCGCGCATGTGGATCAGGTCGGCCATTGTCAGTCCGACATCGCCCGTGTTCTTGAAGATGCGTGTCATGATCCCTCGCGCCGGTGATTGTCACGACAGGGTCACCCTATGACTTAAAGGAGGCAAGATCCGGTTCGGAACGAGCAAGTCCGTTTTGGAATGACTGACTTTTCCGCGGAGGTTTATACTTGTTCGACACAAAGCTTGGTTTCATTAAAATCCTTTGCTGGCCCGCAGGCATCACGTTGCGGATCCACTAGAAGGTGCCGCGTCCAGATTGGACCTCAAGACAAAACCAAGGTCCTAGACCAGCCTGCTATGCTCATCCTGGTGCCGGATGGGCCGCCACTCAGGAGGAACCTAAGCTCCTCTGTTCGCGGCGAGAGCCGCCACTGCGGGTTGCCCGGGAGCCACCACTGGCGTGCCGTTGATCGTCGGCTGCCGGCTCAAACCTGTGGGCGGCATGTCCTTTCAGATCTACCTCGTCGGCCGCGCCGTTTGGCGTTCTTTAGGATCTCGGGGGACCATACTGCGGCCGTATCCTCTCGACCTGCCGACAAAGGTGCGACGTGATCGTGGGTCACTGGGCCCGGTGCCGGGCGTCTCTGAGAACCCGCTGAGCAGGGCACTTCTGGAGGGGCTGATGGACACCGCGCAGCAAAGCCTCCTGACGCACCGCGTCCGAGGGCGAGGTGGAACTGGCGGGCCGCGTCCTCCGTTGGTTTGGATGAAGATCGCGACGTTCAACATCAACGGCGTTCGTGGCCGGCTTTCCCTTCTGCTGCAATGGCTCGCCGAGGCGGCCCCTGACGTCGTATGCCTGCAGGAGTTGAAGTGCCCCCAGAACACCTTTCCGGCGGAAGCGCTGCAACGTGCAGGGTATGGTGCCGTCTGGAAAGGGCAGCGCGCGTGGAATGGTGTCGCGATCCTGGCGCGCGATGCCGATCCGGTTCTGACACGCGATCAACTGCCGGGCGACGCGGAAGACGGACAGGCGCGTTATCTCGAAGCGGCCGTAGAAGGCATGCTGATCGGCTGCGTCTATCTGCCGAACGGCAATCCGCGACCCGGATCGAAATTCGATGACAAGCTTGCCTGGCTCGGCCGGCTGGAACGTCATGCGGCCGCCTTGCTGGAGGCGAAGATCCCGATCATTCTTGTGGGAGACTTCAATATCATTCCGACGGAGTTCGATGTCTACAAGCCCGAGCGGTGGAGAGAGGATGCGTTGTTCCACCCGGACGTACGACATGCGTTCGAGCGCCTATGCGCCTCGGGGTGGATCGATGCCATCCGGGCGCGCCATCCCGAAGAGAAAATCTTCACATTCTGGGACTACATGCGGAATGCCTATGGCCGAAACGACGGCTTGAGGATCGACCACCTTCTGCTGTCGCCGGCACTTGCTCCGGTCTTGCGAACAACGGGGGTCGACGCTCATGTCCGTGGATGGGACAAGCCTTCTGATCACGCCCCCGCGTGGATCACTTTGGATTGGTGATGTGTCACCGGATCGCGTTCAGATGCACCGGGCGCAGTAGGACAGCCAGCAGCGGCCATGGCACATGGTTGGCGACACGGCAGTCCAAAGACGACATAAGTTCCTGTAGAGCGAAAGCAGCCCCAAGGATCATCAGTCCTTCTTCTCCAACCTGCCCTCGACGCGGGTGCGGCTGTTGCCCACATCCTTGATGGCGTCCTTCACCTCCTGCTTCGAGACGCCTTCTTTGCGGGCCTCGTATCGGACCTCATGGTCTTGTCCGCCCGCAACAAGCCGGCGATCCTGGGCACGTCCGCGGGGTGTCTGCTTCTGGGTCATGGTCGTCCTCCTTCTTCCGCACAACACATTCCCGGGCCTTCAAGGTCCATACACTCAAGGATTCCAGCTTGTTGGTCCCGCAATCCCGAATCCAAAACAGAAGCTTGGCCGCACATGTTTACGGTCGTGGCGAAAGGGGTCCGGCCCGTCAAGGCGGGCCGAGATCAGGCTCAACGGCGCGCAAGGGCGCGCGCGGCGACGGCTCCAACCGCCGCCCCGCCCAGCAGCAGGCTGGCCGCAAGACCCGCTTTCACCAGCCCGACGTGGCGCGAAGTGATGAATTCCTGCCGTGTCCGCAACATGCGGTCGGTGGAGATCCCATCGATCCGGGCCGGCCCTTCGCCAGGTTCGTAGAGGTTGCCGTCCTTGCTGCCGACCGGGGCGCCCATCTGGGCGTCGATGAAGCTGCCCACCTGACGGTCCGCGAAGGAGGGACTGATCGCCTGCACCAGCGCCATCTGCATGGTGGTGCGCCCCACCCAGACATCACGGTGCCCGTGCCGGATGGCGGATAACGTGGCCTCGGCGCAAAGACGCGGATCGAACAGCGGGTCGGGCAGGATCTGCTGGTGCCCCGTGTGATTGCGCGCCCAGTCAGGCTGCGGAGTGTTCACCGCTGGCAGGTAGACCACGCTGAGTTTGACCGGAACCTCGTCCGCGAGCAGTTCGGCCCGCAGCGCATCGGTGAACCCGGTGACCGCCGCCTTCGCACCGCAATACGCCGCCTGCAGCGGCGCCGGGCGAATGCCAAGGCCGGAGGAAATCTGCACGATCGATCCCATCCGTCGCGGCTTCATGTGACGCAACGCGGCGAGGGTTCCATAGACTTGGCTCAGATAGGTGGTGGCCGTCACACGCTGGTATTCCTCGGGCGTGATCTGGTCGGCTTTGGAGACGACTGTCGACATAGCGTTGTTCACCCAGGCGCCGATTGGCCCCAGCTCCGCCTCGATCCGGTCGGCGGCGGCGTTCACGGCCTCCGCGTCAGCCACATCCACCGGCAGGGCGAGCACTCGGGCACCTCGTTTCGCCAGATGGACACGCGCCTCTTCCAACCGTTCCTTGCCGCGCGCCAGGATGGCAACATCCCAACCGGCACGCGCCAGCCGGTCCGCGATCGCAAGACCGATCCCGGCGCTGCCGCCGGTCACAACTGCTGCTTTGTTCATTCCATATCCTTGTCGGGAAAGCGGGTCAGTTCCCGAGGGCGACCTGAGCGTGCTGCACCACCGTCCAGTCCTCGTGCGCGCGACGGCGATAGACGGAGGTGCAGGCCGCTGTAAAGATGTTGTCGCCCTTGGCGGCCCTGACCCGATAACCGACCACGATCAGACCTTCCTGGGGGCGGGAGATCGTGTCGTCCGAGAATTCGACCTCATCCCATTCCGGGGTGCCGCTGACAGCGGAGATCGCGTCCTCGCCGCTGGCCAGATATGGCTCATGACTCAGGGCCATGATGCATTCGGGATCGACCCGCTCGTGATACCGCTCGTCGGTCGCCTGCCACAGGCCTCGTTCGAAAGCCCAAACCCGTGTGTCGTCCATATCGTTCTCCTACCTGTGCAGCAGGTCAACAGGAACCAGCGCCGGCTGTTCCCGGCAAACGTTTGATAGGGGGTGCAGTGAAGCTTCGCAGGACAGTCGCTTTCACAATGATGACCGCTTTCCCAGCTTCCGACCGGCCGATTGACGCCCTCGCAGGCCTGCTCCGGCATGGTCGCCAGAACCGACCTTCGGCCGCGTTATGGCAGGACCCGGAACGCCGCTGGCGCGCAAGCTGCATTCCAGGATCCTTCAGCTTGGTGGCAGAAGTTTACTACGAGAACATTAATCGCCGCTTCTGGTGTCCGGCTGATCGCAATAAGATTCTGCTGAACCCGCCCTGCGATGCCCCTTCCGGCATCTGTGCCAGCATGGATGCTACACCGTGCCTACGCTTTGAGTCCCAAGTTCCGACTGTGGCCCCCACGAAACTGAACCAGATCGCTAGGGAGCATACGGGCTGACGCTGGCGTGCAAAGGCACGGATTGGTGAAAGCTGCACAACCTTTTCTGCGCCCAAGACAGCGGCCGGGAGCCTCCGCAGCAGGAGTTCGTCGAGGTCTTGGATGTCGAGCAGAAGTGGCTGCAAGGTGCATGCCGAGGGGTAGACGCTGGGTGTCTCCAAGCGTTTTAGTGCCTGCAGAAGCCGGTCGATACGAAACGCTTCTGCACAGAGTTGACGTCAATGGGTGGCACGCCACGCGGCCTCTGCCGCCGCTTTGAACGCAACGACCTGAGCCTTGTCCCTTGTCAGTGCCTGGCCTGATTATCTGGCCTTCAGCCGCGGCCTGTCTTTATAAACGGTGGCCGCGTTCGGTATCAAAGAAGTGCAACGCAGAGGCGTCGAAGCGTGCCCAGACCGATTCGCCTTCATGTATTTGGGTCGTGGCCGGAACGGCCGACGTGAAGAGGTGCGCGCCGCTCCTGAGCGAAATGAGGCGGCTTTCCCCATGAAATTCATCACGCTCGACCATGGCGGGAATGGCGTCGGGCGTGCCCTCGGGCACCAGATGCACCGCGCCCGGGCGAACACCCAGCGTGACCTTGCCGCTCGGCACAGCGGCGGGCGCCGGCAGGTCCAGTGCCCCATCACGCAGCCGACCCTCGCTTGCCTCCAGTTCGAAGAAGTTCATGTTGGGCGTGCCGATGAATCCCGCGGCGAACAGGGTGGCAGGACGCGAATAAATCTCTTCGGGCGTTCCCATCTGTTCGATCTGGCCCTTGTTCATCAGCACGATACGATCGGCCAGGGTCATCGCCTCCAACTGGTCATGGGTGACATAGATCGAGGTGGATCTCAGGCTCCGGTGCAGCTTGGCGATCTCAACCCGCAGATGGCCGCGAAGCTTCGCGTCGAGGTTGGAGAGAGGTTCGTCGAACAGAAAGACGTCCGGGGTCTTGATCATCGCGCGCGCGATGGCGACGCGCTGCTGCTGCCCGCCGGACAGTTCCGTGGGCTTGCGGTTCAGATGGACATCAAGCCCCAGCGAGTCCACCACAGGGGACAGGCGGGTATCAATGTCGGGTTTCTTCACGCCAGCACGTTCCAACGCGAAAGTGATGTTTTCGCGCACCGTCATGTGCGGATAGAGCGCGTAGTTCTGAAACACCATCGCGATGCCGCGGTCACCAGGATCGCGGTCGTTCACGCAGGTCCCCCCGATCATCAGCTTGCCCGCCGAGATCTCCTCCAGCCCCGCGATCATCCGCAGAATGGTCGACTTTCCGCAGCCCGACGGCCCGAGAAACACCACGAATTCATGATCCGCCACTGAAAGGTTGAAGTTGCGGATGACTTCCTGGGACCCGTAAGATTTGCACAGATCGCGGCATTCGACGGTCGCCATCACCGGACCTCGCTTGCTTTGGAAAGGATGGTGCGAAGGCGCGCCTCGCCGACACGTTCAAGAACGGAAGCTTTCATGGGTCAGTCCCGGGTGGTTTTCTTGGAAAAGGCGGAGTTCAAACCGGCGCCGATCAGCGCGAGCAGGATGAGCGGCGGCAGCGACAACAGCACCACGGCCGCGTTCAGGATGCCCCAAGGCACGTTCATGCCAAGCTGGGACATCTCGGAGGCGATGATCGGCAGCGTCCTGGCCTTCGAGGTGGTCAGCATCATCGCCAGCAGGAACTCGTTCCACACGAGGATGAACGAAAATGCGATCGCCGACAGGATCTGCAGCCGCGCGATCGGAAGCGCGATTCGGAAAAAGGTAGCATAGGGGCCAAGCTGGTCCACCCGTGCCGCCTCCTCGACCGAAATGGGCACGCGTTCGAAGGCGGGGATCGACAGCCAGATGGTGATCGACACAGTGATCGTCATGTAGGTCACGATCAGGGCGGTTCGGCTGTCGTAGAGCCCGAGGCTGAGCCAGATCACCATCATGGGAATGGCCACGGCAACGGGTGGCAGGAAGCGGAGCGACAATGCGAAGAACTGCGTTTCGCGCGTTACACGGTTCTTGTGGCGCGCGATCATATAGGCGGCGGGCACCCCCAGCAGCGCCCCGAGGCCCACGGCGGACGAACAGATCACCAGCGAGTTGATGAGCGCCCGTGACACCGACCGGCGGTTCAACACATAGTCCATGTTGTCCCAGACAGGCGTGAACCACAACTTGGGCGTGCTGACCAGCAGGTCGGCATTGGTCTTGAACGCGTTCAGAAGCGTCCAGACAAGTGGCAACACCACGATCAGCGAGGCAAGGACCAGCAGGGCGCGCAGAAGAAGGGTGGACATCTTCATCGGTTCAACCTTTTCCAGATGGCCGTGAACAGAACCACCGTCAGCACCATCATGATCACCGCCATGGAGGACGCATAGGAGATGTTGCCCGCCTCGATGAAGCCCTGGGAATAGGCATACATGTCCAGCGTTTCGGTCGAGACGCCCGGCCCGCCGCGCGTCATCACGTAGACAAGGTCAAAGGAGCGCAGCGATTCGATCGCTTTCACGAGAAGCAGGGAGATCAGCGGCAGCTTCAGCATCGGCAGGGTGATGTAACGGTGGATCTCCCAACCCTTTGCCTTGTCGATGCGCGCGGCCTCAATCGGTTGCGGGGGCAGGGCTTCCAGCAGCTTCAAGATGATGACGGCGAACAGCGGCCCCCATTGCCAGACATCGACGAACGCCACCGCCAGCATCGCGCCTGCGGGGGATGCCAGAATGTCCGGCGTTTCACCCGTGATGGCACGCACGGGCCAAGTCACTGCACCGTAAAGTGGGTGGAACGAGAACTTCCAGACGAAGGCGGCGCACACGCGGGGCAGAAGAACCGGGATCATGAACAGGATGGTCAGGATCGCACGCCACCGCGGGCTCGCGGCTTCGAACATGGCGATGGCAAGGCCGATGCCGACCGCCATCGTGGCCGACACGGTCAGCAACTCCCACTTCAAGGACACCCAGAGCGCGTTGAGGAAACGCTCATCCCCGAACAGCCGAAAATAGTTGGCAAACCACACATAGTCGGCCGCGGGTGTGCTGAGCGTCCGGTTCTGAAGCGATATGTTGATGGCAAAAAGCGTCGGCACGGCGGCGAGGATGACCATCACCGCCAGAGCCGGGCCAAGAAAGACATAGGGAAGTGATCGCCCCGTCCGCATCTGTGCACCCGTCTGGCAAGAATCGAGAAAGAAGCCGGAGGCGCAGAGAGCGCATCCGGCTGTATTCAGGTCTCAGAGTTGCTTTGCGAAGGCTTCCAGCTCATCCAAGGCGCCCTTCACATCGGTGCGCGAGCCGGTGATCAGCTCTTCCAGCTTGATACCCCAGGCGTTGCCCAGTTCCTGCCAACGCGGGTCTTGCCAGAAGAGCACCTCCGTCTTGGCGCCAGTGGCGGCCATCGCCTGGGAAAGGTTCTCCCCGAAGGTGTCGACGTATTCCTGGCTCTCGAACGTGCTCTTGCGCGTCAGCTCGCCGGGCTGGCCTTCGGCCAGACGGCGCGCCTCCTGCTCCTTGGACGTCGCCCACGCCACGAACAGGCCGGCACAGGCCTTGTCTTCGTCGTTCGCATTGGCACGCGAGGCGATGGCGAAACCATGGGCGTAGCCCGCACCCGGAAGCGGCTCGGGCGGGGGAGCGAAGGCCACAGTGTCCACGACCTGGCTTTGCGACGGGTCCTTGGACATCGCCCCAAGCGGTGCCGATTCGATCAGCAGCGCGACCTTGCCGGATCGGAACGCGCCGGTCGATTCATCGAATGAACCCGTTTGCGTGCCCGGTGCGGAATACTGGAACAGATCGAGGTATTCCTCGGTGGCCTGAACGGCCGCGTCTGAGTTGAACGTGAAGTTCCCGGCCTCATCGACCCACTTGCCGCCCTTGGCAGCGAAGAGGGGCAGCCAGCGCCAGACGTTGGCGCCCGACCCGCGCTGGCCACGCAACGCGACGCCGTAGACACCGTTGTCCGGATCATGAAGCGCGGCCACGGCCCCCTTGTAGTCTTCCCATGTCTTCGGCGGCTCGATCCCGGCTTTTTCCAGAAGATCCGTGCGATACACCATCAGATCGCCGCCGCCTTGGATGGGTGCGAACCACTGCTTGCCGTCATAGGTCGCGGCACTGCGCATGCCGGCGTCGAAATCATCGTAATCGTATTCAGCCGGATAGAAGCCATCCAATGGCACGATCCAGTCCGAGGAAGCAAACAGGGGCAGGTTCGCCTCATCGACGTAATAGACGTTGTAGCTTCCGACCGTGGACGCGTCCGCCTGCGACTTCGTGCGGCGGTCGTTCTCGTTCAGGTAGTCGATCTCGAATCCGGCTCCCGAAAGCTCCTCGAACTCGTCGACATACTCCTCCAGAAGCGTTAGGCCGTCCCGCGGCTGCGCCAGCACGCGCAGATCGTCATTGCACACCGGCGCGGCCCAGGCGGCAGTGCCCAGCAGGGCCGCCAGAACACTGGCGGTCACGATTGTCAGCTTCACAATGATCTCCTCCCAAGAGCCCGGGACCTCTCCCGAATGTGAACATTGAGATTGACCCACTTCCAAAGCTGTCACTAGCTGCAGAGACATGAAAAAGTGATACTTATTCGGCAGTAATCGAAGTGAAATGGCGGTCGCGCATGCGCGGAGCATTGTCGGAAGGGGATACGCGCGCCGGGGGCAGGGCAAAGGAAAGGGTGCCGAAGACGGACAGGCTGGAATGGCCGACGCCGCTTCGTCCCACCCAAGCCACACGCGAAAACATCCGCATGCCTCCGGATCGCTCGTATCTTGTCCGGCGGGACGATTACCCGCATCCCCTCTGCACCTGGAACTATCATCCCGAATGGGAAATCCATTTCATTCCCGACGCGAGAGGCTTTGCCTATGTCGGGGATTATATCGGACCGTTCGAACCTGGCCATGTCACCATGTGCGGCAGCAACCTCCCGCACAACTGGGTGTCTCCCGGGCTGACCGCTCCGGGGCGGGACTACGTGCTTCAATTCGATGCGCAAAACCTCATGCGGCAGGGGCTGGCGGAGTTGCAGGTGCTCCATCTTCTCGCGCCGCTGTCCGAACGGGGTATTGAGCTTTCCGGGCACGAGGCAGCTGAGATAGGAGCCCTCGTGGTGGCGCTTGAACAGGCGCCACCAGGGCAGGGCTTGGGGCTCTTTGTGGAGATCCTCAGCGGGTTCGCGACGTCAGCTAATGCCCGCCTGCTGGCGAGCCCCGGCTTCGTTTCCAGCTACACCCCTTCAGTGAAAGGCCCGCGTGCGAGGGTCAACGACGCGATGCAGCTTCTTCAATCAACGCCCGCAATCACCATGGCTGAAGCGGCCCACCGCGTGGGAGCCGATGCCTCAACCTTCTCCCGCAGCTTCAAGGCGCTCACGGGGATGACCTTTTCAAGCTATCAAAGGGAGGTTCGCATTTCCCGCGCACGGTCTTTACTGGCAGAAACAAGGATGCGGAGGTATGTTTTGAAGCCGGATACACCAACCTGTCCAACTTCAATCGGATGTTTCTGAAGGAAACCGGAATGACCCCACGCGAGTATCGCAGGGTGGCTGGCATCCGGACAAGTTCCCGGTTGGCGCCTGGAGAACGCTGAATGCCGTCAAGGGTGCTGATGTTCAGAAAAAGTCGCCGGCTCAAAAACTGTTCCATCTCGACAGCCGTTACATCGTTACAAACACCAGTGTAAGTTATTGGTTTATAATAGAAGGGGTCGCTGTCCAGCCTCTCACCTTTCCCTAAGCTAGCAAGGTTGAGCAAGACCCCTAGATTGCAAGGACTTTCGTCGCAGCACATGTGGATGTGCTGCGTTGAAACGCTTACCGGGTCTCTCAAGCGTTCGCTCCATAGCCGGCAATCGTGGTAGCCATTCCATCCTTCAGCATCCGGCGCAGCGGCTCTGCGACCATCCGGCCGTCATGGGGCGGCAAAAGCGGCGACAGCGCCTTCTGAATCCGTGCGGCATCCTGTTCCGCGCCGGCCAGGACAGCCGTGATCTGTGCTTCACGCGGGTCCCTCAGGGCATAGGTCTCTCCGCTTTCGGTGCGGCCGACGCAGTAGCGCATCCATGCGGCGAGGGCGAAGGCGAAAGCTTCGGGGGTGTCGCTTTCGGCCATGGGGGCCATGATGCGCTGTGGCAGCTTTTCCGTGCCGTCCATCGCGATCTGATAGGTTCGGTGGGCGATGGCACTGTTGGCGAACCGGGCCAGCAACTCCACGCGGTAGGCATCCAGATCGATCCCTGGCACCGGGGGCAGCGTCGCCGCTGCCGCGATCATCTGCCGTTCCGCGATCCGGCGCAGGTTCGCGTCCTTCATGGCTTCGGCCACCGTGTCGTATCCGGCGATGAAGCCTGCATAAGCCAGCAGTGAATGCGCACCGTTCAGCATGCGCAGCTTCATCTTCTCATACGGCGCCACGTCCGCCACGAAGACCGCGCCCGCCTTGTCCCACGCGGGGCGACCGGCGGCGAAGTCGTCCTCGATCACCCATTGGGTGAAGGGCTCCGTCTCTACGGCCGCGGCGTCGGGATGACCCAGCAGGGCGGCGGCATCGGCCAACGTCTTGTCGGTTGCGGCGGGGGTGATCCGGTCCACCATCGACGACGGGAAGCGCACGTTTTTCGTGATCCAGTCCGCCAGCGCCGGATCGCGGTGGCGGGCGAATTCGGTGACCAGCCTGCGGGTGATGTGCCCGTTCTCGGGCAGGTTGTCGCAGCTGAGGATCGTCAGCGGCGTCTTGCGCCGCGCCAGCCCGGCGACCAGAAAGCCGATCAGGCCGGTCGGGACCATTGCCGCCAGATCCTGCGCGATGGCGGGGTGGGCCGGATCCAGCCCGCCCGTCGCCCGGTCCACCCCATAGCCCTTTTCCGTCACCGTGATCGTCACGATGCGCGTTGCGGGATCGGCGATGGCGGCGATCACGGCTTCGGGGTCGTCGGGGGCCACCAGCACGCGGTCGATGCTGGCGATCAGGCGGGCGCTGTCGCCTTCCTCGTCGCGCGTGAGGAGGAGATAACGCCCGTTCTGCGGGTTCAGCGTCCGGGCGACGTCCGCGCTGCGCAGGCTGACGCCCGTGATGCGCCAGTCGCCGCCATGTTCCAGCGCCGTGTCGGTATAGACGGCCTGATGCGCCTTGTGGAAGGCGCCGGTCCCGATGTGGACGATCCCGCAGCCATGTGCGACCGGGTCGTAATGCGGCATCCGGACCCGCATCAGAAGGTCACCGCCGGATGCGACAGCGCGGTCATGATGCCGCGCAGTTCGGCCAGCCCCTTCAGGCGCCCGATGGTAGGATAGCCGGGCTGACCCTTCCGGTTCAGGTCGTCGATGATGTCCTGACCGTGGTCTGGCCGCATGGGGATCTGGTGGTCGCGGCGGCCTTCGGCCTTCCGGCGGGCTTCCTCGCGCAGCACCTCGGCGATGAGGGCGACCATGTCGGTGCCGCCGCCCAGATGCTCGGCCTCGTGGAAGGAGGCGGGCATCCCCGGTTCCTCCAGCGTGACGTTGCGCAGGTGCAGGAAGTGCACCTTGGGGGCGAATTCGCGCATGATCGCGGGCAGGTCGTTGTCCGGCCGCGCACCAAGAGAGCCGGAGCAGAGCGTCATCCCGTTCGCGGGGCTGTCCACCGCGTCCAGCACGGCCCGGTAATCGGCGGCCGAGGACATGATCCGCGGCAGGCCCAGAAGCGGGAAGGGCGGATCGTCCGGATGACAGCAGAGCCGCATGCCAAGGCGCTCGGCCGTGGGCACGACCTCTTCAAGGAAGTCGATGAAGTGGCGGCGCAGGCGGTCGGCGTCGAGGTTGTCGTATTCGGCCAGATGGCGGCGCACGTCGGGGATCGACATGCTTTCCGTCGATCCCGGCAGGCCCATGGTCACGTTGCGGGCCAGTTCGCGCTTGCGGTCTTCCGTCATGCCGGCAAAGCGTTCGGCAGCCTGCGTGGCCACGTCAGGGCCGAAATCGGACGCGGCAGCGGGGCGTTGCAGGATGTGGATGTCGAAGGCGGCAAAGTCGATCAGGTCGAACCGCATGCAGGTGCCGCCATGCGGAACGCGGAAGGCAAGATCGGTGCGCGTCCAGTCCAGCACCGGCATGAAGTTGTAGCAGATCGTCTCCAGCCCCTTGTCCGCAAGGTTCTGAAGGCTGGTCTTGTAGTTGGCGATGTGGGTGCGCCAGTCGCCCTTCTGCTTCTTGATGTCCTCGGACACGGGCAGGCTTTCCACCACCTCCCACGCTAGGTGCGGGGCAAGGGCCGCCTGACGTTTCGCGATCTCCTCGCCGGTCCAGACGGCGCCGGTCGGGATGTGGTGCAGCGCGCTGACGACACCTTCGACCCCCGCCTGCCGCATGTCGTCGACCGATGTCAGGTCGTGCGGTCCGAACCATCTCCACGTCTGGCGCATGTGCTTTCTCCCCAAGCCATGACATCCATATAAACGGAAGTTGACTAGTATGGAAGTATGCAAGATAACGACCTAAAGAGGAGATCGGATGAACGTCACCCACAGTCTCGATGCCGGTTCGGCGATCGCGCCGCAGCTTTACCAGTTGCTGCGCGGCCGGATCGTACGCACCGAACTGCTGCCGGGTGAGGTCATATCCGAGACGGAGATCGCGAAGGCCTACGACGTGTCCCGCCAGCCGGTGCGCGAAGCGTTCATCAAGCTGGCCGAGGCCGGGCTGGTGCAGATCCGTCCGCAGCGCGGCACGATGATCACGCGCATCAACGAAAGCGCCGTCATGGACGCGCGTTTCGTGCGCGAAGCGATCGAGGCGGACGTGGTGCGGCTGGTGGCCGAAACCTGCGACGCCGCGATGCGCCGCGAGTTGCAGGACCAGATGGCCGCCCAGCAAAGGATGGCGGACGGCGACAACGAGGCGTTCGTCCGGCTGGACGAGCTGTTCCACCGCACGCTCGCCGAGATGGCGGGCAAGCCCTATGCGTGGCGCGTGGTGGAGGACGTGAAGGCCCAGATGGACCGCGTGCGGTATCTGAGCGTGCAGAAGGACCACATCCGCGTGCTGATCGTGCAGCACGCCGCCATCGTGGACACCGTCACGCGCAATGACATCGCGGGGGCCGAGGCCGCGATGCGCGCGCATCTGCGCGAAATCCTGAGATCCATGCCGGAGGTGGCGAAAGCGCGTCCGGACCTGTTCAACACGGCGCGGTAATCCCCGCGCCGGTCGGTCTGCCAAGGAGGAGAAGGGCATGATTTCGATGGGCACCATGAGGATGTTGCTGGCGGGCGCCGCGTTCGCCCTGCCGCTGGGCGCTGCGGCGCAGGACATGACGCTGAAGCTGGGCCATCTCGCGAACGAAGCCAATTCCTGGCACAAGGCTTCGATGCTGTTCGCCGAGGAGGTGGCGACACGCACCGAGGGCCGCATCGCTGTGGAGGTCTATCCCAACGACTCGCTCGGGCGCGAGATCGACCTGATCAACGGCATGCAGCTTGGCACGGTGGAAATGACCATCACCGGCGAAAGCCTGCAGAACTGGGCCCCCATGGCCGCGCTGCTGGCGATCCCCTACGCCCACGCCTCGCTGGAGGAGATGGACGCCGTCGCCAGCGGCGAGATCGGCGACCAGATCGAGGCGCAGATCATCGAACGCGCGCAGGTCCGTCCCATCGCCTATTTCGCCCGCGGCCCGCGCAACCTGACGGCCAACAAGGCGATCACCACCCCGGCCGATCTGGCCGGAATGCGGATGCGTGTGCCCAACGTCCCGCTGTTCGTCGACACGTGGAGCGCGCTTGGCGCCCAGCCGACGCCGATGGCGTTCTCCGAGGTGTTCACCTCGCTGCAGAACGGCACGATCGCGGGGCAGGAAAACCCGCTGGCGCTGATCCAGTCCGCCTCCTTCAACGAGGTGCAAAGCCACGTCAACCTGACCGAGCATGTGCGCGGCTGGATCTATCTGACGGTGGCCGAGCAGGTGTGGCAGCAGATCCCCGAGGAGGATCAGGCCCATCTTCTGGAGGCCGCGGCCGTCGCGCAGGAGTTCGAGCGCGCGCAGTTCCTGAAGGACGAGGAGTTGATCCGGGCCGATCTGGAAAAGAAGGGCATGACCTTCCACGAGGTGGATCAGGCCGCCTTTGCCGAAGCCTCGCGGCAAGCGGTCATCGACGGGGTGGACGAAAGCATCCGCCCGGTCGTCGAGGAACTTTTCGCCAACTGATACCAGCCCCGGCGGTCCGTGCCGGCCGCCGCCCAAGGACTTCATCCGATGCAAACTCTGGCTTTGCTGCAGCGCGTGCTTGCGCTTGTCTGCCGGTCGGTGGTGGGACTTGCGTTCTTCGCGCTGATCGTGGTCGTCATGATCCAGATCACGACGCGCACCTTCGGGCTGCCATCCCCCGTCTGGACCGAGGAACTCTCCCGCTACCTGCTTCTCTACCTCGTGGCCTTCGGGGTCGGCCTGTCGCTGATGACGGGTGAACTGGTGAACGTGGACCTTTTGCAGGAAACCGTGCCGGAAAAGGCCGCCTGGGTGATGCGGCTTGTGGCCGCCGCGTCGACGGCGATCCTTGGCGCGGTGATGATCTGGCCCGCATGGCGGTTCACGAAGATCGGCGCGTTCCAGCAATCGCCCAGCCTGCGCTGGCCGATGGACATCATCCACGCCTCGGTCCTGATGCTGTCGGTTCTTCTGTGTCTGTTCGCGCTGCTGCGCGTGATCGGGATGCTGGCCGGCGCCGATGACGGGCGCCCCCAATATGTCGAGGAGCCTGAATAATGGAGCTTTTCCTGCTTGTCGCGACCTTCTTCGGCACGCTGGCGATCGGGGTTCCGGTGGCGGTCTGTCTGGGACTGTCCTCGCTGGCCTACATCCTTGCGGCGGGTCTGCCGGTCGTCATCATCCCCCAGCGCATGTATGCGGGCATGGACGTGTTCGTGCTGCTGTGCATCCCCGGCTTCATCCTGGCCGGCAACCTGATGAACTTCGGTGGCATCACGGAACGCATCATCCGGCTGGCGAACGCGCTGGTCGGCTGGATGCGCGGTGGCCTCGCGATGGCCAACGTGGCGGACTCCATGATGTTCGGCGGCGTGTCGGGCACGGCGGTGGCGGATGTCGCGGCCACCGGCGGCGTCATGATTCCCGGGATGAAGAAATCGGGCTATCCGGCCGATTTCGCTGCGGCGATCACGGCGGCGTCCTCCACAGTGGGGCCGATGCTGCCGCCCAGCGTGCCGATGATCATCGTGGGGGCGCTGTCCGGCATCTCGGTCGGTCAGCTGTTCCTCGCGGGGGCGGTGCCGGGGGTGCTGATGGGGCTTGGCATGGGGATCACCTGCTACATCATCGCCCTGCGCCGCAATTTCCCGCGCCTGCCGTGGCAAGGTTGGAAAGAACTCCTCGCCGCGTTTCTCAGCGCGTTCTGGGCGCTGGCGATGACCGGGCTGATCATCGGCGGGCTGCTGACAGGCGTCGCGACCCCGACGGAAACCGCCGTCGTGGCCTGCGTCTATGCCTTCATCATCGGCGCCTTCGTGTATCGTGAACTTCCGATCCGGGCCGTGCCGCGCATCGTGATCAACAGCGCGGTGTCCTCGGCGGGCATCCTTGCGCTGGTCGGGTTTGCCAACGTCTTCGGGTCGATCCTGTCGTCCGAGCGCATTCCGCAGCTGCTGGTCACCACGGTGCTGGCAATCACCGACAATCCGATCTTCGTGATCCTGCTGATCAACATCCTGCTGCTGATCATCGGCATGTTCATGGAAACCATCGCCGCGCTGATCATCCTGTTCGTGCCGCTTCTGGGCCTTGCGACCAGCGTCGGGATCGATCCGCTGCACTTTGCCACCTTCGCCGTGCTGAACCTGATGATCGGGCTGACGACGCCGCCCGTGGGCGTCTGCCTGTTCGTGGCCTGCAACATCGCGCGGGTGCCGCTGGCCGGGGTGATCCGCGCGGTCGTGCCCTTCCTGATTTCCAACATCATCGTGCTGCTGCTCGTGTCCTACTATCCACCCTTCGCGACGTGGCTGCCGACAACCCTGATGGGAGCCGCCGCGCCATGAAGACCCGCATCTGCCGCCTGCACGCCAAGGACGACCTCCGCATCGAGGAGATCGAGGTCGCCCCCCCGGGACCGGGCGAGATCCTGATCGCCATGGGCGCGGGCGGGATCTGCGGCTCGGACATGCATTACTGGCTGGATGGCGGCTTCGGCCCCATCCGGGTGCAGGAGCCGATCGTTCTGGGGCACGAGATCGCAGGCACCGTCCGCGACATGGGGAAGGGGGTCGAAGGGTTGTCCGTCGGCACCCGCGTCGCCGTGAATCCGTCGCGGCCCTGCAACGACTGCACCTATTGCCGTCAGGGGCTCCAGCAGCATTGCCTGACGATGCGCTTCTTCGGTTCCGCTCTTCGCTTTCCGCACGAACAGGGCGGGTTCCGCGATCTCATGGTGGTGGATGCCGCGCAATGCGTGCCGCTGGAAAACCCGGAGGTCACACTGGCCGAAGCGGCCTGCGCCGAGCCGTTGGCCGTCTGCCTGCACGCCCTGAACCGCGCGGGGGCGATGGTGGGCAGCCTTGCAGGCAAGCGCGTGCTGGTGACGGGCGCGGGTCCGATCGGGGCGTTGACCGCCGCGGCATTGCGCCAGGCGGGGGCGGAACAGATCGTCGTCACGGATCTGGAGGATTACCCGCTGGAGGTGACTCGCCGCATGGGGGCCACGGAAACCGTGAACATGCGCAGCGACCCTGCGGGGCTTGACGGGTTCATGGCGGGCAAGGGGCATTTCGATCTGTCGTTCGAATGCTCCGCCGCGCCTTCGGCGATCCGGTCGGCTGTCACGGTGACGCGTCCGCAGGGCGCGGTCATCGCGGTCGGGGTGGCCGGCGATGTGCCTGTGCCGTTGAACCTGATCGTTGGCAAGGAAATCGCGTTCGCCGGGACCCACCGTTTCACCAGCGAATACGCCCAGGCCGTCCGCATGATCGACCGGCGCCGCATAGATGTACGTCCGATCATCACCTCGACCTTTGATGTCGGCGATGCCGGGACGGCCTTCGGCGTCGCAAGGGACCGCCGCAACGCGGTAAAGGTGCAGCTTTCTTTTGCAGGTTGATGCAGAACGATGATGGAACAAAGGGAACGCTGCCGGAACAACTGAATGGGCAGCCAGGTGACCAGGTCGTCTTGTCCACTTAAGGCCCCCGCGCTCCTTCAATAACATCTGGGAGGGTTCATGAAGCGAATGAGGGCGCGCGAACCCTGCACCGGGGTGCCATTTTCCGAACTGGACTGGAGTTTCAGCTTCTTAGTTGTGCCCACGCCATGTTGATCGGCCTCCACCCTTGTTCGGGGCCCGCGTCCTGCTAGGATTCCCGCCAACCCCGCATTGGAAGGATCCGATTATGCAAACCCTCGGTTATGCCGCGAAAACCTCTGGCAGCGCGCTGGAACCCATGGCCTTCGACCGCCGCGACCTGCGGCCCGAGGATGTCGCGATCGAGATCCTGTATTGCGGGGTCTGCCATTCCGACCTGCACACCGTCCGCAACGATTGGGGCTTTTCCACCTATCCCGTCGTGCCGGGGCACGAGATCATCGGCCGCGTGACCGAGGTCGGCTCGGCCGTGACCGACTTCCTGGTGGGCGATCATGTCGGTGTGGGCTGCATGGTGGACAGCTGCCAGCACTGCGACCAGTGCCATGGCGGCGAGGAGCAGTATTGCCGCGAAGGCATGACCCAGACCTATGGCAGCCCCGACCGTGTGACGGGCGACATCACCAAGGGCGGGTATTCCAAGCACGTCGTGGTGCGTCAGGAATTCGTGCTGAACATCCCCGACGGGCTGGACCTGTCGCGCGCCGCCCCGCTGCTGTGCGCCGGGATCACCACCTATTCGCCCCTTCGCACCTTCGGCGTGGGGCCGGGCAGCCGCGTGGGCGTGGTGGGCATGGGCGGCCTTGGCCACATGGCGATCAAGCTCGCAGTGGCGCTGGGCGCGCATGTGACCGTCATCTCCCGTTCGCCCTCGAAACAGGGTGATGCCGAGGATCTGGGCGCGCACGCGTTCCTCGTCTCCGCCGACGAAGGGGCGATGGAAGAGGCCGCGAACGGCTTCGACGTCATCATCGACACGGTGCCGGTGAAGCATGACATCAACCCCTACATGCCGCTTCTGGACATCGACGGCACGCTTTGCCTTGTGGGCCAGGTCGGTCCGCTGGACGAACCGATGACGGTGCCGATGATCATGGGCCGCCGCCGCGTCGCGGGCTCGCTGATCGGGGGCATCACCGAAACGCAGGAGATGCTGGATTTCTGCGGCCGCATGGACATCCTGCCGGAATG
Organism: Falsirhodobacter sp. 1013; assembly: GCF_051195255.1. NCBI lineage: Bacteria > Pseudomonadati > Pseudomonadota > Alphaproteobacteria > Rhodobacterales > Paracoccaceae > Falsirhodobacter > Falsirhodobacter sp. 1013. The sequence goes on along the minus strand of NZ_JBNJLK010000001.1, from coordinate 135,930 downwards.
CGAGATGATCCGCATGGACGAGATCAACGAAGCGTTCGAGCGGATGGAGAAGTCCGACGTTCGCTATCGTTTCGTGATCGACATGGCCTCGCTGTCCGCGTGACGGGTGGACGAAGGCGCGCCGGGTCCTTACCTTGGGGCGACGATCCAATCGGGACTTTTGAATGACCGACGCCCCCGCCACCGCCTACCAGGTGCTGGCCCGCAAGTACCGCCCTGAAACCTTCGCCGACCTTGTCGGGCAGGAGGCGATGGTGCGCACGCTGAAGAACGCCTTCGCCGCCGACCGCATCGCGCATGCCTTCATCATGACGGGCATCCGCGGCACGGGGAAAACCACCACGGCGCGGATCATCGCGAAGGGGCTGAACTGCACGGGGCCGGACGGAAACGGCGGCCCCACCACCGACCCCTGCGGCGTCTGCGACGCCTGCCGCGCCATCGCGGAAGGCCGCCATGTCGACGTGATGGAGATGGACGCGGCGTCCCGCACCGGGGTGAACGACATCCGGGAGATCACGGAGTCGGTGCATTACCGAGCAGCCTCGGCCCGCTACAAGATCTACATCATCGACGAGGTTCACATGCTGTCGACCAGCGCGTTCAACGCGCTGCTGAAGACGCTGGAGGAACCGCCCGCCCACGTGAAGTTCATCTTCGCCACCACCGAAATCCGCAAGGTGCCGGTCACCGTCCTGTCGCGTTGCCAGCGGTTCGACCTGAAGCGGATCGAGCCGGAGGTGATGATCGGCCTGCTGAAACGCATCGCCGGGAACGAGGGCGCGCAGATCACCGACGATGCGCTGGCCCTGATCACCCGCGCCGCCGAAGGCTCCGCCCGCGACGCGACCAGCCTTCTGGATCAGGCCATCAGCCATGGGGCCGGGGAAACCACGGCCGACCAAGTCCGCGCCATGCTGGGACTGGCGGATCGGGGCCGCGTGCTCGACCTGTTCGATCTGGTGATGAAGGGCGACGCGGCGGGCGCGCTGTCGGAACTGGCCGGGCAATACGCCGATGGGGCCGATCCCATGGCCGTGCTGCGCGACCTGGCCGAGATCACGCACTGGATCTCCGTCATCAAGATCACGCCGGAGGCGGCGGATGATCCCACGACCTCTCCCGACGAACGCAGCCGCGGGCTGGAGATGGCGGGCAACCTGCCGATGCGGGTACTGACCCGCGCCTGGCAGATGCTGCTGAAGGCTTTGGAGGAGGTGGCCGCCGCGCCGAACGCCATGATGGCCGCGGAAATGGCGATCATCCGGCTGACGCATGTCGCCGACCTGCCGGACCCGGAACAGCTGATCCGCCGCATCCAGTCCCTGCCGCAGCCCACGCATGCGCCGGCCCCGGCCGCGCCGCAGGGCGGTGGCGGCGGGGCGCGCATGGCCCGCGCGGTGGGTGGCGGCACGGTGGCCAACGCCTTGCCCGCCACCTTCGAATCTGTCGTGGGCCTGATCCGCGACAAGCGCGACATGACCCTGCTGTACGAGGTGGAGAACAACCTTCGCCTTGTCAGCTACCAGCCCGGCCGGATCGAGTTCGAGCCGGGTCCGACCGCCCCGCGCGATCTCGCCTCGCGCCTTGCGCAGCGGTTGCAGGGTTGGACGGGCCAGCGCTGGGGCGTGTCGGTGGTCGGGTCGGGCGGTCAGCCCACCATCGCCGAACAGCAGGCGGTGGAACAGGACGAGGCGAAGGCGCAGGCGCTGGGCCTGCCCCTCGTGCAGGCGATCCTCGCGGCCTTCCCGGGCGCGCAGATCGCCGAAATCCGGGCGCCGGTGGCCGATGCCGCCGCCGAGGCGCTGCCGGAAGTGGAAGATGAATGGGACCCCTTCGAGGAGGAATGAGATGTTCGGGTTGAACGGTTTGGGCGACATGTCCAAGATGATGAAGCAGGCGCAGGATCTTCAGGTGAAGATGACCGAGCTGCAGGAAGAACTGGGCCGTACCATCGTGACGGGCGAAGCCGGGGCCGGTCTGGTCAAGGCGCGCTGCACGGTGAAAGGCGACCTGACGGGGCTGGACATCGATCCGTCCATCTTCGTCGCCTCTGAAAAGGAAGTGGCGGAGGATCTGATCCTGGCCGCCATCAAGGACGCGCAGAAGGCCGCCGCCGATCGTCATCAGGCCGAAATGGCGAAGATGACCGAAAGCTTGGGCCTGCCCGCCGGCATGAAGCTTCCGTTCTGAGATGAGCGAGGCGCCGGGCGACATCCAGACGCTGATCGACCTGATGGCCCGGCTGCCGGGCTTGGGACCGCGATCGGCGCGTCGCGCGGTGCTGACCATGCTGAAGAAGCGGGGGCAGGTGATGGCCCCGCTGGCGCAGTCCATGGCGCAGGTGGCGCTGTCGGCACGCGACTGCGTGCGCTGCGGGAATATCGGCGATTCCGACCTGTGCCACATCTGCCGCGACGACCGCCGCGCCAATGGCGAGATCTGCGTGGTGGAGGATGTCGCCGATCTTTGGGCGATGGAGCGGGGGCGGGCCTTTCGCGGCCGTTACCACGTTCTGGGCGGCACCTTGTCCGCCTTGGACGCGATCGGCCCGGACGAGTTGCGCATTCCCGCCCTGATCGAACGCGTGGGGGATGAGGGGGTAACCGAGGTGATCCTGGCCCTGAACGCCACCGTCGACGGCCAGACCACCGCCCATTACATCGCCGAACGTCTGGAAGGGCGTGTGCGGGTCACGTCTTTGGCGCAGGGGGTTCCGGTGGGCGGGGAACTGGACCATCTGGACGATGGCACCATCGGCGCCGCCTTGCGGGCCCGTCGCAGCGTCTAGAACGCGTTCTGGATCAGGAAGACGGCGCCCGCGACCAGTGCCCAGATCACGCCCCAGACGATCACCAGCGACACGGCGCCCAGCACCAGCCCGATGATGACCCACAGCCCGTCGCGTTCCAGCACGCCCAGCGAGATGATCGTCATGGCCAGCGCGGGCAGCATGTTGCCCAAGGGAATCGGTAAGGCCAGCACCAGCGCCAGAATCAGCAGCGCTGCCCCCAGGAACCGCTGCGCGAGCGGGGAGATCATGAAGGCGAGCCGCGGCACCAGCAGCTTCTCCGCCCGCCCCAGGATTGGGGTCATCTTGCCGACCAGCGCCGCGAAGGACGCCCGTTCCATTGACCGCGTGGCGATGAAGGCGGGCAGCCACGGCATCTTGCCCAGCATCAGCTGCGCGGCCAGGAACACCAGCGGCAGGCCCAGGATGCCCGAGGTTCCGGGCGGCGTCGGCAGCACGTTGGGCAGCGCGAAGATCAGCAGCAAGGCCCCGAAGGCGCGTCCGGCCATCGCATCGATCAGGTCGGCGATGGAGATGCGGATGCGGGCGGGATCATGCGCGATCTCTTCCAGCACCTCCGACAGGCGGCGGCGTTTCAGCTGGGGGTCATCGATCATGGCTTGGTCCCGGGGGTCTGGCATGACGACCACATTGGCCAGTCCCGCCGGCCGGCGCAAGCGGTCAAACGGTCACGTCCAGGTGCGCGCGGCGTCCTTCAGGTGCTTCAGGAAGGTCTGAACCTTCAGCGTGCGGTGCAGGTCCACATGGGTCACCACCCACAGGGGCGCATCCCATTCCGGGCGGGGGGGCAGAACCTCCACCAGGTCGTCGCGGCCGGCGGCCTGGAAGGTGGACAGGAAGCCGATGCCGGCCCCGCTGGTCACCGCCGCCTCCAGCGCGCGGCTTTCCGACGCGCGGACCATGATCCGTTCGGGGGGGATGACTTCCACCAGCCAGCGGTGGAAGGGGGCGCGGGAAATCGGGCCTTCGGCCGTGATGAAGCGGTGGCGGTTCAGGTCGGTCAGCCCTTGGGGCATGCCATAACGTTCGACATAGCTTTGGGACGCGTACAGCCCGCTGCGCATGCGGGGCAGGGGCTGGGCCACGTTGTCCGGCTCCTCGGGGGCGGCGCCGGCGCGGATGGCGACATGCGCCTCGCCGTAATCCAGACGGAAGACGCGCATGTCGGACAGGAACCGCACCACCAGCGAGGGATGCTGAAGCTGGAAGTCGGCCAGAACCGGCATCAGCCGTTCGGCAACACCGGTGATGGATGTGACGACCAGTTCCCCGGCCACTTTCTCCCCCTGACCGCGGATGCGGGAGGCGAGCTGGCCGAACTGCTCCTCGGTCGTCTGGGCGACGGAGAGGAGGTCGCGTCCCGCCTCGGTCGGGGTGTAGCCGCGGGCGTGGCGCTGGAACAGCTTGGTGCCGAGCCGCTTTTCAAGGGCGTCGATGTGGCGGATCACGGTGGCGTGGTGCACGCCCAATGCCTCGGCCGCACCGGACACGGTGCCCATGCGCGCCACCTGGAAGGCCGTCCGCACCTCGTCCCAATTGTCGAAACCCACGCGATCCTCCGGTTGTGCATCCATGAACAGCATAGCCGTCCCTTATGCAGATGCAACGCCGCGCTTGACTTAGGCCGGGGCGCGGCGTAAACGCACCCTGATTTTTCCGGAGTTCTGATGACTCCGGTCCCCCGCAGATCGGGGGATCGCCATCCACCAGCGCGTTGCGCCCGTGGGTGCCGTTGGTGTTTGGAGCGTTCCGGCTTATGTCGGGGCAGGTAATTTGGAAAGGGATGCCGATGTTCGAGAATCTGTCTGAACGGCTTGGCGGCGTCTTCGATCGCCTGACCCGTCAGGGCGCGCTGACCGACGAGGATGTGGCCACCGCCCTGCGCGAGGTGCGCACCGCCCTGCTGGAGGCCGACGTCTCCCTGCCCGTGGCGCGCGACTTCGTGAAGCGCGTGCAGGCGAAGGCCGCCGGCCAGCATGTCACGAAATCGGTGACGCCGGGCCAGCAGGTCGTGAAGATCGTCCATGACGAGTTGGTGGCCGTGCTGGCGGGCGAGGGTCCTGCCGACGCGCTGAAGATCGACAACCCGCCGACCGCCATCCTGATGGTGGGTCTGCAGGGGTCGGGCAAGACGACGACGACCGCCAAGATCGCCAAGCGCCTGAAGGACCGCGAAGGCAAGCGCATCCTGCTCGCCTCGCTGGACACGAACCGTCCCGCCGCGATGGAGCAGCTGGCGATCCTGGCCGGCCAGATCGGCGTGGACAGCCTGCCGATCATCCTGGGCCAGTCGGCCGTGGACATCGCCAAACGTGCGAAGACGCAGGCCGCGATGGGCGGCTACGACGTCGTGATGCTGGACACCGCCGGCCGTCTGCACATTGACGAAGTGCTGATGACCGAGGTTCAGGCCGTCCGCGACATCGCCCAGCCGCGCGAAACGCTGCTGGTGGTCGATGGCCTGACGGGTCAGGACGCGGTGAACGTGGCGACGCAGTTCGACGGGCAGGTCGGCATTTCGGGCGTGGTCCTGACGCGGATGGACGGCGACGGGCGTGGCGGTGCGGCGCTGTCGATGCGCCACATCACCGGCAAGCCGATCCGCTTTGTCGGCTTGGGTGAGAAGATGGACGCGCTGGAGGCCTTCGAGCCCGAGCGCGTGGCCGGCCGCATCCTTGGCATGGGCGACATCGTGGCGCTGGTCGAGAAGGCGCGCGAAACGTTCGAGGTGGAGCAGGCCGAGCGCATGGCCCGCCGCTTCTCCAAGGGTTTGTTCAACATGAACGACCTGAAGAACCAGCTGGACCAGATGCTGAAGATGGGCGGCATGCAGGGCGTCATGGGCATGCTTCCGGGCATGGGCAAGATGCAGAAGGCCGCCGCCGAGGCTGGCATGGATGACAAGATGCTGCGCCGCCAGATCGCGCTGATCAATTCGATGACCAAGAAGGAGCGGGCAAATCCCGACCTTCTGCAGGCGTCGCGCAAGAAGCGCATCGCCGCGGGTGCCGGGCTGGAAGTGGCCGAACTGAACAAGCTTCTGAAGCAGCACCGCCAGATGGCGGACATGATGAAGAAGATGGGCAAGGGCGGTGCCATGAAGCAGGCGCTGAAGGGCATGATGGGTGGCAAGACCCCCGATCTGGCCAACATGGACCCGGCCGAGCTGGAAGCCGCCGCCAAGGCCATGAAGGGCGGGATGCCCGGCGGCATGGGCCTGCCGCGCGGCATGACGCTGCCTGCGGGCCTGTCGGGAATGATGCGCAAGAAATGATCGCGCTGTCGAACACTCCGGTTCTGGAAACGGAACGCCTGATCCTGCGTGCGCCCGTCGCCACGGATTACTCGGTCTATGCCGCCTTCATGGCGGGCGACCGGTGCCGCTGGGTCGGCGGTCCGCAGGCGGAACGGGAAAGCTTCCGCAGCTTCGCCGCGATCATGGGGCACTGGATCCTGCGCGGCTTTGGCCAGTTCGTCATCACCGACCGCCGTTCGGGCGCGGTGCTGGGGCAGGCGGGGGCATGGTTCCCGGCCGCAAAGCCCGAGCAGGAGATCGGCTGGCACATCTGGGCGCCCGAAGCCGAAGGCCAGGGCATCGCCTACGAGGCGGCCTTGGCCGCGCGCGACCATGTCTTCGGCCCCTTGGGCTGGACCACCGCCGTCAGCTACATCGCCACCGACAACACCCGGTCGGCGGCGCTGGCCGCGCGCATGGGCGCCGTCATCGACCGTGAAGCCGTGCCGATGGAGGCGCCGTTCCCCATCGACGTCTGGCGCCACCCCAACCCGAGGAGCCTTGCATGACCGATAGCGCCCAACGCGCCGAAGCGCTGCTGAAGGAACATCGCGCCAGCATCGACCGGCTGGATGCGATCCTCGTCTACACCCTGGCCGAGCGTTTCAACCAGACGCAGGCCGTGGGCCGGCTGAAAGCGGAATACGACCTGCCCCCCGCCGATCCCTCGCGTGAGGCGCGGCAGATCGAACGGCTGGAATGGCTGAGCCGCGAAGCCGACCTCGACCCCGAGTTTGCCAAGAAATTCCTGAACTTCATCATCGCCGAAGTCATCAGGCATCACGAACAACACCAGAAATGACCGTCTTTGGTCCATGCCATCTTAAAGGAGAAACCCAATGGCCATGAAAATCCGTCTCGCCCGTGGTGGTTCGAAAAAACGCCCCCACTATTCCATCGTCGCGACCGACACGCGCATGCCGCGCGACGGCCGCTTCCTGGAAAAGCTGGGCACCTACAACCCGCTGCTGGCCAAGGACGATGAAAACCGCGTCGTCATGAACGCGGAACGCGTGCAGTACTGGCTGGGCCAGGGCGCGCAGCCGACCGACCGCGTGGCGCGCTTCCTGGAATCCGCCGGCCTGAAAGCCAAGACCGAGCGCAACAACCCCAAAGCCGCCGTTCCGGGCAAGAAAGCCGCCGATCTGGCCGCCAAGAAAGCCGCCCGCAACGCGGCACCGGCCGAAGCCGAGTGACGGGATCGGGGGGCGCCACGCCCCCCGTCTTTTCCGGAGAGGGTCATGGACAAGATCTGCGTGGGTGCCATCGCCGGTTCGTTCGGCGTCCGGGGGGAAGTGCGGCTGAAAAGCTTCTGCGCGGAACCTGCGGCCATTGCCGACTACGGCCCCTTGACGACCGAGGACGGGCGCAGCTTCGGCGTGACCCTGACCCGCCCGGTGGCGGGTGGCCTGGGCGCGCGCCTGACCGGCGTGACCACAAAGGAAGCGGCGGACGCCCTGAAGGGCACGCAGTTGTTCGTGGGACGCGACCGTTTGCCGGCCCTTGGCGATGACGAATTCTACCACAGCGACCTGATCGGGCTGGAGGTGCGTGACACTGGCGGCCAGCTTCTGGGCAAGGTCAGCGGCGTGCACAACCACGGCGCCGACGACATCCTGGAAGTGCAGGGCAAGGGCGAAAGCCTGCTGTTCCCCTTTACCCGCGCCGTGGTGCCGACGGTCGATCTGACCGCGGGCCGTATCGTGGTCGACCCGCCCGAGGTGTCGGAATGAGCGATCTTCACCCCGAACGCCGCAACTTCTATGGCCGCATCCACGGCAAGACCCTTCGGCAAAGTCAGAAGGGCTATCTGGCCGAGGATCTGGACAGCCTGCGGCCACGCGGCATCACCTGGGATGAAAACCCGGACCGCACGCCTCTTGATCCCACCGCCCTGTTCGGCGGCAAGGAGGTCTGGCTGGAGGTCGGTTTCGGCGGGGGTGAACACATGGTCGCCATGGCGGCCGCCAACCGCGACATCGGGATCATCGGCTGCGAGCCCTATGTGAACGGCGTCGCCATGCTGCTGGGCAAGATCCGCGCGGCGGAGGTGACGAACGTCGCCGTTCATCCTGGCGACGCGCGGGACCTGATGGATGTGCTGCCCGACGCCTCGATCGCGAAGGCCTTCCTGAACTATCCCGATCCCTGGCCCAAGGCGCGGCATCACCGCCGCCGCTTCGTGACGCCGGATCACCTGATCCCGCTGCACCGCGTGATGAAGCCGGGGGCGGAGTTCCGCGTCGCCTCCGACATCCCCGACTATATCCGGCAAACGCTGGAGGAGGGGCCGAAAGCCGGCTTCACGCTGGTGCATGAAGGGCCGGACGCGTGGGATAACTGGCATTCCACCCGTTACGAGCAGAAGGCGCTGCGCGAAGGCCGTGCGCCCCATTACGTGACCTTCCGTCGTTAAGCCTGTCATGCTAAGGGCGTTTCCAGCAAGAGGAGACGCCCCATGTCCGGCCACGGCACGCCCAAACCCATGACCGCCCAACGCTCCGGCCCGCTGAAGGGCACGGCGGAGGTTCCGGGCGACAAATCCATCAGCCACCGCTCGCTGATCCTGGGCGCGATGGCCGTGGGCGAAACGAAGGTGACGGGGCTTCTGGAAGGGCAGGACGTGCTGGACACGGCTGCCGCCATGCGCGCCTTCGGGGCCGAGGTGATCCGCCACGGGCAGGGCAACTGGTCCGTCTTCGGCGTGGGCGTCGGCGGCTTCCGCGAGCCCGAGCAGGTTCTGGATTGCGGCAACTCCGGCACCGGCGTGCGGCTGATCATGGGCGCGATGGCCACCTCCGACATGACGGTGACGTTCACGGGCGACGCGTCCTTGCGCAAGCGGCCCATGGCGCGGGTGACCGATCCGCTGGCGCTGTTCGGCACGCAGGCCCACGGGCGCAAGGGCGGGCGTCTGCCGATGACGCTGGTGGGCGCGGCCCAGCCGGTGCCGGTGCGGTACGAGGTGCCGGTTCCTTCGGCGCAGGTGAAATCCGCCGTGCTGCTGGCCGGCCTGAACGCCCCCGGCGACACCGTGGTGATCGAGCGTGAGGCGACGCGCGACCATTCCGAACGGATGCTGGCCGGTTTCGGCGCGCAGGTGCATGTGGAGAAGACGGCGCAGGGTAACGTCATCACCCTGACCGGCCAGCCCGAGCTGCGCCCGCAAGAGGTGGCGGTGCCGCGCGATCCGTCCTCGGCCGCGTTTCCGGTCTGTGCGGCGCTGATCGTCGAAGGCTCTGACATCTTCGTGCCGGGCGTCAGTCAGAACCTGACGCGCAACGGCCTTTATCCCACGCTGGTGGAGATGGGCGCCGACATCACCTTCGAGAACGTCCGCGAGGAGGGCGGGGAGCCGGTGGCCGACCTGCGCGTCAAGTTCTCCTCCCTCAAGGGGATCGAGGTGCCGCCGGAACGTGCGCCGTCGATGATCGACGAATATCCGATCCTCTCGGTCGTCGCGGCTTTTGCCGAAGGCAGGACCGTGATGCGCGGCGTGAAGGAGTTGCGCGTCAAGGAAAGCGACCGGATCGACGCGATGGCGCGGGGCCTGGAAGCCTGCGGCGTCCGGATTGAGGAGGACGAGGACACGCTGATCGTTCACGGGATGGGCGGCGCAGTTCCGGGCGGCGCGACGGTGGCCGTGCATCTGGACCACCGCATCGCGATGAGCTTCCTTGTGCTGGGCATGGCCGCGAAGGCGCCGGTGACGGTGGACGATGGAGAGGCGATCTCCACCTCCTTCCCGATCTTCGGGGCGCTGATGACGGGGCTTGGCGCGGACATCCGGGCATGATCTTCACGGTGGCCATCGACGGGCCGGCGGCGGCGGGCAAGGGCACGATCTCGCGCGCCGTGGCGGAGCGGTTCGGGTTGCGGCATCTGGACACAGGGCTGCTGTATCGCGCCGTGGGCGCCAAGGGCGGCGATCCCGTTCAGGCCGCGCTGGCGCTGACCCCCGACGATCTGCTGCGCGACGACCTGCGCAGCCTTGGCGCGGGGGAGGCCGCGAGCCGCGTGGCGGTGATTCCGGAGGTGCGGACGGCGCTCGTCGATTTCCAGAAGCGCTTTGCGCGGGCCGAAGGTGGCGCGGTGCTGGACGGGCGCGACATCGGCACCGTCATCTGCCCCGAGGCCGAGGTGAAGCTGTTCGTGACCGCCAGCGCCCCCGTGCGCGCCCATCGCCGCTGGAAGGAAGTGGGCGGGGATGAGGCCGAGGTTCTGGCCCAGGTGATCGAACGCGACCGCCGCGACGCCGAACGTGCCACGGCCCCGATGGTGGCGGCACCCGATGCGCTCTTGCTTGATACGACGGAAATGAGTATATCCGCCGCAGTCGAGACGGCCGCGAGAGCCATCCGCGAGGTGATCGAACAGGGTCGGGCGTGAGCCTCGGCCCTTTCGTGTTTCCCGTGATCCGTTTCGAAAAGACCGGCGGAGCCAACCGCATGGCCAGAAAAACCGTGTAAAGGAAACTGAAACCGCATGTGCGCTAAATCTACCATGGAAGAATTCGAAGCCCTTCTGAAGGAAAGCTTCGAAATCGACACCCCGGACGAAGGTTCGGTTGTCAAAGGCCGCGTGATCGCCATCGAGGCGGGCCAGGCCATCATCGACGTCGGCTACAAGATGGAAGGCCGCGTTGATCTGAAAGAATTCGCAAACCCCGGCGAAACGCCCGACATCAATGTCGGCGACGAAGTCGAGGTGTATCTGGACCGCGTCGAGAACGCCCGTGGCGAGGCTGTCATCAGCCGTGAGAAAGCCCGTCGCGAAGAAGCGTGGGACCGTCTGGAAAAAGCCTACGCTTCCGAAGCCCGCGTCGACGGCGCGATCTTCGGCCGCGTCAAGGGCGGCTTCACCGTGGATCTGGGCGGCGCCGTGGCGTTCCTTCCGGGTTCGCAGGTCGACGTTCGTCCGGTGCGCGACGCTGGCCCGCTGATGGGTCTGAAGCAGCCGTTCCAGATCCTGAAGATGGACCGTCGCCGCGGCAACATCGTCGTGTCGCGTCGCGCCATCCTGGAAGAATCGCGCGCCGAACAGCGCGCCGAGGTCATCTCGGCCCTGCACGAAGGCCAGACGGTCGACGGCGTGGTCAAGAACATCACCGAATACGGTGCCTTCGTGGATCTGGGCGGCGTCGACGGCCTGCTGCACGTGACGGACATGGCCTGGCGCCGCGTCAACCACCCGTCCGAGATCCTGTCGATCGGCGAGACCGTGAAGGTCCAGGTCATCAAGATCAACAAGGACACCCACCGCATCAGCCTGGGCATGAAACAGCTCCAGTCCGATCCGTGGGATTCGGTGGAAATCCAGTATCCGCTGGGTTCGGTCCACAAGGGCCGCGTCACGAACATCACCGATTACGGCGCGTTCGTGGAACTGGAAGCCGGCGTCGAGGGTCTGGTTCACGTCTCGGAAATGTCCTGGACGAAAAAGAACGTGCACCCCGGCAAGATCGTCTCCACCTCGCAAGAGGTTGACGTCATGGTTCTGGAGATCGACTCCGCGAAGCGTCGCGTGTCGCTCGGCCTGAAGCAGACGCAGCGCAACCCGTGGGAAGTCTTCGCGGAGACGCACCCGATCGGGACCAACATCGAAGGCGAAGTCAAGAACATCACCGAATTCGGTCTGTTCGTTGGCCTCGACAACGACATCGACGGCATGGTTCACCTGTCGGACCTGTCGTGGGACCAGCGCGGCGAAGACGCGATCCAGAACTACCGCAAGGGCGACACGGTTCAGGCCGCCGTCACCGAAGTGGACGTCGAGAAGGAGCGCATCTCGCTCTCCATCAAGGCTCTGGGCGAAGACACGTTCACGGACGCGGTTGACGGCGTGAAGCGCGGTTCGATCGTGACCTGCACCGTGACGGCCATCGAAGAAGGCGGCATCGAGGTTGAATACAACCAGATGAAGGCCTTCATCCGCCGTTCGGATCTGGCCCGCGACCGTGGCGACCAGCGCCCCGAGCGCTTCCAGGTCGGCGACAAGGTCGATGCCCGCGTGACCAACGTGGACAGCAAGACCCGCCGTCTGGGCCTGTCGATCAAGGCGCGCGAGATCGCGGAAGAGAAAGAGGCCGTGGAACAGTACGGCTCCTCGGACTCCGGCGCTTCGCTGGGCGACATCCTGGGCGCCGCGCTCAAAGATCGTCGCTGATCGGACTGCACCTTTGGAAAGGCCCCGCCACTTGGCGGGGCCTTTTTACATTCGCGGTTGGTCTTGGGAACAAGCTGTCCTATAATCAGTCGGATAGAGGGTCCATCATCGCAGCGGGGGGACGATGATCCGGTCAGAACTTATCCAGAAGATCGCGGACGAGAATCCGCATCTGACGCAGCGGCACGTGGAACGCATCGTCCACACCGTGTTCGACGAGATCATCCAGGCCCTGTCCCGCGGCGACCGGGTGGAGCTTCGGGGCTTCGGCGCGTTTTCGGTGAAAGACCGTGACGCGCGCGTGGGCCGCAATCCCCGCACGGGTGAAGCCGTGGACGTCGACGACAAGAGCGTGCCCTTTTTCAAGACAGGCAAGCTGCTGCGCGATCGCTTGAACGGAAGGTAGAATGTTGCGCTGGATCCGAATTGCCCTGCTGGTCATCCTGGCCGTGCTGCTGCTGAGCGTGGCCATTGCCAACCGTGAGCTGGTGACGATCAGCCTGCTGCCGGACGGTGTCACAGCCTTCTTCGGCTGGGACTGGTCGTTCCGGATGCCGTTGTTCCTGATCATCCTGCTGGCGGCGGCGGTCGGCCTCCTGATCGGTTTCGTGTGGGAGTTCCTGCGCGAACACCAGATCCGCACGGCGGCGATCCAAAGCCAGCGCGAAGCGTCCAAGCTGCGGGCCGAGGTGGCAACCCTGCGCCAAGAGCAGCCCAAGGACGACGTTCTGGCGATCTTGGACAACAAGACCGTCTGATGGCCGACATCCGCGTGAAGATCTGCGGCCTTCGCACGGAGGCCGACATGGTCGCTGCGGCGGCCGCAGGCGCGCAATATGCGGGCCTTGTCTTTTTCCCCAGGTCCCCCCGGCACCTGACGCTGGAGGAAGGCCGCGCCGTGGCGCTGGCCGCCCCGCCGGGCGTTGCGAAAGTGGCGCTGGTCGTGGACGCGGACGATGAAACGCTGGACGCGATCGTCGAGGCCGTTCCGCTAGACATGCTTCAGCTTCATGGTCACGAATCCCCCGAACGTGTGGCCGAGGTGCGCGCGCGCTACGGGCTTCCGGTGATGAAGGCGATGGGCGTTGCGGATGAAGGCGATCTGGCCGGGCTGATCGAGATGAGCCTTGCAGCCGACCAGTTGCTGATCGATGCCAAGCCCCCGAAGGACGCGACCTTGCCGGGCGGCAATGGCCTGGCCTTCGACTGGCGGCTGGTGGCCCGCCGCCGCTGGCTGAAGCCGTGGATGCTGGCGGGTGGGCTGACGCCGGACAACGTGGCCGACGCGATCCGGCTGACGAATGTGCGGCAGGTCGACGTCTCCTCGGGCGTGGAGGGGGCACGGGGCGTGAAGGATCACGGCAAGATCGCGGCCTTCGTGCGCGCGGCCACGGGTCCGACCGTTCCCCGCCTGCGTTGAACTGCGCCCCGAACGGGTATAGACCGCGAACGTCACACAGGAGAGACGTCATGGCCGACGACGGTATCAACAGCTTCATGAACGGTCCGGACGAACAGGGGCGTTTCGGCATCTTCGGCGGGCGCTTCGTGTCCGAAACCCTGATGCCGCTGATCCTGGACCTTCAGGCGCGCTACGAGCACGCCAAGACGGATCCGGAGTTCTGGGCCGAGATGACGGACCTGTGGACCCATTACGTGGGCCGCCCCTCGCCGCTGTATCACGCCGAGCGGCTGACGGAGCATCTGGGCGGCGCGAAGATCTACCTCAAGCGGGACGAGCTGAACCACACCGGCGCGCACAAGATCAACAACGTGCTGGGCCAGATCATCCTTGCCCGCCGCATGGGCAAGACGCGGATCATCGCGGAAACCGGCGCGGGCCAGCACGGCGTGGCCACGGCGACGGTGTGTGCGAAGTTCGGGTTGAAATGCGTGGTCTACATGGGCGCGCATGATGTCGAACGGCAGGCACCCAACGTCTTCCGCATGCGCCTTCTGGGGGCAGAGGTCATCCCTGTAACCTCGGGCCGCGGGACGCTGAAGGACGCGATGAACGACGCGCTGCGCGACTGGGTGACCAACGTGCGCGACACCTTCTACTGCATCGGCACGGCGGCCGGCCCGCATCCCTATCCGGCCATGGTGCGCGACTTCCAGTCGATCATCGGCAAGGAAGTCCGCACCCAGCTGGCCGAGCAGGAGGGAGAGGGCCGTCTGCCCGACACCCTGATCGCAGCCATCGGCGGCGGGTCGAACGCCATCGGCCTGTTCCACCCGTTCCTTGACGATCCCTCTGTCCGCATCATCGGGGTGGAGGCGGGCGGCAAGGGTGTGGACGCCAACATGCAGCACTGTGCCAGCCTGACGGGCGGCCGCCCCGGCGTGCTGCACGGCAACCGCACCTACCTGCTGCAGGACAGCGACGGGCAGATCCTGGAAGGCTTCTCCATCTCCGCAGGCCTCGACTATCCGGGGATCGGGCCGGAGCATGCCTGGCTGCACGACACCGGCCGCGCGCAATACGTCTATGTCACGGATGTGGAGGCGCTGGAGGCGTTCCAACTGTGCTGCGCGCTGGAAGGCATCATCCCCGCGCTGGAGCCGAGCCACGCGCTGGCCCATGTGATGAAGATCGCTCCGACTCTGCCGAAAGGCCACATCATCGTCATGAACATGTGCGGCCGGGGCGACAAGGACATCTTCACCGTGGCCAAGCACCTCGGCTTCGACATGAAGATCTGATCAGGTGTCCTGCGCGTATTGGCGCAGGACGTCCAACGGGACGATGTCCAGCGTCCGCTGGTGGGTGGAGGCGAGGCGCACCTGCGGGGCGGCCCCTTCCTCATGCGCCTGAAGGAAGCGCCCCGCGCACAGGCACCAGCGGTCGCCGGCCTTCAGCCCGGCAAAGCCGAATTCCGGCCGCGGCGTGGACAGGTCGTTGCCGAGGTATTTGGACATCGCCAGAAACTCGTCCGTCAGGATGGCGCAGACGGTGTGGACGCCCCGATCCTCCGGCCCGGTGTCGCAGCAGCCGTTGCGGTAGAACCCGGTCAGCGGCGAATGGGAGCAGGGCTGAAGCTCCTCCCCCAGTACGTTCAGCGACGCCTCGATCATCGGAACTTCTCCATCAGCTTCTGCATGGGGCTGCGCGTGTCTTCGGGCGCGGGCGTGGGGGCCGGTTGCGCGGCCGGGCGGGCAATGCCGGTGGAGGGGCGGGGCGGGGCCACGCGCTGCGCCACGGCGTTCAGGAAGCGGGGGCCGTCGCCAGCGGCCAGCGCCGCCGCGCCATCCGACAGGCCGCGCATAACGTCGTCCAGCCAGTCCCCCTCGGCCTTGGCAAAATCGGCGAGGACATAGCCCGCCACGCGGTCCTTGTGGCCGGGATGGCCGATGCCCAGCCGCACACGGTCATAGGACTCGCCGATATGGGCGTGGATGGACCGCAGGCCATTGTGACCGGCATGGCCGCCCGCCGTTTTTAGGCGCACCTTTCCGGGGGCCAGATCCAGTTCGTCATGAAACACGACCACGTCGGCGGGGACCAGCTTCCAGAAGCGCATCGCTTCGCCCACGGACTGGCCGGAATTGTTCATGAACGTCTCGGGCTTCAGCAGGGCCACCTTTTCCGACCCCAGCCGGCCTTCGGACACCAGCCCCTGGAACCCCTTGCGCCAAGGCGAGAAGCCGTGATCTTCGGCGATCCGGTCCACCGCCATGAAGCCGATGTTGTGACGGTTGCCGGCGTATTTCGCGCCCGGATTCCCCAGGCCGACCCAGAGCTTCATGACATCCTCCGTTTTCACGGTTCTAGCAGCCGCGCCGGGTCTTGCAAACCTTGGTGGGGGCGGGGCGCCATGCAAAAAGGGCGCGGAACACCGCGCCCTTTTCATTGTCGATCCGCGAAAGGATCACTCGGCCGCGTCGTCACCGTCCGCGTTGTCTGCCGAGACGAGACCCGACGGAGCCGACACGTTCGCGATCACGAAGTTGCGGTCGATCGTGGGCTTTGCGCCGTTCGGCAGCGTCACGTCGTTGATGTGGATCACGTCGCCGATCTGCTTGCCGGTCAGGTCCACGGTGATGTGGTCCGGGATGTCCGACGCCAGAACTTCCAGCTCGACCTCATTGCGGACTACGACCAGCGTGCCGCCGCGCTTGATGCCCGGGGAGGCTTCGTGGTTCACGAAGTCCACGTGGATGAACAGGTTGATGCGGCTGGTGCGGTGCAGGCGCATGAAGTCCACATGCGTCGGCATGTCCTTCACCACGTCGCGCTGGACCGAACGGCAGATGACGCGGACGTCGTCCTGGCCTTCGACCTTCAGGTTCCACAGCGTGGACAGGAAGCGGCCTTGCTTCAGGCGCTTCAGCAGGTAGTTGAAGTTCATGTTGATGGACACGGGCTCTTTGCCGTCGCCATATACGATGCCAGGTACGTAGCCCTCACGACGAGCTTGACGGGCGGCCCCCTTGCCTGTCCCCGAGCGCACCGTGGCCTGAAGATCCGGGATCTCTTTCGCCATTGGTAGTCTCCAATACTGGTTGATCGCCCCATCCTCCAAGGGTGCATGGGGTCGAAGGATGCGCCTATAGGGTGAATCGAGGAAAAAGGGAAGGGGTCACGCGCCCGCGGGCATCAGGAAATGTCCCGTGGCCTGGGCAAACAGGCGGTCCCGGTTGTCCTGCCAGGCTTCCACATGCACGCTGGCATAGCGGCGGCCGAAGCGCACCACGCGGGCGCGGGCGTAGGCGTCGCGTGGCAGGCCGGGGCGCAGGTAGTCCATGGTCATGTTGATGGTCCGGGGCAGGTGCGGCCGCGGCTCCCCCGCCTCCATCTGCGTCCAGGTGGAGGACCAGGACAGCTCAATCAGCGAGGTCATCTCCAGAAACGCGGCCGTGACGCCGCCGTGGATCGCCGGCGGCACGGGGACGCCGAGCAGGCTGTCCTTGAAGGGCAGGATGGCCGTCAACTCATCCCCACGGCGGTCGAAGCGCATGCCGAGGAAGTCGATATACGGGACGCTGGCCAGAAGATCGGCCAACGCTTGATTGCGGCGGGCCTTCACGGCGTGGACGGGTTCGATCATGTCCCCTCGCGCAGGATGGTGAAGGTGCCGGTGGCGACGGCCACCGGGCGGCCGGTGTCGTCGTCATGGGTCTTGGCGCGCACGAAGGCGACGTGCTGGGTCACGTGATAGCATTCGGCCTCGGCCACGACGGTCTGGCCGGGCGTGGCGGCCCGCAGGTAGTCGACGCGCAGATCGATGGTGGCGGTCACGCCCCGCGCCTCGGGATGGGCCATCACGGCGGCGCTTGCGGCGGAATCCAGCAGAACCGACACCGCCCCGCCGGCGATGACGCCGGTCGCAGGATCGCCGATCAGGCGGATGTCATAGGGCAGGGCAAGGGTCGCCCGTCCCAGGCCTACATCCTGAACGGTGATGCCCAGGGCGGTGCAGTGCGGTATGACGGCGATGAAGCGGCGTGCGCGTTCCAGCAGATCCATGGCGCGATCCTGCCCACATTCGGGATGTGGCGCAAGTCGGTTTGCTGGCCCGCCGCGCGGCACTATCTGGTGCGGCAGGAGGCCCGGATGTTGGACGATTTGCTGAACTTCAAGGATATGTGCGCCAGGTTCGAGGTGACGCCCCGCACGTTGCGATATTACGAATACATCGAACTCCTGCAGCCGCACAAGGAAGGGCGGGCCCGCTTCTACGGCCCGCGCGAGGTGCGGCGGATGGAGGTGATCCTGCGCGGCAAGCGTTTCGGCTTTTCGCTGGAAGAGATCCGGCAGTGGCTGATCCTGTCGCAAAGCCAGGGGCCCGCCGCCGAACGGCAGTCGATCGTCGCCATCGCCGACCGCAAGCTGGACGAACTTACCCGCCAGCGCGAGGCGCTGGACCGCGCCATCGTTGACCTTCGCGCCATGCGCGACGACGCGGCCCAAAGGCAGGCCGACTAGGCGGTCGCTTCCTCGCGGGACTTGTGGCGCGGGCTCCACAGCGCCAGCGCGATCAGGGCGAGGCCGGGCGGGATCGCGAAATTCCAGCCGATCATCCCGTGGCCGATGGCGCCCAGGATGCCGCCGACGATGAAGGCCACCACCAGTTGCACATAAAGCCAAAGGCGTCCCGTGTCGGCCACGATGCCCGAGCGGGGGGACACGAGGCGGTAGAGCGAGCGACCGATCTCGATCCCCATGTCGGTGATCAGGCCGGTGGCGTGGCTGGTGCGGATGCGTGCGCCGGAAATGCGGGTGATCGTGGCGTTCTGCAGGCCCATCACGAAGCAGACGTTGATGATGGCGATCCGATGCTCCAACCCGTCGGGCAGTGTGCTGATCAGGGCCAAGGCGGCCAGCAGCACGCCCTGCACGCCCAGCGGCAAGGCATAGCACAGGCGGGAATGGTTCAACTGTCCCCAAGCGATCATCGCGGCCGATAAGGCGGCGCCCAGCACGAAGCCCGTCACCGCCGCCAGACTGTCCAGCAGCATGATCAGGTTGGAGAAGACGACCCCCCCCGACATGTTCGACAGGTGCCCCGTCATGTGGGAGGTGTATTGCGACAGCAGCAGAAAGCCGCCGGCGTTCAGGCTTCCGGCGATGGCGGCCAGAAGGATGCCAAGGGTGCGGTCGGTTTCGGGTGTGCGCTTTTGTGCGGCGGCAAGTCGGGCAACACGAAAGGCGCGGCTTTGTCGAGCAATCATGCGATCACCAATCCAGTTCAAGTGGCCTCCCCTTTTCGAAAGGTGGGGCACGACCTGCGACAGGGCAATGCCGTGTTTCGCAACGGGGGCGACGTTCGCGCTAACGCCGGCGGCGCTTGCGCGGAAAATTGTCAAAAACCTGATATCATTGGCGAAACTGCGCTGCCCGCTGCGACAGGATGACGCGTCAGAACAGCCGACCGCCGAGGGGCACGTCCTGCTCGGGCGCGATCAGGACGACCTCCCCTCCGGCGTCTGGAACGCCCAGCACCAGCACCTCGGACATGACGGGGCCGATCTGGCGCGGCGGGAAATTGACGACCGCCAGCACCTGCCGCCCGATCAGGCACTCCGGAGTGTAGTGCCGCGTGATCCGGGCCGAGGATCGCTTTTCCCCCAGTTCTCCGAAGTCGACCCACAGCTTGATGGCGGGCTTGCGTGCTTCGGGGAAGGGTTCGGCCCTGGTGATGCGGCCCACCCGGATGTCGAGCTTTGCAAAATCGTCGAAGGTGATCATGCGCCCAGTTCCCGCCCGCGATCGGACGCCGCGCGCACCGTGCGGTGCACAAGGTCGGGCAGATCCCGCATCAGCACCGCCAGCCCCGCCGCCGTCATCCCGCCCGGAGAGGTGACGTTCACCCGCAACTGCTGGGCGTCGTCGGGCGACTGGTAAGCCAGTTCCCCCGCACCGGTGATGGTCGCGCGGGCCAGCCGCATTGCCAGTTCCGGCGACAGGCCCTCGGCCACGCCCGCATCCGCCAGCGCCTCGATCAGGTGGAAGACATAGGCCGGGCCGCAGCCCGAGATGGCGGACACGGTGTCCATCTGGTCCTCCCGCTCCAGCCGCACGGTGTCGCCGACGGCAGACAGAAGGGCCTCGGCCAGTTGCATGTCGGCTTCCGTCACCTGCGCGTTCGCGACCAGCGCCGTGATGCCGCGCCCGACAGCCGATGGCGTGTTGGGCATGGCCCGCACGATGGGCGTGCTGGCCCCCAGCATCGCCTCGTACCGCGCCAGCGTCAGGCCGGCGGCCACGCTCAGGAACAGGGTCGTGCCACCGCCCAGGGGGGCCAGACGCGGCAGCGCTTCGGCCATCTTCTGCGGCTTCACGGCCAGAAGGGCGATGGCGGCGTCCATCGGCACGGCACCGTTGATGTGGACGCCCGTGCCCTTCAGCCAGTCCGATGGATTCGGCGTCATCACATGGACCGAGGCGGGCGGCAGGCCCCCGTCCAGCCAGCCGGCCAGCATGGCCGATCCCATCTTTCCGCATCCCAGCAGGACAAGCCCGCGTTCCGCCACCTGATCCAGTGTCATCCTCGTTCTCCCTCAGGCCCGGCCATACGCCTCGGCGATTGCGATCTTCAGGGCCTTTTCCGGCGCCGCATCGCCCCATGCGACCAGCTGGAACGCCGGATAGAAACGTTCCGAGGCCGCGACGGCGCTTTGCATCAGGTGTTCGATCTGTTCGGCGCCCACGATCTGCCCGCCCGACAAGGCCAGGCCATAGCGCCAGACCATCAGACGCTGATCGGCCCAGAAAGTGAAGGCCCCCGTCCAGACGCTGTCGTTCACGCGGTTCAAAAGATCGAACAGGGCCGGGCGGCGGGCCGCGGGCGGGTTCATCTCGAACGTGCACAAAAGGCGCAGCGTTTCGTCCAAGGGCTGCCAGACAAGGGTCAGCCTGTAAAGCCGCCATTGGCCCTCCACCGTCAGGGCGATGCGGTCCTCGCTCAGCCGGTCGAACTCCCACGCCTTGCGAGAGGCGAAGACCTCCACCGCGTCGATCGGGTGAAGGTCGCTGTCAAAGATGAAACCGTCCAGCATGCCGCCCCCAGAACCAATCAGGGGCCCATCTTAGGGGGACCGATTCGCGCTGTGAATCCTCAATCGGCTCCGGAGACCGAATCTCTTGGGGATAAAGCTGGGGGCAGAGTCAATATGATTCGAGAAAGATCATTCTGGATCGGCCGGGACGGTGGCGCGGGCGTTCAGCGCCGCTTGCAGCCGGGACGCGAGGTCGAGGATGGGGGCCGGCACGGGCTCGTTCCGCAATGCGTCGAGCAGTTCGGCCGTCAGCCGCTTCAGATCCTCATCCAGGTCGCGCACGTCGTTCATTCCATATCCCTGCATGACGGAACCAAAGGCCCCAGGTCACGTTGACCCCGCATCAAAGACAGCAGGGTGGCAGGACATGGATCAGCAAGCAGGAGGGAAGGTGGTTCCCGATGTGCTGGAGCTGATTCCCGCCCTGAGGGCTTACGCCCGTTCCCTGTGCCGAAACGCCGCCGATGCCGACGACCTTGTTCAGGATACACTGGTAAAGGCCCTTGGCAACATCGACAAGTTCGAAGAGGGGAGCCGCCTGCGCGCCTGGTTGTTCACCATCATGCGCAACACGTTCTTTACCTCGGTAAAGATTCGCACGCGTGAGGCGCCGGCTGGGGAGGATTGCATCTCCTCCACCCCGATCAGTCCGGCCACGCAGGAATGGTATGTGCGCGGGAAAGAGTTGATGGCCGCAGTGGACCGCCTGCCGTCCCATTATCGCGAAATGCTGATCCTGGTGGTGATGCTGGGCGAAAGCTATGAAACAGCAGCCGAAATTTGCGATTGTGCGATTGGGACCGTGAAAAGCCGGGTGAACCGCGCGCGCCAGATGGTCATCGAGGATCTGGGCGTCGACGCCCTTTGATGTGAAACGAAGCCTTTGCTTCGCCGACTGCGGCGGAAGTATCAATTTATTAAAAAATGATGTATACGACTTAGGCAGGGGTGCGGAAAGGACCGGTCCTTGGAGCCAAGATAGGAAACATCATGTTCACCGTCGCAGGCGTCGTGGCCGTGCTGCCGGAAATCCTCTTTGGTCTGCTGGGCATCAGTTCCGCATGGTGGGTTATGCGCCATTGGTGGTGAACCTGTGCTGCATCTGGTGGGACCGGAGTGCCCTGAGCATCCGCTCCTGTGGCCTGCCGTGGTTTTCTGCAGGATACCGGCGTTCAAGATGCCTCAAAACAGCCTTTTGACCTAAGGCCGCCTTCCTTCGGAAAAGCCGCTTGTTTTCCCAAAACTTGACCCCTATACGGGTCAGCGGAGACGTGGCCGAGTGGTCGAAGGCACACCCCTGCTAAGGGTGCAGGCCCGGAAGGGTCTCGAGGGTTCGAATCCCTTCGTCTCCGCCATATCTTCCTATTGCCAGATGTCGCTGCCTCAAGCCGGTGGTACTTGGTACATGAGGCACGGGCCGTTTTTTTTGATGCCTTAAACCGAGGGTGTGAGAAATACCGGCGGGGCAAGGAAGTGCAGGAGCCTCATCGCAAAGCTCCTATCACACGCGGAAAGCCGGAACAGCCGCAGCCGCCCCGATCTTTCCTTTACGCGCGCAGCCGGTCTCTACGGCTTGACAGGGGCCACGCGCCAGATCGTGTTGGACAGGTCATCCGCGACGATCAGCGCACCCCTTGGATCGACAGTGACGCCCACCGGGCGCCCGCGGGTCTTGCCCGCATCGACGAGGAAGCCGGAAACGAAATCCACCGGCTCTCCGGCAGGCGCGCCGTTCTGGAAGGGAACGAAGACGACCTTGTATCCCACCGGCTCGTTCCGGTTCCAGCTTCCGTGCATGCCGACGAAAGCGCCTTCCGCGAATTGCGGCCCCATCGCATCGTTGGAGAAATCGACCCCAAGGGCCGCGACATGCGCGCCCAGTGCGTAGTCCGGCGTGATGGCCGAGGCCACCTTGTCCGGATTCTGCGGTTGCACCCGGACATCGACGTTCTGACCCCAATAGCTGTAGGGCCAGCCATAGAAGCCCCCTTGCTGGACCGAGGTCAGGTAGTCGGGCACCAGATCCGGCCCGATCTCGTCCCGTTCGTTCGCTACGGCCCAAAGCGCATCCGTGCCGGGCTGGATCGTCAGCGCCGTCGGGTTGCGGATGCCGGTGGCATAGGGGCGATGCGCGCCGGTGGTCGCGTCGATTTCCCACACCATCGCGCGGTCTTCCTCGGCATTGATCCCGCGTTCGGTGATGTTGCTGTTGGACCCGATGCCCACGTACAGGAACCGCCCGTCGGCGCTGGCCGCCATGGACTTGGTCCAGTGGTGGTTGATCGCGGACGGCAGCCGGGTCAGCACTTCCGGCGGACCCGCGGCCTCGGTCTGCCCCTCGGTATAGGGGAAGCGAACCACCGCGTCCTGATTGGCGACGTAGATCGACCCGTTGACGAAGGCGAGGCCATAGGGAGAGTTCAGGTTCTCGGCAAAGACGGTCTGCACCTCGTACTCGCCGTTGCCGTCGGCGTCCCGCAGCAGCGTCAATCGGTTGCCGCCGGGCTCGGGGCTTTTGCCCCAGGCCTTGATGATGCCGGCGATCATGTCCTTGGGGCGCAGGGCAGGGGCGCCCTGGCCCTTGCCTTCGGCCACCAGGATGTCGCCATTCGGCAGGATCAGCGTCTGGCGCGGGATTTTGAGGCCCGTGGCGATGGCGGTAACCTCGAAGCCCTCGGGCACCGTCGGCTTCGCATCGCCCCACTGCGCCGGGCGCGGGATCGTCATGTCGGGCAGCAGGCCCCGATTGGGTTCGGGAAGCTGGGGGCTTTCACCGGTGGACTGGGCAATGGCAGCAAGGGGAAGCACGGCCACTAGGGCGCTGGTCAGGAACAGGGACCGCATCAGAACGTTTCCTCCTTGATGGGAAAGCCAGCATAGCCGAGCCACGAGGCGACCAGCGCCAACGCCGCCGCCGCCGAGGACCACCAAAGCACCTCGGGCATGACGGCCCAAGCGTCTTTAGAATGGGCAAAGGCGTTGAGGAGGCCGACGATCCAGGCCGCCAGCAGGATCAGCCCGTACACCAGGGGTCGGCCGGTCGAAATCTTGCGGTGACGCACCAGGCCGATCAGGGCCGCAAGCAGCGCCAGTCCGCCCATGAACAACCCGGCGGCGTTGAGCCACTGCGCGAAGTTCGACCACTGGATCTCGGCGCTCCGCCCATAGGCGATGTCTGCGACCAGCGTGCCCAGAAACAGCGGGAACACGAAAGCCAGAAGAAGGGCATGGATCGGATGAATGGATCGGATCCGGCCGTGTCGGGTCGCGGCGTTCATGACACGTCCCGGTGGGGTGGTGGTGGCCGCATGCTGCATGTCGTGAAGCCTTTCATGGTCTTGAACGCGCGTCAGCCCGGCGGGTCGTGCAGCATCGCGTTCGCGGTCGCAGGGCATAAGGCCCTTGGTGCCCTTTCAACCTTCTGATGAAGGCATGGTTCCCGGCGACAAGTCCTGTTGCAGAATACAGCAGAATGCAGCATGATGATGCATAACGCTGAAGGGATAGACCAGTGAACCTGCCGGACGCACGACAAGATATCTTGCGGGCCCGTCTGGAGCGTGGCCAGACAGTGGAACTGGCGTCGGTCGCGTCGGAGTTTCATGTCTCGGTCGATACGGTGCGACGGGATCTGAAGCTGCTGGAAACGGAAGGCGTGGCGCGATGCGTCCGTGGCGGGGCGATGCCCGTTGCGCGTCCGTCAGGGGCCGCGTTGCGCCGGATGGCCCAAAGCCATGCCCGGTACGAGGCGCTTGCTGCCCGCGCGCTCCCCCTGATCGAGGACGGGATGGTCCTGCTTCTGGATGGGGGCGCGACGGTTCTGGCGCTGGCCCAGGCCTTGCCGCCTCTGCCCAACGGTCTTGTCGTGACTCCGGCTCCGGCCGTGGCGCTGGCCTGTCTGGCGGCCGGGGTGCCCACGCATCTGGTCGGGGGGCGCCTGTCAGGCTCCGGCGCGATCTGCGTGGGGCATGAGGCTGTCGTGGCGATAGCGGACGTGGCCGCGGACATCGCCTTTCTGGGGGTCTGCGGCTTTGATGCCGGTTTCGGCCTTAGCGCGGACGATCCCGACGAAGCCTCGGTCAAGCGGGCCATGGGCATGGCAAGCCACAGGACCGTTGCCCTGACCGGTGCGGACAAGCTGGGACGGCGGGCGCGTCATCGTGTTCTGCCCTTGAAGGAGATGTCCCTGCTGATCACCGACGCGTCGCCGGACACCCTCCGCGATTTCACCAGCAAGGGTCTGGAGGTTCACCGTGCCTGAATCGAGAACGCCGTGGCGCTGCGTTGCCGCCGCCTTTGCCTTGAATGGTATACTCCTTGGATCCTGGGCCTCGCGCATCCCGGCCTTCGTGGACCGGCTTGGGCTGGACGAACGGGTGCTGGGCGCCCTGCTGCTGGCCATGGGGATCGGCGCGCTCGTGTCCTTTCCGCTTGCGGGGCGTTTCTCCGACCGCTTGGGCGCGGTGCGGCTGACGCGCTGGATCGCGGCTGGGTATCTTCTGTCCTTCGTCTTCCTGGGTGTCGCGCCGTCGATGGGCATGCTTGCCGTTGCGCTTTTCTTGTTCGGGATGTTCCACGGGTCCATGGACGTGGCGATGAACAGCTGGGCCAGCGAGGTCGAGCGGCACATGAAGCGGTCCGTCATGTCGTCCTTCCACGCGATGTGGAGCCTTGGGGCAGGGCTGGGGGCGGCCGGCGGCTACGTGGCCACCTCCGTCGGGGTCGCGCCGGCCGTGCACTTCCTTGCAACCGTTCTTTTGTCGGCAGCCGTGTTCGGACCCTTCCTCATAGCGCCTTGGGAGTCGGAGACCCGCACCGGTGCAGCGCACGACCCGGTCTTCGCGCTGCCCCGCGGCGCGCTCATCCTCGTCGGGATCATGGCCTTGGCCGCGGGTCTGGGCGAAGGGGCCGCCGTGGATTGGAGTGCCGTCTTCCTGAAGGAAACGCTTCAAGCGCCCGAAGCGCAGGCCACCTTCGGATACGCCGCCTTTTCCGTCACCATGGTTGTGATGAGGCTGTGCGTCGACCGCCTCATCACCCGGTTCGGTGCTGCGAACGTGGCGCGGACCAGCGGTCTTCTGGCGGCCAGCGGCTACGGGCTGTGTGCTGTCACGGGCGCGCTTCCGGTGGCGCTGGTCGGGTTCATCCTGATGGGGCTGGGCTATGCGGCGGTGGTTCCCATGGCCTTTTCCCGCGCGGCCAACGATCCAGAAGTTCCGGCCGGTCAGGCGATCGCCTCCGTCGCCACGCTTTGCTATGGGGCGATGCTGCTTGGCCCGCCCGTCATCGGGTTCATGGCGCACGCGACCTCGCTTCGCATTCCCTTTGCCATGGTGGGGGCAGCGGCCCTGCTCATCGCGCTGTTCGCACCGGCGCTGACCTCCACGCGCGATCCGGGAAAGGTCCGCTAAGCGTCAGGCGCCGCTTCGCACCGATCAGGATTCACTGTCAGGGAAAGGAAGTGGTGCCCGGAGACGGGGTCGAACCGCCGACACACGGATTTTCAATCCGTTGCTCTACCAACTGAGCTATCCGGGCACTTTTGCGGCGTGCCGCGTTTGGTGTGGGTCTGATAAGCGAGTGTTGCGGGGCTGTCCAGAGGGATTTGTCAGAATTTCGGGCGGTTTCGTTCCGCCCGAAACGTCACACCCACTGGCCGGGCTCCAGCAGGCCCAGATCCATCAGCTGCTGCGAATCCCAGCGGAAGGGGATGGAGTAGTGCCAGCGGAAATCCTTCACCTCGCGCCGTGAACCGGGATTCGTGCGCAGGGCCTTGGCCGCGCGGAAGGAACACACGGCCGTGGTCGCGTTGTGGTGCCACGGGCAGGAATAGGTGTTGTATTCCTCGTCGTTGAAGGTGAAGTCGGGGCGCATTTCCAGCCCCGGCTTGGCCAGGAACAGGCTGATCCGGTCGATGCGCCGGCGGTGGTAGGGGACATGCTCCTCGAACCGCCAGCGCAGGCCACCGTAGAAGTCCATCTGCCGGTCCTTGTGCTGGAAGCCGTTCAGCGGATCCTCGCGCCCCAGGGCGTAATAGCCGGCACGGTCCAGATGCGCGTCCTCGGGCGAGACGCCGTTGGGATAGGTGTCGAGGTCGGTCGCGTAAAGATCCACCACATAGGTCAGGAAGGAATAGCGCCGTTCTTCCGTGTGGAAGGAGATCAGTTCCCGCACGTCGCGCGTTTCGCAGAACGGGTAGAACAGGTATTCGCCGTTGAAGCAGTAATGGAACCACACCCCCGGCGCCGCCGCGATCAGGCGGTTCATCACGCGGGGCATCGCGTCTTCCATATGAACGTCATGGCTCACGCGGTGCACCGGGGCCTCGTCCTCGGGGGCGACGCGAATCTCGTCATGGGTCAGCAGCAGCACGCAGGGAAAGCCCAGCATCCGCGCATGGGCAAGGGAGGAACCGACCTCGGTCTCATCCTCTGCCATGATGACTGCGACAGGGCCCTTGCGGAACACGTTTGCGCCAATCACGTCTTCCAGATTGCGGTAACGCATTCATTCATCCATAGCCGTTTCGGCGCCAAGATGGCGGAACCCCTTGGGGCAGGGCAAGACCTTCGATTGCGATCGGGGATGTTTTTCGGATAGAAGCGCCATCACCTTACGGAAGAGCGACCATGGCCGACGTGAAGAAGCTGTTCATCAAAACCTACGGTTGTCAGATGAATGTCTATGACAGCGAGCGCATGGCCGAAGCCATGGGCGGGCAGGGCTATGTCGTGACGGACCGGGCCGAGGATGCGGACATGGTCCTGCTGAACACCTGCCACATCCGTGAAAAGGCGTCGGAGAAGCTGTATTCCGATCTGGGCCGCCTGCGGCCGCTGAAGCGCAAGAACCCCGACCTGAAGATCGGCGTCGCCGGCTGCGTCGCGCAGGCCGAGGGGGCGGAGATCATCCGCCGCATGCCGATGGTCGATCTGGTCGTGGGGCCGCAAAGCTATCACCGCCTGCCAGAGATGGTGCAGGGCAGGGGACCGGCCGTGGACACCGATTTCCCGGCCGAAGACAAGTTCGACCACCTGCCGCCGCGCAAGGCCCTGCGCGGGCCGACGGCCTTCCTGACCGTTCAGGAAGGCTGCGACAAGTTCTGCGCATTCTGCGTCGTGCCCTATACCCGCGGGGCGGAGGTCAGCCGCAGCCCGCAGCGCCTTCTGGCCGAAGCGCGCGATCTGGTCGAACGCGGCGTGCGAGAGATCACGCTGCTGGGCCAGAACGTCAACGCCTATCACGGCGACGACTGGACGCTGGCGCGGCTGATGCGCGAACTGGCCCGGATCGACGGGCTGGAACGCATCCGCTACACCACCAGCCACCCCAACGACATGGACGACGACCTGATCGCCCTGCATGGAGAGGAGGCGAAGCTGATGCCCTATCTGCACCTGCCGGTGCAGTCGGGATCGGACCGCATCCTGAAGGCGATGAACCGCAAGCACACGGCCGACAGCTACCTCCGCCTGATCGAGCGCATTCGGGCGGCGCGGCCCGACATCCTTCTGTCGTCGGACTTCATCGTGGCGTTTCCGGGGGAAACGGAGGCCGACCACCGCGCCACCGTCGATCTGATCCGCGAGGTGCGCTATGGCGCGGCCTTCACCTTCAAGTATTCCGCCCGCCCCGGCACCCCCGCCGCCGAGAAGCCCGAACTGCCGACCGAGGTGGGCGACGCCCGCCTGCAGGAGGTGCGCGACCTGATCATCGACCAGCAGCGCGCCGCACAGGAGGCGATGGTGGGCCGGGAGGTGGGCGTCCTTTACGAAAAGCCCGGGCGCTGGGCGGACCAGATGGTCGGCAAGTCCGATCACCTGCACGCGGTCCACGTGACCGATCCTGCCGCGAAAACGGGCGATCTTGTGCGGGTTCGCATCACGGAAAGCACCGCGAACTCCCTCGCCGGGGTGCGGGTCTAGGGGATGTGGCCCGCGGGTGGCGACTTTCGGGTCTCGGTTGCAAAACGCTTGCCTCGGGGGCGTCCGGCCCCCACATTCAAGGTATAGCTTCACGCCTGCAGTAAGGAGATCTCCTTGGGCATCAGTGCGCTGACTTCCCCGAAACGTCCGGAAGACGCCGTGGAAACCGTTCTTGAATTTCCCGACAACCGTCTTCTGATCGACCTTTGTGGCGAATACGACCGTCACCTGGCCAAGATCGAGCAACAGATGGGGGTTCATATATTGAGGCGCGGCAACCGTCTTGCCCTTGTGGGGGACAAGCCGTCGCGCGACCAGGCCGAGGCTGTGCTGAACGGACTTTACGCCCGCTTGGAGGCCGGACGCGGCCTGACCTCCGGCGACGTGGACAGCGCCCTGCGCATGTCCGCCCCCGTCTTCGGCGACACCGTCGAGCAGATGGAGATGTTCCAGCCCGGCAAGTACGAGATCCGCACCCGCAAGAAACCGGTGGAGCCGCGGACCGAGGCGCAGAAGGCCTATGTCGCAAACCTGTTCGACCACGAGATGGCCTTCGGCATCGGCCCGGCCGGGACGGGCAAGACCTATCTGGCCGTCGCGGTGGGCGTGACCATGCTTCTGTCCGGGGGGGTGGAGAAGATCATCCTGTCGCGTCCCGCGGTGGAGGCGGGGGAACGCCTCGGCTTCCTGCCCGGCGACATGAAGGAAAAGGTCGATCCTTACATGCAGCCGCTTTACGACGCGCTGAACGACTTCCTGCCCCAAAAGCAGCTGGCCAAGCTGATGGAAGACAAGAAGATCGAGATCGCGCCGCTGGCCTTCATGCGCGGCCGGACGCTGTCCAACGCCTTTGTCGTGCTGGACGAGGCGCAGAACGCCACGACCATGCAGATGAAGATGTTCCTGACCCGTCTGGGCGAAGGCTCGCGCATGGTCATCACGGGCGACCGGACGCAGATCGACCTTCCGCGCGGCACGACCTCGGGGCTGTGGGACGCGGAGCGGATCCTGAAGGAAGTGCGGGGCATCAGCTTCAACTACTTCACCTCCAAGGACGTGGTGCGCCACCCGCTTGTGGGCCGCATCATCGAAGCGTATGAAGCCGCCGATGGAACCGCTGGTTGACACCGTAATCGAAGACGACCGCTGGGAGGCCTTCGGCCTTCCGGCCCTTGCGACGCGCGCGGCGGAGGCCACCTTCGCCGCGCTGGGCGTTCATGGCGTGACGCTGGCCCTGATGGGCTGCGACGACGCCGAGATCGCGGAGCTGAACGCCCAGTTCCGCCAGAAGGGCAAGCCCACCAACGTGCTGTCCTGGCCGTCCGAGGATCGCGCGGCGGGCGAACCCGGCGGCATTCCCGACCTGTCGGGCGGGGACGAGGACGACCCGGACGAGCTGGGCGACATCGCCATCGCTTGGGAAACCTGCATGGCCGAAGCGGCGGACCAGAAGAAGACCCCCGAGGATCACGTGACCCATCTGGTGGTGCACGGGATCCTGCATCTTCTGGGCTATGATCACGTCGATGACGCCGATGCGGAGCTGATGGAATCCACCGAAACGCGGATTCTGGCCAGTTTGAACATTTCCGACCCCTACGCCTGACCGCGGAACCCTTGCCAGACAGGCCACCCGTGCCCCATATTGGCGGCGGCGCCCCCGACGGCGTTGCATCCGACAGAAGGACACATGGGCAGTAGCATCGACGGCTCTCCTGCGGCGCAGGGCGCGCAGGACACCGCAGAGGACGATCAACGGCGCGACGTTGCGGACGTCGCTCTGGACGAGCGTGACAATCGCGGCTTTTTCGGACGGCTTTTCGGCGCCTTCGCGCCGGGCGAAGACCGTGAGAACGCCGCGGACAAACCGGACGAACATCACGGCATCGCCAACCTTCGCCGCCTGCGGGTGGACGATGTGGCGGTTCCCAAGGCCGAGATCAAGGCCGTGTCCATCGACATCGGCCTGAAGGACCTGGTCGCGGTGTTCCGCGAGGAGGGATATTCGCGCCTTCCCGTCTACGAGGATTCGCTCGACAATCCGCTGGGCATGGTCCTTTTGAAGGATCTGGCGCTGCGGCACGATTTCACCTCGCAGGAACCCTTCGACCTGCGCACGCTGCTGCGCCCGATCATGTTCACCCCCCCTTCGATGACAGCCGCCATGCTGCTGCAGAAGATGCAGCGCGAACGGATGCATCTGGCGCTGGTGATCGATGAATATGGCGGCGTCGACGGTCTGGTCACGATCGAGGACCTGATCGAGACGATCATCGGAGAGATCGACGACGAGCATGACGAGGTGGCCGGCGCCCTTTGGGTGCAGGACGCGCAGGGCAATTACATCGTGCAGTCGCGCGCCTCGCTGAACGCGTTCGAAAAGGCGACGGGGCTGGAACTGCGGCGCGAGGATGACGACGAGGATGTCGACACGATCGGCGGCCTGATCTTCGTGCGCGCCGGTCGCGTGCCCCGCAAGGGTGAGGTGGTGGATCACGAATCGGGTGCGCGGTTCGAGGTGCTGGACGGCGATCCCCGCCGCATCAAGCGTCTGCGCGTCCATCTGCCCGAGGCGCAGCCCGCTTGACGCCACGACGGCCGGGGGCCACAAGCGACGCGTCTGGCGACGGAGGCTTGTGATGTGGCGTTTCCCCGGCTGGTCGCGCATGGGCGCGGCCTTTGGCCTTGGTGCCGTGATGGCGACGGGGCAGGCCCCCCTGGGCTTCTGGTGGTTCACGCTGGCGGGGCTGGCCGCGGTGTGCGTGATGCTGTCGCGGGCCGAAGACTGGCGCGCGCGGGCCTGGACCGGATGGTTCGCCGGGGCCGGGTATTTCGCGCTGGCGCTGAACTGGATCATCGAACCCTTCCTTGTGGATCCCTGGACCTTTGGCTGGATGGCCCCCTTCGCGGTGGTGCTTCTGTCCTTCGGGCTGGCGCTGTTCTGGGCGCTGGCGGCGGCCGTGGCGCGGGGCCCGCTGATCTTCGCGGTCGCACTGACGGCCGTTGAATTCGCGCGAGGCCACGTGCTGACGGGCTTCCCCTGGGCGCTGCCGGGGCATGTCTGGATCGGCTGGGCGCCGTCGCAGATGGCCGCCTGGATCGGACCGACCGGCCTGACGCTGATGACCGCGCTGATGGCGGCCCTGCCGGTGGCGCTGCGCTGGAAGGGGGCGGCCCTGTCGGGCGTCCTGCTGATCGGGGCCTTCGGTCTTGGCCTGTGGCGGCTGGACCAGCCGGACCCGGCGGGCACCGGCCGCATCGTGCGGATCGTGCAGCCCAACGCCGCGCAGGCCATGAAATGGGATCCGGATCGCGCCGCGATGCTGTTCCGCCGCGCGCTGGATCTGTCGGCGGCGCCGGGGCGCAAGGATCTGGTGGTCTGGCCCGAAACCTCCGTTCCCTATCTT
The DNA here is from genome assembly GCF_051195255.1 of Falsirhodobacter sp. 1013. Taxonomy (NCBI): domain Bacteria; kingdom Pseudomonadati; phylum Pseudomonadota; class Alphaproteobacteria; order Rhodobacterales; family Paracoccaceae; genus Falsirhodobacter; species Falsirhodobacter sp. 1013. The sequence goes on along the minus strand of NZ_JBNJLK010000001.1, from coordinate 103,827 downwards.
CTGGACGATTATGTCGCGCAAGAGATCGGCTCGGCCGCAGGCGTGCCCGCCGCCGTCGGCATCCAGCGCACGGAAGGGCCGCTGGCCTTCAACTCCCTCGCGGTGGTGCAGCCGGACGGTCGGGTGTCCCAGATCTATGACAAGCACCATCTGGTGCCGTTCGGGGAATACATGCCCTTCGGGGACACGCTGGCCCGTGTCGGCATCTCGGCCTTCGCGGCGCGCTTGGGCCACGGCTACATGGCGGGGCCGGGCCCGCATGTGCTGGATCTGGGGACCTTGGGCGACGCGCTTCCCCTGATCTGCTACGAGGCGGTGTTCCCGCAGGACGTCCGCGCCGACACCCGTCCGGGCTGGCTGCTGCAGATCACCAACGACGCGTGGTTCGGGACGCTGACAGGCCCCTATCAGCATCTGGCGCAGGCCCGCCTGCGCGCGATCGAGCAGGGGCTGCCCATGGTCCGTGCCGCCAATACGGGCGTTTCCGTCATGATCGACGCCAAGGGGCGGGTGCAGAAAAGCCTTCTGCTGGGGGAGCAGGGGTATCTGGACGCCGAACTGCCCGGCGCATTGCCGGCCACGGTCTATGCACGCTTCGGCGAAGGGCCGGTTCTTGCCGTTCTGGTGCTTCTGGCGGGGGTCCTGCTGGTCCTGCGCCGGAAAAGGCGCGGTTGACCCTCGCCCCCGCCCGATATAGCGATGCTGCTCATCGAACCGTCACAACGGCTTCCTGGCGTGACGGGGATATCCAACGGAGCACACTTTCCATGTCGCGCAAGAACTACACCTTCACCTCCGAATCCGTGTCGGAGGGGCACCCGGACAAGGTTTGCGATCGCATCTCGGATGCGATCCTCGACGCCTTCCTGACCGAGGAGCCGAACGCACGGGTGGCGTGCGAAACCTTCGCCACCACCGACCAGGTGGTCGTCGGCGGGGAAGTGGGTCTGACCGACAAGGCCCGCCTGCACGAACATCTGGGCAAGATCGACGCCATCGTCCGCGATTGCGTGAAGGATATCGGCTATGAACAGGACAAGTTCCACTGGAACACCCTGCGCGTGCTGAACCTGCTGCATCCGCAATCGGCCCATATCAGCCAGGGCGTGGACAAGGACGGCGCGGGCGACCAAGGCATCATGTTCGGCTTCGCCGTGGACGAGACGCCGGACCTCATGCCCGCGCCGATCCAATACGCCCACGCGATCCTGCGCCGTCTGGCCGAAGCCCGCAAGTCGGGCGCAGAACCCACGCTGGGTCCGGACGCGAAATCGCAGCTGTCCCTGCGCTACGAAGATGGCAAGCCAGTGGAGGTGACGTCCATCGTCCTGTCCACCCAGCACCGCGACATCGCCCAGACCTCGGACGACATCCGCGCCATTGTGGAACCCTACATCCGCGAAACGCTGCCGCAGGGCTGGCTGACCGAGAAGACGGAATGGTGGGTCAACCCCACCGGGACCTTCGTGATCGGCGGGCCGGATGGCGACGCGGGCCTGACCGGCCGCAAGATCATCGTGGACACTTATGGTGGCGCGGCCCCCCATGGTGGCGGCGCGTTTTCGGGCAAGGATCCCACCAAGGTGGACCGTTCGGCCGCCTACGCCGCACGGTATCTGGCCAAGAACGTGGTGTCGGCCGGCATGGCGTCGAAATGCACGATCCAGATCTCCTACGCGATCGGCGTGGCGAAACCCCTTTCCGTCTACGTGGACACCCACGGCACGGGCGAGGTGGACGCCGCCGCGATCGAGCGGGCGATCCCGAAGGTCATGGACCTGTCGCCCCGCGGCATCCGCGAACATCTGCAATTGAACCGTCCCATCTATGCCCGCACGGCGGCGTACGGCCATTTCGGCCGCGCGCCGGACGCCGATGGCGGCTTCAGCTGGGAACGCACCGATCTGGTCGAGGCGCTGAAACGCGCTGTCTAGGACCCTTCCGCCATCCCGGACACGGGGTGGCGTTCACGTTTCAACGGGATGTGCATGACGCTCTCCGAACGGATCCGCCCCGATGGGCTGCTGCTGGACATCGAGGTGGCTGACAAGGCCGCGCTTCTGGACCTTCTGGCCCACCGCGCCGCCGACGTCTTTGGACTGGACCACGACACCGTCCTGTCGAAGCTGTCCAAACGGGAGGAGCTGGGCTCCACCGGCATCGGCCACGGCATCGCCTTGCCCCATTGCCCCTGCGCGGGGATCGAGGCGCCGGCCGTGCTGTTCGCCCGGCTGAAGCCCGCGATCGAGTTCCAGGCCGTGGACGAACGCGTGGTGGACCTTGTGCTGATGCTGCTTCTGCCCAAGGACAGCGCGGCGCAGCATCTGCCGGTCCTGTCCATGGCGGCGCGCGTTCTGCGTCAGGCGGATGTGGCCAAGGCGCTGCGCCAGGCGCGCCCCGAGGAGATCGCGGCGATCTTCCATCGCGCCGCCGCCACGGTGGACGAGGAAAAGCGCAGCGCCGACCTCTAGACCGGCCGGCGAAAGGCGGCTAGAGGCGAAGGGATGAGCATTCCGACAAAATCCCATGGCCGCCTTGCGATCAGCGCGTCTTCCAAGCCGCGCGACCTGATGGCGGATGTCCGCGTGCAGGGCGCGTGGCGGGCCAAGATCATCACCCTGTTCCCCGAGGCCTTTCCCGGCACGCTGGGCCTGTCCCTGACGGGCAAGGCGCTGGATTTCGGGCTGTGGGCGCTGGAAACGATCGATCTGCGCACCTTCGGCGAAGGCAAGCACCGCAATGTCGATGACACGCCGGCAGGCGGCGGGGCCGGGCTGGTCATCCGCCCGGACATCGTGGCCAAGGCCCTGGACGCGGCGGCGGAACCGGCGGGCTGGCCTGTCGTCTACCTGTCACCGCGCGGAAAGCCGTTCGATCAGGCGATGGCGCAGCGCTGGTCCGAAGGGCCGGGGGTGACCCTTCTGTGCGGCCGCTTCGAAGGCGTGGACCAGCGCGTGATCGACCATTACGGGATCGAGGAGGTCAGCCTTGGCGACTTCGTCATGACCGGGGGGGAGATTGCGGCACAGGCCTTGATCGACGCGACGGTTCGCCTTATACCGCGCGTCATCGGGAATCACGCGTCCACCGAGGAGGAGTCCTTCTCGGATGGACTTTTGGAGTTTCCGCAATACACGAAACCTTCGGTCTGGCAGGACCGCGAGATACCGGAAGTGCTTCTGTCCGGCCATCACGCGAACATCTCCGGCTGGCGGAAGGCGATGGCCGAAAGGCTGACAAAGGAACGCAGGCCTGATCTCTGGCGGGCTTACTGTGCACGGCACGGTAGGGACCCGGGCGAAGACTGAGAGCTCTCTGGCGGCATCACCATCGTGGAACACCACGAGATTTGAAAGGACACGCGATGAACCTGATCGCACAGATCGAGGCGGAGCAGATCGCCGCCCTCGGCAAGACCATCCCGGATTTCAAGGCCGGCGACACCATCCGCGTCGGCTACAAAGTGACCGAAGGCACCCGCACCCGCGTGCAGGCCTACGAAGGCGTCTGCATTTCCCGCAAGGGCGGTGCCACGCTGGCCGCTTCGTTCACCGTGCGGAAAATCTCCTTCGGTGAGGGTGTGGAACGTGTGTTCCCCCTCTACTCGACCAACATCGAGACGATCGAGGTTGTGCGTCGTGGCCGTGTGCGCCGCGCGAAGCTGTACTACCTTCGTGCACGTCGTGGCAAATCGGCACGTATCGCCGAAGACACCACGTACAAAAACAAGAACGCCGTCGAAGCGTAAGGACTGGAACGATGAAAAACGACATCCATCCCGACTATCACTTCATCAACGTCAAGATGACGGACGGCACCGTTTACCAGGTCCGTTCGACCTGGGGCAAAGACGGCGACCAGATGTCCCTGGACATCGACCCGCTGGCACACCCGGCATGGACCGGCGGCACCAGCCGTCTGATGGACACCGGTGGCCGCGTGTCCAAGTTCAAGAACAAATACGCCGGTCTGGGCTTCTGAGATCGGAAAGAAGGGCGCGGGAAACCGCGCCCTTTGTCTTTGCGCCACAACCCCGGCCTTTCCGCCACCCGCCCCTTGCGCGAGGCCCGGCCAGACGCTAGCCGCTTGAACAGGAAAAGCGGGAACAGTTTCGTGGCGCATATCATCGTCGTGGGCAACGAAAAGGGCGGGTCGGGCAAATCGACCACCTGCATGCATGTGGCCACAGCGCTCGTCCGCATGGGCCATCGCGTGGGCGCGCTGGATCTGGATGTCCGGCAGCGCAGCTTCGGCCGCTACACGGAAAATCGCGCGGCCTTTCTGGCGCGGACGGGGCTCGACCTGCCGTCTCCGCATTACCTTGCCCTGCCGGAGGTGGAGGAAGCCAAGGTCGGCGCGGGGGAGAATGTGCTGGACCGCCGGCTGGCCCTTGGCGTGGCGCAGCTGGAGCCGGTGTCGGACTTCATCCTGATCGACTGCCCGGGATCGCACACGCGCCTGAGCCAGGTGGCCCACACGTTGGCGGACACACTGATCACCCCGCTGAACGACAGCTTCATCGACTTCGACCTGCTGGCCCGGATCGATCCCGACACCGGCAAGGTCAAGGGCCCGTCGATCTATTCCGAGATGGTGTGGAACGCGCGCCAGTTGCGGGGGCAGGCGGGGTTGAAGCCGATCGACTGGATCGTGCTGCGCAACCGCCTTGGCGCCCAGCAGATGCACAACAAGAAGAAGGTCGGTGCGGCGCTGGAGGATCTGTCCAAGCGCATCGGCTTCCGCGTGGCCCCCGGCTTTTCCGAACGGGTGATCTTCCGCGAGCTGTTTCCCCGCGGCCTGACCCTGCTGGACCTGAAGGACACGGGGGTGGAAACGCTCAACCTGTCCAACATCGCCGCACGGCAGGAGGTGCGGGATCTGGTGGCCGAACTGCGCCTTCCCGGGGTGACGGTCGATTTCTGAGGGTCAGCCCAGCTCGGCCTTCAGGAACCGTTCGAAGGCGTCCAGATCCATCGGGTCGAACTGCCCGAACCCCTGCATCCAGACCGAGGCACGGCGCAGCGCGTCCGGCTCCAGCCGGCACCAGCGCACGCGACCTTGCTGTTCCTGCGTCACAAGCCCCGCCGCGACCAGAACCTGAAGATGCTTGGACACCGCCGCCAGCGACATCTGAAAGGGGGCGGCCACATCGGACACCGCCATGTCGTCTTCCAGCAGCATCGACAGGATCGCCCGCCGGGTCGGGTCTGCCAGGGCGGCAAAGATAAGGTCAAGGGGATCCGGCATGACGGTCATCTTGCGCGGCGTGCGGGAAAGGTCAACGCATCACGATCAACCGCACGGTTTAGGAACACCGGGGGCCGGTGGGTGCGACATTCTGGCACAGGAAGGTGAACCGAACCTTTCCCCTGCTTGAACAATGGCTTGACGTGTCCCCCGCTTCCTTGACTTGAAGGGGAGGGGGCAGTAGCAACGCTTCAACTGTCACAGGGACGTGTTCATGGCGGACGACCCCGATCCAGAGCGGCTGCGCGCACTCGAGGCGCGCCTCGCGAAGGCGAAGGGCTCGGCCGTGCCGAAGCGGACCGGGAAGGCAGGCGAGGCGTTCTCGCAGGGCGAGATCGGTTGGCGCATGATCACCGAACTGGTGGCCGGGCTGCTGATCGGGTTCGGCATCGGCTATGGGCTGGATGTGCTGCTGGGAACCTTGCCGCTGTTCCTGATCCTCTTCACGCTGCTGGGCTTTGCCGGCGGGGTGCGGACCATGATGCGGACGGCGCAAAGCGTGCAGTCGAAGGAAATGACGGACGGCGACGTCCCGAAGCGAGAGGAATAGGGCGTGGAGACGGAAACGGCAGCAGGCGGTTTTGCCATCCATCCGATGGATCAGTTCATTGTCCGTCCGCTGTTCAGCGACGGTCCGGTCCAGTGGTACACCGTCACCAACGTGACGCTGTGGCTGGCGCTGGCCGTGCTGTGTGTGGCCGCGCTGATGATCTTCGGCACCCGTCGCCGCGCGCTGGTTCCCAGCCGCAGCCAGTCCATGGCCGAAATGGCCTATGGCGTCGTTCACAACATGGTGGAGGAAGTGACCGGGCCCGAGGGCGTGAAGTACTTCCCCTATGTCATGACGCTGTTCATGTTCATCCTGTTCGCCAACCTGCTGGGCCTGATCCCCGCTTCGTTCACGACGACCAGCCACGTGGCCGTTACCGTGACACTGGCGCTGATGGTCTTCGTGGGCGTCACGATCCTGGGCTTCGTGCGCAAGGGTCCGGGCTTCCTGAAGATGTTCTGGGTCGAAGCCGCGCCGCTGCCGGTCCGTCCGGTCCTGGCCATCATTGAGCTGATTTCCTACTTCGTGCGCCCCGTCAGCCATTCCATCCGTCTTGCGGGCAACCTGATGGCCGGCCACGCCGTCATCAAGGTGTTCGCGGGCTTCGCCACGATGGCGATCCTGTCGCCGGTGGCCATTGGCGCCGTGACCGTCATCTACGGTCTGGAAACGCTGGTCGCGGTCGTTCAGGCCTATGTTTTCACCATTCTGACCTGCGTCTATCTGCGTGACGCGGTGGCGGACAATCATCACTAACGGGCACCGACGGGTTCGACCCTTCTGCCAACTCAAGGAGATACGACAATGCAAGAACTCGCTCTCATGGGCCAATACATCGGTGCTGGTCTGGCTGCGATCGGTTGCGGCGCAGCAGGTATCGGCGTCGGCCACATTGCCGGCAACTTCCTGTCGGGCGCCCTGCGCAACCCGTCGGCGGCCGCTGGCCAGATGGCGAACCTGTTCGTCGGCATCGCGTTTGCCGAAGCTCTGGGCATCTTCGCCTTCCTGATCGCCCTGCTGCTGATGTTCGCCGTCTGATCCAAGGCACGACGATCCTTTGGCCGAGGGGGTTGACCGCCCCTTCGGCCTGATCCTTGACGCCGCGGAGGGAATTCATGGAACATCAAGTTCAAGACGTGGCGGAAGCCGCGCACGGCGAGGCCCCTCATGCTGCGGGCATGCCGCAACTGGATTTTTCCAGTTGGCCAAACCAGATCTTCTGGCTTCTGGTCGCCCTGGTGGCCATCTACCTGCTGCTGACCCGCGTCGCGCTGCCGCGCATCGGTTCGGTCCTGTCCGAACGTCGTGGCGCGATCACCAACGATCTGCTGGCCGCGGAAGAACTGAAGCAGAAAGCCAAGGACGCCGAAAAGGCGTATGAAGCCGCCCTTGCCAAGGCGCGTGCCGAAGCGCAGGCGATCGCGGCCGACGCACGCGCGGCGACCGATGCCGATCTGGCCGACGCCATTGCACGCGCCGATGCGGAAATTGCCGCACGTGTGGCTGTGTCCGAGTCCCGGATCGCGGACATGCGGGCCGGCATGCGGCAAAGCGTGACGGACGTCGCCACCGAAACCGCGGCGGCGCTGGTCGCGGCTCTGGGTGGCCGGCCGGACGGGACGATCGATGCGGCTGTCGCCAGCCATGTGAAGGTGTGATGTGATGAAGACGCTTTCCATCCTTCTGGCGCTGGCCGCCACGCCCGCACTTGCGGCGTCCGACGCTCCGTTCTTCTCGCTCTACAACACGAACTTCACGGTCGGCATCGCCTTCCTGATCTTCGTGGGCATCCTTCTTTGGGCCAAGGTACCGGCCCGGATCACGTCGATGCTGGACAAGCGCTCGACCGACATCCGGAACGAGCTGGACGAGGCCAAGGCCCTTCGCGAAGAAGCCAAGGCCCTGCTCGCCTCGTACGAGCGTAAGCAGAAGGAAGTAATCGAGCAGTCCGAGCGCATCGTGGCCAAGGCCCGGCAGGACGCGGTCCACGCGTCCGAGCAGGCGAAGCTGACGCTGCAGGAAACGGTCACGCGCCGGATCAAGGCGGCGGAAGACCAGATCGCGGCGGCCGAAGCCGGTGCCGTCAAGGAAGTGCGCGAACGCGCCATCCTTGCGGCGGTCGAAGCGGCCCGCGACGTTCTGGCCCGCCAGATGACGCCGGAAAGCCGCTCGATCTCCATCGACGCGGCCATCGATCAGGTCGGCCAGAAGCTTCACTGATCGCCAGCGACGCATCATGAAAAAGGCCGGTCTTTCGACCGGCCTTTTGCTTAGCGCTGGATCGGGCGGATGACGATGTCCACCCGGCGGTTCTGAGCGCGACCTTCGGCCGTCGCGTTGGAGGCGACCGGCTGGCTCAGCCCCATGCCGTAGGAGGAGATCCGGTTGGCGGGCACGCCGTTGCGGATCAGCACCTGCGCCACGGCGGAGGCACGACGTTCCGACAAGGCCTGGTTGTAGGCGGCGCTGCCCGTGTTGTCGGTGTGGCCCGCGATCTGGATGGTGGAGTTCGGGTATTGCACCAGGTTCCGGGACACGGCCTGAAGGTCCGCCTGCAGATCGGCCCGCAGGTTGGAGCTGTCGGTCGCGAACAGCAGGTCCTGCGGCATGTTCACCACAAGCTCGTTCCCCGTGTTTGTCACGTTGATGTTGGAGCTGGTGGTGGAGCGGAGTTGCGCCGCCTGACGGTCCAGTTCGGCGCCGGCCGCGCCGCCCAGGATGCCGCCGACCAGGGCGCCACCGGCGATCTTGGCCGCGCGATCCTCGCCCGACTGCGCACCCAGCGCGCCGCCGATGATCGCGCCGGTGATGGCGCCCATGTTGGTTTTCTGGTTCGCGGCCCCGCCCGGGCCCACGCCGGTGCCATAGGGATCGTTGCAACCTGCAAGGGCAACAAGGCCCACGGTGCCAAGGAGAAGGGGAAGTTTGAAGTTCATTCTGACGCCTCGTATCTCGCGTTCACGCCAATGCGTGGGCATATGGCTATACCAACGTCAGAGGCGTTCCGATAGTTCCTCCGTCACATCGGCGGCATCGCGCCGAGCCGATTCATGCGCCAGCATCGCCCGCTTGCGCGTCAACCCCCAGTGGTAGCCCCCCAATGCCCCGGTCTTGCGCAGGGCGCGATGGCAGGGGATCAGCCAGCTGACCGGGTTGCGCCCGATCGCGGTGCCCACCGCCCGCACTGCCCCCGGATGACCGATGCGGGTGGCGATGGTGGAATAGGTCGTCACCTGTCCCGAGGGCACGGACAGCAGCGCTTCCCACACCTTGATCTGGAACGGGCCGCCCATCAGGTGCAGGCGGGCTTGCCGCCCCTCGAACGCCGCTTGGGCCAAGGGGGCGATGGCCATGTCCTGCTCATACCGCGCACGGGGCCAGCGGCGGGTCAGGTCGGCAAAGGCATCGAAATCGGGGTCATCGAACCCGATGCCGCAGATGCCGCGATCGGTCGCCATGACTACGGCCTCCCCGAACGGGGAGGGGAGGCGCGTCCATCCAATTCTCAGCCCCTCCCCGGCACGGGCGTAGTCGCCGGGGCTCATCGCCTCCCACCGCAGGAACAGGTCGTGCAGCCGCCCACCGCCCGACAGGCCGGCAGCGTGGCTGGTTTCCAGAACGGTGGTCTGGGCGGCCAGCAGATGCCGCGCATGATCCAGCGCCAGATATTGCGAGAATCGCTTCGGCGAAACACCCACCCAGGCCGAGAAGACCCGCTGGAAATGCGCGGGCGACAGGCCCGCCACCGCCGCCGCGTCCTCCAGCGAGAGGTCGGGCCGTTCGGCAATGGCGTCCAAGGCGCGGGCGATGATGGGGTAATGGTATGACATGCCCGGAAGATACGCCCGCGCCGCCATCCGGGCGACCCGAATCTTGCGGCTTTGCAGGCGGGCTGTCATACCGTCGCCATGGCACGCCAGCTTCCTTATCAAACCATCAAGGCGATCTTCACCCGCCTGCACGAGATCGAGCCGGAGCCGAAAGGCGAGCTGGATCACGTGAACGCCTACACGCTGGTCGTGGCGGTGGCGCTGTCGGCGCAGGCCACGGATGCCGGCGTCAACAAGGCGACCAAAGGGCTGTTCGCCCAAGTGACCACGCCCCAGCAGATGCTGGACTTCGGCGAGGGGCGGTTGCTGGAGGCGATCAAGACCATCGGGCTGTTCCGCCAGAAGGCCAAAAATGTCATGAAGCTGAGCCGGATTCTGGTCGAAGATTATGGCGGCGAGGTTCCTTCCTCGCGGGCGGCGCTGCAAACCCTGCCAGGCGTGGGACGCAAGACGGCGAATGTCGTGCTGAACATGTGGTTCCACCAGCCGACGCAGGCCGTCGATACACATATCTTCCGCGTGGGCAACCGCACGGGCCTAGCCCCCGGCCGCGATGTCGATGCGGTGGAGCGGGCGCTGGAGGACCATGTGCCGGCACAATTTGCCCTGCACGCCCACCACTGGCTGATCCTGCACGGGCGCTACATCTGCATCGCGCGAAAACCGAAATGCGGCATCTGTCCTATCTATGAATTCTGCGCTTACGAGGAAAAAACGGCATGAAGAAGTATCACGTCACGGGCATCGGCAACGCCATGGTCGATGTGCTGGCGCGCACCGACGATGCGTTTCTTCAGGATCACGGCATCGACAAGGGCATCATGCAGCTGATCGACCGCGACCGCGCGGTGGAGCTTTACGCCCATATCGGTCCCGCGCGCGAAGTGTCGGGCGGGTCGGCCGCGAATACCATCGCGGGCATCGCGCATCTGGGCGGGCCCACCGCCTATATCGGAAAGGTGCGCAACGATCAGCTGGGCGCCATCTTCGCCCATGACCTACGCGCGCAGGGCGCGACCTTCGAAACCCCGATGGCGGGCGTGGACACGGTGCAGGAAACCGGCCGCTGCCTTGTCTGCGTGACCCCGGATGGGGAGCGTTCGATGAACACCTATCTTGGCGTGTCCGAATTCCTTGGCCCCGAGGATATCGACGTGGAGATGGTGGCCGATTCGGAATGGATCTATCTGGAAGGCTACCGCTTCGACGGGCCGGACAGCCATGCGGCGTTCGAAAAGGCGATCCGTGCCTGCAAGGCGGCCGGTGGCCGCGTGGCGCTGACCCTGTCGGACCCGTTCTGCGTGGAACGTCACCGCGACGCCTTCCGCCGCCTGATCGAACAGGACGTGGACCTGCTGTTCGCCAACCGGGCGGAGATCCTGTCGATGTATGGCACGACCGATCTGGACACGGCACTGACGGCCGCGGCCGCGCAGGTGGCGATCCTCGCCTGCACCGAGAGCGAGAAGGGCGCGCATGTGCTGTCCGACGGACAACGCTGGCACATTCCCGCGTTCGCGACCGAGATTCAGGACGCGACCGGGGCGGGCGACCTGTTCGCGGCGGGCTTCCTGTGGGGGATCACCAACGGCTACGCGCTGGAAGAGGCGGGACGCATGGGCTGCATCGCCGCGTCCGAGATCATCAGCCATGTCGGCGCACGGCCGGAACAGGACCTGAAGGCCCTGTTCCATCAGCACGGGCTTCTTTAATCGCCCAGACGGCGGTGGACCTCTTTCAGGTCCACCTCGGACTTCGGCAGCTTGTTGGCCGGGTTGTCGAAGTCGTATTTGAACAGCTGGAAATCCTTGCGATAGATTTCCCACATCAGGTGCATCGACAGGTCGTCGAAGTAATCCTCCACCGGATGGGCGCGCTTCGGGCCGTGGCCTTCGGATTCATTGAAGCGCGGCATCCCCTTCAGGTCGACCTCGTGCTTCGGCTCCATCGCGTTCAGGACCTTCTGCATCCCGTCGTTGAACTTCTCGGTGAAGAAGATCTGGTCGTACTTGCCGCCGTTCACGATGAACGTCGCGATGTGGCCCGACATGGCGGACCAGTGGATGTCCGGATCCATCGGCTTCTTGAAGCGGATGGTGTCGCGGGCGAACAGAAGGAAGCGCCGGAAGCTCTTGATCTGGTCGAACTCCTCGGTCCCGTCGGGGCCACCCACCTCGATCCCGTATTTCTGGATCAGCAGCGGCACGAGGTTCCCGCGATACCGCTTCCCGTTGCGCTGGATGCCGCAGATCTTGTCGAAGAAGGACGACAGAATGCGCGTGTAGGGGTTGCGCACGCAGGTGAAGGTGACGCTCTTGTGCTTGCTGACATTCGCCTCGATCAGCGGCTGGCTTTCAGCCTGCGACCACTTGTGCAGCCCGCCCGTCGAATCGTGGATGTCACCTTCGAAGAATTTGCCATGATCCGTGTAGAACATGATCTGCCCGATGGTGGAGCAGGCGCATTTCGGCACGACGCGATACACGACGCTTTCGCTTTCGGTCATCCACGTTCCTGGAAACCCCATCACCATACTCCCGCTCAGGTACTTGCCGCATAAGCAAAAGCAGAGGATGCGGGACTTTTCAATCGCAGAGAAAGCGATTTAAATGATTTCGTTGGAACATCGGGACGGCACATGGCGAAGATCGCGTTCATTCTGCTTTGTCACAAGGATCCGGCCGGGATCATCGCGCAGGCGCAGCGATTGACAGCGACGGGCGATTTCGTCGCCATCCACTTCGACCGGCGCGCCAGTTCGGAGGATTACGCGCGAATCCGCAGCGCGCTGGCCGGCAATTCGGGCGTCGTCTTCACGCGCAAGCGGGTGAAATGCGGCTGGGGCGAATACAGCCTGATCGCCGCCACCCTTCTGGCCACCCGCGCGGCCGAGGAATCCTTCCCTGCGGCCACGCATTTCTACATGCTGTCGGGCGACTGCATGCCGATCAAGTCGGCCGAATACGCCAAGGCCTTCCTGGACGGGGAGGATGTGGACTACATCGAATCCTTCGACTTCTTCAAATCCGACTGGATCAAGACCGGCATCAAGGAAGAACGGCTGGTCTACCGCCATTTCTTCAACGAACGGAACCAGAAGACGCTGTTCTACGCCTCGCTGGCGCTGCAGCAGAAAATGGGGCTGTCCCGCCCCATCCCCGCGGGGCTGGAGATCCAGATCGGCAGCCAGTGGTGGTGCCTGCGCCGCCAGACGGTGGAAGCGGTTCTGCAATATTGCGACAGCAACCCCAACGTGCTGCGCTTCTTCGCCACCACATGGATCCCGGACGAGACGATGTTCCAGACGCTGGTTCGTCACGTCGTTCCCGATTACCAGATCCGCACCCGCACGCTGACCTTCCTGATGTTCTCGGATTACGGGATGCCGCTCAGCTTCTACAACGACCATTACGATCTGCTGCTGTCGCAGGATTACCTGTTCGCGCGCAAGATCAGCCCGCAGGCGTTGCAGCTGAAGGAACGGCTGGGCCAGCTCTGGGCCAAGGAAGGCACCGACTTCGCCATCTCGAACGAAGGGCGGACCCTTCTGACCTTCTTGCGCCAGCGGGGCCGGATCGGGCGCCGCTTCGCCCCCCGCTTCTGGGAAACCGAGGCCAGCATCGGGCGCGACCGGCAGCTGACCATCGTGATCTGCAAGAAATGGCACGTGGCCAAACGCTTTGTCGACAGGGCCGAGGAGGTGCTGGGCGTCAAGGCGATGCACTACCTGTTCAACGAGGCCGACACCCCGCTGCCGGCCCTGGGCGGGATCGAGACGACGCTGGCCAAGCGCACGCGGCACCGCCGGGCGCTGCTGCGCATGCTTTACGACTACTGGAAGACGGACCGGATGATGATCTGCCTCGATCCGTCCTCCATCGACCTGATCCACGACTTCGTCAGCGACAAGGCCGTGGTGCGCATCATCGAGCTGGAATGCGAATTCGACACCGACTACCTGACCGGCCACGCGCGGCGGGTGGGTCTGGCCGGCGACCAGACCCCGGCCGAAACGATGGAGCGGATCATCCCGACAATCCGCTACGACTTCCGCTTCGAAAGCGATCGCATCCGGGACGCAGGCTTCGGCCGCCACCGCCGGTTGCGCCAGAAGCTGTCACCCCAGCAGAACGCGGTGGCGCTGGCCGATCTGATGGGCATCCCCGAGGATCAGGCGCTGGAAGTCACCTCTGTCCACTACCTGTTCGAGGATTGAACATGACCTACGACCCCCAGAACATCTTCGCCCGCATCCTGCGCGGCGAGATCCCCAACAAGACGGTGGCCGACACCGAGCACACGCTGGCCTTTCACGACATCGCGCCGCACGCGCCGGACCATGTGCTGGTGATCCCGAAGGGCGCCTATGTGGATTTTGCCGATTTCGCCGCCCGCGCCACGGCCGAGGAGCTGGTGGACTTCCACCGCACCGCCGCGCGCATCTGCGAAGGCTATGGGGCCGGCTACCGCGTCATCTCGAACTCCGGCGGACATGGCGGGCAGGAGGTGCCGCATTATCACCTGCACCTTCTGGCCGGCCGCCCCCTGGGCCCGATGCTTCAGCGTTAATGCGCGGCGGCCCAGTTCGGGCCGCGCCCCGCGTCCACGATCAACGGCACGGACAGCTTCACCGCCGGATCGGCCGCGCCCTCCATCACCTCGCGCGCGCGGGCGATCAGGGTGTCCGTCGCCGCTTCCTCCACCTCGAACAGCAATTCGTCATGGACCTGCAGCAGCATGGTGGCGGGCAGCCCTTCGATGGCCTTGGGCATGCGGATCATCGCACGGCGGATGATGTCGGCGGCCGTTCCCTGGATCGGCGCGTTGATCGCGGCGCGGCGGGCAAAGCCGGCGCCGGGGCCGCGGGCGTTGATCTCGGGCGTGTTGATGCGGCGGCCGAACAGGGTCTGGACGTGGTTGTTGGCCTTCGCGAAGGCGATCGTTTCGTCCATGTAGGTGCGGATGCCGGGGAAGCGTTCGAAATACCGGTCGATGAAGCCCTGCGCGTCGGCGCGTGGGATGCGCAGGTTGCGGGCCAGACCGAAGCCTGAAATTCCGTAGATCACCCCGAAGTTGATGGCCTTGGCCTGACGGCGGATCATCGGGTCCATGCCTTCCAGCGGCACGTTGAACATCTCGGACGCGGTCATGGCGTGGATGTCGTGCCCTTCGCGGAAGGCGTCCTTCAGCGCGGGAATGTCGGCGATGTGCGCCAGGATGCGCAATTCGATCTGGCTGTAGTCCAGAGACACCAGAACTTTGCCCGGCCCCGCAACGAACGCCTCGCGGATGCGGCGGCCTTCGTCGCTGCGAACGGGAATGTTCTGCAAGTTCGGGTCGGTCGAGGCCAGCCGCCCCGTGTTCGCCCCCGCGATGGAGTAGGACGTGTGCACCCGCCCGGTGTCGGGGTGGATGTGGTCCTGCAAGGCGTCGGTATAGGTCGATTTCAGCTTGGAGATCTGCCGCCAGTCCAGAACCCGCGCCGCAAGGTCGTGCCCCTCGGCGGCCAGATCCTCAAGAATGTCGGCGCCGGTGCCGTAAGCGCCATTCTTGCCCTTCACGCCGCCCGGAAGGCTTTGCTCGTCGAACAGGATCTCTCCCAGCTGCTTGGGCGATCCGACGTTGAACGGGCGGCCGGCCAGCGCGTGGATCTCCTCCTCCAGCATGGCCATCTTCTGGGCAAAGGCGCCCGACATGCGCGACAGCGTATCGCGGTCCACGCGGACGCCCGCCATCTCCATGTCGGCCAGAACGGTCACCAGCGGACGTTCCAGCGTTTCATAGACCGTGGTCACGCGGTTGCGGTGCAGTTGCGGCTTGAACAGTTCCCACAGGCGCAGGGTGACGTCGGCATCCTCGGCCGCATAGGGCGTGGCCTTGTCCAGCGGCACGTGGTCGAAGGTGATCTGGCCTTTGCCGGTGCCGATCAGTCCCTTGATCGGGATGGGTGTGTGGCGCAGGTACTGCTCGCTCAGCGCGTCCATGCCGTGGTTGTGCAAGCCCGCATGCAGGACGTAGGACATCAGCATCGTGTCATCGACCGGTGCCACGTCGATGCCGATCAGCGCCAGCATCTTGCAATCGTACTTGGCGTTGTGCGCGATCTTCAGGATCGACGGATCCTCCATCACCGGCTTCAGCTGCGCCAACGCTTCCGCGATCAGCATCTGGCCGGGCACAAGGTCAGCCCCGCCAAACAGGTCGTCCGTGCCGCTGCGATGCGCCAGCGGGATGTAGCAGGCCCGCCCCGCCGTCACGCACAGCGAGATGCCGACCAGATCGGCCCGCATCTCGTCCAGGCCCGTCGTCTCGGTGTCGAACGCCACATGCCCCACGTCACGGATCAGGGCGATCCATTCGGCCAGTTGGGCAGGTTCGGTCACGGTTTCATAGGCGGCGTGGTCGAAGGGCAGGGCTTCGCGCTCCTCCGCCTCCACCACCGGGGTCGGGGCCGCGGGCAGGGGGGCTTCGACGCCGCGCTTTTCGGCCACGCGCTTGGTCAGCGTGCGGAACTCCATCGCGTTCAGGAAGTCGATCAGCCCCTCGTCCGGCTCGCGGATTTCTAGGCTTTCCAGCGTGAAGTCGAGGGGTGTGTTGCAGTCCAGTTCCACCAGACGCTTCGACACGCGGATCTGGTCGGCGAAGTCCATCAAGACCTGCCGGCGCTTGGGCTGCTTGATCTCGCCCGCCCGTTCCAGCAGCGTGTCCAGATCGCCGTATTCCTGGATCAGCAGGGCCGCGGTCTTGATGCCGATACCCGGCGCGCCCGGGACGTTGTCCACCGAATCGCCGGCCAGCGCCTGCACGTCCACCACGCGGTCGGGCCAGACGCCGAACTTCTCGAACACCTCGTCACGGCCGATGCGCTTGTTCTTCATCGGGTCCAGCATTTCCACGCCGTCGCCCACCAGCTGCATCAGGTCCTTGTCCGAGGAGATGATGGTGACCCGTCCGCCCGCGTTGCGCGCTTTGCAGGACAGTGCGGCGATGATGTCGTCGGCCTCATACCCTTCGGTCTCGATGCAGGCGATGTTGAAGGCGCGGGTCGCTTCGCGCGTCAGAGGGAATTGCGGCTTCAGGTCTTCCGGCAGGTCGGGGCGCTGGGCCTTGTAGGCGGGATAGATCTCGTTCCGGAAGGTTTTCGACGAATGGTCGAAGATGACGGCCACATGCGTGGGCGCGTCGCCGGATTTCGAATCCTCCACATACCGGAACAGCATGTTGCAAAAGCCCGCGACCGCCCCGATGGGCAGCCCGTCGGACTTGCGCGTCAGCGGCGGCAGCGCGTGATAGGCGCGGAAGATGAAGGCCGATCCGTCGATCAGATGCAGGTGGTGGCCGCTGCCGAAGGTCATGATCCGCTCCTTACCTATCCGGGTTACGGATATGGCACGAAGCGGGTCCGCCTTCCACCCGTCAGTGATCGCCCGTCGCGTGATCGCGGTCGATGACGAACCGCTTGTCGCAATAGCCGCATTCGACGAAGCCTTTATCCGCGGGGATCGTCAGCCAGACGCGGGGATGTCCCAGCGCCCCTTCGCCGCCGTCGCAGGCGACCTTCCAGCGGGTGACGGTCTGGGTTTCCGGCGGGGGGATGGGCATGTGGCGATGTCTCCTTGCTGGCGGTATTCTATCGTGGACCGCCGCAGCTTCAAGCGGTCAGAGGTCGAGATCCTCTGCCGCGCACAGCGCCACGAAGGCGCCGCCGCTGCGAAGGCCGAACGCGTCGCCCTCCACCTCGGCCCGCTCCACCAGCCGGTAGAAGGTCTTGCGGTCGATCCGCCCTTCCATCCCGCCGCGCACGTGCATGTAGGGCACCCCGCCCTTCATCCGCAGGGGGGACAGCGGCACCTCGTCCGCTAGGTTCGTGGTCAGCACGATGCGATCGTCCTCCTCCCGCAGGTCGGTCAGGACGAAGGGCACATCCTCCACCACGATGCCGACCTTTTCCGCTGGCGTCACAAGGAAATAGGCGTCCCCCTCGCGCTTCAGGACATTGGCGAACAGGCGCACCATCGCCGGTCGGGTGATCGGGCGCCCCTCATGGTGCCAGTCGCCGTTCCGGTCGATCCGCAGGTCGATGTCGCCGCAGAAGGGCGGATCCCACAGGTGCACGGGGGCGGGGCCCTTGCTTTCGATCAGCCCTCTCACGGCATTTTGTGCATCGGTGGTGTTTGGCATTTGAGCCTGCGGGCTAAAGTCGATTGAATGGGCGGGACTGTAAACGCCCGACGGAGGAATGTCATGGCCGACCCCGAGACCCTGATCGCGGACATCGAAACCCTCGGGGGGAAGCTGGCCGCAGCGAAGGCCAGCATCAACCGCCGCTTCCTGGGGCAGGACGATGTGATCGATCTGGTGCTGGGCTCCATGCTGTGCGGCGGGCACGCGCTGCTGGTGGGCTTGCCGGGTCTGGGCAAGACGCGGCTGGTCGACACGCTGGCCACCGTCATGGGCCTTCAGGGCAGCCGCATCCAGTTCACGCCGGACCTGATGCCCGCCGACATCCTCGGATCCGAGGTTCTGGACGCCATGCCCGACGGCAGCCGCGCCTTCCGGTTTCTGGAAGGCCCGATTTTCTGCCAGCTTCTTCTGGCGGACGAGATCAACCGCGCCTCGCCCCGCACCCAGTCCGCCCTTCTTCAGGCCATGCAGGAGCGGGAGGTGACCATCGCCGGCCAGCACCGCCCGCTGGGCCGCCCGTTCCACGTCCTCGCCACCCAGAACCCGATCGAGCAGGAAGGCACCTATCCGCTGCCCGAGGCGCAGCTGGACCGCTTCCTCGTGCAGGTGGATGTCGCGTATCCCGACCGCGCGACCGAACGCGACATCCTTCTGGCCACCACGGGCGCGGTGGACGATCAGGTGCATCCAGTCTTCACGGCCGATGAACTGCTGGCCGCCCAGACCGTTCTGCGCCGGATGCCCGTGGGCGACACGGTGGTGGAGGCGATCCTGGATCTGGTCCGCACCTGCCGTCCGCAGGAACCCGAGGGCAAAGCCCTGTCCGACACGCTGGCCTGGGGTCCGGGGCCGCGCGCGGCGCAGGCGCTGATGCTGATGGTGCGGGCGCGGGCGCTCTTGGACGCGCGACTGGCGCCGTCGGTCGCGGATGTGGTGGCCATGGCGCAGCCTGTCCTGATCCACCGCATGGCCCTGTCCTTCACCGCCCGCGCCCGTGGGGAAACCCTGTCCGGCGTGATCGCCCGCACCGTCGATGCCCTGACCGCGCTGGGCCGCGCCGCGTGAGCGTTCTTCGCCCCCATGCCGAGGCACTGGGCCAGTCGCTGCCACCCCTGCTGGCGGCGGCCGAGCAACTTGCCCAGACCGTCATGCTGGGCGAACATGGCCGCCGCCGCGCGGGCACGGGTGACGAATTCTGGCAATATCGCGCGGCCGGTCCGGGCGACGGCAGCCGCATGATCGACTGGCGCCGTTCGGCCCGCACCGACGCGCATTTCGTGCGGGAACGGGAATGGCAGGCGGCGCAAAGCGTCACGCTCTGGGTGGATCGCGGGCAGTCGATGGCGTTTTCAGGGGCCGCGGACCGCGCGCCCAAGGGCGACGTGGCGCAGCTTCTGGCACTGGCGCTGGGCGTGCTGCTGCTGCGCGGCGGCGAACGGGTGGGCCTGTCCGGCACCCCGCCGCGCCCCGGCCGCGCCCAGATCCTGCGCCTGGCCGAGGCTATGGCGGCCGAGGCGGCGGATGAACACGCCTCGCCCGATCTGGCGTTGACGCCGATGCACGGGCGGGTCGTGCTGATCTCGGACTTCCTTGGCCCGATGGGGGGGGTGGAGGAGGCGATGGCCCGCGCCAGCGCCCGCAACGCGCGCGGCGTCCTTCTGCAGATCCTTGATCCGGTGGAGGAGGCGTTTCCCTTCGACGGGCGCACCGTCTTCGAATCCATGACCGGCGCCACCCGCTTCGAGACGCTGGAGGCTGGCGCCCTGCGCGAGGCCTATCTGGCGCGGCTGGCCGAACGCAAGGCGCGGCTGGCCGATCTGGCGCGTGCCAGCGGCTGGCACGTCCACACCCACCATACGGGGCATGCCCCGCAATCCGCCCTGTTGTGGCTGTACCAGGCAATGGAGCGTCGCGTCTGATGTGGATCCTTGGCCCGATCGGGTTCACCGCGCCGCTGGTCCTGCCGGCCCTTGTTCTGCTGCCGGTCCTGTATGTCCTGCTGCGCGCCGTGCCGCCCGCGCCGATCCGCCGCCGCTTTCCCGGCGTGGCGCTTCTGCTGGGTCTGGCCGACAAGGACGCGCAGGCGCATCGCACGCCGTGGTGGTTGATGGCCCTGCGGATGCTGGCGGTGGCGGCGGCGATCCTTGCCTTTGCCGGCCCTGTTTTGCATCCCCGCGTGCAGGGCGGGGGCACCGGGCCGCTGCTGATCGTGATGGACGCCTCCTGGGGGGACGCGCGGGACTGGCCGCGCCGACTGGCCCGCGCCGAACAGGCGGTGGAGGAGGCGGCCCGCAACAACCGCCCCGTCGCCCTTCTGCGCGCCACCGAAGCCGCCCGCACCCCCACCTTCGCCCCCGCCGAAAGCCTTGCGCCACTGGTGCGGGGCTGGCAGCCGAACCCTTGGACGCCGGACTACACTTCGTGGGTCAACACCCTGCCGGAAGGGGAGTTCGACACGCTCTGGCTCTCGGACGGCCTTGACCATCCCGCCCGCGCCGATCTGCTGGAGGCGCTGGAACGCCATGGCCCCGTCACGGCGGTGGAGGTGCCGAACGCCACCATCGCCTTGCGCCCGCCGATCTTTGAAGGCGCGGCGATCCGGCTTCGCGCCAGCCGCCAGCCGGTTCTGCAGGCGACGGACGTTGTGGTGCAGGCGGTGGGCGCCGACCCTTCCGGCGCCGACGCCGAACTGGCCCGCGCCACCCTGACCTTCCCCGCGGGCGAGACCGGGGCGGAAGGCGAACTGGCCCTGCCGGCCGAGTTGCGCAACCGCGTCACGAGCTTTCAGGTGGAAGGCGCGCGTTCTGCCGCCTCGGTCCAGCTGGCCGATGACAGCCTCCGGCGGCGCGAGGTGGCGCTGATCGGCGCCGATGCGCAGGCCGAAGGGGCCCAGCTTTTGTCGCCGCTGTTCTATCTGCGCCAAGCGCTTCAACCCTCGGCCGACCTGATCGAGGGGGGGCTGTCCGACATCCTGCCCGCCAATCCCGACGTGATCGTTCTGGCCGATGTGGCCCAACTGGGGCCAACCGACACGACGGCCCTGACGGAATGGGTGGAAAAGGGCGGCCTTCTTTTGCGCTTTGCCGGCCCGCGCCTGGCCGCCAGCCAGGTTGGCCGCGTGGAGGAGGACCCGCTGCTGCCCACCCGCCTGCGCGAAGGCGGCCGCGCCCTTGGCGGCGCGATGAGCTGGGGGGAGCCCCGCAAATTGGCCGCGTTCCCCGAGGGCTCCCCCTTCCACGGGCTGCCGGTGCCGGAGGAGGTCGCGGTGACCGAACAGGTTCTGGCCCAGCCGGGTCCCGATCTTGCGGCGCGCACCATCGCCTCGCTGGAAGACGGCACGCCCTTGGTCACGCGCAAGGCGATGGGGCAGGGGCAGGTGGTGCTGTTCCATGTGACAGCCAACACTGACTGGTCGAACCTGCCGCTGTCGGGCCTGTTCGTGCAGATGCTGGAACGGCTGGCCATCACCGGCGGCAATCCGTCCGAGGCGGTCGATCTGGCCGGTCAGGTCTGGACGCCGGATCGCGTGATGGACGCGTTCGGCCTTCTGACCGACGCCGGCCAGATGTCCGGTCTTCGGGGGGAGGATATGGGCGCCCCCCTGTCGGCCGCCCTGCGTCCCGGCCTGTATCGTGGGGAAGACCGTCTGGTCGCCCTGAACGTGATGCGCGCCGACACCCCCTTCGACGCCGCCGTCTGGCCCGATGGCATGGCGGTCGAAGGGCTGGACGTGGCCCCCGAACGGTCGCTTCAGGGGCCGCTTCTGCTGATGGCGCTGATGGCGCTGATGGTGGACGTGCTGGCGGCGCTGGCCGTGTCGGGGCGCTTGCGGCGGGTGGCGGCGGCACTGGCCGTGCTGGCCCTTCTGCCGATGGCCGAAGCCCGCGCGCAGGACCAGACAGCCATCGAGGCGACCGAGACGCTGCGCCTCGCCTTTGTGCGCACGGGCGACGCGCGGGTGGACCGTGTTTCGGAACAGGGCCTGCGCGGCCTGTCGATGCAACTGGCCGCCCGCACCTCGGTGGAGCCGGGGGACCCTGCGGGCGTCGATCCCGCCACGGACGAACTGGCCTTCTTCCCGTTCCTGTACTGGCCCGTGGTGGCGGACGCGCCGCTGCCTTCGGCCGACACCTTCACCAAGGTGAACGCCTTCCTGCGCACCGGCGGGCTGATCCTGTTCGACACGCGCGATGCGGACATGTCCGGCACCACGCCCGAAGGGCAGGCGCTGCAACGCATCGCCTCCGGCCTCGACATCCCGCCGCTGGAGGAGGTGCCGCAGGATCATGTCCTGACCCGGACCTTCTTCCTGATCCAGAACTTTCCCGGCCGCTTCAACGGCCCCGTCTGGGTGGAGGCCGCCCCTGCCGACGCGGAGCAGGAGGAGGGCCAGCCCTTCCGTCATCTGAACGACGGGGTGACGCCGGTGATGATCGGCGGGAACGACTGGGCTTCGGCCTGGGCGGTGGATGAACTGGGCACGCCGACGCTGCCCGTCGGGCGCGGGTTCGGCGGCGAACGCCAGCGCGAGATCGCGCTGCGCTTCGGCATCAACCTCGTGATGTATGTGCTGACCGGAAACTACAAGAACGACCAGGTGCATGTGCCGGCGCTGCTGGAAAGGCTGGGGAATTGAACGGTTCCATCCTCTTTGATCCGATGCTGCCGTGGTGGGCGCTTTGGACGGCCTGCGTCCTCGCAGTCTTGTTCGTGGCGCTGGCGTTGTGGCGGGGCCTGCGCGGCTGGTGGCTGCGCGGGCTGTCGCTGGCCGTGATGCTGCTGGCGCTGGCCGGCCCGTCGATCCTGCGCGAGGATCGCGCGCCTCTGTCCGACATCGTGATCGCGCTGGTGGATGACAGCGCCAGCCAGCGTCTGGGGCACCGTGCGGACCAGACGGCGGGCGCGCTGGCGCGCCTTCAGGCGCAGGTCGACGCGATGCCGGACACCGAATTGCGGGTGATCCGCGTGGCCGACGCGCCCGACAACGGCGGCACGCAGGCCATGACGGCCCTGGCCCAAGCGCTGGCCGAGGAGCCGCGCGACCGTATCGCGGGGGCGGTCCTCATCTCGGACGGGCAGGTGCATGACATGGGGGCGGCACCCCCGCTGCCCGCGCCGCTGCACCTGCTGCAAACGGGGCACGCCACCGACTGGGACCGCCGCCTGATCGTCCGCAACGCCCCCGCCTTCGCCATCGTGGGCGAAGAAGCGCGCCTGACCCTTCGGGTGGAAGATCAGGGCCGCGTTCCCGAGGGGCAGGGCCAGACCGCACGCCTGACCCTTGCGCTGGGGGCCGAGGCGCCTGCCACCGTGGATGTGCCGGTGGGGCAGGACATGGAACTTCCGGTCCGCCTGAGCCATGGGGGGATGAACGTCCTGCAAATCTCCACCCCCGGGGCGGAGGGGGAGATCACGGATCGCAACAACGCCCAGATCGTGCAGATCAACGGCGTGCGCGACCGGCTGCGCGTGCTGCTGGTGTCGGGCGAACCGCATGCGGGGGAACGCGTGTGGCGCAACCTGCTGAAGTCCGACCCCTCGGTCGATCTGGTGCATTTCACCATCCTGCGCCCGCCGCAGAAGCAGGACGCGACACCGGTGGACGAACTCTCGCTGATCGCCTTCCCCACGCGGGAACTGTTCATGGAAAAGATCAACGACTTCGACCTGATCATCTTCGATCGCTACCGATTGCAGGGCATTCTTCCCAGCCTGTATCTGGAAAACGTGCGCGACTATGTCCGCAAGGGCGGCACGGTGCTGGTGGCGGCGGGGCCGGAATTCGCCGGCGTCGAAAGCCTCGCCCGTTCCCCGCTGGGAGAGATCATGCCCGTGAAGCCCAGCGGCCGCGTGCTGGATCAGGGCTTCCGCCCCGGCCTGACGGACCTTGGCCAGCGGCATCCCGTGACGGAAGGTCTGGAAAACCCCGAACACTGGGGCCGCTGGTTCCGCGAGATCGACATGAAGCAGACGGGCGGGGAGGCCTTGATGAAGGGCATCGACGGCCGCCCCCTTCTGGTGCTGGACCGCGTGGGGGAGGGGCGCATCGCCGTCCTCGGCTCGGACCACCTGTGGCTTTGGGGGCGCGGATATGAAGGCGGCGGGCCGCAGCTGGAACTGACCCGCAGGCTGGCCCACTGGATGCTGAAGGAGCCGGAGCTGGAAGAGGAAGCCCTGACCGCCACCAGCGCCGGTCAGGAGGTCACGATCCAGCGCCGCACCTTGGGCGATCCGCCCCCCGCCGTCGTGGTCACGGCACCCGACGGCACGACCACGGATCTCGCGATGCAGGAACAGGCGCCGGGCCGCTTTGCCGTCACGTGGCCGGCGCCGGAACTGGGTCTTTACCGCATGCAGCAGGGCGAGTTGACCGAGGTGTTCGCCGTCGGTCCCGCGGCCCCGCGCGAGTTCGAGGAAACGATCGCCACGCCACGCCTTCTG
Organism: Falsirhodobacter sp. 1013; assembly: GCF_051195255.1. Classification (NCBI taxonomy): domain Bacteria; kingdom Pseudomonadati; phylum Pseudomonadota; class Alphaproteobacteria; order Rhodobacterales; family Paracoccaceae; genus Falsirhodobacter; species Falsirhodobacter sp. 1013. Next base: position 79,575 of record NZ_JBNJLK010000001.1, on the reverse strand, counting down.
ACGCCGGTCATGGCCCCTGTCGGCGGCGGCGCGGTGCGGCTGGAGGATCACCCCGACTTCACCCTGCGTGAGGTCGGTGAGGGCCGGGTGGCCGCAGGGCGCGGCTGGCTGGGCATCACCCCGCGCGGGGCCTTTGTCGCGCAGGACGTGACGGTGGCGCCGCTGCTGCCGGGCTGGATCTGGCTGGTGGTGGCCGCGGCCTTCGCGCTGGGCGCGTGGCTGCGCGAAGGACGCCCTATTCGACGCGCTGCATGACGATGGCGCGGGATTCGGACGCGAACTCGCGCCGGATCAGCGTGGCCGCCGTCAGTATCGTCGCCAGCATCAGCGTCCACGGGCCCAACAGCCAGCCCAGCGCCGCCAGCGCGAAATAGACCGACCTCAAGCCACGGTTGTAGCTGCGGGCGGCGGTCACGTTCAACTCCGCCGCCTGCGCCGCGCGGTGATAGGCGACCGGATCCTCGCTGTTGGGCATGGACCCCATCAGGACGGCGCAATAGCCGAACAGCCGGTGCGACCAGATGAACTTCAGGAAGGCGTTGGCCAGAAACAGCAGGACGAAGATGATCTTCACCTCCACCACCACGGCCTGCGCGCGCAGGTTCAGGTCGTTGGCCACAAGGATCAGCTGTTCGGGATTGCCCACCAGCGCCAGACCCGCGCCCAACGCCAGCATGGTGCCCGAGATGAAGAACTGCGTGGCCTGCCGCAGGCTGGTGATGACCGTGCCGTCCAGGATCTTTTGCGGACGCGTCACGAAGTGCTTCATCCATTCCCGCCGGTAGTTCGCCATCAGCAGGCTGACCGAAGGGCGGTTCTTCGGTGGATGCTCCACCGCCCAGCCGATGGCCAGAAAAAGAACAACCGTCAGCGCGACCGCGATCGCGTCTGGCCAGTCCAGGATTCCGAGTCGTGGCAGCAGTTCCATGAACCCTGCGTAGCATGTTCCACAGGTGCGGAAAGGGGTCTTGACGGCCCCCCATACGCTTCCCACATCACGGATGCGCCGGTGCCACAACGGGTCGGCGCATCAACATCGGTCCCGCCTGACGAAGGGGGGCCACAGACATCGCTCTTGGAGGATGAACATGCGTGGTTATGACTTCGCACCGCTTTACCGTGCCACCGTCGGCTTCGACCGCATCGCCGACCTGATGGACCGCGTGCTCAGCACCGACGTGCCGCAGCCCGGCTATCCCCCCTACAACATCGAGAAGACGGAGGAGAGCGCGTACCGCATCTCCATTGCCGTAGCGGGCTTCACGCCCGAGGAACTGGCGGTCGAGGTGAAGGACAACGCCCTGCACGTGTCCGCCCGCAAGGATGATGACGCTTCGGAGCGGCGTTTCCTGCACCGCGGCATCGCGACCCGCGCGTTCGAGCGTCGCTTTGCGCTGGCCGACCATGTTCGCGTCGTGGGTGCGACGCATGAGCATGGCATGCTGCACATCGACCTTGTCCGCGAAACGCCCGAAGCGCTGAAGCCTCGCCGGATCGAGATTGCCGGCAGCAAGCCCGCCGCCATCGAGGCCTGATCGGGAAAGGGCGCGCCATCGGCGCGCCCTTTTTCATTCCGTTTCCAGCTTTTCCACCAGGATCTTGTCGATGCGGCGGTCGTCCAGATCGATCACCTCGAACCGCCACCCGTCGCGGGTGAAACTGTCGCCCTGGTCAGGCATCCGGCGCAGCTGGTTCAGGACAAGGCCCGCCACGGTTTCGTAATCCCCGGCCAGTTCGGTGGGAATGCGCAGCATCTCGCAGAACTCGTCCACCGGCATCCAGCCCGACACCAGCCACGACCCGTCCTCGCGCTGGCGGATCGCCGGTTCGTCGGCCAGATGTTCCTGGAAGGCGCCGGTGATCGCCTCCAGGATGTCACCGGTGGTGATGATCCCTTCAAAGCTGCCATATTCGTCGTACACCAGCGCCATGTGGTTGGGCGAGGCGCGCAGGATCTCGATCACGTTCAGGGCGTCGGCGGCGTCCGACACCACCGGCACTTCGCGCATCAGGGCACCCACCTCCAGGGGCTCCCCCCGGGTGACGGCGGCGAAGGCGTCGGTCACGTACAGCACGCCCACATATTCGTCCGTCTCGCGGCGGCGCACCGGAAGGCGGGCGCGGCGGGATTCGCGGATCGTGTCCAGCACCTCCTCGGCCGAGGCGCCGAGGTCCACCGACACCACGTCGCGCCGCTGCGTCATCAGCTGGCTGGCCTGGCGGTCGGCCAAGCGCATCACGCCGGTCAGCATGTGCCGCTCCCCGGTCTCGATCACGCCTTCGACATGCGCTTCAGCCAGGATCGTGCGAACTTCCTCGTCGGTGACGCGGTTCTTTTCCTCGTTCTGGACGCGCAAAAGCTTCAGCAACCCACGTCCCGACACGTCGAGCACCCAGACGATGGGCGCACCGATCTTCGACAGAAGCAGCATGGCCGGAGCGACGCTGACGGCCACGGCTTCAGGATTCTTCAGCGCGATCTGCTTGGGAACCAGTTCCCCCACGATCAGCGACAGGTAGGTGATGACCACCACCACGAGGCCCACGCCCAGCGTGTCGGCAAAGGGCACGTTGTTGGACGCCAGGAAAGCCGCGAACCGTCCGCCCAGCGTGGCCCCGGAAAACGCCCCCGACAGGACGCCCACAAGGGTGATGCCGATCTGGACCGTCGACAGGAACCGGCCGGGATCGGCCGCCAGCCGCAGGGCCGTCGCCGCGGCGGTGCTCCCTCCTTCCGACATGTTCCGCAGCCTCGCGGGGCGTGCGGACACCACGGCCATTTCGGACATGGCCAAGGCGCCGTTGATGACAATCAGGACGGCGACGATCAGAATCTCGAGATACACTGTGTTCCCTGCAGGTGGCGCTCATCAGGGCCACCGGCCCCGAAGAACCGTCGCAGCGCAACGGTCCGCCGAAACTAAGGCCGAAGCCCTTCCACGTCGAGGGAAATCAGCGCTGCAGACGCTCGATCTCGGCCTGCATCGCCTCCACCTCGGCGCGGGATTCGCCCAGCGCCTCCATGACGGCGCGCAGTTCGGCGTCCGTCTGGGCCAGCTGGCCCATCAGTTCGCGCTCGCGCTCCTCGCCATAGACGATGGCCGCGTTCCGAATTTCCTCGGCCTCGTGCAGGGCCTGGGCCAAACGGTCCACCTCGTCCATGTTGCGGTTTTCAAGGGGGGACAGGCGCGTCATCAGCCAGCGCGCGAACCAGCCCAGGGCGAAGGCCACAAGCAGGATGACGGTCGTGGCGACGATAAGGGTGGTGCGGTCCAATGTCGGCCTCGGCTTTCTACAGGTCGTCCGGACGGCGCTCGGGCCGCTCGGTCGCTTCTGTTGGCGCGAAAGAGGGTTCGGCGTCAATCTCCGGATTTCCCTCGTCCTCTCCGTCGCCCGATCCGTCATCGACCATGTCGGCGGGCACGCTGTCGATCCAGTCGCCCTGCGGCAGAAGGAAGGCATCCATGCGGGCGATGGCCAGCATGGCCGTGTGCGCCAGCGTGGGCTGTTCTTCCGGTGCTGCGTTGGGATCGGCGGCGACGTTCGTCAGCTTGAACTCGATCCGCCGGTTGGCCTCGCGCCCGTCCTCGCTGCCGTTGGAGGCGATGGGGTTCTCCTCGCCGTAGCCCATCGCGGTCAGGCGGGCCGCGTCGATGCGGCGGCCCAGAAGGGCGATCATCACGGCTTCGGCGCGGGCTTGGCTCAGCGCCTGGTTGCCTGTGTCGCTGCCCTGGCTGTCGGTGTAGCCCTGGATCTCGAAGGACAGGTTGGCGCAATCGGTCAGGATCCCGGCCAGCCCGTCCAGCGTGGCGCGGGCCGATCCGTCGATCTCGGCCGACCCGGGGGCGAAATTGATCTTCTGCTTCGTCATGACCGTGCCGATGCGGGCCGTGCATTCCTCGGGCAAGGGGAGGGCCGCGTAGGGGTCCAGATCCTCGTCATAGGCGGCATCGACCGTGACCGCCGTTTCGGCGCCCAGCTTGCGGGTCAGGGCGTCCGTGATCTGCGCCTGCGCCGACTGCGACCCCGTAACGCCGCTGACGCGCAGCCCTTCGGTGGTGACGCGCAACTCGCCGCTGGACAGCTGGCCCAGCGCCTCAAGTCCCGCGATGATCCGGGTGGTCCAGCCGGCCGGCATCTCGGGGTCGATCACCGGCTCTCCGCTCACGTCGGCGGCGCCGAAGCGGGCGCGCGCGAAGGAGGTGACGGCCTCTTGCCCCAGCGCGTCGCGCACGCGGCCGGTCAGGGTGGCGGTGCCGTCGGGATGGGACACGGCCACGAATTCCGACGGACCTTCCACCTGGTCGGGGAGTTCCGGCAGGATGGTGTTCAACGAAAAGCCGGCGGGCAGCGCCGATTTCAGCGTTCCCGCCGCCTGATCGAACACGTTCTGCGCCATTCCCGGCTGGCCCGTCAGGGTCATGTCCGCATCCGACAGGGTCAGCCGACCCGCAGGCATGGCACCCAGCGCAGCGATCCCCACCTCCACCGCCCGCGTCCAATCGGATGAAGGCGCGCCCAGGCCCACGGCGCAGGTCGCGTCCCCAGCCACGCCGATGGCCTTGGCCGCGTCCAGAAGAACGCGGGCCTGATCGTCATCGGGGGCCGAACAGGCGTCGAACCGTGCGCCCTGTTCGTCCTTCACCAGTTGCAGGGCATAGGGCGTGATGACGGGGCGCGGGGCCGAGATGTCCACCTGCGTCTTCAAGCCGGGTGGCGTGGCCTGCGCCAGCTGCATCTTCAGCCGCTGCTGCTGCTCCACGTTGTCGGCAATGGCCGTCACCACCACCTCGGCGGCGGAGATGGAGATCTTGGCGCGGGGCAGGATCTTCAGCGCCTCGATCCCGAAGTTCATCGCGGCGTTCCACTGGTCGGGGGCCGGATAATTGGCCGATTCCAGCATGTCGGCCACGCGGATGCCCGGAACCAGCCCCGCCGTGTCAGCCAGCATCGCCGACGACGCCTGCGGCACAAGGCCGATCAGCGACACGCCGTCGTCGTTGCGCAGGATCTCCATCTCGAAGGGCGGCGCCTCCACGGGGCGGGAAGGGACGACGGTCATGTCGTCGCGCAGCCGGGACGGATCGACCACGCTGCCGGCAAGGTTCAGCACGCGGAAACGCGCCGCCTCGTCCGGGGCGGTGCCTGTCAGGTGGACGTCCAGCCCGTCGGCCTGCGCCGTGGCAAAGGAAAGGCCGTCCTGGGCCAGCCGCTCCGACACGGCCGCCTCGGACCGATCCTCGATAAGGCCGGAGACGAGGGTTGCCCCGCCGGCCGCGACGGCGGCGGCACCAAGAAACATGGCAGGCGCGATGATCTTGCGGGACAAACGCATGAAAGGATCCTTCGAAGATGTGGCACCGGGCATACGCCCCGCACCATCGGCCCGCAATTACACCAAAGCCGCACCGGCAAGAAACAGCGCAGCCAGCAATCCGGCATCACGATTGGATCGAAAAAGCGTGAGGCAGACGTCCGGCCGGTCGATATCCAGTCGTTCCATCTGCCACAGCATGTGCGCGGCGAAGGCCACGCAACCGGCCAGCGCCAGCCACAGCGATGCCCCTGACAAACAGGCCACGGCCGCCGTGGCCATCAGCCCGGCCGCCAGGATCAGGAAGGCCATCAGCCACAGGGGGGTGGCCGTGCCGAACAGCCGGGCCGTGGATTTCACGCCGATCAGGGCATCATCCTCCTTGTCCTGATGGGCATAGATCGTGTCGTAGAACAGCGTCCAGGCGATGCCCGACAGGAACAGCGTCAGCGTGGCCCCCGTCACCGGTGCGCCATGCGCGGCCCACGCCACCCAGACGCCCCAGTTGAAGGCGATGCCCAGGAACACCTGCGGCCACCAGGTGAACCGCTTGGCGAAGGGATAGACGGCCACCGGCACCAGCGCCGCGATCCCGAAGGCGATGGCCACCCATCCCAGCGTAAACAGGATCAGCGCCGAGATGGCGACCTGTGCCCCCATCCACCACAGCGCCTGCTTCACCGTCACCTGGCCCGAGGGGATGGGGCGGGACCGTGTCCGCGCCACGCTGCCGTCGAACTCGCGGTCCGTGATGTCGTTCCAGGTGCAGCCCGCGCCCCGCATCAACGCAGCCCCAAGGGTGCAGCCGATCACGATCCACAGGTCGAACCAGCGCACGCCCGTGGCGGCGGCAGCCATCGCCACCCCCCACCAGCAGGGGATCAGCAGCAGCCAGGTCCCGATCGGCCGATCTGCGCGCGACAGGCGCAGATAGGGGCGCCAGGCTTCAGGCGCCAGATGATCGACCCAGTTGCCCCTCACGGCATCGGCGACTTGTCCCTTGGTCATGCGGCACCCCCTTTTGTCGCCGTTCTAGGCTATGGCGCCGGCGGGGCCAACCCGCTACACCCTTGGGCATGAGCGAGATACGACTGTTCGTGGAGGCCCCGCTGGCGGCGGGCGCCGAGGTGGCCCTGACCGAGGCGCAGGCCCATTACCTGTTCGGGGTGATGCGGCAAGGCACGGGCGCGCCCGTCACCCTGTTCAACGGCCGCGACGGGGCCTGGCGGGCCGAGGTGGCGCGCGCCGCGAAACGCGGCGGCACGCTGATCTGCGCCGAACAGACGGCCCCCCTGCGCCTTCCGCCCGACCTTTGGCTGATGTTCGCGCCGATCAAGAAGGCCCGCACCGACTTCATCGTGGAAAAGGCGGCCGAGATGGGGGCCGCGCGGATCCTTCCCGTCAACACCCGCTTCACCAACTCCGAGCGCATCCGGCAGGACCGTCTTCAGGCCCATGCCATTGAGGCGGCCGAACAATGCGGCGGCACGTACGTGCCCGAGGTGACGGGCCTGATGCCGCTGGACCGGCTGCTAAGTGACTGGCCCGCCGACCGCCGGATCCTGTGGTGCGACGAGACGCTGACCGGCGCCCGCGCGGGCTTGCAGGCGGCGGGGGCGGGCCCCTGGGCCATCCTGATCGGCCCCGAAGGCGGATTTTCTGAGGCCGAGCAGACACGTTTGCGTGCGATGGAACAGGTGGTTCCCGTCAGCCTTGGCCCGCGCATCCTGCGCGCGGACACGGCCGCGGTGGCGGCGCTGACGTTGTGGCAGTCGACCTTGGGTGACTGGAGCACTTGACTTAACCCCTTCAACGCGACAGGTCTGCTGTTCCAAGTGCTTGATCGAGGCCACGATGTCCATTCCCCAGCAGGGCGGCGGCCCGATCGAAGATTTCTCCCAGCTCGCCGCGTATATGGAGGCCGGGTGCAAGCCCGCCGACCAGTGGCGCATCGGGACCGAGCATGAGAAGTTCGGCTTCACCGAGGATCACCGTCCGCTGGACTACAAGGCGATCCACGACCTGATGGAAGGCCTGACCCGCTTCGGCTGGACCCGGGTGGAAGAAGCCGGAAAGCTGATCGGCCTGACGCGGAACGGGGCCAACATCTCGCTGGAACCCGGCGGGCAGTTCGAACTGTCGGGCGCGCCGGTCGCCACGCTGCATGACACCAAGGCCGAGATCGACAACCATCTGGCCGAGATCGCCGAACTGGGCGGCCCGCGCTTCATGGGAATCGGGGCCGCGCCCGAATGGCGTCACGAGGACATGCCCGTGATGCCCAAGGGCCGCTATCGCCTGATGACCGACTATATGGGCCGTGTCGGCACCCACGGCACGCAGATGATGTACCGCACCTCCACCGTGCAGGTGAACCTCGACTTCGCGTCCGAGGCGGACATGGTGAAGAAGATGCGCGTGGCATTGGCGTTGCAGCCGGTGGCAACGGCGCTTTTCGCTTCCTCTCCGTTCTTTGACGGCAAGCTGAACGGGCATAAAAGCTGGAGGTCGCGCATCTGGCGGGGTCTGGACGACAGCCGCACCGGCATGCTGCCCTTCATGTTCGAGGACGGCGCCGGCTTCGAGCGGTATGTGGACTGGGTCCTTGATGTGCCGATGTATTTTGTCTACCGCGACGGCCAGTATATCAACGCGCTGGGCCAGTCCTTCCGCGATTTCCTGAAGGGCGAACTGCCCGCGCTGCCCGGCGAGAAGCCCACCCTGTCTGACTGGGCCGACCACATGACCACCGTCTTCCCCGAGGCCCGGGTGAAGAAGTATATCGAGATGCGGGGCGCCGATTGCGGACCCCTGTCGCACATGCCCGCTTTGTCCGCCTTCTGGGTGGGGCTGATGTATGACAGGGGCGCGCTGGATGCGGCCTGGGATCTGGTGAAGCATCTGGACGCAGAGACGCGGGAAGGCTTGCGGGTCGCGGCTTCCGTCGATGCGCTTCAGGGCGAGGCGGGGGGTGTCAAGCTGCACGATCTGGCGCGCGAGGCGCTGCGCCTGTCGCGGGGCGGTCTGGCCGCGCGTGGTCAGGGTGAGGAAACCTATCTGGACGTGCTGGAGCACAGCATCGCCACGGGCCGCGTGCCGGCGGACGACCTGATCGCCGCCTACAAGGGCGAATGGGGCGGCGATCTGTCCCGCGTTTATGACGCGATGGCTATCTGATCGCGCGCCGGAAACGGGCGGGGTCGGACAGCTGGACAAAGCCGCAGGCGCGGTACGCGCCTTGCGCGGCCTTGTTGTCGGCTGTGGTGCTGACGGTCACGTAATCGCAATGCAGGGTGACGGCCTTCTGGACGCACCCTTCGATCATCCGCCGTCCCAGCCCCTGACCCCGCCACTGGGGGCGGATGTAAAGGTGGTGGATGTCCATCCCCCGCTCTCCGAAATGCAGCTGGGCCTTGGGGCACAGGGCGGCATAAGCGACCAGCCTCAGGTCATGTTCCGCCACCAGCCCGTAAAGCCAGGGCGGGGTGCCCAGAAAATCGCGCTCGAGGGTGTCTTCCGACACGCGGGGCACGTCGCCGTGATGTTCGGCCAAGGCCATGACCAGCGCCTTCAGGCCCGGCAGATCATGGGCGGCGAGGGGGCGGATGCGTGGCATCAGCCCTTCTTGCCGATCTTCGGCTCGGTTCCCGCGATCAGGCGGCGGATGTTGGCGTGGTGGCGGATCAGCACCAGAAGCGTCATCCCGGCGGCAAACAACGCGGTGATGGGTGCCCCGATCAGAACGGCGAAGACCGGCGCCAGCACGCCCGCCACCAGCGCGGCGAGCGAGGAGATGCGGAAGATCACCGCCACCGCCAGCCATGTGGCGCAGGTCATCAGCCCAAGGGGCCAGGCCAGCGCCAGCAGCGTGCCCAGATAGGTGGCCACGCCCTTGCCGCCCTTGAAGCCCAGCCAGATCGGGAACAGGTGGCCCAGGAAGGCGGCCAGACCCGCGACATGGGCCGCATCCTCCCCCACCATCGCCCGGGCGATCAGCACGGCGATGCCGCCCTTGCCGGCGTCCAGGATCAGGGTCGCCAGCGCGGCGGGTTTGTTGCCCGTGCGCAGGACGTTGGTGGCCCCGATGTTGCCCGACCCGATCTTGCGCAGGTCGCCCAGACCCATGGCCCGCGTGATGACGATTCCGAACGGAACGGAGCCGAGGAGGTAGGCCAGCGCCGCCACCAGCAGCAAGAGCGCGGGCGCTGTGTCAAAGACCGGCATCGTACACCTGTGCCCCGTTCACGAAGGTGGCCAGAACGCGGCCTTCCATCCGTTGCCCGTCAAAGGGCGTGTTCTTGGACTTCGACCGCAAGGCGAAGCGGTCCATGACGAACGGCGCGTCGGGATCGAACAGCACCAGATCCGCCGGTGCCCCTTCGGCCAGACGACCCTGCGGCAGGCCCAGCCGCTTCGCCGGGTTCAGCGACAGCGCCCGGAACAGCTGCGGCAGGGTCAGCCCGCCCGAATGATACAGCCGCATCGCCGCCGGAAGCAGCGTTTCCAGGCCCACGGCGCCCGAGGCGGCGTCCTCGAACGGCAGGCGCTTGCTTTCCTCGTCCTGCGGGGTGTGCATGGAACAGATGATGTCGATCGTGCCGGCGGCCACCGCGTCGATCATGGCCAGACGGTCATCCTCGGACCGCAGGGGCGGGGTTACCTTGAAGAAGGTGCGGTAGTCCCCCACGTCCATCTCGTTCAAGGTCAGGTGGTGGATGGAGATGCCGGCCGTCACGTCCAGCCCATTGGCCTTGGCACGTTCCAGCGCGGGCAGGGTGCGCGCGCAGGTGATCTGGTCGGCGTGGTAGCGCACGCCCGTCATCTCCACCAAGGCCATGTCGCGGTCGAAGCCCATGCGTTCGGCCATCGGATGCACGTCGGGCAACCCGCGAAGGGAGGCGAACTTGCCCTTGGTGACGGCGGCGCCCTTCGACAGGCCGGGTTCCTGCGGATGGCCGATCACCAGCGCGTTCAGGCTGCGGGCATAGGTGAAGGCGCGGTTCAGGACCTTGGTGTTCGTGCAGACGCGGTCGCCATCGGTAAAGGCCACGGCACCCGCGTCTAGCAGGAACCCGATCTCCGTCATCTCGCGCCCCTCACGCGCCTTGGTCAGGGCGGCCATGTGGCGGATCCGGACGGGGGAGGCTTCGCGCGCGCGGCGGGTGACGAATTCCAGCATTTCCGGCGAATCCAGCGCGGGGTCGGTGTCGGGCCGCGCGATGATCGTGGTCACCCCGCCCGCCGCCGCGGCCAGCCCGGCCGAGCGCACGCTTTCCTTGTGCCGTGCACCGGGTTCGCCCACCTGCACGCCAAGGTCCACGATGCCGGGGGCCAGCACCTTGCCGCCGCAATCGATGATCCGCGCGCCTTCGGGGGCGTCGCCGTCGATGGCGGCGATCACGCCCCCGTCCAGCAGGAGGGAGCCTTCGGTTTCCGTCAGCGCCTCGGGGTCGATCAGTCGGGCGTTGGTCAGATAGATCATGTCACTCCGCCGCGTCATGGGTCAGGCGCAGATCGTCCTGCGCGGGAGGGTCGTGGTCGAACTCGGTGCGGAAGGTCTTGGTGGTCTTGGCCCCCAGCACCTTCATCGTTTCCAGCTGCGACAGCATGTTGCCCCGGCCGGAGGACAGCTTGCCCATCGCGTCGCCATAGGCCGACTGCGCGGCGCCCAGGTTCTTGCCCACCTTTTCCATGTCGTCCACGAAGCCCGCGACCTTTTCGTAAAGGCGCCCGGCGCGATCGGCGATGGCTTCGGCGTTCTGGTTGCGGCGTTCGATCGTCCACACGTTCGAAATCGTGCGCAGCGCCATCATCAGCGTGGTGGGCGTGGCGATGGTCACGGACTTCTCGAAGGCCATGGTGGTCAGGTCGCCCATCTCGCGCAGCGCTTCGGACAGCGCGCCCTCGATCGGGATGAACATCACCACGTAGTCGACGGAGTTTTCCTCCATCCGGTGATAGGCCTTTTCGTGCAGCGTCTGGATGTGGTTCTTCAGCGCGCGCACGTGGCGGACGCGGGCCAGTGCGGCGTCGTTCTCGTCCTCGCAGTTCACGCAGGTCTCGTAATCGACGAGCGACACCTTGCTGTCGATCACCAGCCGCTTGCCGTCGGGCATGTTCACCACGACATCGGGGCGGAAGCGGGCGCCGTCCTCGTTCACCCGATGCTCCTGCACCAGATATTCCTCGCCCTTCCTCAGCCCCGACCGTTCCAGCAGCGATTCGAGGATCATCTCCCCCCAGGCACCCTGCTTCTGCTTGTCGCCCTTCAGGGCGCGGGTCAGGTTGACGGCCTCGCGGCTCACCTCCTCGGACCGGCGGGTCAGGGCCTCTATCTCGGTCTTCAGGGTGGCGCGGTCCTGCAACGCGCCCTGGTGGACGTTGCGCAATTCCGTCTGGAAATGTTCGACATGCTGCTTCAGGGGGGCAAGGGCGGCCTCCAGCCGCTGCTTGCTTTCCTCGCCGTTCAGGCGAAGGCTGTCGGCGGCCAGCTGCTTGAAGCGATGCTCCATGTCCGCACGGACCTGGGACAGAAGCTCGATCTTCTCCACATTCGCCAGACGTTCCTTTTCCAGCACCGTGCTCAGCCGCGACAGTTCCACCTCGGCGGTGGTGGCCCGTTCGCGGGCGTCTTCCAACCCCCCAAGGGTGGAGCGGTGGCGGTGGTCGCTGTCCTCGGCCCGACGCTCGGCCGCGCGCAGTTCGGCCTCCAGCGTGGCGATGCGGGAATGGGCGTGGCTCGCCTCCTCGCGCATGTCGCCGACAAGATGGCGTTCAGCGGTCAGTTGGGCGACAAGGTCGTCCTTCGCGCGGGCCAGGGTGTCGTATTCCGCCTGAAGACGGGCAAGGTCATGGGCCGAACGGGTATCGGGACGGCGCAGCGCCCAGCCGATCAGGACGCCGACGACCAGACTGACCGCGACAAAGATCCACATCTCGTTCATGCCATCACCTCGGACGCCCTGGCGCCCCGTTCGGCGCGCAGGTTGCGCGCCAGAAGATCCATGCAGGCCATGCGGACGGCCACGCCCATCTCCACCTGCTCTTGTATCACGCTGCGGTTGATGTCGTCGGCGATGGTGCCGTCGATCTCCACCCCCCGGTTCATGGGGCCGGGATGCATTACGATCGCGTCGTCCTTGGCATGGGCCAGCTTCTCGGCGTCCAGACCATAGCGGTGGAAGTATTCGCGTTCGGACGGGATGAAGCCGCCATCCATGCGTTCCTTCTGCAGGCGCAGCATCATGACGACGTCGGCGCCCTTCAGGCCGGCCTTCATGTCGTCGAACACCTCGCACCCGAACTCCGCTACGCCCGAGGGCATGAGGGTGGGCGGCCCCACGAGGCGCACGCGGTTGTCCATCTTGCCCAGAAGCAGCAGGTTCGACCGGGCCACGCGGCTGTGCTGCACGTCGCCGCAGATGGCGATGGTCAGCCCGCGGATGCGGCCCTTCGACCGGCGGATCGTCAGTGCGTCCAGCAGCGCCTGCGTCGGATGTTCGTGCCGCCCGTCGCCTGCATTCAACACGGCGCAATTCACCTTTTCGGCCAGAAGGTTCACCGCGCCAGACGCGCCGTGCCGCACCACCAGCAGGTCGGGATGCATCGCGTTCAGCGTCAGAGCGGTGTCGATCAGCGTCTCGCCCTTCTTTACGCTCGACTGGGCCATCGCCATGTTCATCACGTCCGCGCCCAGCCGCTTGCCGGCCAGTTCGAAGCTGGCCTGCGTGCGGGTGGAGTTTTCGAAGAACATGTTGATCTGGGTCATGCCCGCCAGCGCGTTCGACTGCTTCACCGTGCGGCGGTTGAACTCGACGTAACGCTCGGCCAGGTCGAGGATCGTCATGATCTCGTCCGGGGCCAGATGCTCGATCCCAAGAAGGTGGCGGGCGCGGAAACTCATCGGCGGCTCCTTTGGTCCGGGACGTTGGGGGGCTTATAGGAAGCGGCGGGGATTCCGACAAGTCGCCTTGTTCCCGGGCGGGGGGCGGAATACCTTGGCGCCATGACTCGGGATGCCTGCGATCTGGACTTCGACACCGCTGCGGCCCTTCTGGCCTGGCAGTTCGATCTGGGCGTGACGGAAAGCATCGGCGACGCCCCCCTGAACCGGTACGAGCTGGAGGCGGTGGTTCCGAAACCGGCCGCGGTGACGGCCGCCCCCGTCATCCCTGCGGAAACCGATCCCGTGGCCGAAGCGCGGGCCATGGCCGCCGCCGCCCACGATCTGGACGCGCTGCGCGAGGCCGTTACCGCATTCCCGCATTGCGAGCTGAAGCGCGGGGCGCGCAGCACCGTCTTCGCCGATGGACGCCCCGGCGCCCGCCTGATGATCATCGGGGAAGCCCCAGGCCGCGAGGAGGATCAGGCCGGACGTCCCTTCGTGGGCAAGGCGGGGCAGCTTCTGGACCGGATGCTGGCGGCCATCGGCCTGTCGCGCGACAATCCCGATCCCGCCTGCGCCGTCTACATCACGAACGTGATGCCGTGGCGCCCGCCCCACAACCGCGACCCCTTGCCCGAGGAGGCGGCGATGATGCGCCCCTTCCTGGAACGGCATGTGGAGCTCGCCGACCCCGACGTGCTGGTGGTGCTGGGCAACACCTCGGCCAGGACGGTGCTGGGGCAGGCGGGCATCACGCGGTTGCGCGGCACCTGGGGGGAGGGGTTCGGCCTTCCCGTCCTGCCGATGTGCCATCCGGCCTATCTTTTGCGAAACCCGGCTGCCAAGCGCGACGCTTGGGCCGACCTTCTGGACCTGAGAGCGAGGCTGAAATGAGCGACTTCAAACCCGTGCGGATCGCCGTGCTGAGCGTGTCGGACACGCGCACGCTGGACACCGACAAATCCGGCAAGGTGCTGGCCGAACGGATCGAAGGTGCGGGCCACGTGCTGGTCGAACGCGTCATGGTGACGGACGACCGCGCCGCCATCGCGGACCACCTGCGCCGCTGGTCGGACGATCCGGCGGTGGATGTCGTGATCTCCACCGGCGGGACGGGGCTGACGGGGCGCGACGTGACGGTGGAAGCGCATCGCGACGTTTATGAAAAGGAGATCGAGGCCTTCGCGTCGATCTTCGCCATGGTGTCCATGCGCACCGTCGGCACCTCGGCCATCCAGAGCCGCGCGACCGGCGGTGTGCGCAAGGGCACCTACCTCTTCGCGCTGCCCGGAAGCTCAGGCGCGTGCCGGGACGCGTGGGACGAGATCCTGCGCCACCAGCTCGATTCCACCAACGGCCCCTGCAATCTGGTGGAGATCATGCCCCGCCTGACGGAACGCTGACGCGTCAGGGTGCGGGGCAGCCGGTCACCTCGACCGCGCGGCCCGCGCCCAGAACGGTCAGCCGCAGGCCGGACCGGTCCAACCCGAACGGCTGGCCGGACGAGGCAACCAGATCGCTGGTCGCCGTCAGGGTGCCACCCTGCCGCTGCACCGTCGCGGGGGCGGCCCAGACCGAAGGGTCCGCAGGTTCCATGACCACCGTTTCTTCCGGCCCCTGCACGGGCACGTTCAGGTGGGCGGTGACGCGCAATCCGTCCGATGTCGGCTCGATCGTGCACGTCGCCTTTGCGCGGCTGCGTTCGGGCTGATGCGCCAGTGCGGCGCGGATGGCGGGATCGGGGGCGCCCCGACCCGACAGGTCGGCGGTCAGCGCCACCTCGGTCGGGACGCAGACGTCGCGGCAAACTCCCATGTCCACCCGTGCCTGAAGATGCACGGGGCGGGACGGGTCGGCGGGCACCACCTCGATCGGCAGCACAAGCTCGCGGTGATAACCGATGGTCTGCATGCCCGCCGTTTCGAACACCTCCGGCACCGGCCAGTGGAAATGCACGGCGCGGACGTTGGTCGATCCCTTCCAGTCAAAGGTGGGGGGGATGCCCGCATCGCCGGGGCTGCGCCAATAGGTTTTCCAGCCGCTGGCCAGCTGGATCTGGAAGGCGGCCATGCGGGTGCCACGGTCGGTCTGCCATCCAGGCAGAAGCCGCGCCTGCACGAGGTCGGGCGGCAGCGACTGGGCAAAGGCGCCGGCGGGCAAAAGCAGGAAGGCAAGGGCATATCGGATCATCCCGCGAACATAGGCATGCTGCCGCGGATGGAAAATCACTTTCGGGTCACGTGCGGGTTGAGCGGCGGTTCCGGCGTGCCATATCTGAAGGATGGAACATGAAATGAACCTGTCAGGGGCCGTCCTCATCGCCATGCCCGGTCTTGGCGACACGCGGTTCGACCATTCCGTCATCCTTGTCTGCGCCCATTCCGATGAAGGCGCGATGGGGCTCGTGGTCAACAAGACGGTGGAGGAGTTGGAGTTCGCCGACCTTCTGGGCCAGCTGGACATCCCGGTTTCGCCCGAAGGGCGCGACATCACCGTGCACATGGGCGGCCCGGTGGAGCGCGGGCGCGGCTTCGTGCTGCATTCGCCGGATTACGAATCCCCCGGTTCCATGCCGATCGAGGGGGGGCTGGGAATGACCGCCACGCTCGACATCCTGCAGGCGCTGGCACAAGGGGAAGGGCCGAAGCGCGCCCTTCTGGCGCTTGGCTATTGCGGCTGGGGCGCCGGGCAACTGGAGGCCGAGATCGCGCGCAACGACTGGCTGATGCTGCCCGAGGTTCAGCCCGACCTGCTGTTCTCCCCCGATGTGGGCGGCAAATGGGCCAGCCATCTGCGCGCCATCGGGGTGGATCCGGTGTCGCTGTCGGCCGCCGGGGGCCGCGCCTAGATCAGCGCGAAGCGGTCCACGTCGACCATGCCGTGATCCGTGATCTTCAAATGCGGGATCACCGGAAGGCACAGGAACGCGAGTTGCAGGAACGGCTCCTCCAGCGTGACGCCGAGGCTTTGCGCGGCAGCCCGCAGATTGATCAGCCGGTCGCGCACGGCCTCGAACGGCTCAAGGCTCATCAAACCCGCGACGGGCAGGGGCAGTTCGGCCAGCACCTTGCCATCAGCCACCACCACGAAGCCCCCCTCGATCTGGCCCAGACGGGTGACCGCCAACGCCATGTCGTCGTAATCCGCGCCCACCACGGCGATGTTGTGATGGTCGTGGCACACGGTGGAGGCGATGGCCCCGCGCCCCAGCCCGAAGCCTTTCACGAAGCCGGTGGCGATGTTGCCGTTCCGGCCATGGCGTTCGACCACCGCGATGCGGATCAGGTCGCGCGCGGTGTCGGGGCGCTTGTCGCCATCCTCGGGGTGGATGGTTTCGGTCAGATGCTCGGTGATGATCTTGCCGGGCAGGATGCCGATGACCGGCGTTTGGGCGGCGTTGCCGCGATGGCGGAAAGACTGGGCGGTGACGGTCGGCGCGCGGACGGACCCTCGCGCCACGGGGGGCACGGTATCGCGGGCGGCGAAGGCCGCGTCATCGGCCGCCACGCCACCGGACAGCACCATCGATGCATGGCACCCTTCCAGCGAATCGATCACCGCGATGTCGGCCCGCAGCCCCGGCGCGATCAGCCCGCGGTCCTTCAGCCCGAACGCTTCGGCCGCCGACAGGCTGGCGGCGCGATAGACGGCCAGGGGCGGGCAGCCGCGCACGATCAGGGTGCGGATCATGTGATCCAGATGGCCATGCTCGGCGATGTCCAACGGGTTGCGGTCATCGGTGCACAGGCACAGGTAGGGCGAGGTGCGTTCGGTGAGGACCTCGGCCAGCGCCTCCATGTCTTTGGACACGGAACCTTCGCGGATCAGCACGCGCATCCCCTTGCGCAGCTTTTCCATCGCCTCCTCGGCCGTCGTCGCCTCATGTTCGGTCCGGATGCCGGCGGCGATGTAGGCGTTCAGGTCGCGGCCCCGCAGCAGGGGGGCGTGGCCGTCGATGTGACGTCCCGCGAACGCGTCCAGCTTGGCGATGCAGCCGGGATCCTTCATCAGCACGCCGGGAAAATTCATGAATTCGGCCAGCCCGATCACGCGCGGATGGTCGGCCAGCGGGATCAGATCCTCCGCCCCCAGATCGGCGCCTGCCGTTTCCATATGCGTGGAGGGCACGCAGGACGACAGGTTCACGCGAATGTCCATCACGGTGCGGGACGAGGCGTCGAGGAAGTAGCGGATGCCGTCCAGTCCGCAGACGTTCGCGATCTCGTGCGGATCGCAGATGGCGGTGGTGACGCCGCGCGGGGTGACGCATCGGTCGAACTCGAACGGTGTGACCAAGGAAGATTCGATGTGCAGATGCGTGTCGATGAAGCCGGGCACCAGGATCTTGCCGGTGCAGTCGATCTCTCGCACGCCGTCATAGGTGGCGAAGGTGCCCACGATCCGGTCGCCGCAGATCGCCACGTCGCTTTCGACCAAATGACCCGTGATCAGGTCGAAGATGCGACCGCCCTTCAGCACGATATCGGCGGGCGTGTTGCCGCGTCCCTGGTCGATGCGGCGGGGCAGGTCGGTCATGATGTTCTCCTTCGTCTTGCGCGCGCAGGGGAACAGTGCTGATCTGGGGCGTCAAGCCAGAAGGTTCCGTTTCCATGGACGTGCCCACCCCCCGCCCGATGCGCGGCATCGCCCTGAAGCTCGCGTCCGTCCTGATCTTCATCGTCATGTCGGCGCTGATCAAGGTCGTGTCGGATACGGTGCCGGTGGGGCAGACGGTGTTCTTCCGGTCCTTCTTCGCGATCCCCGTCATCCTGATCTGGCTGGCGATGACGCAGAAGCTCGCCTCGGGCCTGCAGACGCGCAACCCGCTGGGCCATGTCTGGCGCGGGCTGGCGGGCACGATGTCCATGGGGCTGAACTTTGCCGCGCTGGCCTATTTGCCCCTGCCGGAGGTCACCGCCCTCAGCTATGCCGCGCCCATTCTGACGGTGATCCTCGCCTCGATGTTCCTAGGTGAAGAGGTGCGCCTGTTCCGGCTGAGCGCGGTGGTCATCGGGCTGGCGGGGGTGATGGTGATCCTGTGGCCGCGCCTGACGATCATCGGGGACGGGGCCATCGACGACACGGCGGCGCTGGGCGTGATGCTGGTGCTGACGGCGGCGCTGTGCACCGCGCTGGCCATGGTGTTCATCCGCAAGATGTCGGCCACCGAATCGACGACGTCCATCGTCTTCTGGTTCACCATCACCTCCACCGTCCTGTCGTTGTTCACCATTCCCTTTGGGTGGGTGATGCCGACGCCGACCGAGGCGCTGCTGCTGGTTCTGGCCGGCCTGATGGGCGGTGTGGCGCAGATCTTCA
Source organism: Falsirhodobacter sp. 1013 (assembly GCF_051195255.1). NCBI lineage: Bacteria > Pseudomonadati > Pseudomonadota > Alphaproteobacteria > Rhodobacterales > Paracoccaceae > Falsirhodobacter > Falsirhodobacter sp. 1013. The sequence continues at coordinate 61,057 of NZ_JBNJLK010000001.1, read as the reverse complement.
TGACGCAGGCCTTCCGCGAAGCCGATGCGTCTGTCATTGCGCCCTTTGAATACGCGTCGATGCTGTTCGCGCTGGTCATCGGCTATGTCGTGTTTTCGGAGGTGCCGACGGGCGCCATGCTGCTGGGCGCGGCGATCATCGTCGCCGCGGGCTGCCTGATCATCTGGCGCGAACGGGCCTTGGGGCTGGAGCGGACGCGTCAGCGCAAGGCCATGTCGCCGAACGGATAAAGCAGGGGCGGAAAAACAAAAGCCGCCCCGAAGGGCGGCCTTGGTTTATTTTGGTGGAGCCAGGCGGGATCGAACCGCCGACCTCTTGAATGCCATTCAAGCGCTCTCCCAACTGAGCTATGACCCCACCGGGTGTGCCCGCCGTTCCCAGCGTGCTCGGGCCTTTTATGAAAGGTCGCCGCGGGATGCAAGAGAAAAAATCACACCGCCGCAACCTTTTCGCAGATCAGTTCTCGTCCTCGTCTCCGGCCACGTCGGCCAGATCGTCCAGCGAGACGTTGTCGTCCGTGTCGTCTTCCAGCAGATCGTCGTCCGTCTCAGCGGCGGCGTCGTCTTCCAGCAGCTCGTCGCCTTCCAGATCCTCGACCAGCGGGCTGTCGTCCTTGTCATCCACCACGCGGCTGATGACCGCGGAGGCAGCCTTGCGGCGCGCGCTTTCGATGTCCACGATCTCGCCCGTGTAGGGGCTGACGATGGGCGTGCGGTTCAGGTCGTAGAAGCGTTTGCCGGTGGTGGGGCAAAGACGCTTCGTGCCCCATTCCTCTTTGGGCATGTCAGTTTCCTTCAAAGGGGTGGATGATGCCGTCGCTTGCCACAGGTGCGCCCGGCTGTCAAAGGCATTTCGAGTGCGCGAAGATGGGGGTTACGCCGGTTGATTGCAAGGCTAATCTGCGCCGCGAAGAGGGAGGTTCCGATGCCTGTGCTGCCCGGTTTGCCCGAGGTCGATCTGGTTCTGCGGCGTTCGGCGCGGACGCGGCGGTTTTCTCTGCGGGTGTCGCGGGTTGACGGGCGGGTGACGCTGTCGATGCCCGCGCGCGCCCGCGAATCCGAGGCTTTGGCCTTTGCCGGCGGCCATGCCGACTGGCTGCGCGACGTGCTGGCGGACCTGTCGCCGGCCGCGCTGGTGGCCCACGGAACCGTCCTTCCCGTGGAGGGGCGGGCGCTGGTTCTGGCCCCCGGACGGGGCCGCGTGCGGGTGGAAGGTGATTCGCTGATCGTGCCCGATCCGGTGCCCGCCCGTGCCGCCGCCTGGCTGCGCACGCTGGCGCGGGACCGTCTGGCCGCCGCCTGTGACCGCCATTCGGCCACGCTGGGCCGCCCCTACACCCGCCTGACGCTGCGCGACACCCGCAGCCGCTGGGGAAGCTGCACCAGCGACGGCGCCCTCATGTTCAGCTGGCGCCTGATCCTCGCCCCGCCCGCCATCCTCGATTACGTCGCCGCGCACGAGGTCGCGCATCTGGCCGAGATGAACCATTCCCCGGCCTTCTGGACGGTCGTGTCCCGCCTGTGCCCGGATCATGTCCGCCTGCGCGCCTGGCTCCGTGGGCCGGAAGGTCAGGCCCTGCAGGCGTGGCGCTTCGCATGATCACGCCGCGCATCGACACCACCGCCGCGCATGAACGCGTCTACCGCGTGCTGCGCACCCGCATCATGCATGGCGAACTGGCGCCCGGCCAAGCGCTGACCCTGCGCGGCATCGGCAAGGATTTCGACGTCTCCATGACGCCCGCGCGGGAATCGGTGCGGCGGCTGGTGGCGGAAGGCGCTCTCACGCTCTCCTCCTCCGGCCGGGTCGCGACGCCGGAACTGTCTTCGGAACGGATCGAGGAGCTGGCCACCATCCGGTCGCTCTTGGAACCGGAGCTGGCCTCCCGCGCCTTGCCGCGGGCGCATTTCGCGCTGATTGACCGGCTGGCCGCCATCAACACCGCCAATGCCGAGGCGGTCGCGAAAAGCGACGCCGTGGGCTACATACGCACCAATCTGGAATTCCACCGCACCCTTTATCTGCGCGCGCAGGCGCCCGCGATGCTGGCCCTGCTGGAAACGGTTTGGCTGCAGTTGGGCCCCACGATGCGTGCGCTGTACAGCCGCCTGCGACGAAACGAACCGCCCGCGCATCACCGCCACATCCTTGCTGCCCTGCGCGCGGGGGACGAGCCGGGGTTGCGCCTTGCGATCCGGACGGACGTGACGCAGGGCCTGCGCCATCTGGCGGGATGGGAACGGACGTGACCGTCCTTGCTTGACCAGACCGATTCGCGGGGGTTCAGTGGCCCGATTGCGAAAGGAACGGCGATGAAACAGCGGCAACTTGGGGCCAACGGCCCGACGGTGGGTGAGATCGGCTTCGGCGCGATGAGCTTCGGGGGCATGTTCGGCGAAACGGACGAGGCGACGTCCCTGCGCACGCTGGATGCAGGGCTGGAGGCGGGCATCACGCTGATCGACACGGCGAACATCTACGGGTTGGGCGTGTCGGAAACGGTCATCGGGAAGTGGGGCCGTGCCGTCACGCTGGCCACGAAATGCGGCATCGTCGCGGGCCCGCCACGCAGCGTGGACAATTCCGAACCCTATATCCGCGCCTGTCTGGAGGAATCGCTGCGCCGCCTGAAGCGCGACCACATCGACCTCTACTACCTGCACCGCCTGGACCCGAAGGTGCCGGTGGAGGAGGTCGCAGGCACGATGTCGCGCCTGATAGACGAAGGAAAGATCGGCGGCTACGGCCTGTCCGAGATCGCCCCTTACACGCTGCGCCGCGCCCATGCCGAATGCCCGGTCATGGCGGTGCAGAACGAGTATTCGCTGTGGACGCGCCTGCCGGAACTGGGCCTTCTGCGCACCTGCAAAGAGTTGGGGGTCGCCTTCGTCGCCTTCTCTCCCCTCGGCCGTGGCATGTTCGGAGAGAGGGAGATGCGGCGCGAGGATTTCCGGTCCGGCGTCGACTTCCGCCACACCAACCCGCGCTTCGTGGAGCCGAACTTCAGCGCGAACAATGCGGCCATCGCGAAATTCCGCGCCTTTTGCCAAGAACGCGGTTGGTCGGTGTCGGGCACGGCGGTGGCCTGGGTGCTGGCGCAGGGCGACCACATCATTCCGATCCCCGGCACCCGCACGGCCGAACATCTGCGCCATTGGCTGGACGCCAGCCTGACGCCCGAGGATCTGGCCGAGATCGAGCGCATCCTGCCCGCGGGCTTCGCCTGGGGTGACCGTTATGGCGATCACCAGATGAACGCGATCGAGCGTTATTGCTGACGCAGGCAGTGGCGGGGCTGTTCACCGATCGGCAGATCGGTTTCCGCCCGGCAGGCCACGCAGTGATGGAAGGATCGGCCAGGGGCGGCGCGGCTGCGATCCTCGCGCCACTTGCAGTCGCGGGTCAGGCTGCGGCTGCGGTGCCACCACCAGGACAGCACGAAGAACGCGATCAGCCCAAGGATCAGAAGGACCGGCATCAGGCGGCGTAATAGCCGAACATCTGGTCAAGATCGGTCGGCGCGGGCACCTTTGCGGGCTTCGCAGCCTCGCGGCGGTAGTAGTCGAGGGCGGCGGTGCCGGCGTCGGGTTTGGCGGGGGCTGGGGCGGTCATGGCGATCTCCATCTTGTGGGTGGAAGATAGGCCGTCCTTGCCCCCGGCGCCACGCGGCATTCTGCAACCGCGCCATGCACGCCGCGAAGGGCTGGCCTATCAGGCGACCGCCCTGGCCGAGGCGAGGCGGTAGCCCACGGCTTCGGCCACATGCGGCTGGCGCACGTCGGGGCTGCCATCCAGATCGGCGATGGTCCGCGCCACCCGCAGGATGCGGTGATAGCCGCGGGCGGACAGGCCGAACCGTTCCGCCACCCGGCCCAGCAGGGCGCGGCCACCGTCATCGGGCGTGGCGATGGCGTCCAGCAGCGCGCCCTCCGCCTCGGCATTGGTGCGGATGCCGTGTGCGGCGAAACGGGCCGTCTGCACCGCACGCGCCGCCGCCACGCGCGCCGCGATGATGGCAGAGCTTTCGCCGGTCGGGGCGCCCTGCAACTCGGTCCAGGCCACGCTGGTCACGTCCAGCCGGATGTCGAACCGGTCCATCAGCGGACCGGAGATGCGGCCAAGATAATCCTCGCCGCACAAGGGCACGCGGGCGCAGGCGCGGGCCGGGTCCGACATGTAGCCGCAGCGGCAGGGGTTCGCGGCCGCCACCAGCAGGAAACGGCAGGGATAACGGACATGGGCGTTGGCCCGCGACACCATGATCTCCCCCGTCTCGATCGGCTGGCGCAGGGTTTCCAGCACCTGACGCGGGAATTCGGGGAATTCGTCCAAAAACAGGATGCCGTTATGGGCGAGGCTCAGCTCCCCCGGTTTGGCCGAACGTCCTCCGCCGACGATGGCCGCCGGGGTGGCGGTGTGGTGCGGCGCGCGGAACGGACGCTCCCGCCGGATGCCGCCCTTCAGAAGCCCTGCGACCGAATGGATGGTGGAGGTTTCCAGCGCCTCCACCGCCGACAGGGGCGGCAGGATGCCCGGCAGGCAGGACGCCATCATCGACTTGCCCGATCCGGGCGTGCCGACCATCAGGATGTGATGGCGGCCGGCTGCGGCGATCTCCATCGCCCGCTTGGCCCGTTCATGCCCCTTCACCTCGGCGAAGTCGCGGGCTGCGGTGGCGGGGGCCGCTTCCCCCATTTCCACCGGCGGCAGGTGCGCCTTGCCCGTGAAGTGCCGCACCACGTCCAGAAGGGAGGGGGCGGCCAGAACCTCGGTCGCGCCGACCCAGGCGGCTTCGGGTCCGCAGGCGCGGGGGCAGATCAGGGCGCGGTCGGCCTCCGCCGCGGCCATGGCGGCGGGCAGGGCGCCGACCACGGGCATCAGCCGCCCGTCCAAGGACAACTCCCCCAGACTGACCGTGCCCTCCACCTCCTCTTTCGGAAGGATGTCCATCGCGGCCAGCAGCGCCAGCGCGATGGGCAGGTCGAAATGCGATCCTTCCTTCGGCAGATCAGCGGGGGCGAGGTTGATGGCGATGCGGCGGGACGGCAGGGCGATCGACATGCCGTCCAAGGCCGCGCGAATCCGTTCCTTCGCCTCGCTCACGGCCTTGTCGGGCAGGCCGACGATGGCGAAGGCGGGCAGGCCGGGGGACACGGCGCATTGCACTTCCACCAGACGCGCTTCCACGCCTTCAAACGCGACGGTGTATGCGCGGGTGACCATGCTGCCCCTCCTGTGGTTCAGGAGGGACTAGCCGTGCATGGTTACCGGAAGGTTAACGGATCATCGCCATGAAGGCCGGCCACGCCTCCGGGTCGTTCACCGTCTTGTCGCGGCAAGTGGCGTTGCAGAAGCCCCAGCGGCGACCGTCCAGTTCCAGAACATGGGTCACCGGCTTGCCGGAATAGGGGCAGGAGGCGTTCTCGGCCTCCGCCCCCTCCACCGCGCGGGCGGAAAGGGGCGCGGGACCGGGCCAGGCGGCCTGCGGCCAGTCGCGGTCATAGGCAGGCAGGACCGGATCGACCGCCAGCCCCAGCGCCCGCCAGCGGCGCAAGGACGGATGCGCCAGATGCCGCGCCACATAGGCCTGCGCCACCGGACCCACGGGCAGGCCATGGCCCGCAATCCGCAGGGCAACTGGCGCGAAGAAGGCATCGGCCGCGGAATAGGTTCCGCACAGCCAGCCGCCTTGGCTGCGGGCCCACAACATCTCGATCCGGTCCAGATCGGCACGCACGCCATCCGGCACCGGCACCTCCCGATACGCCGTCCGCAGGTTCATGGCGCAGTGGCGGCGCAGCGCGGTGAAGCCGGAATGCATCTCGGCCACCATCGAACGCGCGGCGGCGCGGGCGGCGGGATCGGCGGGCCAGTGGCCCACCTCGGGGTGGCGGGCGGCCAGTTCCTCGGCAATCGCAAGGCTGTCCCAGACGACCACATCCCCCAACCTGGCGGCCGGGGCGGTGCGGGCAGGGGCAAAATCCTGAAGAACGCGCGCGAAGTCGGGCGTGTACATGGGGGCGGAAACGGTTGTCACCGGCAGGCTGAAGGCGTCGAACAGGAGCCAGCCCCGCAAGCTCCAGCTGGAATAGGATCTTTCACCGATCGCCAGCGTCCAGCCCATGCGTTTCCCCCTGCTGTTGGGCGGCAGGATGCACAGGCGAAATCACCTGTCCAGAAAAAATTGGCTGTCGGAAAAAATTAACCTTGAAGCAACTTTTTCGGGAACTAGGGCGCCTCTGACGCCGTTAGCCCTTCGAAAACGGATGCAACCTCGACCGTGAAGGTGGGGCGAAAGCATCAGGGGTCAAGAGACCGCCTAAGAAAGAGGGAACGCCACATGCCGCTCGACGCCTTCAGCGATCAGACAATGTCCCGCCGCGCGATGAAAGCCGAACTGCTGGACGCCGAGACGGAACTGCGGCTTGCCTATGCCTGGCGCGACCAGCGTGACGAACAGGCGCTGCACCGGCTGATCACCGCCTACATGCGGCTGGCGATTTCCATGGCCGCAAAGTTCCGGCGCTATGGCGCGCCGATGAATGACCTGATCCAGGAAGCGTCCCTCGGCCTCATGAAGGCCGCCGACAAGTTTGATCCCGATCGCGGGGTCCGCTTCTCCACCTACGCCGTGTGGTGGATCAAGGCGTCGATCCAGGACTACGTGATGCGGAACTGGTCGATGGTGCGCACGGGCTCCACCTCCAGCCAGAAGGCGCTGTTCTTCAACATGCGCCGCGTTCAGGCCAAGCTGGAGCGTGAGGCCGAGGCCATGGGCCAGAGCCTGGATGGCCATCAGCTGCGCCAGATGATCGCGACCGAGGTCGGCGTTCCGCTGGCGGATGTGGAGATGATGGAAGGCCGCCTGTCGGGCACCGACTTCTCTCTCAACGCGACTCAATCCTCGGACGAGGAAGGCCGCGAATGGATCGACGCGCTGGAGGATGACGCGGTTCAGGCCGCCGAACAGGTGGAAGGCGCCCATGACGCCGAATGCCTGCGTGGCTGGCTGATCAGCGCGATCCAGGGGCTGAACGCCCGCGAACGCTTCATCGTGACCGAACGCAAGCTGCGCGAAGCCCCCCGCACGCTGGAATCGCTGGGCGAGGAACTGGGCCTGTCCAAGGAACGCGTGCGCCAGCTGGAAGCCGCCGCCTTCACCAAGATGCGCCGCGCGCTGGAATCGCAAAGCCGCGAAGTGCATCACTTCCTGTGATGGTTTTTCCCTGCTAGGCTTTGCCCCATGCAGGGAAAACGCATTCTTCTGATCATCGGGGGTGGCATCGCCGCCTACAAGGCGCTGGATCTGATCCGGCGCCTTTCCGAACGTGGATATTCGGTCACGCCGGTGCTGACCCGTGCGGCGTCTGAATTCGTGACGCCGCTGTCAGTCGCCACGCTGTCGGGCAGCAAGGTCCACCAGGACCTGTTCGACCTGACGCAAGAGGCGGAGATCGGCCACATCCAGCTGTCCCGCTCCGCCGACCTGATCGTGGTGGCCCCAGCCACGGCCGATCTGCTGGCCAAGATGGCGCAGGGGCGGGCGGACGACCTTGCCTCCACCCTTTTGCTGGCGACGGACACGCGGGTGCTGGTGGCGCCCGCGATGAACGTGCGCATGTGGGACCATCCCGCGACGCAGCGCAATCTGGCGACCTTGCGCGCGGATGGCATCCTGTTCGCCGGCCCGAATGACGGGTCGATGGCCTGTGGCGAATACGGCCCCGGCCGCATGGCCGAACCGCTGGAGATCGTGGCCGCGGTGCAGGCGGCCTTTGCCGAAGGGCGTTTGGCGGGGCGGCATGTCCTTGTCACCTCCGGTCCCACGCAGGAAGCGATCGATCCCGTTCGCTACATCGCCAACCGATCCTCGGGCGCGCAGGGGACGGCCATCGCGAAGGCGCTTCTGGCACTGGGCGCGAAAGTCACCTTTGTCACCGGCCCGGCCGAGGTTCCCCCCCCCGACGGCGCGCAAGTCGTGCGCGTGACAACGGCGCAAGAGATGTTGACGGCCGTGGAGGCCGCACTTCCGGCCGATGTAGCGGTCTTTGCGGCCGCCGTGGCGGATTGGCGTGTGGCCAATGCCCAAGGATCGAAGATGAAGAAGGTGGCTGGAGCCTTGCCGACCCTGTCCTTCGCCGAAAACCCCGACATCCTGCACACCATCTCCCACGCCGCGGACCGGCCGGAATTGGTCATCGGCTTTGCCGCCGAAACAGATGACGTGATCGCCCATGCCACGGCCAAGCGGTTGCGCAAGGGCTGCGACTGGATCGTGGCGAACGACGTCTCCCCCGCCACCGGGATCATGGGCGGGACGGAAAACGCCGTGACGATCATTTCCGATGCCGGAGCCGAGACGTGGCCCCGCATGGCCAAGGACATGGTCGCCCGCCGTCTGGCCGAGGCGATCGCCGCTGCGCTGCGGAACCCGAAGGTGCCGGACATCGTTTCCTGAAGACAGGAGATACAACATGTTCCGCCTTGCTCTCGCCTTCTCGCTCCTCCCCTTCGCGGCTGTTGCGCAGGAACGGATCACCCTGCCCGAAGGCGCAACCCACACGGTCGTGCAGGGCGCGGGCGACACCACCTATGTGCTGAACGCCGGAGCGGGGCAGACGCTGAACCTGACGCTGTCGGACGGGGCGCTGGCGATCTATCCCCCTGGCGATGAAACGCCGTCCTTCCAGGGGTCGGTCTTCTCGGGCCTGCTGCCCGAGGAGGGGGATTACACTGTCATCGTGCAAAGCCCCGCTCCCTTCGCCCTGGACGTCGCCATCACGAACGATGTCGCTCCGGGCGCGCCGGTCCTGCCGCAATAGGTTGTCCTTCCCCGCACCCGCGCCTATCTTCCGCGCGCAATGACGAAGGGGCGCAGCATGTCGGTGGTTGAGGTTAAGGTTCTGGACGCACGCATCAGGGACTGGGGCCTGCCCGCCTATCAGACCGAAGGCGCCGCGGCCGTGGACCTGTTCGCCTGTCTGGACGCCCCGCTGGAGATTGCGGCCGGTGCGCCCGCCGTTCTGGTTCCGGCCGGTATTGCCCTGTTCATGGACACCGACAAGATCGCGGCGCTGGTGCTGCCGCGCTCGGGCGCGGGGCACAAGAAGGGGCTGGTGCTGGGCAACCTCGTCGGGCTGATCGACAGCGATTACACCGGCGGGATCATGATGTCCCTGTGGAACCGCAACCCGAACGGCACGCCGATCACCGTTCAGCCCGGCGAACGCGTGGCCCAGTTGATGTTCGTTCCCGTCATCCGTCCCGAACTGCGGGTGGTGGAGGCGCATTCCGGCGCCACCGCGCGCGGCGCCGGGGGCTTCGGGTCCACCGGATGACGCCGGAGGAGCTTCAGCGCTATTCCCGCCACATCCTGCTGCGAGAGATCGGCGGCACGGGGCAGCAGCGCCTGAAGGCCGCGCATGTGCTGGTCGTGGGGGCGGGGGGGCTTGGGGCGCCGGCACTGATGTATCTGGCGGCGGCCGGGGTCGGCCATATCATCGTGATGGATGGCGACGTGGTGGAGGAGTCGAACCTTCAGCGCCAGATCGTGCATCTGGATGCGATCGGCCAGAACAAGGCAAAGTCCGCCGCCCAAACCCTGCGCCGCCTGAACCCCCACGTGGCCATCACTGCGATCCCGCACCACTTCGCCGATCAGGCGATCACGCAGGATCTGGTGCTGGACGGCACCGACAGCTTTGACACGCGCTATGCCGTGAACCGCGCCTGCGTGGCGGCCGACGTGCCGCTGATCGGCGCCGCCCTGACGCAGTGGGAGGGGCAGATCGGCCTCTTCGGCAACGGCTCCGCCTGCTATGCCTGCGTCTTTCCCCATCCGCCCGCCGCCCACCTGATCCCCACCTGTGCCGAGGCGGGGGTGGCCGGTCCGCTGCCCGGCGTCCTTGGCGCGATGATGGCGACCGAGGCGGTGAAGCATCTGACCGGCGCGGGCCAGACGCTGCGCGACCGCCTGCTGATCCATGACGCGCTTTACGCCGAAACGCGGACCATCACCACACATCGGCGGGCGGATTGCCCGGTTTGTGGAACTCCGGCCCCTGTCTGACGGTTGATCGCCGCAGAGGAGCCCGCTTCATGCCCAATGATCTCATCGTCCCGCAGGGGCTGGTTTATGTCGAGGATTCCATTCCCGGGATCCGCCGTCGGAAGTCTGGCAAGGGCTTCTGCTTTCTGGCCCCCGACGGCACGCGGCTGAGCGGAGCGGAACGCGCCCGCTGCCTGAAGCTGGCGGTGCCCCCCGCCTATCAGAATGTGTGGATCTGCCCGCTGCCGAATGGCCATCTTCAGGCGACGGGCTTCGACGCGCGGGGCCGCAAGCAATACCGCTACCACCCGGAATGGGCGGATTGGCGATCGGAAGCGAAATACGGCAACCTGCCCGCCTTCGGGGCCGCGCTGGGCCAGTTGCGCCGACGCGTGGACCGCGACCTGAAGGGGGAGGCGGGTGATCTGTCCTTCTCCCTCGCCGCGATGGTGATGCTGATCGACCGGACCTATCTGCGCGCGGGAACACCCGCGTACACTCTGGAAAACAAGACGTTCGGGGCGACCACGCTTCTCAGCCGGCACCTGACGCTGTCGGAGGGAGAGGTGCGGCTGAAGTTCCGCGCCAAGGGCGGCAAGGCCGTGAATCGCACCCTGCGCGACCGGCGCCTGCATCGGATCATGCACCAGATCGGCGATCTTCCGGGCAAGCACCTGTTCACTTGGGTGGACGAGGACGGGGAGGTCCGGGCGGTGTCGTCGCATCACCTGAACGACTATATCGCCGAAGCGTCCGGTCTGACCGGCGCGTCCGCCAAGACGTTCCGCACATGGGGCGGGTCGCTTGCAGGGTTCACCGCCGCCCGCACGGCCGAAGGCAAGCTCTCGGTAAAGGACATCGCCATGGCCGCCTCCGAGGCGCTGACCAACACGCCCACCATCGCCCGCAAATCCTACATCCATCCCGTCGTTCTGGGGTTGGCGGATCTGCCCGTGAACGAACGTCTGGAACTGATGGAGGCGCTGCCGACTGAAGGCGACAGCGCCCTGAAGCTGGACGAACGTCGTCTGCTGGCGCTTCTGAACGCCTGACGGTCGTTTCAGCCGTAGATCGGGGGATTGACCTCTCCCGGCTCGGGCAGGTCCGGGTCCTGTCCCGGGGGGATCGGATCCGGGTCCGGCATCGGATCGGGATAGGTGTCCGGCTCGGGCAAAGGCGGCAGGTCGTTGGGCGGCAGATCGCCCGGCTGCGGGATTCCAACGGCGTCGGTCATGGTGATCTCCTCCTTGGTGCCTGTATCAACCCCCGGGCGGCGCACCCTGTTCCCGAAACGGCTTCGAAAGAAAGCGGGAGCCTTTCGCGCCAAAGCGCCACGGCAGGTCCACGGCGCGCGTGATGCCGATCCGTGGCCCCGTGACGACCGGCAGGTCGGGGCCGGGCAGGATCGTCAGAATGTCGGTTCCGCTGTCCGCCCCATCCAGCCCAAGCGCCTGCCCGATGCAGCCCGGGCCGTTGCACAGCCGCCGGACGTCCTGAAGTCCCCGGCGTTCGGTCATGAGCTCCAGTCCCAGCAACGGTTCCAGCGCCCGGATCAGGACGGCGCTGCCCGGCGTGCAGACCACGTTCAGGCACCAGTGAATCCCGTAGGAGCGGTAGACATAGGCATGCCCCGGCGTGCCGAACATCCCGGCATTGCGGGGCGTCACGCCGCGAAAGCTGTGCGAGGCGGGATCGTCGGGGGCATAGGCCTCCGTCTCCGTGATGCGGCCGCCAAGGCCGCGCACCAGAAGTTGCGCGCCGATCAGGTCGCGGGCGACCATCTCGGCGGGACGGTCGAACCATGGGGAAGGCAAGCGTGTCATGCCCGTGATATAGGGCGCGGAACATCCGCGGCATCCGGAGGTTTTCCTTCCAGATGGAGGAAGATATCATGTCGGACCAGACCCCGCGCCCCGCCGGCCCCTATGCAGACGATCCCGCGCCGGCCCATCCGCTGGCAGAGCACGAGGCCATTCCCTTTGATGCGCCCTATCGCACGCAGCGGCCCAGCGACGACTTCAGCGACGGCAATCCCCGCCGGGACTACAATCCCTATGCGGCGGAACCGAACGGGTTCGGACGCAGCTACGACACCCCCTACGATCAGGACGACAAGCGGGGGTTGATGGACCGCGCCGCGGACGAACTCGCCTCGTGGTTCGGCGGCCGGGACGCGCCCGCGCGGCGCGACGGCGACCACTGAGGCATGATCGAAGCGGGTTACCGTGTTCCGTAGGCGTTGGGCAGGCCCGCCGCCGCGCGGATGGCGGGCACCGCCAGACGGGCGATGCTGAGCACGATCAGGTAATAGCACACGGCTTCCAGAACTTCCTCGCTACGTCCGGCCAGCATGTCGACCGATCCGGGGATATGGATGCCAAGACCCAGCAACTTGCGCCCCAGCCCGTCGAAGGTTTTTGCGAAGATGCCGCACAGGGCCGCCCCAAGGATCATCCAGGCGTCCATCGTGCCGCCCTTCAGGCGTGCCCACCACAAAGGCAGGTTGCGGCGCAGAAGGCGCGCCATCACCCAAAGGGTGAACAGGATGGCAAGGCCGCCGACCACCTTGGTCAGGATCGGGGCGGAATGGGTGTAGGTCGTCAGTTTCAGCAGACCATGCTCGGTGAAGCGCTTGTCGAAATCCATTTCGCGCGCCATCATCAACAGCAGAACAGCGGGGATCTGCCATTCGCGCCACCGGTATTTCCCTGCCAGCAGGAACCACAGGGCAACGCCGACGGGCAGGAGCCCGAGGGACACCTCCTCCACCCCATGTCCTTCGTGGAAGAACTGGCCGGGATCGGACGTGGTCAGGACCGAGATGAGAAGATAAAGAACGGTCGCCACGGTGACGACACCGGCGATCTGGGTGAAATTGGGAAGGCGCATAACAAGTTCTCCTGTCGGCGCAGGATAAGAAGATCCTTTGCCCCGCGACATTACGCCGTGGCGTCAGCGTCATATATTGTTTACAAAATGGGCAAACTGTATCTTTTAGGACACATTCGCTGCCCTGCTTCACCGGAAGGAGTGGATCCATGACAACCGCATTGATCGTGTCCCATGGTCAACCCTCGGACCCTGCACCTGCCGCGGCGGAAATTGCCGCCTTGGCCGCCCAGGTCGCGGATCACCTGCCGGGCTGGAGGGTGCGATCTGCCACCTTGGCCGAGCCTGACGCCCTGGCGCAGGGGCTGGCTGGCCATCCGGGGCTGGTCTATCCGCTGTTCATGGCCGAAGGCTGGTTCACCCAGACCCACCTGCCCAAGCGCCTGGCGGAGGCGGGGGGGAAGGACTGGCGCATCCTGTCGCCCTTCGGCACCGACCCGGCCATAGCGGCGCTGACGGTGGATCTCGCGCGTACGGCAAGCCGGCCCATCCTTCTGGCCGCGCATGGCTCGTTCCGCAGTTCCGCCCCGTCGCAGATCGCCCACGACATGGCCGCCCGGATCGAGGCGGAAACGGGCCAGCTTGCCCGCGCCGCCTTCATCGACCAGTCCCCGCAGATCGCGGAGGTGGCGGTCACCATGCCCGACGCCGCCTGCCTGCCTTTCTTCGCCGCAAAAGGCGGCCATGTGATCGAGGATCTGCCCACCGCCCTCGATCAGGCGGCCTTCACCGGTCCGCGTCTGGAGCCTGTAGGCCTCGACCCGCGTGTGCCCGCGATCATCGCGGCGGCGCTTCGGGCCGCACTTCAAACGGTGTGCAGGTAAAGGTCGTAATCGACATCGGCGATCGTGCGGGCCACGCGCGCCAGTTCCGCCGCCTTGATGGCGCAGAAGGTGCGGTGCATCTCCTCCCCCAGCGCTGTTCTCAGGAAGGCAGAGGTTTCGGCCCGCCGGATCGCGTCCCGCCAGTCGGCGGGCATGTTGGGATCGGGGGGCGTGTCATAGCCATTCCCCGTCACCTCCGCCCCCGGGTCCAGCCGGTGCTGCAACCCGTGCCGGATCCCGGCCAGAACCGTGGCCGCCACAAGATAGGGGTTCGCGTCCACACCGGCCGGACGATGTTCGATCCGCCGTGACGTCTTCGCTCCTTCCGGAATCCGCAGCGCGACCGAGCGGTTGTTCACCCCCCAGGTGGGCGACACCGGGGCATAGCTTTGGGCCGCAAACCGCCGCCAGGAATTGGCGTGAGGGGCGAAGACCAGCATCGATTCGGCCATCGTCGTCTTCAGCCCGCCCAACGCGTGCAGGATGCGGTCGGACCAGCCCTCGCCATCCTCGGCGAACAGGTTGCGCCCTTCGGCGTCGTTCAGCGACACGTGGAAATGCATGCCTGACCCGGCCACATCCTCCATCGGTTTCGCCATGAAGCAGGCGGTCACGCCGCGCGCCCGGGCCTGCGCCCGCACGATGCGCTTCAGGCGGATCAGGTCGTCGGCGGCGCGCAGCACGTCGTGGCGGTAGTGCAGCGTCAGTTCATACTGCCCCGGCGCGAATTCCGAGATCATGGTTTCGGCCTTGATCCCCGCCGCTTTTGCCCCCGCATAGATCGCGTCGAACAGCGGCATCATCCCGTGCAGGTGATCGACGGAATAGACCTCCGTCCGCTTGGTGGCGCGTCCGTCCAGCACGTCGCGCGCCGGCTGCACCCGGCCTTGGGAATCGCGATCATTGGCCAGCAAAAAGAACTCCAGCTCGAACGCGCCGGCGGGGTGCAGGCCCTCGGCGGCCATCGCCGCCACCTGCCGGGCCAGCGCGTGGCGGGGGTCCGGCCCCATGGGCGCGCCGTCCAGCGTGTGGACAGCCATCAGCACCTCGGCCCGGTTGGTGCCGTGCAGGGGCACCAGCGTGCCGGGGATTGGCCAGGCGCGCACGTCACCATCGCCCTTGTCCCAGATCAGGCCGGTTTCGTGCACATCCTCGCCGCAGATATCAAGGCCGAGGATGGAGATCGGCAGCAGCCGCCCGTTGGCGAACAGCCCCTCCAACTCGTGCCGCCGGATGATCTTGCCCCGGCCCACGCCATTGGCGTCGTGCAGCACGATGTCGATCGCCTCCACCTGCGGGTGGGCGTCCAGAAAGGCGCGGGCTTCGGCGGGATCGGTCATGGCGGCTCCTTCGGCTTTGGCCCCTTTTAGCCGATGGTTGAGTGTGCGCGAACCCCTGCTAAGATCGCGCCACAGCCGGAGGTTCCCCCATGCGCCTGATCGCTCTTGCCCTGATCCTTCTGCCCACGGCGGCGCTGGCCGACCTGCGCAAGTTCACGCTGGTGAACCACACGGCGGTGAACATGACCGAACTCTACGCCTCGCCCACCGTCGCCGACAGCTGGGAAGAGGACATCCTGAACGGGGAGGACCTGACCCCCATGGGCATCCAGACCTTCACCATCAAGGACGGGCGCGACCATTGCGCCTATGACATCCGCGCCGTCTTCGCCGATGAGGAGGTGCTGCTGGACACCGTCGACGTCTGCCACGCCGAGGTGCTGGAGATGCTGGAAGAGGACGAGGGCGAGGATCCGCAGGAAAAGGGCGACATCCCGGTGGGTCAGGCCCTTTGATCCGCCACATCCTTGTGGATGATGACGTCGGTCTGGGGATAGGCAAGCGTGATGGTGCGCTTCAGGCCCGCGCCGATGTCATGCGCCTCCCTCAGCGTCAGGTCGCCGTCCAGTTCGATGTGCAGGTGGATGAAGACGCGGCTGCCGGCGGTGCGGGATTTCAGGTCGTGAAAGCCCCGCACCTCGGGCCAGTTGCGCGTCAGGGTCATGATGCCTTCCAGCAGTTCGGGATCGGCCTGCCGGTCCATCAGCGCGTCAAAGGCCCCGCGTCCGATCCCGGCGGCCCCGATGACCATGAACACCGACGCCGCAAGCGCCACGACGCTGTCAATCTGCGGCAGGTTCAGTGGGCCCGACGCCATCAGCGACACGATGGCCCCCACGGACGGGATCAGGTCGCCCAGGTAATGCAGCCGGTCCGCAGAGATGACGCGGTTGCCGGTGCGCCCCGCCACGCGCCCCTGCCACCAGACCAGAAGCAGCGTCAGCAGGATGGACACGCCCATCACCGCCACGCCCTGGCCTTCGGCCGCCAGCGGCTGCGGATCGGGCGACAGCAGCCGCAGCACCGCCGCCACCGCGATCACCCCGGCCGAGATCGTGATGAACACGGCCTGCCCAAGCGCTGCGATATCCTCGGCCGAGGAATGGCCGAAGGCGTGATCTTCGTCCGCCGGGCGCTGGGCGTAGAGCAGGGCCGTCATCGCCCCCAGCGACATCATCAGGTCCATCGCGCTGTCGGCCAGCGACGCCGCGATGGACAGCGCACCGGTGGAAGACACGGCCCACAGCTTCAACGCGACCAGGATTCCTGACACGAGGATGGAGGCGAGGCCGGCGCGCAGGGTCATGCGGGCATGGTCGGTCATCAGTTCAGGATCTCGTCCGCGCCGGCACCCCAGAAGTCGGTCTTGGCGATCCAGCCTTCGTTTCCGTCGACCCGCAGGCGGCACCAGTCCTTCTGGCATTCCTGAAGCGTGCCGATCACGTCCTTTTCCGCCTTCACGACCACGGAGGAGTCGGCCGAAGGGCTGGAATGCAGCAGGGCCAGCGGCGCCGTGACCAGCGCGCTGCGGGTGCCCGACAGCAGGGCGTAATGCACCCAGCCGCCCGCGCCCTCGTAATCTTCCACTCGGCGCCAGTGGCCGTATTCGGCCGTGATCTTCAGCGGCATCCCGTCGCGCGTGAACACCCAGTCGATGCGATGCGTCAGGCCGGGACCGCGGCGGGCGTTGCCTTCGCCCGTCTTCAGCGTCACGAAGCGGGGCAAAGGCAGGTTCGTGACCGCGCCCACGGACGGGTCCGACGCCGGACGATCGGCCGAGGGGGGGGCCGTATCCTCGGCCCCCAGTTCCTGCGCGCCCGCCATGCCGCCGGCGATCATGGCCGCGGCGACGGTGGCCCGGATCAGTCCCTTCATCTTTCTGCCCTTCCTTGTGGCGGGTTCGCCCGCTTCTGGTTCAATAGCCCCGGCTGCGGTCCACGAGGAACAGCAACGGCTCGCCCGCCTCGGCGCGGCGAATGTTCTCGGCCACAACGAGGGAGGCCGATTTCGGCCGCGACACCGCCGCGATGTGCGGGGATACGGTGACCTTCGGATGCGCCCAATAGGGATGATCGGCGGGCAGCGGTTCCACCCGGAACACGTCCAGGACGGCATGGCCGATGCGCCCGTCGTCCAGCGCGGCCAGCAGCGCGTCATCGTCGATCAGCGGTCCGCGGCCGGGATTGATGACAACGGCGCCCCGCGCGGGCCAGTTCAGGCTTTCGGCGTTCAGGATGTTCCGCGTGGCGGGCGTGTCGGGCAGCAGCGTGATCACGATGTCCGCCCCGTCCAGCGCCTGTTTCAGACCGCCCGCGCCGTGGAAGGTGGGGAAGGGGGCGTCTTTGCGGCCACGGCTCCACCCCCTCAGGTCGAAATGCAGGGCGCGCAGCAGGTCGGCGCAGGCCATGCCCAGCTCGCCCAGTCCCAGCAGCGTCACGCGGCGGTCGCGCGCCAGGGGCGGCGCGTCCTGCACCCAATGGGGTGCTGCGCCGATGTTGCGGTCCAGATGCAGGTGGTGCAGCAGCACCTGCCCCGTCACCCATTCCACCATCCCCTCGGCCAGGCCCGGATCAACGAGCCGCGTCAGGGGCTGGGTCAGCGTGGTGTTCCCCACGATCCGGTCCACCCCCGCGAAGAGGCTGAGAACGGCGCGCGCCTTCGTGAAGGGCGTGAAGTCGCGCAGCCGGTCGTTCGGGGCATAGACGATGTAGTCGACCGCCGCGGGATCGGCGTCGCGCACCAGCGTCCCGTCCACCCCCTTGGCGGACAGGGCGGCGGGCAGCACCTCCTTGTACTGGTTCCACAGCGCGTCGGGGGCGGAAAACAGGATGGTCAGCATGGGGATCCTTCAGCGGGCACGGTGGACATGGGCACTTTGCACGATCCCGAAGGCCGTGAGCAACACCATCATCGCCGATCCGCCATAGCTGACCAGCGGAAGTGGCACGCCCACCACGGGCGCCAGCCCCATGACCATCAGCATGTTGACGCCGAACAGGAAGAAGAACGACGCCGCGATCCCCAGCGTCACGAGCGAGGCGAACCGGTCCTTCATCCGCACCGCCGAGGAGATGCAGAAGGCGATGATCAGCGCATAGAGGATGAGGAGCGAGCAGGCCCCGATGAAGCCGAACTCCTCCGCCACGACGGTGAAGATGAAGTCGGTGTGCTTTTCGGGCAGGAAGTTCAGCCGGCTTTGCGTGCCCTGCATGAACCCGCGCCCCGTCCAGCCGCCCGAGCCTAGGGCGATCTTGGCCTGCGTGATGTGATACCCGGCGCCCAGCGGGTCCGAGGAAGGATCGAGGAAGGTGTCGATCCGCTTGTACTGGTAATCGTGCAGAAGCTGCCAAGGCGTGCCCCGGCTCATCAGCACCACGGTGACAAGGCCCGCGCCCGCGCCGATGACCACCGCGAAATAGATCCAGCTGACCCCCGCGCAGAACATCACGACCGCGCCGCCCCCCATCAGCAGGATCGCCGTGCCAAGGTCCGGCTGCACCATGACCAGCGCCACCGGCAGCAGGATCAGAAGCAGGGGCACCAGCACCCACAGGGGCCGCGACACCTTCTTCGGGTCCAGCCAGTCGTAATAGGCCGCCAGCATCATCACGAGCGCGATCTTCATCAGCTCCGACGGTTGCAGCATGATGAAGCCGAGGTTCAGCCACCGCTGCGCCCCCATGCCGATATGGCCCATCACGTCCACCGCGACCAGGAGGCCCACCGCGATCAGGTAGGCCACGCCCGACATGTTGCGCCAGAACCAGATCGGGATCATCCCCACGATGATCATGATCGTCAGCCCGACCGCGAACCGCTTCATCTG
Organism: Falsirhodobacter sp. 1013; assembly: GCF_051195255.1. Classification (NCBI taxonomy): domain Bacteria; kingdom Pseudomonadati; phylum Pseudomonadota; class Alphaproteobacteria; order Rhodobacterales; family Paracoccaceae; genus Falsirhodobacter; species Falsirhodobacter sp. 1013. The sequence continues at coordinate 42,130 of NZ_JBNJLK010000001.1, read as the reverse complement.
CGGTTCGGCCCAAGCGGAGATGTCGCCTCCGGCCACGGAATAGAGCATGAGCCAGCCGACCGCGCAGACCGAGGTCAGCAGCAGGATCAGCGCCCAGTTCAGATAAAGCAGCTTGCGCGGCCCCGAGGGGACGGTCTGGATGCGGTATTCAAGAAAGCTCATGCCCGGCCCCGCACCCCGGTGGCGCCGGCAAGGGCGGCGAAATCGCGCAGGGGCAGTTCCGACAGCGCCGTCTCGATCCGCGAACGCTGGCTTTCGGGATATGCCGCAAGGGGTGGCATGCCCCCCGACAGGATGCGCAGCAGCACGTCCCGCACGATCGGCCCCGCCACGGTGGAGCCGCCGCCGCCATGTTCCACCACGCAGGCCACCGCCACCTTGGGATTGTCGTAGGGCGCAAAGCCCACGAACAGCGCATGGTCGCGCCGTTCCCAGGGCAGCTGGTCGTTGCTGATGACGCCCCGCGCGCGTTCGGCCGCGGTGATGTTGCGGACCTGCGCCGTGCCCGATTTTCCCGCCATGGTCATGGTCGGATCGACGATGCGGCTGGAATAGCCGGTCATGCCCAGCTTGTTCGACACGGTGAACATCCCGTGCCGGACCATCCGCAGATAGGCGGACGGGATGTCCAGCGCGGGCGCCGCCTCGGTTTCGACCTCTTGCCCGTCGATGGCGCGGACCAGCCGGGGCACGATGGCACGACCGGAGGCGAGGCGCCCCGTCATCAGCGCCAGTTGCAGCGGCGAGGCGAGGACGTAGCCCTGACCGATGGAGGCGTTGATCGTGTCGCCGATCCGCCATTCCTGGCCATAGCTCGCCATCTTCCAGTCCTTGTCGGGCATGACGCCTTCGACGATGGCCGACATCGGCAGGTCGTGGCGCTGGCCAAGGCCCATCTTGCGGCCGGTTTCGGCCATCTTGTCGATGCCGACGCGCTGCGACACGTCATAGAAGAACACGTCGCAGCTGCGGCCAAGGGCGCCGTCCAGGTTCAGGTGCCCGTGCCCGCCGCGCGACCAGCAGTGGAACCGCCGTCCGCCATATTCGTAATAGCCGGGGCAATACACGGTGCTGTCGGCGTCGATGACACCTGCCTCCAGCGCGGCCAGCGCCGTCACCATCTTGAAGGTGGAGCCGGGGGGATAGGCCCCGGACACGGCCTTGTTCGCCAGCGGCCGGTGGTCGTTCGCCGTCAGCGCCGAATAATCCTTGTAGGAGATGCCGCGCACGAACAGGTTCGGGTTGAAGGACGGGGTGGAGGAGATGGCCAGAAGATCGCCGTTCGTGACATCGATGGCCACCACGGCCGCGCTTTCGCCGCCCAAGCGCGCGTTGACGAAGTTCTGCACCTCGGCATCGATGGTCAGCGTCAGGTCCGCGCCCGCCTGACCCTCCACCCGGTCCAGTTCGCGCATGATGCGGCCGACGGCGTTCACCTCGATCCGGCGGGTGCCGGCTTCGCCGCGCAGCACGTCCTCGCGCCATGTTTCCACCCCGGCCTTACCGATCTGGAACTGCGGGATCTGAAGCAGGGGGTCGGGGTTTTCCTGCCCCTTCAGATCGCGTTCCGACACGGGGCCGACATAGCCCACCACATGTGCGAAATCGGTGTCGAGGGGGTAGATCCGCGACTGCCCCACCTCGGGCGTGACGCCGGGAAGGGAGGGGGCGTTCATCGCCACGCGGGACATGTCATCCCAGCTGATGCGGTCCGCCACGATGATCGGCACGAAGGCGGACCGTTTCTTCGCCTCGTCCTCCACCCGCAGGATCTCCTCCTCCGACAGGGGGATCACGCGCTGCAGGCGGTGCAGCACGTCGTTCACGTCGCCCGCATCCTCGCGCGTGATGATGATGCGGTAGTTCTGTTCGTTGCCCGCGATCAGCCGGCCGTTCCGGTCGAAGATCTGCCCGCGATTGGGCGGGATCAGCCGGATGGACACGCGGTTCTCCTCGGCCAGAAGGCGGTACTGGTCGGCCTGGTCCACCTGCATGTAGCGCAGGCGCGCGCCCAGCACCGCGACAACGGCGGACATCGCGCCCCCCATGATCAAGGCGCGGCGCGTGGTGCGGCGGGTCGTTTCGTCACTGTCGCGGTGGGCGATGCGTTTCACATCCGTCTCCCATAGGCGTCGATTTCACCGGTGGCGGGCTTGTGCAGGCCGAACGCCCAGGACGTGGCCAGCACGACAACAGGATAGCACAGGATCGTCGCCGCCGTTCCGATCATCGCATATCCCAGACCCACCTGCGGAAGAAAGGCTAGCGTGAACACAAAACGGTAAGCGAAGGTCATGCCCAGAACCAGCACCGCCACGCTGATCCATTCGCTGAGGAAGTTCGCCTCGCGCGCGAAGGCCATGCGGCTGCGCAGGAATTCGGTTCCCACGACGACCACGGCCGTCCAAAGACCGGGGGGCCGCATCAACAGCAGATCCTCGGCCAGGAAGACGAAGGCCACCAGCCAGACGCGCATCGCGTCGGGGCGGCGCAGGGTCCAGGCCAGCGTCACGCACAACAGGATGTCGGGGCCGGGCCAGTCGCCCGCCTCGCCGCCCAAGGGCAGCAGGCGCAAAAGCACCAGCACCAGCGCGATCAGCAGGAAGGCAATCCGGTGGAACCAGCGCCCCGCCCGGCCAAGGCCGCTCACGGCGCCGTTCCTTGGACCGCCGGAAGTTCGGGCGTGGGGGGCAGGGGCGGGGTGACCAGGGTCCCCGCCTCGGCCGGAACGGCGCGTTCGCGCATCCGCAGCACGCGCAGGAATTCAAGACGGGCGTAGTCGGCGGCCAGCCGGACGCGCAGCCGGCGGTCGGGGCTTTGCGCAACCTCTCCGACCAGAAGATCGGCAGGAAAGACCGATCCGTCGCCCGAGGTCACGACGCGGTCGCCCGGACGCACCAGATCGGGCTTTTCCAGAAACTCCAGCACCGGGGCGCCGCTGTTGTCGCCCGACAGGATCGCCTTCTGCCCCGAAGGCTGCACCATCACCGGAATGCGGCTGTTGGAATCGGTCAGCAGGATCACGCGGCTGGTCTGGTCGCCGACGCCCGAGATGCGGCCGACCAGCCCTACGCCGTCCATCGTGGCCCAGCCGTCGCGGATCCCGTCCCGCAGGCCGACGTTCAGCAGCACCGACTGGCGGAAGGGCGATCCGCTGTCGGCCAGCACGAGGCCGGTCACATGGGTCAGTTCAGGGTCCAGCCGCACCTGGTTCAGGTCCAGAAGGCGGGCGTTCTGCTGTTCCAGTTGCAGCGCCGCCTCTTTCCAGGCGCGCATCTGCTGCAACTCGCGCCGCAGTTCCTGGTTCTGTTCATAGATGCGGACATAGGATTGCGCGTCGTCGATCATCGCGGCGGCCTTGGTGACCGGCGCCATCGCCCAGTTGAAGGAGGGCACGAAGCGGTCCACCAGCGCCGCGCGCAGCTGTTCCACGCGCGGGCTGTCGATGCGCCAGATCATGAAGATGGCCAGCAACAGCAGCACCAGCCCGCCGACGAGGACACGTCTCAGGGGGCGGGTGAACTGCTCCGATCCGTTGTCCCGTGCCACGGTGCCCCCGGCGTTTGATCAGGTTTCGTAGTCGATGACGTGGCGCAGCTGTTTCTGATATTCCAGCGCCTTGCCGGTGCCCAGAGCCACGCAATTCAACGGCTCGTTCGCGACCGAGATCGAGAGGCCCGTCTGTTCGCGCAGCGCCAGATCCAGATCGCCCAGCAGCGCGCCGCCACCCGTCAGCATCACCCCGCGGTCCACGATGTCGGCGGCCAGATCCGGGGGCGTCGCTTCCAGCGCCTGCATGACCGCGTCGCAGATCGACTGGACGGGCTCCATCAGGGCTTCGGCCACCTGCGCCTGGTTGATCTCCACCTCTTTCGGCACGCCGTTCAGAAGGTCGCGGCCGCGGATCAGCATGGAGGTGCCGCGCCCGTCATCGGGCATCCGCGCGGTGCCGATGGAGGTCTTGATCCGTTCGGACGTCGCGTCCCCGATCAGCAGGTTCTGCTGGCGGCGAAGGTAGGAGATGATCGCCTCGTCCATGCGGTCGCCACCGACGCGGATGGAGCGGGCGTAGACGATGTCACCCAAGGACAGCACTGCAACCTCGGTCGTGCCGCCGCCGATGTCCACGACCATGTTGCCGGTCGGTTCGGTGATGGGCATGCCCGCGCCGATGGCGGCCGCGATCGGCTCCGCGATCAGGCCCGCGCGGCGTGCACCGGCCGACAGGACGGACTGGCGGATGGCGCGCTTTTCCACCGGCGTCGCGCCATAGGGCACGCAGACGATGATCTTCGGTTTGGAGAAGGTGGTCCGCTTGTGCACCTTGCGGATGAAATGCTTGATCATCTCCTCCGCCGTGTCGAAGTCGGCGATGACGCCGTCGCGCAGCGGGCGGATCGCCTCGATGCTGCCGGGGGTCCGGCCCAGCATCAGCTTGGCGTCCTCGCCCACAGCCAGAACCTGCCGCTTGCCGTCTTTGACATGATAGGCGACGACCGACGGTTCATTCAGGATGATCCCGCGCCCTTTCACATAGACGAGCGTGTTCGCCGTGCCGAGGTCGATAGCCATGTCCGACGAAAAGATACCCGCCAATGCCATTTGCGTTCCTGTCCTGCTGTCCCGAAGCTGCCCGAGTCATGCGCTGCACGGGCGGGTCCTTATAAAAAGCGAAGGGGCAAAGCGAAAGGCTCCGCTTTGCCCCATCACGAGATAATCAGCGGGGTTCAGCCGGCGTCGCGGTAGCTTACGGCTTTCGTGTCATGTCCGGGGGCCGTCTTCTGGCGGCGCAGGATCAGCCGGTTCAGCGCGTTCACATAGGCGCGGGTGGAGGCGACGACCGTGTCCATGTCCGCCGCGTGCCCCGTGGCGATCTTCCCGTCCTCCTCCAGACGGACGGTCACGGTGGCCTGCGCGTCGGTGCCTTCGGTGATCGCCTGCACCTGATACAGGGCAAGGCGGGCCTGATGGGGAACCAGCGCGTTCACCGCGTTGAAGGCCGCGTCCACCGGGCCGTCGCCCGTGGCTTCCGCGGTCTTGTCCTCTCCGTTCACGGTCAGGGTCAGCTGCGCTTCCTTCGGGCCGTCCGTGCCGCAGACCACGCGCAGGCGCTTGATGTGCAGGCCATCATAGGCCGACTGGGTGTTTGCGTCCTGCATCAGCGCCAGCAGATCCTCGTCGTAGATCTCCTTCTTGCTGTCGGCCAGCGCCTTGAACCGCACGAAGATGTCGGCCAGCTGGTTGTCCGCGACCTCGAAGCCCAGATCCTTCAGCTTAGACCGCAGGGCGGCGCGGCCCGAATGCTTGCCCATCACCAGCGACGTTTCGGTCAGGCCCACGTCGGCCGGGCGCATGATCTCGAACGTTTCGGCGTTCTTCAGCATGCCGTCCTGGTGGATGCCGGATTCATGGGCGAAGGCGTTCTTGCCGACGATGGCCTTGTTGAACTGGACGGGGAAGCCCGACACGGTCGCGACCTTGCGGCTGATCGCCGTCAGCTTCGTGCTGTCGACGCCGGTGCGGAACGGCATGATGTCGTTGCGGACCTTCAGGGCCATCACGACCTCTTCCAGCGCGGTGTTGCCGGCCCGTTCGCCCAGGCCGTTGATGGTGCATTCGATCTGGCGGGCGCCGGCCTCCACCGCGGCCAGCGCGTTGGCGGTCGCCATGCCCAGGTCGTTGTGGCAATGGGTCGCGAAGATGATCTGATCCGCGCCCGGCACCCGATCCAGCAGCATGCGGATCAGGGCGGCGCTTTCGCGCGGCGCGGTGTAGCCCACGGTGTCGGGGATGTTGATCGTGGTGGCGCCGGCCTTGATCGCGATCTCCACCACGCGGCACAGATAGTCATGTTCGGTCCGGGTCGCGTCCATCGGCGACCACTGCACGTCCTCGCACAGGTTGCGGGCATGGGTCACCGTGTCGTGGATGCGTTCGGCCATCTGGTCCATGTCCAGGTTCGGAATGGCCCGGTGCAGCGGAGAGGTGCCGATGAAGGTGTGGATGCGCGGGCGGGCGGCGTGCTTCACGGCCTCCCAGCAGCGGTCGATGTCGCGGAAGTTGGCGCGCGACAGCCCGCAGATGACCGAATTCTTCGAGTTCTTCGCGATGGCCGACACCGCCTCGAAGTCGCCTTCCGAGGCGATGGGGAACCCGGCTTCGATGATGTCGACGCCCATCTCGTCCAGCATGGCGGCGATGTCCAGCTTTTCGGAATGGGTCATCGTGGCGCCGGGGGACTGTTCACCGTCGCGCAGGGTCGTGTCGAAAATGAATACTTTGTCTTGCATGGGTCTTCTTCCTTCGTTCGCGTTTGCCGGGCGCTGGTCACCTCTGAGCGGTCGCGCCCAAGGGCACGCTCAGAGGCGCGTAAGAAGAAGAAGGCCGCGGGGGCGGAGGAGGGCGATGCCCCGGTCTGCGATATGTTGGTCCCGTGCCATGAGGGGAACTATAAGCGCCACGAAATGCGTGGCAACCGGAAATAAACGGCAGGCTGTCTGCCCTATAGCCACTTCTTCCGGCGGAACCACAGATAAGGAAGGCCCGCCGACAGGACCATCACGGCCAGGGCCAGCGGATAGCCGTAATGCCAGTCGAGTTCCGGCATGTCGTGGAAGTTCATGCCATACACGGTGCCCACCAGCGTGGGGGGCAGGAACAGGGCGGTGGCAACCGACAGGACCTTGATGATCTTGTTCTGCTCCACCCCGATCAGGCCGATGGTGGCGGAATGCAGGAAGGTCAGCTCTTGCTCCACCTGCGCCTCGTAGGCGGACAGGGATTTCAGGTCGCGCTCGATCGCCTTCAGGCGCTTGTCCCCCTTGGCGGACAGGCGGGCGAGGGGGGGCAGCGTTTCGTCGGCCGTGCGGGCCGCCTTGCCGGAGGTGGCGTCGCGCAGGAACGGCAGCAGCCGGTCCAGCGACAGAAGGCTTTCGCGCAGGATCGACAGGGCGCGGTTCTGCCGCCCCAGCTTTTGCAGCAGCTTCTTCAGGTCCTGTTCCTGCGGGCCCGCGCCTTCCTCGAAGAAGACGGTGTCGGAGATGGCCGTCAGTTCCGCCGACACCTGTTCCAGCACGTCGGCGATGCGTTCCACGAACGCTTCCAGGATCGTGGCCATCAGGCGCGGCGCGTTGTCCGATTCGGCCGGACGGCGCGCCACGCGGGCCGCGATGGTGCGCAGGGGCACGGGGTTGGCATAGCGCACGGTGATCAGCACATGCGGCAGCAGGACCAGCGTCAACTGCGCGCGGCGGGGGCGGCCCGTGTCCATCCCCTCGATCACGACGATGGTCATCACCATCGCGTTCCCGTCGATGTAAAGGCGCGAGGAGTCTTCGATCTCCACCATCTCGGCCAGGGTGGGGACCGCGACGCCCACCCGTTCCTCGATCAGGCTTTCTTCCCAGCGGGTGGGATTGCAGAGGTCGATCCACAAGACGCCGTCCAGCGTCTCGGGCGCGCCTTCGACGCTGCACAGGGCGCCGTTCGACAGGATGTGGTGTTCGATCATGGTGTCAGGCTTGCCCGCACCGCGCGGTGCAGGCAAGCCGATTTCGTCACGCCTCCGGGGTGATGCGCAGGATGGTGGAGGAGCCGCCGTTGTCTTCCGTCACGGCGTAGATCGCGCCGTCGGGTCCGACCTTCACGTCGCGCACGCGGGCCTCCACGGGGATGCGTTCCTCATGCACGACGCGGTCGCCGTCCATGTGAAGGATGACGACGGCCTGCGCCGCCAGACCGCCCACCAGAATGGCCCCGTCCAGCGCGGGGAACATGTCGCCTTCGTAGAATGCCATTCCCGAGGGCGCGATCACCGGATCCCAGTAATACAGCGGTTGCTGCGTGTCCGCGCGCTGGGTGATGCCTTCGCCCACGGGTTTGCCGGAATATTCAATGCCATAGGTGACCTCGGGCCAGCCGTAGTTCTTGCCCGCCTCGGGGCGGTTCAGCTCGTCCCCGCCTTTCGGCCCGTGTTCGATCATCCAGAACTGCCCGTCCGGACCCAGCGTGGCCGCCTGCGTGTTGCGGTGGCCAAGGCTCCAGATCTCGGGGCGGGCGCCGTCCTGATCGGCAAAGGGATTGCCTTCGGCCGGTTCGCCATCGGTGGTGATGCGGATGACCTTGCCGAAATGACTGCCCAGATCCTGCGCCTGCACGCGGGGTTCGGGGTCGGACCGTTCGCCCACCGTCAGCCAGATCACGTCGTCCGGCGCCACGGCGATGCGGGATCCGAAATGCTTGTCCCCGTCATAGGTGGGCTGCTGGCTGAAGATCGTTTCCACATCCTCCAGCCGGGCGGTGCCGCCGTCTTCCACCAGCCGGGCCTTGGCCAGCGCGGTGCCGTTGCCCCCCTCCCGCGGTTCGGAGAAGGAGAAGAAGATCGTGCCGTTCTCGGCGAAGTCGTTGCCCAGCGCCACGTCCAGCAGGCCGCCCTGGCCCTCGTTGACCACGTCCGGCACGCCTTCGATCGCGGGACCGGCGGCGCCGTCCTTGATGATGTGCAGGGCGCCGTCCTTGGCGGTGACCAGCATCCGGTCGTCGGGCAGCAGTTCCATCGCCCACAGCTTGGGCAGATCCTCGGCCACCGTTTCCACCTGGAAGGCCGTCGCCTCGGGCGGTTGGGGGGCCCGCGTCTGGCCGTCGAAGGCCGGGGTCTGGTTCGTGGCGTTCGGCGCGGCGGTGGGAACCGGCGGGCGGGCCTCCTGCGCGAAGGCGGGCAGGGTCAGGAACACGGCGGCTGTGGTGGCAAGCAGGCGTTGCATCGGAATCCTCCCAAGGGTTTCGTGTGCAAACGTCAGGCTGTGCCCTCCGTTCCCCGCGCGGATTGTCGCAGGGAACGCCGGGCTTGCCTTACTGTGCGGGGGGCTGGCCGTCGGTCCAGACGCCGCTGACCGTCTGCCCGTTGGCATAGGTCATCGTGCCTTGCCCGTCCGGCTGGTTCGCCGAGAACAGCCCCTCGTACCGGTCGCCGGTCGGATAGGTAAGGGTGCCTTGCCCCGCGAACTGCCCCGCCTTCCAGCTCCCCTGATAGTGGTAGCCGTCGGGACGCTTCAACTCACCCGTGCCGTCCCGCTCTCCGGCCAGGAAGTCGCCGGTATAGACGGTGCCGTCGGGGAAGGTGGCCGTGCCCTTGCCCTCACGCTCCCCCGCCTTCCAGGCGCCTTCATAGCGGTAGCCGTCGGCGCGGGTGAGGGTGCCCATCCCGTCATAACGTCCGGCGGCGAAAGCGCCTTCGTACACCGTGCCGTCGGCCTGGGTGATCTTGCCCTGGCCTTCCATCGCGCCCTTGGCCCAGCCGCCTTCGTAGCGGCTGCCATCGGCATAAACCATCGTGCCCTGACCCTGCGGCTGGCCCGCCGCGAAGGCGCCTTCATAGACCGATCCGTCGGCATAGGTGGCCTTGCCCGCACCTTCGGTGACGCCGGCCTTCCAGTCGCCTTCATAGCGGTAACCGTCCGGTCGCGTCAGGGTGCCCCGACCTTCGCGCTGGTCCTGCACGAAGCCGCCTTCGTAGATCTCGCCGCTGGCATAAACGGCGCGGCCCTGGCCTTCGCGCTTGCCGTTCACGAAACGCCCTTCATAGGCGTCGCCGTTGGTCTGGGTCAGCTTGCCGTTGCCTTCGATCCGGCCTTCGACCCAGTCGCCTTCATAGGTCATGCCGTCCTTGGTCTTCAGCGTGCCGCGTCCCGCGGGAACCCCCGCCGCCAGCGTCCCCTGATAGGTGGAGCCGTTGGCATAGGTGATGCTGCCCTCGCCGGATTTCTGGCCGCCCGTCCAGGCACCTTCGTAGACGTAGCCGTCCACCGTCTCGATCCGGCCCTGACCCTGCGGCTGGCCGTCCTGGAACCCGCCGGTGTAACGGGTGCCGTCGGCATAGACTGCCGTGCCCTGACCGCTGCGCTGGCCGCCCTGCCAATCCCCTTCATAGGTGGAACCGTCGGCGAAGGTGATCTTGCCCTTGCCCTGCGGACGCCCATCGGCGAACTGTCCGGCATAGACCGACCCGTTGGGATAGCGCGCGGTGCCGTCGCCCTGGATCGTGCCCTTGTCCCAGTTGCCGGTGTATTCGTAGCCGTTGGGCATGCGGTAGGTGCCCTGACCCTGCTGAAGCCCGTTTTCGAACGTGCCTTCATAGACGGAGCCGTCGTCATACTGCTTTGTCCGCACGTCCTGCGCCAGCGCGGGGCCGGCCAGCGCAAGCGCCACCGCCGTTCCGATCCAGAGATGTCTCGCCATGGCCTACTCCCGTCCAGTTGGTCAAACCTTAGTAAAATGATAAGCTTGCCGCAAGCCGACCCGTGTTCACGGACCGGTGGGGCGGGCCCGCGCGATCGCTCTGGACCGCTGCGGTGGGGGCGCTTATAAGCGGCGGCATGAAAATCACATGCCCCATACGTCGAATTACCGGCCCGGCGAGCTGACCGCCAGCGGCCCGCCGGGATGACCCTGCACGGCATTTCCCTGCCACGACGACATGAGGACACGCTCCATGAGCGATGAGACCGCCACGACGGCGCCCGACTACCGCGACACCGTCTTCCTGCCCGACACCGAATTTCCCATGCGCGGCGGCCTTCCGCAGCGCGAACCCGAATGGCTGGCCCATTGGGAAAAGATCGGCATCTACGATCGCCTGCGCGAAAAGCCCGGTCGCACGCCCTTCACGCTGCATGACGGCCCCCCCTATGCCAACGGGCACCTGCACATCGGCCACGCGCTGAACAAGACGATCAAGGACATGATCGTCCGGTCCCACCAGATGATGGGCTTCGACGCGCGTTACGTGCCCGGCTGGGACTGCCACGGCCTGCCCATCGAATGGAAGATCGAGGAACAGTACCGCACCAAGGGCCTGAACAAGGACGACGTGGACATCGTCGCCTTCCGCCAGGAATGCCGCGCCTTCGCCAAGGGCTGGGTGGACATCCAGCGCGAGGAGTTCAAGCGTCTGGGCATCACCGGCAACTGGGCCGACCCCTACCTGACCATGGACTTCCACGCCGAGGCGGTGATCGCCGACGAGTTCATGACGTTCCTGATGAACGGCACGCTGTATCAGGGGTCGAAGCCCGTGATGTGGTCGCCGGTCGAAAAGACCGCGCTGGCCGAGGCGGAGGTCGAATACCATGATCACACCAGCCATACGGTCTGGGTGCGGTTCCCGCTGACGCTGGCCGAAGGCGCGGCCTCGGTCGTGATCTGGACGACGACGCCTTGGACCATTCCGCAGAACCGCGCGGTCGCCTTCAACCCGACGATCGCCTACGGTCTGTACCGGACCGAGGGGACGGAGGAGAAGCCGTCCGAGTTGCTGATCCTGGCCGACGCGCTGGCCGAAGGCGTGCTGGCGCAGGCCAAGGTGGCCGGAACGCGTCTGCGCGACGTGCCCGCGGCCGAGTTCGATGGTGTGATGCTGGCCCACCCCTATCGCGGAATCGAAGGTGGCGCGGGGGAATGGGATTACGACGTTCCCATGCTGCCCGGCGACCACGTCACGGACGAGGCGGGGACGGGCTTCGTGCACACCGCGCCCTCCCACGGCGACGACGACTATCAGGTCGGGCTGAAGTTCGGCCTGCCGATGACCTACAACGTGGAACCCGACGGGTCCTACCGCGCGGACCTGCCGCTGTTCGGCGGCCAGCACATCATCCTGCCCGATGGCAAGGAAGGTCCGGCCAACGTGTCCAACATCAAGGCGCTGGCCGGGGCGGGGGCGCTTCTGGCCAAGGGCAAGGTCAAGCACTCCTATCCCCATTCGTGGCGGTCCAAGGCGCCGCTGATCTTCCGCAACACGCCGCAATGGTTCGCGGGCATCGACCGCCCGCTGGACGACGGCATGGGCGAATACGGCGACACGATCCGCAAACGGGCGCTGGCCTCGATCGAGCGGTTGGTGAAGTTCACCCCCGTGTCGGGCCAGAACCGCCTGCGGTCCATGATGGAAACGCGGCCCGACTGGGTCCTGTCGCGCCAGCGCGCTTGGGGCGTGCCGCTGACTTGCTTCGTGAAGAAGGGCGCGAAACCCGACGACGCGGACTTCCTGCTGCGCGATCCGGAGGTGAACGCCAACATTGTCGCGGCGTTCGAGGCCGAGGGTGCCGATGTCTGGTACCGCGACGGCTTCAAGGCCGAGGTTCTGGGCGACCGGGCGGATCAGTACGACCAGATCTTCGACGTTCTGGACGTGTGGTTCGATTCCGGTTCCACCCACGCCTTCGTGCTGCGGGATCGTCCGGACGGAACGGCGGACGGCATTGCCGACGTCTATCTGGAAGGCACCGACCAGCATCGCGGCTGGTTCCATTCGTCCATGTTGCAAGCCTGCGGCACCAAGGGCCGCGCGCCCTATCGCAACGTGGTGACCCACGGCTTCACCCTGGACGAAAAAGGCATGAAGATGTCCAAGTCCTTGGGCAACACCGTGGTGCCGGAAAAGATCGTGCAGGAATACGGTGCGGACATCCTGCGCCTTTGGGTGGCGCAGGCCGACTACACCGCCGACCAGCGCATCGGGAAGGAAATCCTGAAGGGCACCGCCGACGGCTATCGCCGGTTGCGCAACACCCTGCGCTTCCTTCTGGGCGCCCTCAACGGGTGGGAGGAGGCCGAACGCGTCGCCCCTGCCGACATGCCGGAGTTGGAGCGTTGGGTCCTGCACCGCATGGCGGAACTGGACGCCGAAGTGCGGGCCGGCTACGCCGCCTTCGACTTCCAGGGCGTGTTCCAGAAGCTCTTCACCTTCTGCACCACGGACCTGTCGGCCTTCTACTTCGATGTCCGCAAGGACGCGCTCTATTGCGACGGGCCGGACAGCCTGCGCCGTCGCGCGTCGCGCACGGTGCTGGACCTGCTGTTCCACCGTCTGGTGACGTGGCTGGCCCCCATCCTCGTCTTCACGACCGAGGATGTGTGGCTGTCGCGCTTCCCCGGCGCGGACTCTTCGGTCCATCTGCTGGACATGCCGGACACGCCCGCCGACTGGCTGGACCCGGCGCTGGCCGCGAAATGGCAGGCGATCCGGGGCGCGCGCCGCGTGGTCACCGCCGCGCTGGAGGTGCAGCGCACCGCCAAGGTCATCGGCGCCAGCCTTGAGGCGGCGCCGGTGGTGCATGTGGCGGACGACACCCTGCGCCAGGCGCTGGGCACCGTCGACTTCGCGGAGATCTGCATCACCTCGGCCCTGACGCTGGCGGACGGGGGGGCGCCATCGGACGCTTACACCCTGTCCGACGTGCCCGACGTGGCCGTGGTCTTCCACGAGGCGGAGGGCGAGAAATGCGCCCGCTGCTGGCAGATCCTGCCGGATGTGGGCACCCATGCCCATCCCGAAACCTGCGCCCGCTGCGACGCGGTTCTGGACTGATCAAAGGAAAAGGCGCCCCGCAGGGCGCCTTTTTCATTCGGCGGAATGGATCAGCGGCGACGTTCGGGAAGGATCTGCTGCGCGATCCCGGCCAGAAGCAGATAGACCGAGGTGATGACCAGCCCCCAATGCGCCCAGCTTTGCGGATCGAACGACACCCAGGCCGCCCAGCCTGCAAAAACGGTCCAGGCGATGGCCATGGGCAGCGACACCGCCCGCCAGCGGGCCGTGCGGACGGGATGGATGAACTTCAGGTTCGTGAACATCGTCGCCGTCAGCAGAAGCGAGATCACGAGGATCACCGTCTCGTTCGGGCGGATGGCGAACAGGACCAGCACGACCATGTTCCAGCAGCCGGGGAAGCCGGCAAAGGAATAGTCCTTCGTCTTCATCCGCGTGTCGGCGAAATAGACGACCGAGCCGTAGGTGATGGCGATGATCGTCAGCCAGCCTTCCCACCCGTCCAGCAGCCCCGACTGGAAGAGCGCGAAGGCGGGAATGAACACATAGGTCAGATAGTCGATGATCAGGTCCATCAGGACCCCGTCATAGGACGGCCAGTTCTTTTCCACCTGATAGCGGCGGGCCAGCGGACCGTCGATCCCGTCGACGATCAGGGCCACCACCAGCCACAGGAACATGATCGCCCAATGCCCCTCCACCGCCGCCAGCATCGCCAGCATGGAAAGGACCGCGCCCGTGGCGGTCAGCAGGTGGACGGAAAGGGCTTTGAGGCGAGGAGTCATGGCGCGCAGAATGACCTTTCGGGGGTACAAGTGCAACGGGGGTCAAGCACGGGGATGGGCGCGGGCGTAGATGTCCATCAACCGGGCGCTGTCGACCCCGGTATAGGTCTGCGTGGTGGACAGAGAGGCGTGGCCCAGCAGCGTCTGGATGGTGCGCAGATCGCCGCCCCGCGCCAGCAGATGCGTGGCGAAGGAATGGCGGAAGGCATGCGGCGTGGCCGAGGCCGGCAGGCCCAGCCGCGCCCGCGCCCGCGCCACCACCGCGTCGATGATCGAGGCGTTCAGCCGCCCGCCGCGCGCCCCGCGGAACAGGGGGCCGGCCGTCAGCTCATACGGGCAAAGGCGGGCGTAATGCTCCACCGCTTCCCGTGCTACGGGCAGGGTGGGGATCAGGCGTTCCTTGCCGCCCTTGCCGCGGATGCGCAGCGTGTCGGGCATGGGCAGGACGTCGCAATCCAGCCCGATCGCCTCGGAGATGCGCAGCCCGCAGCCGTAGAGCAGCGTGACCACGGCCTGATCGCGGGCGGCGATCCATTCCTCGGGGTGGATGGCCACCTCGGTCAGCATCTCGCGCGCCGCATCCTCGGGCAGGGGGCGGGGCAGGGTCCGGCGATAACGGGGGCTGCGGGCGGACAGGACGGCGGTGGCGTCGCCGCCCTCACGTTCGCTCAGCCAGCCGGTGAAGGTCTTGACGGCCGAAAGGCGACGGGCGAGCGAGCGCGATCCCACGCCCGCCGCGCGTTCCGACGCCATCCAGGACCGCAGATCGCCCTGATCGGCCGCAATCAGCACGGACAGGCCATACCCTTCGCCCCGGTGCCGGGCGATGAAGTCCAGCCAGCGCGTCACGTCCAGCGCATAGGCGCGGACCGTCGCGGGGGAGCGGCCATCGAGGCTTTGCAGGTGCGATAGCCAGCGTTCCAGCGCGTCGCGGGCGGCCGGGGGGATGGCCAGGCTCATGACAGCCAGCGGCGCATCACGCGCTCGAACACGCCGTTCAGGAAGGCCAGAAGATCCGTGCCGTGGCTGGCGCGGAACTGGTCGGCATCCGTCGCGCCCAAGGCCAGCATGCCCGGCAGCCGGCCGGGACCGAGGTCCAGCATCATCAGCGCCTCGGACCGGATCCAGCGGGTGCGATCGCCCCAGATGGTTTCGGTGCCCCCGGCCGCGGCGCGCAGGATCACGGGGCCGTTGCGTCCGGCATAGGCAGCGATGAACCCTGCGGGAACGGTGCAAAGCACGCCCTCGAACCGTTCCAGCGCAGGGTCCTGCTCCTCCTCTGCGGTTTCAAGAACAAGGCGCAGGCTGTCCACGCGCAGGATGTCGCGGATGGGGCCGTCCAGCGCCTCCAGCAGGGCGGGGAAGGTGGGCGGGTCCAGCAGGGCCAGGATCGCGCGGTGAACCTGCGCGGTGCCGGCCACATTTTCATAGGCCGCGGCGATCACGTGGCGGTGCGTGTCTTCCAGCGCATCCAGCTTCGTTTCCAACCGGTCCATCGCGGCGGCCCGCAGGTCGATCACGTTGGGTCCACGCCGTTCGTCCCCCGCGCGGATCAGCGCGCGCATGACGTCGTGATCTTCCAGCACCAGTTCGGGTTGCGACAGGATCCTGTCGCGCCATTCCGTCGGCCCGTCTTTGGGTTGCATCCTGCTCTCGTTCATCTTGTTTCGGAGCAGTATATAGAGAGGTCGTCCCCGCACAACGGGCCATGGCCCGATATGGACACCGCGCGGCTTTCATGAGACAGGTCGCCCCGCAATCGGAGAACAGCCATGACCGTCGTCACCCGCTTCGCCCCTTCCCCCACCGGCTTCATCCACGTGGGCAACCTGCGCACCGCGCTGATGAACTGGATGATCGCCCGCAAGCAGGGCGGCCAGTTCATCCTGCGGCTGGACGACACCGACCAGGAACGTTCGAAGCAGGAATATGTCGACGCGCTGAAGGAAGACCTCGAATGGCTGGGCCTGACCTGGGACCGCGAGGAACGCCAGTCCGCCCGCTTGGAGCGGTACGCCGAGGCGGCCGAGGATCTGCGCGCCAAGGGGAAGTTCTACGAATGCTTCGAATCCCCAACCGAGCTGGACCTGAAGCGCAAGAAGCAGCTGAACATGGGCAAGCCGCCGGTCTACGACCGCGCCGCCCTGAAGCTGACCGAGGACGAGAAGGCGAAACTGCGCGCTGAACGCGGCGGCTACTGGCGGTTCGAGCTGGAGCAGGAGCGGATCGAGTGGACGGACGGCATCCTCGGCCCGATCTCCATCGACGCGGCATCGGTATCGGACCCGGTGCTGATCCGGCAGGACGGTCAGGTGCTGTACACCTTCGCGTCGTCCGTCGATGACATCGACATGGGCGTGACCTTCATCGTGCGCGGCGCGGATCACGTGACAAACACCGCGACGCAGATCCAGATCATGGAGGCGATGGGCGGCACGCCCCCCGGCTTTGCCCACCACTCGCTTCTGACAGGCCCTCAGGGCGAAGCGCTGTCGAAGCGTCTGGGCGTCCTGTCCCTGCGGGACCTGCGCGCCCAAGGGGTGGAGCCGATGGCTCTGCTGTCGATGATGGCGCGGCTGGGGTCTTCGAAACCGATCGAGGTGATGCGCACGCATGAGGAACTGATCGCAGGCTTCGACATCGAAAGCTTCGGCGCGGCACCGACCAAGTTCGACCAGGCCGACCTGTTCCCGCTGACCAAGACCTGGGTGCAGGGGCTGGAGATCGCGCAGGTCGAGGATCGTCTGGCGGATCTGGGCGTGCCGGAAGACCTGCGCGCGCGGTTCTGGTATGTGGCCAAGGACAACATCACCGTCCTGAACGATCTGCGCGGCTGGTGGGACCTGTTCCGCGACGGGGCGGAGCCGGACATCGCGCCCGAGGATGCCGATTTCGTGGCCGAGGCGCTGACCCTTCTGCCTCCCGGTCCCTACACCCGCGACAGTTGGGGCGAATGGACCGCAAAGGTGAAGGAGTCCACGGGCCGCAAGGGCAAAGGGCTGTTCATGCCGCTGCGAAAGGCCCTGACGGGGCAGGCGCACGGGCCCGACATGGCCGACGTGATGCCGCTGCTGCAGCGGGTTCGCGCGAAGGAATAAAAAAAGGCGCCGGAAGGCGCCTTTTTTCATGCCCGCGACAGAAGCGATTGCGGTCGCGCCCGGAACAGGCTTTGCGCCACCAGTGCCGCAAGCCCCGCCTTGATCAGGTCGCCCGGCAGGAAGACCGCCATGCTGGCCGCGATGGTGGGCAGGGCCGTCGATTGCGGGGCCAGCAGCCACAGGCCCACGATCCCGAACGGATACAGCACGAGGATGCAGCCGACGATCGCCGCCACCAGCGCCACGGGCGCGACCGAGGCGCGCCAGCGTTCCATGATCAGGCCGGTGACGAAGGCCGCCACGGGCCAGCCCCAGATGAAGCCCGCCGTCGGGCCAACGAAAGGCGCCAGACCGCCGCGCCCGCCCGACAGGATCGGCAGCCCCATCGCCGCCACGGCCATGTAGAGCAGCACGGCCAGCGCGCCGCGTTTCGCGCCCAGCACGATCCCGCACAGCATCACGCCCAGCGACTGCGCGGTAATGGGCACGCCCAGCGGCAAATGGATCTGCGGCACGGTGGACAGGACGGCGCACAGGGCCGCGAACAAGGCGATCAGGGTGATGTTGCGTTCCAAGGTGACCTCACGGAAGTTCACGGTCTTATGACATGCCGCCGCGCGCTCGCAAAGCCTCTGCCACGCGGTCTGCGTCATCCAGTGTGCCCAACAGGACCGGGGGAACCACCCGCCATCCGGCCCGACGGGCCGAACGTGCACGCCACGCATCTTGCGCCGCCGCATGGC
Source organism: Falsirhodobacter sp. 1013 (assembly GCF_051195255.1). Lineage (NCBI taxonomy): Bacteria > Pseudomonadati > Pseudomonadota > Alphaproteobacteria > Rhodobacterales > Paracoccaceae > Falsirhodobacter > Falsirhodobacter sp. 1013. The sequence continues at coordinate 24,177 of NZ_JBNJLK010000001.1, read as the reverse complement.
GGGTCGCCATCACCGGGATAAAGCGGATCATCAGCGCGATGGCCAGCGCCAGCGCCCTCGGCGGCAGAAGGGGCGACAGCGGCCGCGTGACCCGGGTGACCAGCGCGATCATCGCGTCCAGCCGCGTCGTCATCGTGACGAGGTTTGCAGCCCCCATGGCCACCGCGATGCGCAACACCATGACAGCCCCGGCCTGGGGCGCGCCAAGGACCAGGTGCCAGCCCATCAGCACCACCACCAGCGGCAGAAGCGGCCGCATCACGGCCATTCCGTGCCGCAGGAACCGCCGGTCCCCCGCCGCATAACAGGCCAGAACCGCCAGAAGCAGCAGCGCCAGCGGAAGCGGCGTTGGCATCGCCATCGCCACGGCGGTCACGGCGATCAGGGCCAGCAGCTTCGGCCCCGGCGGAATCCGGTGCCACGGCGTCCGGACGGGGGAGGTGAGGGCGATCATTCCCGTCCCAGCCGTTCCATCTCCGCCAGAAAGGGCGGCAGGACGGCGTCGGGTGGGCCGTCCGCCACGATGCGCCCCTCGTCCAGCCACAGCACGCGGTCCGCCCCCTGCACCGAGGCCGGATCGTGCGTGATCGTGATCAGCCGTTGGGGCAGGGCCGCCAGCCGTCGTTGCAGGCGCAGCCGGGTGGGCAGGTCCAGCGCGGCGAAAGGTTCGTCAAGCAGGATCGTCTTCGGGCCCATCAGCAGGATCGCCATCAGGCACAGATACTGCTTTTGCCCCTGCGACAGGGTTTGAACGGGACGCTCCGCCCAATCCGCCCGGCCTTCCGCGTCCAGAAGGGCGCGCACCGCTTCGGCGGGGTCGGGGTGGTTCATCTGGCGCAGGCCGAAGCCCAGCTCTTCCTCCACCGTGGGGAAGATGATCTGGTGGTCGGGGTTCTGGAACAGGATGCCGATGGCACCCAGCATGGCACGGCGGTCGGCGGGATCAGCGCCCTCCACCCGAACCTTGCCACTGGTGGGGGGCTGCAACCCCGCCAGCAGGCGCAGGAACGTGGTCTTGCCCGCGCCGTTGCGGCCAAGGATCGCGATGCGCCGTTCGGTCAGGTGCAGCGTCACCCCGTGCAGCAGGGTGCGGCCCTGCAGAACGACGCCCGCCTGTTCAAGTTCAATCCCGTTCATCCCCGCCTGATGGCGCGTTTTGCCCGCTGGATCAAGTTAAGCACGCGTTAACCCTTCATCGGCGACGAAGGCGACATGGACATCGACACCCTTCGCCTGATCCGTTCGCGCCGCGTCGGCGCCGTGACCTTCCACCGGTTGATGGAGGAGCATGGCTCGGCCCGCGCCGCGCTGAACGCGCTGCCCGGCATCGCCCGCGCCTCGGGGGTGGAGACGTACGAGGCTTGCCCCGAGCGTGTCGCGATGGCCGAAATCCGGAAGGGTCAGGCGGCGGGCGCGCGGCTGATCTGCTGGGGGGATGACGATTATCCTATGTCGCTGGCCAGCATCGGCGATGCGCCGCCCGTCCTGTGGGCCAAGGGCGACACGACGCTGCTGGCGCGGCCGATGGTCGCGCTGGTGGGGGCGCGCAACGCCTCCAGTCTTGGGCTGCGGATGGCGCGGAAGCTGGCCTTCTCCCTGGCCGAGGCGGGGCAGGTCGTTGTCTCCGGCCTTGCCCGCGGCATCGACGCCGAGGCGCATGAGGCGGCGCTTCCCGGAACCGTGGCCGTGATGGCAGGGGGGATCGACGTGATCTATCCGACCGAGAACACCGCGCTGGCGGCACGGATCGCCGAACAGGGCTGCCTTTTGACCGAACAGCCGCCGGGGACGGAGCCGCAGGCGCGGCATTTCCCGCTGCGCAACCGCATCGTCTCAGGCCTCGCCCATTCCGTGGTGGTGGTGGAGGCGGCGGCCCGGTCGGGCAGCCTCATCACCGCGCGCGACGCGCTGGACCAGGGGCGGGAGGTGTTCGCCGTGCCGGGCCATCCTTTCGACGCCCGCGCCGCCGGCTGCAACCAGCTGATCCGCGAAGGCGCGACCCTGCTGACGCAGGCGAGCGAACTCTTGGACGCCACCGGCCAGACGGTCATCAACTTCGGCGCGCCAGTCCGCCGGCGGATTCCCGTGCCCCCCGTTTCCAAGCCCGCACCACCCCCCGCCGAGGGGCTGGCGCAGCGCATCCTCGACCTCCTCGGCCCCTCGCCGATGGCGGAGGATCAGCTGATCCGCGACCTTGGCATCAGCGCCGCCGTCCTTGCGCCCGAGCTTCTGGCGCTGGAGCTGGAAGGGGCCGTCGAACGGCAACCGGGTGGGCTGCTGATCCGCACGGCGCATTGACAACCGGGGGCGATCAACCACATTAGGCCCGCTCTCGAAGGGAAATATGCATGGCTGTCGTCGTCGTCGAATCACCTGCCAAGGCCAAGACGATCAACAAGTATCTGGGCTCCGACTATACCGTTCTGGCTTCCTACGGCCATGTGCGGGACCTTCCGCCCAAGGACGGCTCGGTGGACACCGACCACGAATTCGCCATGCTGTGGGAGGTGGCGGCCGACAGCCGCAAGCACGTCAAGGCCATCGCCGACGCGCTGAAGACGGACGACACCCTGATCCTTGCCACCGACCCTGACCGGGAAGGGGAGGCAATTTCCTGGCACCTTCAGGAGGCGCTGGCGTCCTCGCTGAAAAAGGGAAAGACGGTGCGCCGCGTGACGTTCAACGCGATCACCAAGGCCGCCGTGCTGGAAGCGATGGCCAAGCCCCGCGACATCGATGCCCGGCTGGTGGAGGCCTATCTGGCCCGCCGCGCGCTGGACTACCTTGTCGGCTTCAACCTGTCGCCGGTGCTGTGGCGCAAGCTGCCGGGCGCCAAGTCCGCCGGCCGCGTGCAGTCCGTCTGCCTGCGCCTCATCGTCGAACGCGAGATGGAGATCGAGGCCTTCCGCGCCCGCGAATACTGGAGCGTGAAGGCGCAGCTCGTCACCCCCCGCGGGGCGGAGTTCGAGGCACGGCTGACCGTCCTTGGCGGCAAGAAGCTGGACCGCTACGACATCTCCACGGCCGAGGCAGCGGAGCTGGCCGTGCAGGCCGTCATCTCGCGCGACCTGACCGTGCAGTCGGTGGAGGCGAAGCCCGCAACGCGCAACCCGTCTGCACCTTTCATGACATCGACTCTGCAACAGGAAGCCAGCCGCAAGTTCGGCATGGGGGCGAAGGCCTGCATGTCGGCCGCGCAGCGCCTGTACGAGGCGGGGCACATCACCTACATGCGGACCGACGGCATCGACATGGCGCCCGAGGCCGTGATGGCCGCGCGGGACGAGATCAAGCGGCGCTTCGGCGCGGACTATGTGCCCGACAGCCCGCGCATGTACAAGAACAAGGCCAAGAACGCGCAGGAAGCGCACGAGTGCATTCGCCCGACCGAGATGGCCGCGTCGCCTGACGGGCTGCGGCTGGAGGCGGATCAGCGCAAGCTGTACGAGCTGATCTGGAAGCGCACGCTGGCCAGCCAGATGTCCGCCGCGCGGCTGGAGCGGACCACCGTGGACGTGGGCAGCGCCGACGGGCAGGTCACCCTGCGCGCCACTGGGCAGGTCGTGATGTTCGACGGCTTCCTTGCGATCTATGAAGAAGGCCGCGACGACGAGGGGGAGGACGATGGCCGTCTGCCCCAGATCATGCAGGGCGAACCCGCCAAGAAGCAGGGCGTGACCCCCGAACAGCACTTCACCCAGCCGCCGCCCCGCTACACCGAAGCGACGCTGGTCAAGCGGATGGAGGAGCTGGGGATCGGCCGCCCGTCCACCTATGCCTCGGTGCTGACGACGATCCAGGACCGCGAATACGTCCGGAAGGACAAGAACCGCCTGTTCCCCGAGGACAAGGGGCGGCTGGTGACGGCCTTCCTGACCAACTACTTCAAGCGTTACGTCGAATACGACTTCACCGCCGATCTTGAGGCGGAGCTGGACGACGTGTCGGCGGGCGACCGGAACTACAAGGAGGTGCTGGCGCGCTTCTGGCGGGACTTCTCGGCCGCGATCGCGGAGACGGCGGATCTGCGCATCGGCGAGGTTTTGACGACGATCGACGATTTCCTTGCGCCGCATCTTTATCCGCCCCGCGCCGACGGGTCGGACCCGCGGGTGTGCCCGGTCTGCCATGCCGGCCGCCTGCACCTGAAAACCTCGCGCGGGGGTGGGGCGTTCATCGGCTGCGGCAACTATCCCGAATGCCGTTACACGCGCCCCATCTCCGTCGCGGGGGATGAGGAGGCGGCGGGCGAACGCGTGCTGGGCGAGGATCCGGACGGCGTGCCGGTCTGGCTGAAGACCGGCCGTTTCGGACCCTATGTCCAGAAGGGCGAGGCGACGGAGGAGGTGCCGAAGCCACCCCGCGCCAGCCTGCCCAAGGGCTGGTCGCCCGCCGACATGGATCTGGAAAAGGCCCTGCGCCTGCTGAACCTGCCGCGCCCCATCGGCCCGCACCCCGACGATGGCGTGCTGGTGGAGGCGGGGATCGGCCGCTTCGGTCCCTATGTCAAGCACGGGTCAAAATACGCCAACCTGCCCGAAGTGGACGAGGTGTTCGAGATCGGGATGAACCGCGCGGTGGAGGTTCTCGCCTCCAAGGTGGTGCGCGGCCAGCGGGCGGCGGCGGAACCGCTGAAGGTGCTGGGCGATCACCCCGACGGCGGGGTGATGAGCGTGATGGCTGGCCGTTACGGCCCCTACGTGAAGTGGGAAAAGGTCTTCGCGACCCTGCCGAAAGAGATGGAACCCGAATCCGTCACCTTTGAGGACGCGCTGGTTCTGGTGAATGAGAAGGCGTTGAAGGGCGGCAAGAAGAAGGCGGCCCCGAAGAGGGCGGCCACCGCCAAGAAGCCGGCGGCGAAGAAGACCGCCGCGAAGAAGCCGGCGGCCAAGAAAGCCCCGGCCAGGAAGACCGCCAAGACCGAGGAATAAGAAAAAGGGGGGGCCATCGGCCCCCTTTTCGTTCACCCCCGCGGGTTTAGAAGCCGCGCCATCACGCTTTCGGCACGGATCACGCCGATGGGCATCCCACCTTCCGTCACCTGAAGGTGGGAGGTGCCGTCGCGCAGGATCTCCATCACCTGTTTCACGGGTGTTTCCGCCTCCACGCTGCGGGCCCCTGCGGCGACTCCTTCCGTCATCACGTCCCGCGCCTTCAGGACCGACAGCGGGTTCATGTGCGCCACGAACTCCGCCACATAGTCCGAAGCGGGGCTGGCGATGATCTCCCTCGCCGTGCCGCATTGCACGATGCGGCCCCCGTCCATCAGGGCGATGCGGTTGCCGATCTTGAACGCCTCGTCCAGGTCGTGGCTGACGAAGATGATCGTGCGTTTCAGCTTGGCCTGAAGGTCCAGAAGCTCGTCCTGCAGGCGGTTGCGGATCAGCGGGTCGAGGGCGGAGAACGGTTCGTCCATCAACAGGATCGGCGCTTCGGTGACGAAGGCGCGGGCCAGCCCCACGCGCTGCTGCATCCCGCCCGACAGTTCGGCCACCTTGCGGTCGGCCCATTGGGTCAGTCCCACCAGCGCCAGCTGTTCGTCCACCCGGCGGCGGCGTTCGTCGGCCGCCACACCCGCCAGTTCCAGCCCCAGCCCCACGTTTTCGCGCACCGATCGCCACGGCAGCAGGCCGAAGCCCTGGAACACCATGGCGATGCGCGACCGGCGCAGCCGCCGCAGTTCCGCCGCCGGCGCGTGGGTGACGGAGACCATCCGGTCGCCGTCGCTGATCTTTACCTCGCCCCGGATCACGGTGTTCAGGCCGTTCACCCCGCGCAGCAGGGTGGACTTGCCCGACCCCGAGAGACCCATCAGCACCAGGATCTCCCCCTCCTTCACGGTCAGGGAACAGTCGTGGACGCCGAGGATCTGGCCCGTGGCCTCCTGCACCTCGGTCCGGGTGCGGTTCTGGTCCATCAGGGGCAGGGCGCGGTGCGGGTCGTCCCCGAACACGATGGAGACATTGTCGAAAATCACGGCGGTCATGCGCGGGTCACCTTCAGCATGCGGTCGAGGATGATCGCCACCACGACGATGATGATGCCGGATTCAAAGCCCAGTGCGGTGTTGACGGTGTTCAGCGCCCGCACCACCGGCACGCCCAGCCCGTTCGCCCCGACCAGGGCCGCGATGACAACCATGGACAGCGAGAGCATGATGGCCTGCGTCAGGCCGGCCATGATCTGGGGCAGGGCCCAGGGAAGCTCCACCTTGAACAGCCGCTGGCGCCGGGTGGCGCCGAAGCTTTCCGCGGCCTCCAGCAGGGCGGGCGGGGTCGATCCGATGCCCAGCGCCGTCAGCCGGATGGGCGCGGGCAGCACGAAGATGACGGTGGCCAGCAGGCCGGGCACCATGCCCAGCCCGAAGAACACGATGGCCGGGATCAGGTAGACAAAGGTCGGCAGCGTTTGCATCAGGTCCAGCAGCGGGGTAATCGCCTGCAAAAGGCGCGGCCGGTGGGCCGCCGCGATGCCGATGGGCACGCCGATCACCATGGTCGTGGCGCAGGCGAGGATGATCAGCGCGAGGCTTTCGGTCATCGGCTCCCAATACCCCTGGTTCAGGATGAACAGGAAGCCCGTCAGGATCAGCAGGCAGACCTTCCAGTTGCGCTGCAACACCCAGGTCAGCGCCACGAAGGCCGCGATGACGATCAGCGGATGCACCCCCTGCAGGGCCAGAAGCACCCCGTCGATCAGCGTTTCCATGACCGAGGAGATCAGGCCGAAGACCGGTCCGCCATGCGTGTTCAGCCAGTCGAAGGCGTCCTTCGCCCAGCGTCCGACGGGTATCTTGTGGTCTGTGAGCCAGTCGATCATGCAGCTTCCTTGGGGTGTGGCGGCGGGGCGGAGGCGTCCGCCCCGTCGGGAATCAAAGGCCGAGCGCCGTCTTGACGACCGGCAGCGCGGGCGCGCCGTCCAGCGTGGTCACGCCGTCCAGCCACGGATCCAGCGTGTCCGGATGGTCGCCCAGCCATTGCACCACCGCCTTGTCGGCGGCCATGCCTTCGTCCAGGATCAGGCCCATCATCTCGTTTTCCATGGGCAGCGTGAAGACCTGTTGCGACAGGAATTTGGCCACGTTCGGGCACTCGGCCGAAAAGCCCTTGCGCGTGACGGTCTGGACGTGGCCCTCGGTGCCGAAGAAGTCCTGTCCGCCCTGCAGGTAGGTCAGATCGAAGCTGGCGTTCATCGGATGCGGCGCCCAGCCCAGGAAGACCACGGGTTCCTGCCGCGGATAAAGGCGCGACACCTGCGCCAGCATCCCCTGTTCGGAGGATTGCACGATCTCCCACCCTTCCAGCGGCTTGCCGGGTTCGGTCAAGGACAGAAGGTATTCGTTCGCCTCATTCCCCGGCTCGATCCCGTAGATGGTGCGGTTCAACTCGTCCGCGAAGGTGGCCAGATCGTCATAGGAGGCGAGGCCCTTGTCGGCCAGATAGGTCGGGACCGCCAGGTTGTACTGCGTGCCCTGAAGATTGGTCGCCAGCACCTCGATCGTGCCAGCGTCCAGATAAGGCTGGATCGCGGATTGTTGCGACGGCATCCAGTTGCCAAGGAACAGATCGATGTCGCCCTTTTCCAGCGACGCGAAGGTGACCGGAACGCCCAGCACGTCCACCTCCACCTCGTACCCCAAGGCATCAAGGATCTGGCGCGTCAGCGAGGTGGTGGCGGTGATGTCCGTCCAGCCCACGTCGGACATGGAGATGGTGCGGCATTCGCTTTGCGCGAAGGCGGGCGCGGCCATCAGCAGCGCCAGCGACGCGGTCAGAAGGGCGGGGGTGGATGTCATGGCAGTCTCCCTGATATTGTTGTTGATTGACGGATCAATTAAGAAGGCGGCAAACCCCCTGCGGGCGAATGAAAGGAACCGCGATGCCACGGATCGGGATGGAACCTGTGCGCCGGGCCGCGCTTATCCGGGCCACCTTGGAAGAAATCGGCGCGGTTGGCACGCTGGAAGTGACGGTGGCGCAGATCGCGCGGCGGGCGGGCGTGTCGGCGGCGCTGGCGCATCACTATTTCGGCGGGAAGGAGGCGCTGTTCCTGGCGGCGATGCGGTCGGTCCTTGCCCATTACAGCGCGGACGTGCGAGCCGCCCTGCGCGATGTGCGCGATCCGCGGCAGCGTCTGGCGGGGATACTCGAGGCGTCGTTTTCCGACGCCAACTTCCGGACCGAAATCATCGGCGTCTGGCTGAATTTCTACGTGCTGGCGCAGACCGTGCCGGACGCGAAGCGGCTGCTGACGACCTACCAGCGGCGGCTGCATTCCAACCTCGTGTCCTGCCTGCGTCCGCTGGCGGGGGAACGGGCACCGGCCATCGCGGCCAGCGCGGGCGCCCTGATAGATGGGGTCTATCTGCGTCATGCGTTGCGCGATGTCATCCCCGATCCGGCCGCCAGCGTCAACATGGTGTTTGTTCTGATCGAATCCGAAATCAAGGGAGAGGCGCGATGAAAGCCCAACCACAGGCCAGCCATTTCATCGGGGGCGCATGGGTGGAGGACACCGCCGGACGCCCCTTCGACGTGATCTTTCCCGCCACGGGCGAGGTGATCGCCCGCCTGCACGAGGCGACGCCCGCGATCATCGACCGTGCGCTGGCCTCGGCCAAGGCGGCGCAGGGGGCGTGGGCGGCGCTGCGCCCCGTGGAACGCGGCCGCGTCCTGCGCCGGGCCGCCGACATCATCCGAGACCGCAACGCCAACCTGTCGGTGCTGGAGGTTCTGGACACCGGCAAACCCATCCAGGAAACCGAGGTGGCGGACTGGCCCTCGGGCGCCGACGCGCTGGAATACTTCGCGGGCCTCGCCCCCACCGTGACGGGGGAAACCGTGCCTCTGGGGACGGACTTCGCCTATTCCCTTCGTGAACCGCTGGGCGTTTGCGTGGGGATCGGCGCGTGGAACTATCCCAGCCAGATCGCCTGCTGGAAGGCCGCGCCCGCACTCGCCATGGGCAACGCGATGGTGTTCAAACCGTCCGAGGTGACGCCGCTGGGCGCCCTTCAACTGGCTGCGATCCTGATCGAGGCGGGGGCGCCCCCCGGCCTCTTCAACGTGGTGCAGGGCTTTGGCGGGGTGGGGGCGGCGCTAGTGACCGATCCGCGCGTGGCGAAGGTGTCGCTGACGGGATCTGTCCCCACGGGGCGCAAGGTCTACGCCGCGGCGGCGGACGGCATCCGCCATGTCACGATGGAACTGGGCGGCAAGTCACCCCTGATCGTGTTCGCGGATGCCGACATCGATTCGGCGGTGGGCGCGGCGATGCTGGGGAACTTCTACTCCTCGGGCCAGATCTGTTCGAACGGCACGCGGGTCTTCGTGCATCGCAGCATCAAGGATGTGTTCCTAGAGCGCCTGAAAGCCCGGTCCGAAGCGATCGTGATGGGCGACCCGCTGGATCCGGCGACCCAGATGGGCCCGCTGGTCAGCGCCGCGCAGGCCGAAAAGGTCCGCGCTTATGTCGGCAAGGCCGTGGCCGAAGGGGCGCGGCTGGTGACGGGCGGCGCGGGGCAGGGGATGTTCGTGCCGCCCACCGTCTTCGCCGACGTGACCGACAGGATGACCCTGGCCTGCGAGGAGGTGTTCGGCCCCGTGATGGCCGTCCTTGATTTCGAGGAGGAGGCCGAGGTCATCGCCCGCGCCAACGCGACGGAGTTCGGGCTGGCCGCCGGCGTCTTCACCGCCGACCTTGCCCGCGGCCACCGCGTCGTGGGCCAGCTTCAGGCGGGCACCTGCTGGATCAACGCCTACAACCTGACGCCGGTCGAATCGTCCTTCGGCGGCGTGAAGATGTCGGGCGTGGGGCGCGAGAACGGCAAGGCCGCGATCGACCATTACACCCAGCTGAAATCCGTCTACGTGGGCATGGGGCCGGTCGATGCGCCCTTCTGATTACGTCATCGTCGGCGCGGGCAGCGCCGGCTGCGCCCTGGCCTACCGGCTGGCCGAGGCGGGCAAGACCGTCACCGTCATCGAACATGGCGGATCGGACTGGGGCCCGTTCATCCAGATGCCGGGGGCGCTGTCCTTTCCGATGAACATGCCCCGCTATGACTGGGGCCTGAAATCGCAGCCGGAGCCGCATCTGAACGGGCGGCAACTGGTGACACCGCGCGGCAAGGTCATCGGGGGGTCCTCGTCCATCAACGGGATGGTCTATGTGCGGGGCCACGCGCGGGACTTCGACCACTGGGCGGATGCGGGGGCGGAGGAGTGGTCCTTTGCCGACGTTCTTCCCTATTTCCGCCGGATGGAAACCTGGCACGGTCCCAATCCCGACGGCAGCGACTGGCGCGGCGACCGCGGTCCCCTGCACGTGACGCGCGGACCCCGCCGCAACCCGCTGTTCAACGCCTTCATCGCGGCGGGGGAGGAGGCGGGTTATCCCCTGACGCAGGATTACAACGGCAAGCAGCAGGAAGGCTTCGGCCCGATGGAGGCGACGATCTGGAAGGGTCGCCGCTGGTCCGCCGCCAACGCCTATCTGCGTCCGGCCCTGCGCACGGGCCGCGTGATCCTGCTGCGCGCCTTTGCCCAGCGGGTGATTCTGGAAGGAACCCGCGCCGTGGGGGTGGAGGTGCGCCGCAAGAACCGCGTGCAGGTGATCCGCGCGGGGCAGGAGGTCATCCTCTGCGCCTCCTCCCTCAACACCCCGAAGCTGCTGATGCTGTCGGGAATCGGCGAGGGCGGGCATCTGTCCCAGCATGGCATCCCCGTCGTGGCCGACCGGCCGGGCGTGGGCGCGAATCTGCAGGACCATCTGGAAGTCTACATGCAGTTCGCGGCGTTGCAGCCGAACACGCTGTTCCGCTACTGGAACCTGCCCGGCAAGATGCGGGTCGGGTTGCAGTGGATCTCGCTCCACACCGGGCTTGGCGCCTCAAACCAATTCGAGGCCTGCGGCTTCATCCGGTCGCGGGCGGGGATCGAGTATCCGGACATCCAGTATCACTTCCTGCCGCTGGCCGTGCGCTATGACGGAAAGGCTGCGGCGGAAGGTCACGGTTTCCAGGTGCATGTGGGGCCGATGCGGTCGAAATCGCGCGGCCGCGTGACGCTGGCTTCGGCCGATCCGGCGGCCGATCCGGTGATCCGCTTCAACTACATGTCCCACCCGGATGATTGGGCAGAGTTCCGGTCCTGCATCCGCCTGACGCGCGAGGTGTTCGCCCAACCCGCCATGGCCCCCCATGTGAAGCACGAGATCCAGCCGGGATCCGCCGTGCAAAGCGACGCCGAGATCGACGCCTTCATCCGCGAACATGCCGAAAGCGCCTATCACCCCTGCGGCACGGCGCGCATGGGGCGGGCGGACGACCCGCTGGCCGTCGTCGATCCCGAAGGCCGCGTCATCGGCGTGGACGGCCTGCGCGTGGCCGACAGCTCCATCTTCCCGCGCATCACGAACGGGAACCTGAACGGCCCTTCCATCATGGTGGGGGAAAAGATCGCCGATCACATCCTGAGTCGCCGCCTGCCGCCCAAGGGTGCCGAGCCGTGGATGCACCCCGACTGGCAGGTGCGGCAACGGTGACCTCAATTTTCGGTGTGCAAAGTCTTGCCGTTGCATTAGCTTTGCATCGTCACGGCCCTACGTAACCGTGTCACGGAGAAGGGGATGGTCCCCGACCCGCTTTCTTTAGGAGTTCACTATGTCGCTGACCGCCCGCATCACCTGTGTCGTCTTCGTCGCTGCTCTGGCTGCCGCTTGCGCCCCCAAGCGTGAAGAAGTCGTCGTGACCCAGCCCGCACCGGCTGCCGTGACGACCGAGCCGACCTATACCAACAAGTGGCAATAATTTCGCGGGGCGGGGCTTGTCCCCGCCCGCTTTTTTCTGGACGAAAATGCAAAAACATCGCGGGTTCCCGGGCCGCCTGACGGGGACCGACCACCAATTCGTCATCCGGCGCGCGTCAAAGGATGGCCCCACGAAAATCATCCGTCGCGAACGCTACCGCGACCGCAAGAACATTGACCGCGCGGCGGACGAGGCGTTCATGGCGGCGCTTTGGGCCCATTTCGGCGAAGAACCCTTCGAACGCGGCAATCTGGACGCGGGACGCCTGTCCTGGCTGTTCGGGCGCGAGGTGGTTCCGGCCGAGGATCCGTTCGACCCCCAAAGCTACGACGCCCTGCTGCGCATCGATGCCGCCAAGGCCGAAGCCGCGTTTCCGGCCGTCTTTGCGGCCGACGCGCCCCCCGTCGCCTTCGATGAGGATGACGACGACTGGGACGAATGACGCGCATGTTCGGCGCCGAAATGCCGACCGTGGCCCTGAACACGCAATTGCGTCTTTTCCCTGCCACAGGTTCGGTTATCCTGCTACGATAAGAATTCCATGAGGAGGGCCGAAGAATGGCTAAAACGAAACTTCTGATCTTGGCAGCCGTGGTGGCGACGGGCACGATCGCCGGGTGCAGCCAGCCGTACAGCAACAGCGGCTACGGCGGCAGCTACGGCACCTCCCCGGTGAACAACGCGGCGGTCCGCACGCTGGGCGGTGCTGCGGCAGGGGCCGTGATCGCGGACGCGACCGGCGGTGGCAAGACCAAGGGCGCCCTGATCGGCGCGCTGGCCGGTGGCGGTTCCTGCATGGTTCCGGGCCAGAACTGCAACTGATCGGAAATGGGCCGCCCTCGAGCGGCCCTTTTCATGCGGCCTGATGGGCGTTGATTTCGTCCCAAGCCCGGTTGATGTGGATCAACCGCTCCTCGGCCAGCTTGATGGCCTCGGCCGGCACCCCGCGAGAGATCAGCCGGTCCGGATGGTTGTCCCGCACGGCCTTTTTCCACGCGTTGCGGATCTGGTCCATCGGCGCGTTCGTGTCGACGCCCAGCACGTCATAGGGATCGCAATTGCCTGCGACGAAACGGTTGCGCAAGACGCGGAAGCAGCGGTCGCCCACGTCGAAGATGCGCGCCACGTCCCGCAGGAACTGGTCCTCCGCGTCCGAGTAGTTGCCGTCGGCGGTGGCGATCTGGAACAGACCTTCCAGAACGTCGATCAGCGTGTCGCAATTGTCACGGAACATCTCGGCAATCGTGCGGGCATAAGATTCAAAGCCGGCCACGTCCTGACGCGCGAGGTTGAAGACGCGCGCGGCGTTCTGCTCCTCCCCCTCGGGCAGGGCGAAGATGCGGCGGAAGGCGGCGACCTCACGGCGCGTGACCTCGCCATCGGCCTTGGCCATCTTGGCCCCCAGACCGATCACGGCGATGGTGAAGGCGACGGACCGTTCGGGGGGCGTGCGCAGACGGGCGAACACCATCGACAGGGATTCGCCATGAGCGAGAGCCGCAAGGGCGGCTGAAATGCGGGACCATATGGACATGAAGGGCAATATAGCCCGAACCGGCGGCCGTGTCAGAGGAATTTCTGCATCAGCACGAGATCGAGCCATTCGCCCCATTTGAAACCCGACTGCGGCACCACGGCGACCGTATCGTAGCCGCAGGCCTTGTGAAAGGCGATGCCGTCGGTGTTGCGTCCGCTGACGCCCGCGATCATCGAATGTGCCCCGCCGGCACGTGCGTGATCCTCGATCCCGGTCATCAGTTGGCGGCCGAAACCGCGCCCCTTGGCGATGGGCAGCAGCGCGATCGTGTTTTCCATCGTGAAGCGATAGCCGGAATTGGCCCGGAACTGGCCATAGGTCGCAAACCCCACCACCCTGCCGTCCAGTTCCGCGACCAGCAGCAGCGGGCGGGTGCGGATGGCCTCCTCCACCTCCGCCTCCGTTTTCAGGATCTCGGAAAAGTTGGCGGTGGAGTCTGTGATCATCGTGTCCCAGACGGCACGAAGGGCCTGCGCATCGTCCAGCGTGGCGGGGCGGATCATGGGGCCTTCACCTCCGCCGTCGCGCCAAGGGAATTTGCAAGCGACCGGAAGCGGGCCTGCGCCACCTCGCCGAACAGGGGCTCGCCCTTCGCGCTCAGATGCAGGGCCAGAACACGCTTCTTCGGCTTCCACGACAGGCGGCCCGCCTGCGTCAGGTCGTCCATCGCGAACATGGCGCCAAAGCGCATGGCCTTGCCCAGCACCTCCGCCTCGCGGATCTCGTCCTCGCTCAGCAGGGGGAACAGGTGGTCGAAGCGGGTGCCGGAGCGGTTGTTCTTGTAGCGGTGCAGCAGGGCCAGCCCCAGGAAGACCCGCCCCGGATGATCCAGCCCGCCCAGATTGGCACGGGTGGCGTTGTCAAAGCACATCTCGGCCCGGAAATCGGGATGGGCGCGCCACGTCGTGTCGTGCAGCAGGCACGCGGCCTTGATCAGGCGCTGGCGTTCCGCCGGCACCTCTTCGAACAAGGGCAGCAGGAACTGGTAGAGCGTCTTGCCAAAGCCGGGAATGCGGGCCGAGGACAGTTCGGCCGCCCGCGCCGCCTCGATCAGCGGATCCCGTTCGCGCAGGCGTTGGGGCATGGCCTCGTAGAGCAGCCCCTCGCGGATGCCGTAGGAGGAGATGTCGATCTCCGAAGGTTCGAACATCGCGATCAGCTCGCGCAGAACCTCGGAAGCCAGCGGCACCAGTTCCATCCGCTCGGCCGAGGTGCCGGTGGCGGCGCGCAGGGCCTGCGGGTCCGAGGCGGCGATCCAGTCCAGCGTGTCCAGCACGTCCTTCGGCTGCATCCGGTATTCGTGCAGAACGGTCAGCGGATATTTCCGCCGTTCCATGTCCAGCCGGGCGATGACGCGCCACGATCCGCCCACAAGGAAGATCCGGTCGCGATGGGGCTGAAGCAGGTCTTTGAGGGGCTTCAGCACCTTGTGGATGTGCGCGCGCCGTTCCTTGGCGCCGCCAGCCACCTGCTGCATCCGGAAGGGGCCAAGCGGCGTCGTGCCGCGCAGGCCTACCTCTCCGCCACCGATCCGCGCCAGTTCCATGGAGTTGCCGCCGATGTCGCAAACGATGCCCTGCGCGTCCGGCCAGCCCAGCAGCACCCCCTGCGAGGACAGCCGCGCCTCCTGATCGCCGTCGATGACGGTTAGCTTCAGGCCGGTCAGCGCCTCCACCTCCTTCTGGAACTGGGGGCCGTCCTCGGCCTCGCGCACGGCCGCGGTGGCGACGACGGTCATATCCTTGATGCCCATGCCGCGGGCCAGCGCCGCAAAGCGGTTCAGCGCCGCCAGCGCGCGTTCCCGCCCCGACGGGTTCAGGCGGTTCGTTTCCGCAAGGCCAAGGCCCAAGCCGCACATGACCTTTTCATTGAAGAAATAGGCCGGGCTGCGGGCGGCTCCGTCGAACACCACCATCCGGACCGAGTTCGATCCCACATCCACAACGCCCACCCGCCGCAGGGCGCGCACCGACGGATCATCGAACAGCGGGCGCCCGAACAGCGCGGCGTCTTCGGCCCTTGAAGCGGTCACTCGGGTCATCGTGGTCTTCCTTGCGCGTTGAACAGGGGTCGGAAGCGGATCTCACTCACCGACGCGGCCTTCGTCGAAGCTGTGCGTCAGGCGGGGCACATCCTTGTCACCCGCCGTGCCCCGTCCTGACAAGGACGGATTTTCCATGAAGAAGCGGTGGCAGGAAAACGCCTTGTCCCCCGCATCGGCCCGAAGATAGCGGCCATGCCCGTCCATCACCCAGCTTTGCGCCTCGTCCGCCATGTTGGCGGCCATGATCTGGTCGGTGATCTGGGCCTTCACGGTGGGGTTCTTCGCTTCCACCAGCGTTTCCACGCGACGGTTCAGGTTGCGCCCCATCCAGTCGGCCGAGGAGAAGAACACCCGCGCCTTCTTTGACGGCAGGCCGTGGCCGTTGCCGAAACAGACGATGCGGCTGTGTTCCAGGAACCGCCCGACGATGGACTTCACGCGGATGTTTTCCGACATGCCCTTCACGCCGGGACGCAGCCCGCAGATGCCCCGGATGATCAGGCTGATCTTCACGCCTGCCTGTCCGGCCGCATACAGCGCGTCGATCACCTCCGGCTCCACGAGGGAGTTCATCTTGGCCCAGATCGCGGCGGGACGCCCCTTGCGGGCGTGCTCGGCCTCGGCCGCGATCATCTCCAGCAGGCGCGGCTTCAGCCCGGTGGGAGAGATGGCGAGGTTCTCCAGCCCTTCGGGCTGCACATAGCCCGACAGGTAGTTGAAGACCTTCTGCGCGTCCCGCCCCAGCGCCGGATCGCAGGTGAAGAAGGACAGGTCGGTGTAGATCCGCGCCGTGATCGGGTGGTAGTTGCCCGTTCCGTAATGGGTGTAGGTGACCAGCTGGTCCCCTTCGCGCCGCACGACCGTGCTGATCTTCGCGTGGGTCTTGTACTTCATGAAGCCGTAAACGACATGCGCCCCCGCCCGTTCCAGCCGGCGGGACTGGCGGATGTTCGCGGCCTCGTCGAAGCGGGCCTTCAGTTCCACCAGCGCGGTCACGGATTTGCCGGCCTCCGCCGCCTCGCACAAGGCCGCCACGATCGGGCTGTCGGTGGAGGTGCGGTACAGCGTCTGCTTGATCGCCAGCACGTCGGGATCGTTCGCCGCCTGTTGCAGGAAGCGGATCACCATGTCGAAGGTTTCATAAGGGTGATGCAGCAGCATGTCCTTCTGGCGGATCGCCGCGAACATGTCGCCTTCGAAATCCTGCACCCGTTCGGGCACGCGCGGCGTGAAGCGCGGCCACAAAAGGTCGGGACGCGAGGACAGGACCAGTTCCTTCAGGTCCGACAGGCCGATCAGGCCCCGCGCCTCCACGATCTCGTCGTCCGACACGTCGAGTTCGTCCTTGATGGTGGCGAACAGATCCTCGGGCGCGCCGGCGCTGATGGACAGGCGGATCACGTCGCCGCGGCGGCGGCGTTTCAGCGCGGTCTCGAACTCCCGCACCAGATCCTCGGCCTCCTCCTCCACCTCAAGATCGCTGTCGCGCAACACGCGGAAGGTGCAGTGGCCGTGGTCGGTATAACCGGGGAACAGCCGGTGCAGGTGCAGCAGCAGCAACTCCTCCAGCGGCAGGACACGGGTTTCGCCCGGACGGCCCGGCAGGTGGACAAAGCGCGCGACCTGCTGGGGAATCGGCAGCAGCGCCTGAAGGCGGCGACGGTCGGCCGTGCGTTCCAGTTGCAGACCAAGGCAGAAGCCGGTGTTCGGGATGAACGGGAAGGGGTGGGCCGGGTCGATGGCCAAGGGCGACAGCACCGGGAAGACGTTCGCCAGGAAATGCGCTTCCAGATGGGCAAGGTCGCGCTTTGTCAGCTTCGACCGCGTCATCAGGCGGATGCCCTGCGTTTCCATCTGGCGGCGCAGGCGGTTCCACACGGCCTGCTGCTTGCGCATCAGGGCGCGGGCGTCGGCGTTGATCAGGGTCAACTGCTCCACCGGCGAACGTCCGTCTTCGGACAGGCCGGGTTTGGCCCGGCGGGCCAGTGCACGAAGGCCAGCCACGCGCACCGTATAGAACTCGTCCAGGTTGGTGTCGGAGATGGACAGGAAGCGCAGCCGTTCCAGCAGGGGCACGGCGGGGTTTGACGCCTCGTCCAGAACACGCCAGTTGAAGGCGAGCCAGCTCAGTTCCCGGTTCACGAAACGGCGTTGCCCCATTGTTTCCACACGCGGCAACGCAATGGCGGGGGGAAAGTCGGAAAGAAGAAAATCAGCGTTCGTCATGAGCTTGGAGATATAACTGGCACATGCGCCTGTCTCGTGAAGCTTTTGTAACAATAGTTTCGCAAGTCTGTCATGTCATTGTTACACTTAAATGCTGACCAGTACATCCATCGCCATCTGGCGCGTGACGGGCCGCTGTTCGGCCAGGGATCGGGCGTCCAGCGCCGCGACCAGCGTGCGGGCGGTGCCAAGGTCTCGGTCCATGCGGGACATCAGCCACGACACCAGCGCGGGCGGCACCGTGATCTGGCGATCCGCGAACAGCTTCACCAGAACGGCCGACAGCAGACTGTCATCGGGCGCGTCCAAGCGGGCCACGGGCGCCGCCAGCATCCGGCTTTTCACGTCCGGAAGGTGCAGCCCCCAGTCGCGCGGCGGGATGGACGCGGTCAGAAGGAACGGCCGCTGCCGTTCGGCGAGCAGGTTGTGCAGGTGGAACAGCGCGGCCTCCGCCTCGTCATCGCCGGCCAGCGTGTCCGCGTCTTCCAGCACGACGGCGCTTTCTTCGGCCAGCAGCGCAAGGTCCGCGCCGGGCAGGGCGCCGCAATCCACCAGCACCGCATCCGCGTCCGACGCCCAGACATGCGCCAGATGCGTCTTGCCCGCGCCGTGCGGCCCCACGAGGATCATCTTGTTCTGCGGCCAGTCGCGCCAGCCGTCCAGACTGGCCACCGCCAGGGCGTTGGCCGGCGATACGAACAGATCCGCCCGTCCCAGCGCGGGACGGGCCGGCAGGTCGAACGCAAGCTGGCGTATCACCCCTGGTTTTCCTGCACCGGTTGATCGTCGCCGTGATACAGGCGGCTGGCCTTGTATTGCGCAAGTCCGAAGCGGGCCAGCACGCCAATGGCGGCGGCGACCGGCACGGCCACCAGCATGCCCACGAACCCGAACAGCGCCCCGAAGGCCGACAGCGCGAACAACAGCCACACCGGATGCAGCCCGACCGAGCTTCCGACAAGGCGTGGCGTCAGGATGTTGCCTTCCACGAACTGCCCCGACTGGAAGATCGCCCAGATGATGACGATCTGCCACCAGTCGCCCCAGAACTGGAACAGCGCCAGCCCGATGGCCAGTCCCCCTCCCACCAGCGCACCCACGTAAGGGATGAAGGTCAGGAACCCCGCGATGGCGCCCACGATGGCGCCGAAGTTCAGCCCCGCCGCCATCAGGGCGAAGGCGTAATAAACGCCGAGGATCAGGCACACCACGGTCTGACCGCGCACGAAGCCCGCCAGCGTGCGGTCGATCTCGCGCGCAAGTTCGCGGACGGTGGGGGCGTGCTCCAGCGGCAGCAGGGCGTTCACCTTGGCCACCATCTTGTCCCAGTCCAGCAGCATGTAGAAGGTCACGACCGGCACCACGACGATGAACACCACCGCGTTGATCACCGAGTAGAACGAGGTGATGAGCGTGTTCGCCATCTGCCCGCCCCGTTCCTGGATCGCGCGTCCCAGCGAATCGAGCGTCTGGCGGATGGTGGAGGTTTCATCGTTGAGGTCGGGGAAGCGATCCATCAGGAACGCCTGCAACTGCGTGAAGATGGTGGGGGCCACGTTGATCAGCTGCGTCAGCTGGTTCACCAGCGTAGGGATGACAGCCAGGATCAGCAGCACGAAGATCAGCACCGCGAGGATCGCGATGACGGCCGTCGACAACGCGCGGCTGAGCCCCAGCTTTTCCAGCCGGTCGGCCAGCGGATCAAGGAAATAGGCGATGGCCCCGCCCACGAGGAAAGGCAGGATCACATCCCCGAGGAACCACATCACCACCAGGAACACGACTGCGGCGATGCCCCACCATTTGGCCTGATTGAGTTCGGTCAGTTGCATCGTGCCCCCTTGGTGCTGGCCAATCCATGGCCCAACCGGCCGGTTCACGCAAGGGCAAGCGCGGGGCGCTTGCCCCCGCAGGGCCAAGGCCCTAAACCCCTTGCAACCGTATCTTATGAGGCATTCATGCGCCTGAGCCGTTATTTCCTGCCCGTCCTGAAGGAAAACCCCTCCGAGGCGCAGATCGTCTCGCACCGCTACATGCTGCGGGCCGGGATGATCAAGCAGCAGTCGGCCGGCATCTATTCCTGGCTGCCGCTGGGCTTCAAGATCCTGAAGCGGATCGAGCAGATCGTCCACGAGGAGCAGATCCGCGCGGGCCACATTCCCCTGCTGATGCCCACGCTGCAATCGGCCGACCTGTGGCGCGAATCCGGCCGCTACGACGATTACGGGCAGGAAATGCTGCGCATCAAGGACCGTCAGGGCCGCGAGATGCTGTACGGCCCCACGAACGAGGAGATGATCACCGACATCTTCCGGTCCCACGTGAACAGCTACAAGGACCTGCCGCTGACCCTGTACCAGGTGCAGTGGAAGTTCCGCGACGAGATGCGGCCCCGCTTCGGCGTGATGCGCGGGCGCGAGTTCCTGATGAAGGACGGCTACAGCTTCGACATCGACCGCGACGCGGCGCTGCACGCCTACAACCGCCACATGGTCGCTTATCTGCGCACCTATGAACGCATGGGCCTGACGGCGATCCCGATGCGCGCGGCCTCCGGCCCCATCGGCGGCGACAACACGCACGAATTCCTGGTGCTGGCCGAAACCGGCGAAAGCGAGGTCTTCTATGACAGCGCCGTCACCGACCTGAAGCTGGGTGCGCGCGACGTGGACATGGACGACCGTGCCGCCGTGGCCGCCGTGTGCGAGGAGTTCACGACCCTTTACGCCCGCACCGACGAGACGCATGACGAGACGCTGTTCGCCGAAGTGTCCGAGGACCGCCGCCGCGTGGCTCGCGGGATCGAGGTGGGGCAGATCTTCTATTTCGGCACCAAGTATTCCGAAGCGATGGGCGCCAACGTCGTCACCGCCGACGGCAGCCGCGTCCCGGTGGAGATGGGCAGCCACGGCATCGGCGTGTCCCGCCTGCTGGGCGCCATCATCGAGGCGAACCACGACGACAAGGGCATCATCTGGCCCGAAGGCGTGACGCCGTTCCATGCGGGCATCGTGAACCTGAAGCAGGGCGACGCCTCCACCGACAGCGCCTGCAACGCGCTTTATTCCGCGCTGGTCGCCCAAGGGCTGGAGCCGCTGTATGACGACCGCGACGAACGCGCGGGCGCCAAGTTCGCGACGATGGACCTGATCGGCCTGCCGTGGCGCATCACGGTCGGCCCGCGCGGTCTCGCCAATGGTAAGGTGGAGTTGACCTCGCGCCGCACGGGTGAGAGCGAGGAACTGTCGATGGAAGCGGTGGTGGATCGCCTGACCCAGATCTACGCCGCCATCTGACAAGGAAGAACGCCATGGCGACCAGACCCTTCGCGGGCTTCGAATGGATGATCGCCTGGCGCTATCTGCGCGCCAAGCGGGCCGAAGGCGGCGTGTCCGTCATGACGTGGATCAGCCTGATCGGCATCACGCTGGCCGTCTTCGCGCTGATCGCGACGCTGTCGGTGCGCGCGGGCTTTCGCACTGAATTCGTGGACACGATCCTGGGCGCCAACGCCCATGTGAACGTCTATTCTGCGGGGCAGGTGAACGAACAGGGCGAGGTGATCCGCGGCTTTTCCGATTACGACGCCTTGTCCCAGCGCATCGCGGGGGTGGAGGGCGTGACCCGCGCGGCACCCTTGGTGAAGGGGCAGGTCATGGCGTCGGCCAACGACGTGTCGGGCTTGGGCGACGTCTACGGCATCCGGCTGGAGGATCTGAAGGCGATCCCCCGCGTCGGTTCGGGGGGCGAGGGCAACGTGGACGATCTGGACCGCGGCATCGCCATCGGGGCCCAGATGGCGCGCGACATGGGCGTTTCCGTGGGCGACCGCCTCCGCCTGACCAGCGCCAACGGCGTACGCACGGCCTTCGGCACCAGCCCCCGCGTGAACGCCTACGAGGTGGTCTACATCTTCAGTGCCGGGCGCTATGACATCGACAAGACCCGCGTCTACCTGCCCTTCGCCGAGGCGCAGAGCTTCTTCAACCGCGAAGGCCTTGCCGACGAGATCGAAGTGATGGTGCAGGATCCCGAACAGGTGGACCGCTACCTGCCCGCGCTGTCCGACGCCATCGGGCCCGAAGGGTTGCTCTGGACGTGGCGCGACAGTTCCGGCAGCTTCCTGCGCGCGCTGGACGTGGAGGACAACGTGATGTTCGTCATCCTCTCCGTCCTCGTGCTGATCGCGACGATGAACATCGTGTCGGGCCTGATCATGCTGGTGAAGAACAAGGGCCGCGACATCGGCATCCTGCGCACGATGGGCCTGACCGAAGGGTCGATCCTGCGGGTGTTCTTCATCTGCGGGGCGGGGACGGGGATCGTGGGCACGCTGATGGGCGTGATCCTCGGCTGCCTCTTCGCGGTCTACATCGATCCGATCTTCAGCCTTGTGAACTACGTGTCGGGCGGCGGTGTCTGGGATCCGGAGATCCGGGGCATCTACCATCTTCCGGCCAAGCTGCAACTGTCGGACGTGCTGTCCGCCGTGTCACTGTCGCTGGGCCTGTCCTTCATCATCACCATCTTCCCGGCCCGCCGCGCCGCCCGCATGAACCCGGTGGAGGCCCTGCGCTATGAATGACATGCTGGTTCTGGACGGCTTGCGGAAGGGCTACAACCAAGGCAAGCCGAACGCGATCACCGTGCTGGACGGGGCCGATTTGACCGTCGCCGCGGGCGAGGTCGTGGCGCTGGTCGCCCCTTCGGGCGCGGGAAAATCCACGCTTCTGCACATCGCGGGCCTTCTGGACACGCCCGACCAGGGGCGCGTCGTCATCGGTGGCACCGACTATGCCGGCAGAAGCGACCGCGCCCGGACCGAAGCACGGCGGCGCGAAGTGGGCTTCATCTACCAGTTCCACCACTTGCTGCCCGAATTCACGGCGGCTGAGAACATCATCCTGCCGCAACTGGCCAGCGGCATCTCCCGCAAGGACGCCGAGGCGCGGGCCACCGAACTGCTGGGCCATGTCGGCATCGGCCACCGGGGCGATCACCGTCCCGCCGCCATGTCGGGCGGGGAACAGCAGCGCGTGGCCTTCTGCCGCGCGCTGGCCAACCGGCCGCGCCTGCTGCTGGCGGACGAACCGACGGGCAACCTCGATCCCGGAACCTCGGACAAGGTGTTCGCGGCGCTGATGTCGCTGGTGCGCGAAACCGGCCTGTCGGCGCTGATCGCCACGCACAACCTGGACCTCGCTGCGCGGATGGACCGCATGGTGCGGATGGACGCGGGCCGCCTGACCGCGATCTAGGTGTCAGGCACGATCGTGCCCTGACCCGTGGGCCAGCGCGTGATCTCGGTCGCCGTCAGATGTTCCAGATGCGCGAGGTTGCGGTCGCGCAGCCCGTATTCCTCCAGCTTGCGGACAGTGTTGTGCAGGTATTGCGCGCCCGACCCGCCATGGCCGCAGGCATGGGCCAGACGCCAGGCCTGAACCTCGGGCGGCAAGGACACCACCATCGGCCCTTTCGGCCCGGCCCAGAAGGTCAGGGCACGTTCGATCCCACGCTCCGTCTTCACGGTCACCCAGCGGACATTCTCCACCAGTTCCTTCGCCACCAGCTCGCGCTTCAGCAGGGCGCGCAGGGCCTCGGCCTCGTGCCCCTCGGCGATCTCCATGATCAGGCCGGTGGCAGAACCGCCGCGTTCCAGCGCCATCATCAGGCCGGGACAGTCGGGGCTGCCGCGCCATTGCAGGATTTCCAGACAGAAGGAACGGTGCCATCCATGGGCCACGGCCTTTCGGATCGGGCCAACCGCAAATCCGGGATTCCAGATCAGGCTGCCATAGGCGAAGATGGGGATCGGCCCTTCATGCCCGCGGATTAGGTCGGCCGCCAGACGGTCGTAGTCGTCCTCGGTCAGCAGGGTCCAGCCCGGCGGCGTGCCCGGATCGGGTACGTGGCGCAGGGTGCGTTGAACGGCGGCGTCGGTAAGGGTCAGGCGCTTGCTATTTTTCGGAATCATGATCTTTACCTAAGCATCATCGTACCGGAGGCCAAATGGATCATGTAGATGCCTGTAAGCAGGCGCACCTAGGTGTTCAGTCCCGGCATCTGGTGGATCGGGTTTAGGATGAATCTGTCTGGCTCGGATGTCCAGATCTTGCAGATGTATTCGTAGGGCGTGAGGCCGCCGGGGGTCTTGAGCCTGCGCGCGAAGTTGTAGGCCGCCATGACGGCGGAGAGATGAATGCGAAGCTGATTGTGGTCGTCGGAATGGAAGCGTTCGAGGGTCGCGTCCTTGATTGTGCGGTTCATCCGCTCCACTTGGCCATCCGTCCGAGGGGGCTTCACGTCTGTCAGCCTGTGCTCGATTTCCTGCTTCCTGCACACGCGGTCGAAGATGTGCTCGAAGGCACTTATGTCGCAGCTTCGATTTGTGAATTGGACGCCGTTGTCGGTCAGCACCGTGTGCAGTCGGTAGGGAACGGCAGCGATCAGATCACGCAAGAACCGGGCGGCCGCCATCTTCCCCGCCTTGTCGACGGGCTGGGTCACGGCGAACTCGCTCGTGCGGTCGATGCCGACGAACAGGTACAGCGTGTCTTCAGC